>CAJUEK010000098.1 GCA_910585445.1 uncultured Bacteroidales bacterium | reverse complement strand
ACCGTGCGGGAAGCCAGCAACTACTTGAATCGTTACAAAGGGCTGGATTTCCTTGTCGAGCATTTCGAAGCGGAACACTTGCTCTCGCTGCGGGACAGTGTGCAGGATTTGACGCGGGTTTGTTTCAATAACGGAGGAGGCATACGATGAAACTGTACCACGGCTCCAATATTGCAATCGAACGGATAGATTTCGCGCGATGCAAACCCTACAAGGATTTCGGACAAGGGTTTTACCTTACCGAGATTGAGGAGCAAGCTATTCAGATGGCTCGTCGCACTGCGGCTATCTATGGCGGAGAGCCGGTTGTCAGCGCATTCGAGTTCGATGAAGCAGCCGCGGTAGCCGACGAGATGCTCGCCATGAAACGTTTTGCCGAACCCAACGAGGAATGGGCGCTGTTCGTCATGGCGAACCGCAGTCGCGAAAGCCGGCAGCCAGTTCATCTGTACGACATCGTAATAGGCCCTGTGGCGGACGATACCATCGCTACGCTTTTCCGCAATTTCGACGACGGTATCATCGACTTGCCAATGCTGGTGGCGGGACTGCGTTACAAGAAAATCTCGTCGCAATATTTCTTTCACTCGACACGTGCCATCCAATATCTGACCATATTATGACCGATAAAAAAGCGCAATACCTCATTGAAGGCATTACAAAAGACATAGTGGCTTATCTCATGGAAGATAGAGGTCTGGCCCTGACCGAAGCGATAGCTATGTTCTATAACTCGGAGACATTCACCAGACTCTCCGAGCCGCAAACAGGACTTTATATCGAAAGTTCGGCTTACGTGTACGAGATATTGAAGACCGAATTGAAGATGGGAAAAATAATATGACATCAGGAATACGACAGGCCGTTCTTGATGATTTTCTTTCCCATGAGGACTATGAATATTATAAGGAGCGTCTTCCGCTCTATTTCGCTCAGGTGTCCCTTTGGGCTTATCATATGGAAGACGGTGGACTTGCCGGATTTGCCGGTGTGGCAGACGGCAATGTCGAAATGCTTTTCGTTGACGCGGACTTTCGCGGACAGGGATGGCAAAAACAAGCCTCTGCTGCACCTTATGTATGAAAACAAATAAAATATAATTATGAAAATAGTGTTTCTTGATGCGGGGACTATGGGCGAAATCTCGCTTGCCCCGATTGAAAAGTATGGTGAACTCGTATGCTACCCCTCTTCGGACCCTGCCCAGGCCCTTGAGCGTGTCGGGGATTGTGATGTGCTGATAGTCAACAAAGTCAGGGTGACTGCCGGATTGATAGATGCCGCTCCGCGCCTCAGGCTCATCTGTGAGGCCGCCACCGGTGTCAACAATATTGATGTCAGCTATGCCGCCTCAAAGGGGATACTTGTTCGCAATGTTGCCGGATACTCGACGGATTCTGTGGTGCAGGCCACTTTCATGCACATCCTCTCCCTTGCCGGAAACGCCCCTTATTTTGATTCGGCCGTAAAGTCGGGCAGATATTCTTCAGGAGTGAGCTTCACTGATGTGAGCGTGCCGTGGCGTGAACTTGCAGGAAAGACTATGGGAATCATCGGTATGGGTAACATCGGCCGGCGTGTCGCATCGGTTGCGGAGGCATTCGGCATGCAGGTATGCTATTATTCCACTTCTGGAACATCCCATTGCCAGGATTATCCGAGTCTGCCTCTTGAGGAGCTTCTCAGGGTATCCGATGTGGTGTCGGTGCATGCGCCGCTTAATGAAAGGACGGACGGGCTGATAGGGGAGAAGCAGCTGGAGATGATGAAGCCCCAGGCGTTTGTCGTGAATATGGGGCGGGGAGGAATTGTCAGTGAAAGCGCTCTTGCCCGCGCCGTTGACGAGGGGATTATAGCGGGTGCTGCCTTGGATGTGTTTGCCGATGAGCCTCTTTTATCGGACAGTCCTCTTCTGCATGTCCGGCATCCGGAACGTTTGCGTCTTGCTCCTCACGTCGCCTGGGCAAGTGTGGAGGCACGTGAAAGGCTCGTGGCCATGATTGCGGACAATATCGGGAAAGGTTGGTGAGCTTCGGGTGATATGGCTTATAGGAGTAAATTGTAGCTGAATTGCCTTTACCATCTTGATGAATCGATAAAAAAGCTTAAATTCGCACACTTTTTATTAACCAATCTAATCAATTATGTTAAAGACATTC
>CAJUEK010000097.1 GCA_910585445.1 uncultured Bacteroidales bacterium | reverse complement strand
TTGTAGCGGCTTTCTGAAAGCGGGAACGGCATCTTCCAAGCCGACTTCTTGTTTACCGGGATTTCTCCGGAACGTTCACTTACCCAGTTGCCGCTGTTGGCGTCACCGGCTACCCATGCATTACGCACGATAGGAAGGTTCCAGCGCTTGAAGTCGGTGAAATTCTGACCTTCTCCCCAAAGTTCGATACGGCGCGTCACCATGATTTCCTTGAACAGGGCATCACCGGTCTTCGTGCAGCTGTATCCTTCAATGCGCTTGGAGTTGAGCTCGTTCAGACAGCTCTGTGCAGTAGCCACATCATTATTGTGGTAAGCTGCCTCGGCTTCGGCGAGCAGCATCTCTGAAGCACGCATGAACGGATAGGTGGAAGCGCCGTATTGCGCTTTGGACAAGAACTTATACTGCGCACCGAACGGAGTCGTGGTAAGCGAAGCATATTTGCCTCCGGCCGCAAGAATCGGACCGCTGGCACTCAAAGTATAGTAAGCGTGGTAGCCATTCTGCAAGGGTATATCGCTCAGGTTGCCTGTGAACACATCGTCAAGGTAATACTTCGAATAGAAGTATGCCGAATTGTAGAGACCCCACTTGCCATCGCGGCCTGCGCCGGATTTCTTGGAAGGACCGAACGAAAGGTCGAGTTCCTTGGTGGCATCCACCAGAGACTTGGACCAGAAATCAGCCTCTTTCAGTTTTCCGGGGTTCCAAGAAGAATTTATGCTATTGAGCAAAGCCAACTTGTCGGGAGTCAGGAAGCACTTGCGACGAATGTCTTTCGGGTCGAGCTCACGATAAAGAGTCATATCGATTGCGCCGCCACCAAGCTGCCAATTCTTGACATACAGTCCGTTGGCTGCAAAATGGCTGCCCCATGACCAATAGTAGACATCAGACTCCGTGGACGACGAAATCCACATAAAGTCATCATTGTCTTCATAGAAACCGCCCAGATAAGTGGCGGCATCCATGATCACATAGCCCTCGCGGGCCTTGCGGGCCATTTCCTGAGCCTTCGGCCAGTCGTTCTTTGTAAGCGCAGTACGTGCATATACGCCATACGCGATGCTGAGATCCGGCTGGAATTTTGCCTCACGCTTTATGTTGGCACCCTGATACAGAGCTATTGCATCGTCAAGATCCTTATAAATCATATCGAATGCCTGCGCCATTGTAGACAACGGAACATCTTTTACTTCGGGGTCAGTGCGGAGCACCAGGCAGTAAGACGAGCCGTTGTTGCTGTCCTCCCAGCGGGGAGCGAAGTACGTCAACAGCTTGGAATACCCATGTGCACGGAACGTCAAGGCCTGGGCCTTGATGAAATCCCTCTCTGCCTGAGTGCCTTCTGCTTTATCGATGTCTGCCAGAACCTTGTTGGCCTGGTTTATGATGTTGTAGTAGAACATCCAAGGGCCGACAGCAATCAGGAGATTGCCGTTGTCCCAGCTTTCATGCTTAACGATATCAGCACCGAAAGCCGCACCGGCCAGTCCAGAGATGTAGTCCTGTCCCATTGCATCGTTACACCAGGTGTTGCACCAAGGCTCACCGTTGAACTGGTTCCATTCAGTACCTTGATACTGCGTGTACATTGACAGGCATATGCCGTTGATGGCAAGTGCCGCGCCTTCAGTAGTAGCGAAGACATCCTCCTGTGAAGGATTGGACTCCGGCTTCAAGTCCAGGTAATCGCTGGAGCAGCCAGAAAGAACTCCCAAAGCCGCTACCCCTACGAGGCCTTTAAAAAAATTATTTATTTTCATATCGAATTATCTTGATTTGCGTACCTAATTAGACTTCTTAGAACTTAGCTGTCAGCTGGAATGAGAAGACTCGAGCCGGCACATAATATGCTCCCTGGCCGCCAGCATTGCTATACTGAGGGTTAAGACCCTTCTGACGAGTGATGATGAAGAGGTTGTCAACCGAGAAACCGAGATTCAGGCCCTGCATGGAAAGAGCGTTAACCCATTTTTTGGGGAAATCATAGCTGACGTTCAGATTCTTCAGGGCAAGATAGTTGTTGCTGACCAACCAGCGGCTCGAGCTGGCATTGTTGTACTGGTCAAGCGTAGTGTCAACCGCAGGCACGCCGTTGGCGTTTACATCACCCGAATTGATGTGATATATGCCATTTACTTTCTCTCGTTCAACAGTTCCCTCTGGAGCGCCGTTCCAAGCATTGAGAATGTCTTTGTGGAGGGCACCCGGCGACTGAGCGTTGAGGCTCATCAGGTTGGCATAGTTGCCGTTGTATGTCTTGCCGCCGAGGCTGTAAGTGAAGAGGAGGCCAAAGTTGATGCCTTTCCAAGAAAGAGTGGTGCCGAAAGAGCCGTAGACGGTCGGAAGAGCAGTGCCCATAAGTTTACGCTTCGCATAGGTCGTGCGGTCAGTATAAGCCACACCGTTTTCATCCTCAAAATAGTGTCCTGTGCTCTTTGCTTCAGCTATGGTCTTGTCATAAAGGTCTTGGTTGAACACGAACTTACCTTCCGAGTTGTATTCGTACCATTCGGGAGATGAAGGATTGATGTAGTACAACGAGTTGCCTGTCAGTTCGTCCACACCTGCCCATTCATAGTTGAAGTGCTCATAAAGCGACTTGCCCTGGAAAAGGCCCTGTCCTACGACATCGCGGCCGTTAGGCAGGCTGAGAATCTTGTTCTTCACAAAAGATGCGTCAAGCGAGAAGTTCCATCTCAGGTCGGCATTGCGAATGATGTCCACGCCGAACTGAAGTTCCCATCCACGGTTCGTCATCGTACACATATTCTGGGTGATTGAAGGAAGGCTGCCGGAATTCGCAAGCGTACCCTGCGAGAACGGGAGGGTCAACGGATAGAGCAGGTCTGAGTTGCGCTTGTCGAAGTAGCCGATAGTGAAGTTGAAGCGGTCATTGAAAAGCGAGCC
>CAJUEK010000096.1 GCA_910585445.1 uncultured Bacteroidales bacterium | reverse complement strand
CGGATGGCTAAGATCAGTGAAGAAGGAGATAAATATATATTGTCTCCATTGGGCGAAAAATTCATAGAATGTGTTTTGGGTAATAATGTGAATGTTAAACATATTACTGGAACAAAAACAGGTATTCAGTTTGAGTACGTATTCCGGACCATGGTCGGCCAGTAATTCCAGCCTGAAATAGGCCAAAATGATGCTCGTCTACCTATAAAATGATAGGTAAAATGAGCAAAAACCACTTGAAATCGCCGCCGGCGCTCTATTTTTCCGGAGCATTGTCGGCCACGTTGCAGGAACTCCTGCAGAAATTATGTACCGCGCCTGCTTTTCCGGAGCATGCTCGGCCACTTGTAAAAGACAACACCTTGACAGGCAATCTTTTCCGGAGCATTGTCGGCCAGCCTCATGTCAAATCGCCTAACTTTGCCGCATTCAAAACAGGCAAAGGAATATGGCAGGAACAATCATTGACATGAGCAAGATCAAGCAACTTCTTCATCTGAAGAAAGCCGGTGTCTCGAACAGGCAGATTGCTAAGGATCTCAGGATGAGCCGAGACAAGGCAAACGAGTATGTGAACCGTGCAGAGAGTGACCCTCTCGGCATAGATGGGTTGCTTAAACTGGACGATCCAGTCCTGGAGAAGCGCTTCCATCCGGGCAATCCTGCATACACTGATGAGAGAATGGAGACGTTCCTGGAACTGCTTCCGGACTTCGTCGAGCAGCTGTCGCACAAGCATGTGACTCGGCAGCTCGTATGGGGAGACTACAAGCGTATGCATCCGGATGGATACGAGAAATCCCAGTTCTACTTCCACCTGGCGCAGAATCTCAGGGCCCAGAAGACACCGACTTCTGCGTTGCCACATGATCCAGGAAAGGAACTCTTCGTTGACTTTGCAGGTGACACGCTCGGCTACGTGGATGTGGAGACCGGCGAGCTGATCAAGGTGCAGACCTTTGTGAGCACAATGGCATGCACGGACTATACGTTCGCTCTTTGTGTCCCGTCCCAGAAGACGGAGGACTTCCTCCATGCACTGGGCAAGGCCCTTGAGTTCTATGGTGGAGTGCCCAGGATAGTCGTCCCTGACAACCTTAAGGCTGCGGTCATAAAGGCCGACAAGTACGAGCCTGTACTGAACAAGGCAATGGACGACATGGGCAACCACTACGGCTTCGTCACGATACCATGCCAGCCCGTAAAGCCGACGCAGAAGGCCAAGGTGGAGAATCAGGTGCAGATCATCTACCACAGGATATATGCACGCCTGAGAAACCGCCAGTTCTTCTCTCTGGAGGAACTGAATGCCGCAGTGTCCGAGTTCCTTGCCTGCCATAATCAGACACGCATGCAGCAGCGTCCCTACACCAGAGAAGAGCACTTCCACGCAGTGGAAAAGTCTGAACTTCTCCCTTTGCCTGAAACTCCGTACCAGATGAAGCGTTACGCCGAGGTTACCGTACAGCAGAACGGTCATGTCTATCTGAGCTGTGACAAGCACTACTACTCCGTGCCATACACACTCATAGGATGCAAAGCGAAGATAATCTTCACGTCAACGCTTGTAAAGGTCTATGTCAGAGGCGAGCTTGTCGCAACACACAGGCGTGACCGCAGCTTCGGTTACACGTCCATAGATGAGCATCTGGCCTCCAATACGCTTGCCTTCACGAAACGGTCGGCATCCTACTACAAGGACAGGGCAAAGCATGTCTCCGATGCTCTCCTCGCCCTGTTTGACTCAATGTTCGCAGGCTCCAACGGTTCCTGCCCTCCGGAGTACTACTACAAGACCTGCGACATGATGCTGAGACTCCAGAAGAACTATCCGGAGGATGTCTTCGAGGAGGCATGCGAGATATGTCTCGAGAACAGGCTCTTCACCGGCAAGAGGCTTGAGAACGTCCTTAAGACCGTACAACAGTCTCGTCAGATCGTGGACTCCGTAGCCGTGCCGGAGCCCACAGGCCATGCCAACATGCGCGGCACTATCTTCTTCCAATAATAATCGACAACAGAAATGGACACCATATCAAACTCCTTCCACACCCTGCACATGCCCGGAATGGCATCCTGCTGGAAAACACTCAACGAAACACACCAGATAGATAAACTCTCCTTCCCGGACGGCCTCGAACTGCTGCTGCAGAGCGAGCTGGACAGCCGTCGCAACAACAGAATCGACAGACTGATACGCAATGCCAACTTCAAGCAGCAGGCAAGCCTGGAAGAACTCGAAGCCAGCGATGCACGCGGCATCCCTGCCGGAGCCATCACACAGCTGTCCACTGGAGAGTTCTTGAAAAACGGTGCAACCATCGTCATCAGTGGACCAACCGGTACCGGAAAATCGTTCCTCGCCTGCGCTCTTGGCGAGCGTGCCTGCAGACTTGGGTACAAAGTCAGGTACTATACTGTCAGCAGACTGATGGACGAACTCAAACTTGCCCGGCTTGAGGGACACGAACTCAAGTTCTTCGAGAAGATCGAGCATCTGGACCTGCTCATCATAGATGACTTCGGAATGAAGCGTCTCGAAGGCCAGCAGCAGAACGACTTCGAGCAGATCATCGATGACAGGTATCACAGAAAATCGCTGATACTGTCAAGCCAGTTGGCAGTCGCCGACTGGTATGGAGTCTTCAGCAATGAGATGCTTGCAGAAGCATGTCTGGACAGAATCGTGCATAAATCTCTCCGCTTCGAGCTGAAAGGAGATAGCATGAGAAAGAAATATTGATATCTTTGCGAATCTAACCCAGGTGGCCGAGTATCACCGGAATCGGTGGCCGACTATCCGCCGGAATATCTACAGTTTGAGACTATTACAGACGATGAAATTGATGATATGGTTAATAAAACACTGGCCAAGGAACATTATAATGCAACAGACAAAGCCATGTTTGACCTTGATGTCATGAGAGGTAAATGATGGGTATGGAGGTATATGCTTCAAGCATTTCGCACCCAGGAATATCAATGACACACTTCTGACATTCCTTAATCATATTGTTCTCTATGGCCTTAACAAAGACAAATTTCTGTTTATCAGATAATGTTTCATATCCCTTATCAAGCATACGTTTAGCAATACCTGCCTCTTTGTCATCCAAACGACCTGAATCTGTCAAGTCTTGAACAAATCCTTCAAAATCTTCTTCTGAAATCCTTTTTTCCATATTTTTATTAATTTCTTATTCCCCATCGGTTATATTTTCAACTTCG
>CAJUEK010000095.1 GCA_910585445.1 uncultured Bacteroidales bacterium | reverse complement strand
GAAGCCGGTAACGCATGGACCGATGTCAAGAGCTTCTCGCCCTTCGACCTCAAGCGCAGCGCCGGTGCCGGTCTGCGCATCTATCTGCCTATGGTGGGTATGATGGGTATCGACTGGGCCTACGGTTTCGACAAGGTGCGCGGCACCAAGGGCGGCAGCCACTTCCACTTCATCCTCGGTCAGGAATTCTAAGCCGGGGACGGGTCGGACGAGTCAGACGAGTCGGAAATTTGCAGGTCAGGCATGACGCGACGACGCGATTAACATAATTTATAAAATGCTTTTCAAAACTTTATGCGTATATTTGCGTCATATATATTGTAAGTTGAATGTATAACCCATAATATACCGGACAACACGATATGAAAAAGATATTTGTCACTCTCCTTGTCATGGCCGGTTTTGCCCTGACATCGCACGCGCAGAAGTTCGCGCTTGTCGATATGGAATATATACTGAAGAATGTGCCTGCCTACGAGATGGCCAACGAGCAGCTCAACCAGTTGTCGCTGCGCTGGCAGAAGGAACTCGACGCTCTCTATCAGGAGGCTGATGCCATGTATAAGAATTATCTGTCGGAAAAGGTGTTTCTGACCGACGAGCAGATAAAGAAGCGCGAGGAGGAGATTGTGGCTAAGGAGAAAGAGGCCACTGAGCTTAAGGCGAAATATTTCGGCCCTGAGGGAGAGCTCTACCAGAAGCGCCAGACTCTGATGAAACCAATACAGGACGATGTGTACAATGCTACGAAAAAGGTGGCTGAGGAGCGCGGATATCAGATGATACTCGACCGCGCTACGTCGTCAGACATCATATTCGCGTCGCCGCGTATCGATGTGAGCAATGAAGTGCTCAACAAGCTCGGTTACGGCAAGTGATGCGGATTTGACAATCTTGCAATTAATATTTAAAATTTAGAATACAATGATTAAGAAAATTCTTCTTGCAGTGCTTGTGGCACTGCCTATGAGCGTAGCAGCTCAGAAATTCGGTATCGTATCGGCTGACGAGATTTTCGCGTCGATGCCCGAGGTGACTGAAATCCAGACCAAACTTGGCGAGGCTTCAAAGCAGTATGAGGACGAGTATGCGAAGCTCAACGAGGAGATGCAGAAAAAATTTGCTGAATACCAGCAGCTTGAACAGGATGCTTCGACTCCCCAGTCAATCAAGGAGCGCCGCATGCAGGAAATCCAGGATATGGACAAAAAGACCCAGCAGTTCCTTCAGACTGCCCAGCAGGACCTTCAGCGTCAGCAGCAGCAGCTCATGCAGCCGGTGCAGGAGAAGCTCCTCAATGCAATCAAGACTGTAGGCGCAGCGCAGAATCTCGTGATGGTATTCCCCTCTGAGATGCCTGCCTACGTATCGGCTGAGGTTGTCGATATCACACCTCTTGTAAAGACTCAGCTCGGCGTTAAGTAAGAGAGTGTCGAAAACATAAATAAAAGCGTGGCATTGCCGCGCTTTTTTTTATGTTTTCATGTGAAGAGGGTGGGTGTTGCAGGTCATATTGTAGGATGCACGGCTTGTGTGTCAGGGTATGTGTCAGATAATCAGGGTGTTGGCGGACGTACGGTTCGTGCAATGTCACTAACTTAAGACTAAATTCCACGTTTATAATTAGTAAAAGTGATATATTTTCCATATAGTTTAATCTTTCGTTTAATTCGAGGAGAACTACGTCCAGGACGTTGTATTGATAGCATTCTTAAAAAGAATTTAACACAAAGAGTTAATTTTCTGTCGAAAATCTTTTCCGGCATAGTTAGCGCCTCCACTAATGTGCCCACTAACGCCCATGTGCAGTTCATGTCAACCTGATATCTTTTTTTTGTCTTTCCTGAAGCCAGTTTCTCGTTTAGGGGTATTCTAATGAGGCTCTCCATGTTGTACATTAAGATGGCGGCAAAGAAATCCTGCCTTATGCAACATTCCCTTATACCACTGAAGATCTCTATCTGTAACTCGTTTTTGGCTGTCCCGATCTCAGTCTCTATATGCCATCTCAGACGGTATGCCTCCACGATCTTGTCGACAGGGAATGTCTCTGCATCAAGATCGGTTATGAGGACTATTGGCTCGTCTCCCTTGTCGAAAGACGGATACCTTACGAGTCTCACTGCCAGCGGTGCAGGGGTGGGATAATCGATATCACGTCTGTTTCCAGAGAGGCAGAGTGTCACGTTCTGTTCCTTTAGCCCCGAGTCCATGAAGGCTGCAATCTGTTTGTTTGTGTCCCGTTTGGCTCTAATAATAAAACCGCCGGTATTGTCATGAAACCAGTTCATCAGATATAGCCCGGGGTAGCCTCTATCCATCACAAAGACAGACGATTTCAGTTCCAGTGGAAAATCATGGTTCTGCAACAATGCCAGGGCGGCCTTGCGTTCCTCTGTTTTATTCGGAACCATATCTGCCGCCAGAATTGTTCGGCCGGTAAGATCCGTGATGAAGACGCCGCGGGCAAGATTGTGATTCCTGTCCGTGCGTTGCCTGTATTTCATATATAGTGACAGGGTGTATGGCAGCGATAGCCGCGTGCCGTCAATTGCACAAAGATATTTGTCGCCAGTCCATTTTTTGATGAATTCATTATCTGCTGCGGTCTTGAGCAGCCATGTATTCAGGTCGCGGAACAGATCGCACGAAATAAATCCGCGCCTTTTGATAAATGCCTCGGGAGTGGTCTGAGGGAGTTTTTCTTTTTCCAGAAACTCCATAATCTCAACCGAGAGAGTTCGCCTGAAACATGCCATGATGGCAGTTACCAAGAGCCTGAAAGTCCAGACTCTTACTCTGGTGAACAGAGTGGCCTTCTTTGTCGGCGGACAGACAATATAGCGGTCACGCTGCGATTTGTCATCACAAACCTCAACAATATGCTCTCTGAAAGCGTTAAAAATTACACGAATCTTCTCTTCCATAATTGTTAATATTATTAGCATTTATGTGCTTGTCGCACAACAATATAACAATTGGAACGAGAAAAAAGCAAGCCGATTGGTACCAATCGGCTTGTCAATTTATAAGCTCTCTCTTTCTTAAGTTAGTGACATTGCACGGCTCGTGCGTCCGACATTAATGTCTGACAATCAGATGTTTGGGCGGACACCCGAGCCGTGCGTCCCCACGATTTTGAGGCATTTTTCCGAACTCTTCAACACTCTCTTCATTTTTGCCATTTTTACTATACGCTTTGCCATTTATTTTTTGGTGAAATTTTGCGGGATTAATATAATTTATTAAATTTGCATCGGAAACAAGAGGGAAACCGGAGCGAAGTCATGCAATGCGACAGATGCATCCGGATGATGTTCTCAACTATTTTACAGTAATTCCCCGCAAC
>CAJUEK010000094.1 GCA_910585445.1 uncultured Bacteroidales bacterium | reverse complement strand
ATTTGATAATCAAGGGATTAAATTACCATAATCTAAAAATTGTCATATACTAAGTCTGAAATATTTTCTTTTGTAGTATTTCTTGTGTTTATGATACTTTCTTGGCAGCTGAAATGCTGTTGCGGCGTCCGGTGAAATTGTCCATAGTGTGATATACTCCGAACCATTCCCCGAAAATGACATCGAACCAGCTTGCCGGGAGCAGTCCCTGGAAGAATCGTATGAAGCGGAACGTGAACGGTATGCCTTTGAAATCGGTGTTCCTTTCGATTGCGCGGATTACTTTCGAGGCTACATGTTCCGGTTTCAGAATCGGGATAATGCGTGATTTCACGCCGTCGAACATGCCTGTGTTTATGTAATACGGGGCCACTGTGGTAACATGAACATTGCTCTTCATGTTCTTGAGTTCAATCCTTACAGAATCGGACCAGCCTATCGCTCCCCATTTGCTTGCGGCATATACGGACATTCTCGGGTTGGATAGCATGCCGGCTGCTGATGCTATTGTGCAGATGTGGCCGCTGTTGCGCTTTAGCATGCCAGGAAGGAAGGCACGTGCAACAAGCATCGGGGCGATTGTATTGATGCCGATTGTCCTTGTGATTTCCGCTGTTGTCATCTTGTCGAATGTGCTGTTCCCCGTGACGATTCCTGCGCAGTTTATGAGTATGTCCACATCACCGCATTCCGCAATTGTCTTCTTGTATGAGGCTTCCACTGCATCGCTGTTTGACACGTCGGTAACATAGCCTTTCACTTTGCCTTTTCTGCCGAGTTCTGCTGTTGTGGCTGCTATGTTCTGTGCATTTATGTCCCAGATGACAAGTGTCCTTGCTCCTTTTTCGAGGGCCATCATGCCCATAAGTCTTCCGATTCCGGATGCTCCTCCAGTTATCAGAACGTTCCTGTTCTCAAATTTCATTGTAGTTTCAGTTATAGTACACGTTTTCGGGGTGCAAAATTATAACATAAAAAATGCCGGCCACTACCTGCGGCCGGCTATTCCGTGAAAGAATGAAATTTGTCGCAAACTGCGTGATTTTGTGGTGAAAATCAGCTGAAGGGCAACGTGAAAATGTCAGAATTTGGCTTTATATTCCTGTACATCAAGACTCCATGTTTCGTGAAGCCGCATGACGGACTCTATGACTGCTCTTGCGCATCCTTTGCCTCCCGGGCGGTCGCTTATAAGGTCTGCCGCCTCTTTCGCCTCTTGTACAGCATCCTGAGGACAGACTCCGCACCCGCATGCCAGCATGACCGGCACATCGGGCATGTCGTCTCCGAAATACATTACCTGTTCGGGAGTGAGCGAATGTCTTGTGCAGAAGTCCGTGAAGTCCTCCATCTTGTCACGTGATCCCAGATACACGTCTTCCGACTTTACCCCGCATGTGCGGAAGCGCATTCTGATGCTTTCAGAGCGTCCTCCGGTAATGATGGCGAGCTTGTATCCGTGCATGGCGGCCATCCTCATCCCGAATCCGTCTTTCGAGTCGAATGTGCGGAACAGCTCCCCGTCAAGGTTTGCGAGTATGCCTCCGTCAGTCAGCACACCGTCCACATCGAATGCGAAAGCTTTGATTTTCTTTAGCCGCTCTTCCATTGTCTGATTGTTTTTCATCTGAATATCTGTCATGATGTCAGGATTTTGCGCCTCCACCCAATCCTCCCATCGGGAACTGGGCCTTAGGAGCTTCACCGATGATTATGGGGCCGTTCTGGCTTTCGTATTTGTTGAGATTGTCCTGCAGTGCCAGGAAAAGCCTTTTTGCATGCTCCGGAGTCATGATTATGCGGTTGTGCACTTCCGGCTTCGGAAGGCCAGGGAGCATGGATGCGAAGTCTATGATGAACTCGCTTCTTGAATGTGTGATGATGGCGAGGTTTGAGTAGGAACCTTTTGCTACCTCCTGTTTCAGCTCAATGCTGACTTCTTTTTCGTTGGCCATATTCTATGGTAATTAAATGCGGCAGTCCGGCATTTCATGATATGGATGCGGTGACGTGGCACATAGCTTTTGCCGCGGTTTGTAATCAATAAGTTTCCCCTGCACCGGGGACGGTTGGCAAAAATACTAAAAATATGGGAATTATTCAGCAATTTACTTGACTGGGAATATATCAAAGCTGTTTAAATTTATGCCATTGTTTCTGGCTGCAGTTTCATATGTCAACCCTTTTACAATGTAAGCTCCAGCATACGCCGTAAACTCAATGTTGTCAGGAAGATTAATCTTGATACTTATCTGCGGGAAAAAATGAGGGAATTTGATTCAGTAGCCTTTAATATTGTGATTTTAATTAGTATTAAGTGGCTGTATGATAGTGTGTTGTGAGAAGACAACTTGTTTTGAGTAGTTTGTTGAAGAAATGTGATGCTTGTCAATAGGTTGATGATTAAGTGATTATACCTGCGGGAGTGTTAAATATTTCTTTTGCAGATAAGAAGAAAAGCACAATATATTTGCCCCGAAAATACCTGATGCAATGGTATTTCCGCTTTCATTGATTATATTTGTGCGTCGCAGGTCTCGGCAATCTTACAAATAAACTTGACGATTGCTTCTGACTTTGACTATACTTAGTGCAACGGACTCTTTATGGTCCGGATGATGACGGATATACCGTGTATTCGGGTACCGAAGTACAACTAAAATACAAATGACCATGAGAAATTCAATCGCATGTTGCCTGCTGTCTTTTTAGGTGCTTCTTTCTGCGTCATGGATGTCGGCTCGGGGTGTTTTCCCAGATTCTACGTACAATGATACTACGGTTGTTATAATGAAATTGAAATGAATTGGAAATCGAAATTGCGTCAGCTTATTGACGGCGAAAAGTGGGAAGATGCCCTGAAATTTATGGATGAAGTCTTGGAGAGTGACAGCCATTCCGCAGACTCTTATTTGAATTATTGCTTCCTGCTTGGTGAAATCCTTCTTGAAACAACAGAGTTTGGCACTCCGTTGCAGAACTACTGCGAAGTCAAGATATATCAGGTCTACAAAGAAGCTATGGCGCGATATTCAGATGATGTGGATTTTCTGTTCTGGCAGAGTTTTCTGATGTTCCGAGGTTCATATTTTTATGAGATGGATGCTTATGAGGTTGAGGACATGATGTATAAGGCTTACCTTGCCAAGCCTGACGATAAATTGTATCAGTGGGCAAGATTGACTATCAATAACGGTGATGAGGATAATGTAGATATAGCTACACGTTGGGAAAAGCCTAAAGAATATATAAGAACGATGTTTTCGGACAAAACATTACTTAAGCGTATTAATGAAAAAGGCCCGGTAGGAGAGTATTGGCTATATGTCTGTGCAGGGCGTTTGGAAAAATCGGAATACGATGAAATATGTCGTGCCCATTTGTTGCCGGCCTGCTATTGCTGATTGTTGTAATTCAGATTATGTTTTAAGTCTAAGTATATGACAAAAATTTGAAAATATCGATTCGATAACGGTTAGTATGGTT
>CAJUEK010000093.1 GCA_910585445.1 uncultured Bacteroidales bacterium | reverse complement strand
ACTCCTGTCCTCTTGAGATCATCTCAACTGGACAGGAGTCTTTGTTTTTATTCCGCTCCTCCCAATTGTATTGCAGAGCTCTACAATATCATCAGTAGTGTTTTATTCATACTCTCTATAGGGGCTCCACTAAAAAGCAGGCTGTTCTCATTTTTCTGTGCCAGCCGTCGAGCACAATAGTAAATAATATAGATTTGTTATGGATAGTAATTGATGGCTTTGTACTCAACTATTAAATCTGCTTCAGATTTATAATTATCTGCCCAGTATTTTTAACTATATTGTACACTACAAATGAGATGTAGATATGATAAATAATCATAAACTGATAGTTTTTAGAACTGTATATATTGTTACTATGCTTATGCTGTCACTTCTTATGTTTGATGTAATAATCAACAGCAGCATAAAAGCATTAGTATATCTGTTTTGCATTCTTGGCGTAACTGTTTGCTATGTATTTTTGCGTAGGAAAAGCCCCTTTTCCTTGTTTTTTGGTGAGGTCAACTCTACCTGGTTTCCAAATATTCAATTCTCAGAGTTTTAATCGTTTCTTTTATCTGACATGCTCTATCAGTGTAATGGAGTACTGTTTCATGCCGCGGCTTGTGGTGGGGGCAATGAGAAAACGGTAAAAGTATCGTGCGATTCTTAAACCGAATTGCATTTTGAGAGCATTACGTAAAAATACGGCGCAATTTTTAAACCGTTTTTCTGGTAAACGTGTTGACTCAATGCAAAGTATCCCCGCTGGCCTATTTGTGCCATCGTGTTGGGAGAGACCTGGAATTTACCGGGGAGTGAGCTTAAGAATCCAAGCACATATCCAAACCTGCGTTGTGAAGCATAATTATTTAATTCTCAGGGATTTGATAAATTGAGATGCCCCTAAAATGGGGAATCGTGCGTCTGGAATGAGTTGATAATCAATTGCTTGTGCCTGTGTCAAAAAGCAGCAAATGATTGCTTATGTTTGCTGAAGGTGTGCTCCGAAAATTTTGAAGGTATTAGAAACACTTGGATATAATACGAGAACACTTGAGAGTTGACGATTGAGGTGAACACTTGCCGAAGTATGGTTGCAGAAACGATTCTGCATGCCTGCATGTATTTCCAAATAGATTTTTAGCTTTCACTGATTGGTCATCCGAAGCAGGGAAATCGTATTAAGGGAATGTCTTGCTGACTAATCACTTCCGCTTCATCGGGGCCAGTGGCAGTGAATTTGTTTTAAAATTAGACCGTTTGCAAGATAAGGACCTGGTTGCCTTTGATACTTGGAGAATGATATTGGAGCATGATATAGGAGTTGCTGCGGGTATTCTTCCTTGAATTTCTGCCTGAATTTTCACTTAGTCAGAAAACACATTTTTTTGATTAATTTTTTTTGTATTTCATCTTCAGGCAAAGATTTTGAATATTCAGGCGCGGACAAAATGATTTATGATGAACTTCTTTAGAGTGATTACAATTGCTGCAGGTCTTGCTATTATCTCTTTGAACGCAAGTGCTCAGAATGATGATGAGGCGATTTCTTACCGTGCCAGGGGATATCGTGGAAATGTGGCATTTACTGACCAGTATCTGGTCTGGATGGGCTTTGACACTTCGCATGGATACATGTTTAATGAGCATCATTATCTTGGAGCCGGTGCAGGATTGTTTTTGGCTCCGATATATGAATTGCCCGCTTTCGGACATGTATTTCTTGATTATCATGCTTACTTTCAGAAGAAAAAAAGCACTCCTATGGCAGGAATCAAGGCTGGTTATTGTTTCAGTATAGGCAGCCATGCCGGCAATGTATTTGACAAATCCTTTGAAATTGAGCCTTGTGTCGGATGGAACTGGAGCTTGTCATCCAACAGGGGATTGAACCTGTCTTTGGGTGCCTCTGTGTTTGTGTATGGAGAAAACAAAGCCGTAGCCATGCCGAAGGTTTCTTTTGCATTTGAATTTTGATTTAACACTCCGGGTAAACGGGTATGCAGTATATGTTTGGAGGGTCGGAATGAAAGTCCGGCCCTTTCGTTTTATATGTTAACTGTATAATGGGTACAATTCGTATTGTCTGCGCACTTGTTTGTTTGAATGAAACAAAATTAAATGTAAATTTGTACGCTTGCCATGTTTCATGGTAGGTTTTGGTGGCTAAGTGCCGCCAAGATAGAAATGCTACATTAATAAATACTTCATATGAAGAATTACATTGAAACTAATAAGGACAGATTTTTCGAGGAGCTGTTCTCGCTTCTGAGGATACCTTCATTCAGTTCGCTTGAAGAGAATCGTCCGGATATGCGTGCATGCGCGGAAAGACTTGTGGAGCTTTTGAAGGAAGCCGGGGCTGAAGAGGCTGCTGTTTATGAAACGGACGGGCATCCGGTAGTTTTCGGGCAGAAAACCGTCAGTGCTGATGCCGGGACAGTTCTGGTATATGGACACTATGATGTGCAGCCGGTTGACCCGCTCGAATTGTGGACATCAGATCCTTTTGAGCCGGAAATACGTGACGGAGCGATATATGCGCGCGGTGCCAATGATGACAAGGGGCAGCTGTTCATGCATATCAAGGCTTTCGAGTATATGGTCCGTGAAGGTTTGCTCAGGCATAACGTGAAATTCATATTGGAAGGTGAAGAGGAAATCGGCAGCCCGTCTCTTGCAAAATGGGCTGAAGAGCATAAGGAACTTTTGGCGGCAGATATAATACTTGTTTCTGACACTACAATGATATCCGAGGCGGTACCGTCCATCAATTGCGGCATGAGAGGCCTTTCTTATGTGGAGGTTAAAGTGACAGGACCGGACAAGGACCTGCATTCAGGACATTATGGCGGGGCAGTGGCCAATCCTGTAAATGTGCTTTGTGACATGATTTCATCTTTGATAGATAAGGACGGGCACATTACCGTAAAAGGATTTTATGATGATGTGGTTGAACTTTCTGACGAAGACAGGGCAAAGCTTTCCCGTGCTCCGTTTGACATTGAGGAGTATAAGGAGTTCCTTGACATAAAGGAAGTGAAAGGAGAGGCCGGTTACACCACTTTGGAGCGTACCGGAATACGTCCTTGCCTTGATGTGAACGGAATATGGGGCGGATATATCGGCGAAGGTGCAAAGACGGTGCTTCCTTCTGTGGCGCATGCAAAGATTTCCATGCGTCTTGTGCCGAATCAGGACAGCGAAACCATCACCCGCCTGTTCACAGAGCATTTCAAGGCTATTGCTCCGGATTATGTGAAAGTGGAGGTTACGCCTCATCACGGAGGCAACGGATTTCTGATACCTATATCGTCGCCTGCATATCAGGCAGCGTCAAAGGCCATGGCTGAAGTCTATGGAGTGGAACCGGTACCGAGCAGGGGAGGCGGCAGCATTCCTATTCTTGCGGACCTGCAGAAAATCCTCGGTATAGACCCTCTGCTTATGGGATTCGGATTGGAGCGTGACACGATTCATTCTCCTAATGAGAGCTATCTGCTTAAGCAGCTTTTTGCGGGAATGGAGTCAATAGCCCTTTTCTATAAATATTATCAGAATTAGTACCAGTCATTCCCGTCAGCATAGGATAGATGATTTGATGAACGCTGCTTTTTCTGCTGGGAGGGCATTAAGCAGGGAGCTGATGGAATTTTGTTTTCGCTATACAGAAGTGCTTGACTTTGCTGAGACGAAAGCAATTGTAGCTTGAAAAGCTAAAATAAACGATTAAGCCGAGAGCAGAGACAAGTTTTCTTGGCTTTGCCGAGGCGAAAGTGATTGTAAATGTAGTTTAAAATAAACGATTAAACCGTGAGCAGAAGACAAATTCATTTGTATTATGACGAGGCGGAGTTTATCGTAGATTGAAAATCTAAAATAACGTGAGTTCGATGAATTATAACTAAAAGAGTGACAGCTGAATAAGT
>CAJUEK010000092.1 GCA_910585445.1 uncultured Bacteroidales bacterium | reverse complement strand
GAGCCATACTTTATTGCGCTATTTGAGTTTTATCGGACAGCAATAAAATATAATATTAAAAACGATATAATTTTATCGAAATTATGTCAGAAAGAAAATCTGGCTCCGATTCCGAGGCTGAAATTGACCGGTCTTGCTTTATAGACATTCTCCACATTGCTTCCGTTTTTGAAATGCCAGCTTGCACCGGGCTCGATGTAAATGCCTGCTGTCCTTGTGATGTCATATTGGAAGCCTGCCTTGGCCGATGCTGACCATTGGAGCTGCTTTTCCTTTATGCAGGCGGTTTGATGCGGACCTGCGTTGCCGTTGTATATGTACTCGGAATTTGATTTACCTGCTATGCATTTTTCTGCCATGGCTTCCAATGACGCATAGGCACGCATATGTTTGCCTGTCCAGAAGTCGTAATTGATGTTGACTGGGATTCCGATATAATGGAGGTTCTGTGTGGTGCGGCAGTAGTATTCTTCGCTTCCGCTTGTCTGCTTTGAGTGCAGCCATGACCATACGATTCCGCTTCCTATGCTCCATCTGTCCGAAAAATACCACCTGAATGTTACTCCGGCCTTGACCGGCTGAAAATACTTGGTGTCCGTATTTACTTCCCTCGTCCTGTTGAACATCCTTATGTCTGCGGCCGGATTGGTGCCGAATGAGGTTACTTCAGCATAATCAGAGGCAGCGGAAATGGCGTTTCCATAGCCGGATGCGGTCTCATTGCTTCCAGGTGTCCCTGAAACCGATATATTGAGGCTGAAACGTGATTTTTCGGCTTTTTCCAAAGGAAGGCTGCTGTAATCCGGGACAAGAGTGAGGTCACATTCCCGGTCTTCCGGCATGCTTTCTACATTGCTGTTGTTCCTGTTTTCGTTTATTTCATCGTTTTCCGGTGCATTTTTGCCCGGATGCGGATTTGTGTCCGGTTTCTGATTGTTGTGCTCTTCCGGGGTATCTGTAATTGCCTGCGTAATTGCGCTGATGTTTGTGACAGAAGGATATGGTTCACGGATTGCGTGATTGGTTGCTTCTGGTGCGTATTCTTCAATAGCTTCGGGAATGTCCGTTGCAGCCATAAGGTTTTGGGGTTTTAGAGCTTCTTCTGGTGCCGAAATGAGCATTATCCAGGCAGCGGATATGGCGACTATTGCAGCTGCAATTCCCGCATATCTGAAATACGGGAAATGTGTCTTTTTTCCGGAATGGGAAGGTATGATTCCGTCCTGGCCGCAAAGGTCTGCCCACAGATTTTCCGGAACAGGCTCCTGGAATGAGTCCATCTTGTCCTTGAATTGTTTTGTCCAGTCGTTTTTCATGCCTTAATGATTTTTTCTGTATTCTGTTACCTGTCTGGCCAGAAGAGATTTTGCCCTGTGTAGCTGTGATGCGGAAGAGTTTTCTTTTATGCCGAGTATCCGTGATATTTCCTGATGGCTCATATCTTCAAATACAAAGAGATTGAAGACTGTCCTGTAGCCCGGAGGCAAGTTTCTTATCATGTCTTGGATGACAGACGGAGGCATGTCGGACATGTCGGGAAATTCCGTGTCTTGTGGCTCGTCCGGGACAGGAATATTGTCATCGAGGGTGACAGTGCCTTTATTTGCGGCTTCTTTCATGTGTTTCAGTGCCGTATTGGTCACTATCCTGCCCATCCATGCCTTCAGTGAGCCTTCACCACGGAATTCAAAAGATCTTATGCCTGAGAATATCCTGATGAAACTCTCCTGCATAAGATCCTTGACGTCTTCTTTCGAATCTATATAACGGGAACAGACTGCCGTAAGATACCCGGCGTATTGGTCATACAGGGCTTTCATTGCGGCAGGGTCACGTTCGCTGACTTGTTTTGCCAGCTTCTGTTCCGCTTTGGCTGTCATTTACATGTCTTTGCGCGTGCAGTAGTCAAATTTGGTGCTTTTCATTCCGCTGAATGACATCCATTTGAGAGTAAGCTTGACGGTTTCTCCACCGGTATCAGGGAGGTCTTTCAGGCTGAATGCCACCATTCCGTTTCCGCGCTGTCCGTTTACGTCTCCGAATGCGTTGTGTCTGAATTCAACTTCGTAAGGATCGTCCGGGTTTCCTCCCGTCAGGAGATTCACCTCGTGGCTTGTGTTCCTGTTGCCCCAGACGGTCATGAAGTTGAGCGTTATGTAGCCGTCTTCCACAACTGTCATCCAGTTGTTCATTATTTCAACAGGATCCTTGCCGTAGAGTTTGTCATTTTCGGCTCCCATGTCAGCCTTTGGCTGCTTTGTGAGCAGGCTGTCAAGCCAGTTTATCTTTACGGCTCCTTCATATTTGTCCTTGTCAGCATCTTGTGGCATGTCCGTGTAAGTGAGGTTTGCGAATGCCCTTACTTCCTTGTCGCCGTACGGGAGTTTGCCGGTACCTACAGGAAGAAGCGCTGTCTTGTCGTCAAGCTGAAGGTAGAATGCCTTGTCGTCGATAGGCTTAACCGTTACGATGGCATTCGGGTACAAAATGCTGTAGTCAGGCGTGTCATGCCGGTCGCATGACTGGAAAAAAGGCAATGAAAGCATTGCAGCCGTCGCAATGACGAAAGTTTTTGCTGTTTTCATGTTCTTTAGCATATTGGATTTTACTTTGTGTTCCATCTTTTTGAGGAAGTTCCATAATATAAATCCGGAATTTCCGTAATCTTGCATCAGAACTGCAAAAAAATTATTCGCTATCTTTCCATCCTTGCGCCCTTATCGGAAGCTCTGCTCCGTCTGGTGTGACTATTACGGCACCCACTTCCGGCTTTGCGAGGTGTCCGATGATGTCGAATGTCTGGAAATCGTGCCTGAACTTGTCATGTTTGCCTATCGGAATGGTGAACAGGAGCCTGTAGTCTTCTCCTCCATTGAGTGATGCCGACATAGGGTCAATGTTGAGCTGTTTTCCCAAATCGAAAGTCTTTCCGGCAAAAGGAAGCTTGTCCACGTATATCTTGGCTCCGAGACCGCTGTCGCGCACAAGTCTTCTTACCGAATCGGCAAGTCCGCGTGTGACGAGATAGCCGTATGAAGGCATGATTTCCTCTTCTTCCATTGTGCTGATTATGCGCGGGCTTATCTCAGGCTTGAGATATGCTCCTACCAGGTGCTTGTATTCTTCCAGGTCAGGTTGCTTCTGAATGTCGCCGCTTTTTACGAACGATTCCTTTTCTTTTTCCAGTACCCTGAATCCCATGAATGCCGCTCCGAGATTGCCGGATACGCAAATCAGGTCCATGCTTTTTGCCGCAGGACGGCGCTTTGACATGAGCAGGGAAGTTTCTCCTGTTGAGGAAATGCTTATTGTCAATCCGTTAGGAGACGGCAGCATGTCCAGAGTCACCTGGCTATAGCCGTGTTCCCTGGCTGCGGCGACTATTCCTTCCCATATTTCCTTTATATGCTTGAAATCAAGTTTTGCGGATATTCCGAGCCTTACGTCCATTGTGCGGGGATGCGAAAATTCCGCATACAGTTCTCCGGTTACAGCAATGACGCATTTGTATCCCAGGTGCTTGAGCGGGAAGTATGTCAGGTCGAAATCCATTCCTTCAAGGAAGGTACGTGAATGTGATGTTATGTGACATTTCCCTTCAGTCTCGAAATAAGAGCTGCTGAAAGGGCTGTAAGGTGTTCCTTCGTAAAGTTTTGCTATTGCCTCTACTCTGCCGAGGTCTGAGAATGTTTCTTCCGCCATATTTCTTTGGTTTATATAGTCTGCAAAAATACGAAATAGCATCAACAAATGCCAACGGCATATTCAGCTTAATCGCGCCCGGCTTAACGAAAAGGTTCTGCGGTCGGGGAATAATTGAGATGTGTAATATGGTTATAATCATTGTTTTATATCTTTATAGATATGTTGTTTTGCATTCCATAATCTTTTAAAATTGTGCTAAGTATACGACAAAAATTTGAAAATATCGATTCGATAACGGTTTATGTGGTTCAGAAGGCAGT
>CAJUEK010000091.1 GCA_910585445.1 uncultured Bacteroidales bacterium | reverse complement strand
GAGCCATACTTTATTGCGCTATTTGAGTTTTATCGGACAGCAATAAAATATAATAGACTTGACGCACATTCCAGACGGGCAATATAGCTTTCAGTCTGGCTCTATAGTCATTGTGACAGTGCCTGTGTATGCCGGGCATGTCGCTCCGGAGGCGTTGAAGAGAATGACGAACATATCTGCCTCAGGTGCTTATGCCGTGGCTGTTGTCATTTACGGAAACCGCGCATACGGATCCGCGTTATGCGAACTTGGAGAGATGTTGGTATGCCGCGGATTCAGAGTCATTGCCGGCGGGGCGTTTGTCGGGGAACATTCCTATAGCACGGCAGAATACCCTATTGCATCGGGACGTCCGGATATGGGAGATTTGAGACAGGCTGAAGAGTTCGGAAGATCTGTCCGGTGCAAGGTGGAGAGCGGCAGTCCAGCAGAAGTTGTCTTGAAAAAGCTTCCGCATCCATCTTCCGGCTTCATGAGCAAATTGCGCTTCATTGCCGGAGTGCTCCGCATAAGGAACTCCAAGACTCCTCGTCAGGCTGCTCCACATGCAGACGAATCCTTGTGTATACACTGCGGGCTGTGCACAAAGGCCTGTCCCACAAATGCTATTGCAAAAGGTGATGAATGCAAGACAGACTATGGCAAATGCATCAGATGCTGTGCATGTGTCAAAGTCTGTCCTCATTCTGCCAGAAGTTTCAATACACCGTTCGCTCCCCTGCTTTCGTGTAACTTCAGCCGTCAGAAACCGAATGTGACCCTACTCTGAGCACCCGGAGCCGTTACAGGCCGCGCATTGAGCGGATTGCAGATGCCGGGTCCGCTGCCTTGAAAACGGCGCTTCCGGCTACAAGAATATTTGCACCGGCCTGTGCAAGAGCTTCCGCATTTGCCGGAGAAACGCCACCGTCCACTTCTATAGGAATATCCAGATTACGTGATGTTATCTCTGCCTTGAGAGCGCGCACCCTGCCGTATGTGTCCTCTATGAATTTCTGCCCGCCGAATCCGGCAAACACAGACATCAGCATTACATAGTCGCATTCCTCGAGGTATGGATAAAGGCTCTCTACCGCCAAGTCCGGATTGATTACAAGGCCCGCCTTTGCCCCGAGACTGCGAATTTCCCTCAGAACTGCGGACGGGTCGGCGGTGGCATTAAGGTGAAAAGACACCATGTCAGAGCCGGCTTCAACAAAGCGACGCACATATTTTTCCGGATTCACTATCATAAGATGAGTGTCAAGAGGCTTGGTTGCCCGCGAAGCCACGGCTTCAACAATCGGGAAGCCGTAGGATATGTTCGGGACAAATACGCCGTCCATTACGTCAAGATGAAAAATGTCCGCATGGGTGTTCACCATTTCTATATCCTTTTCCAGATGAAGGAAATCAGCGGAGAGCATGGATGGGGCAATCTGTATCATGTGGCTTATCTGAAAGTAGTTACGACATCAGTAAGCAAGGCCACAAACTTGTCAAGAGACGCAAGGTCAAGTCTCTCCCCGGGAGCATGCACACCTCTGAGAGTCGGGCCGAAAGACACCATGTCAAGTCCGGGGAACTTCTCCGTGAACAGGCCGCACTCAAGCCCGGCATGTATAGCCTTAACTTTTGGCTCGACCCCGAACAACTTTTTGTATGAAGCAACGCAGGCATCCCTTATCGGAGAAACCGCAGCCGGTGCCCATCCCGGATATTCGCTCTCGTGAGTAACCGTTGCCCCTGCAAGCCTGAAGCACGCTTCCATTTTAGAGGCGGCCGCACGGCGTGCAGCTGTGACACAGCTTCGCTGGCTTGAGCCTATACGGATTATGCCCTCCCCAGTCATCTTCACTGAAGCGAGATTAGTCGAAGTCTCCACAAAATTCTCAATCTCCTGGCTCATTGCAAGCACGCCGTGAGGCGATGCACACAGAGCGGTGACAAGACTCCATGCGGTATTCTCGTCAATGGCCTTCTGAGCACCGGTGTTCTCATAGATATCCATACCGACTTTAAGCTCCTTTTCCACAGCGCCATATTCCTCTTTCACATCGGAAGCATAATCCTCCAGGCGTGAAGAAATCATCTCGAGAATGCCGGAATCGGCTGCGATTACAGCCTTGGCCTCCCTTGCAATAGCATTGCGCTTGTTGCCTCCGTCTATGCTGACGAGCTGCCAGTCAAGCTCTGCGATGCTGTACAGGAAACGTCCCAGAAGCTGGACTGCATTTGCCCTGCCCTTGTTGATGTCATCCCCGCTATGTCCTCCGAGCGCATCCTTGACATATATTTCCGCATAATCAAAGTCCTCCTCGACATCCTCTTCCTCGTAGTGGAACTCCGCCGTAGTGTCAAGTCCTCCCGCACATCCGACGAAAATCTCACCCTCATCCTCCGAATCAAGATTCAGCAGCACCTTTCCGCTGAAAAAGTCCGGTTTAAGGGCCATCGCCCCGTCAAGTCCTGTCTCCTCCGCCACGGTGAAAAGACATTCAAGCTTTCCGCATGGCAGGTCTGAATCGAGAAGTGCAAGCTGCGCCGCGATGCCTATGCCGCAGTCCGCACCGAGAGTCGTGTCCGGAGCTATCATCCATCCGTTTTCTATCACATATCTGATAGGGTCCTTGGCAAAATCATGCTCCACACCCTCATTCTTCTCGCAAACCATGTCAGAGTGGCTCTGAAGAACGATTGCAGGTGCATCCTCAAAGCCCTTTGCAGCCTCTTTCACTATCAGGACGTTGCCTGCCTCATCGGTCCGGCACTCAAGATTGCGGGCCTTTGCGAACTCCTGAAGGTATGCGATTATGTGTTCCTCATGTCCGGACTCCCTCGGAATCCTTGTTATTTCCTTAAAAAAGGACAGTACTGTTTCTGAATTCATGGCTAATAAAATATTTTCCCCGCAAAGATATTACTTTACGGGGAAATCACTGGTGTCATTTGTGACAATGTTGCTTTTTTTTCTTGGCTGTTCTGCCATCTGCACGGTTACGGGGCTTATCTGCGCACCGGAGCAAGCATTTTCTCTATGTCTGTGACGTATTGCTTGAAAGTCTTGTCGGTTGACATAAGGTCAGAGACGGTAGTGCATGCATGAAGCACAGTTGCATGGTCCTTGCCTCCTATCTCCGCACCGATTGTGGACAGGGAGCAGTTCGCTATAAGGCTGCGCGACATATACATCGCTATCTGCCTGGCCTGCACTATCTGGCGTTTGCGGGTCTTCGAGAGCAAATCATCTCGTGTTATATTGAAATAGTCGCATACGACACGCTGCACCTTGTCTATAGTCAGGTCGCTCTGTTGCTCACCGACAATCTTGTCCGTAATCTGTTCTGCGAGAGCCACTGAAATTTCCTTGTGCGCGAGCGTCGCGTTTGCTATCAGTGAAATAAGCGCCCCCTCAAGCTCACGGAAATTGGATTTGATTCTCGTTGCAAGGAAGTTGAGCACATCATCGCCGAGCTGCACTCCCTCACGGAATGCCCTTGCCTTGAGCATCTGCAGTCTTGTCGCAAAGTCAGGTCTCTGAAGCTCTACAGACAAACCCCATTTGAGCCTTGAAAGAAGCCTTTCCTCAAAATTCTCCAGTTCAACAGGCGGCCTGTCAGAAGTGAAGATGAGCTGCTTGCCAGACTGGTGAAGATGATTGAAAATATTGAAAAACGCGTTCTGGGTGCTCTGTCCCACCAGATCCTGGATATCGTCCAAGATAAGCACATCCATCTTCTGGTAGAATGCGAGGAAGTCAGTGAGCTTGTTCCTCACGTTTACCGCATCCATATACTGTGTCTTGAACCTGTTGGCAGGCACATAAAGCACCACAAGTTCAGGAAACTTCTTCTTGATTGATATACCTATGGCCTGTGCCAGGTGGGTCTTGCCGAGTCCCGGTCCGCCAAAAAGGAAAAGCGGGTTGAATGCAGTCTTGCCCGGAGCTGAAGATATGCTCTCTCCTGCAGTGAAGCCCATCTTGTTGCACTCGCCTACTATAAGGTTCTCGAAGCAATAAACAGAATTCAATTGCGGATTGACCTGAATCCTC
>CAJUEK010000090.1 GCA_910585445.1 uncultured Bacteroidales bacterium | reverse complement strand
TGCCAGTCCTAATTTTGTTTCGCTTCAAAAAGTTTTATCGGACAGCAATAAAAATAAATCGGGCTGGTCACTCAGTGACCAGCCCGATATTGTTTTACGGAAATTCCGTATGTAGTCCGATTAGAGCTTAGGACCTGCAGCTACGAGAGCCTTGCCGAGGTCGTTTCCGGTGAACTTGGTGAAGTTCTTGATGAAACGTCCTGCGAGATCCTTTGCTTTCTCCTCCCACTCGCAAGCGCACTTGTATGTGTCGCGTGGGTCGAGGATGTTAGGGTCAACTCCAGGAAGCTCTGTAGGTACTTCGAAATCGAAGTAAGGAATCTTCTTGGTAGGAGCCTTCTCGATTGAACCGTCGAGGATAGCGTCAATGATTCCGCGTGTGTCACGGATTGAGATACGCTTTCCTGTTCCGTTCCATCCTGTGTTTACGAGATATGCCTTTGCGCCTGTAGCTTCCATTCTCTTTACGAGCTCCTCACCGTATTTTGTCGGGTGGAGTGAAAGGAAGGCAGCACCGAAACAAGCTGAGAATGTAGGAGTAGGCTCAGTGATTCCGCGCTCAGTACCTGCGAGCTTTGCAGTAAATCCTGAAAGGAAGTAGTACTGTGTCTGCTCTGGTGTGAGGATTGAAACTGGAGGAAGAACTCCGAATGCATCAGCTGAAAGGAAGATTACCTGCTTTGCGTGAGGACCCTTTGAAACCGGCTTGACGATGTTCTCGATGTGGTTGATAGGGTAAGACACACGGGTGTTCTCAGTAACGCTCTTGTCAGCGAAGTCAATCTTGCCGTTTGCGTCAACAGTAACGTTCTCAAGAAGAGCATCCCTTCTGATTGCGTTGTAGATATCCGGCTCGCTCTCCTTGTCAAGGTTGATTACCTTTGCATAGCATCCGCCCTCATAGTTGAAGACTCCGTTGTCATCCCAGCCGTGCTCGTCATCACCGATGAGGAGACGCTTAGGGTCTGTTGAAAGGGTAGTCTTACCTGTTCCTGAGAGGCCGAAGAAGATTGCTGAGCTCTTGCCCTCCTTGTCAGTGTTTGCTGAACAGTGCATAGAAGCGATTCCACGGAGAGGGTTGAGGTAGTTCATGATAGAGAACATACCCTTCTTCATCTCACCGCCGTACCAAGTGTTGAGGATAACCTGCTCGTTGGTCTTGAGGTTGAAGACAGTGGCAGTCTCAGAGTTGAGTCCGAGCTCCTTGTAGTTATCAACTTTTGCCTTTGAAGCGTTGAATACAACGAAATCAGGCTCGCCGTATGCTGCAAGCTCCTCAGCAGTAGGGCGGATGAACATGTTGGTAACGAAGTGTGCCTGCCAAGCTACCTCAACGATGAAACGTACTTTGAGACGTGTAGCAGGGTTTGCGCCGCAGAATGTATCGACAACGAAAAGCCTCTTTCCTGAAAGCTCCTTCACTGCCTTTGCCCTGAGGTCAGCCCATGCCTCTTCAGAGCAAGGCTTGTTGTCGTTCTTGTACTCCTCTGAAGTCCACCATACAGTGTTCTCGCTGGCTTCGTTCTTTACGAAAAATTTATCTTTAGGAGAACGTCCGGTGTAGATACCGGTCATCACGTTAACTGCATTGAGTTCGGTAAGCTGGCCTTTCTCGTAGCCTTCAAGACTGTCTTTGGTCTCTTCTGCGAACAGAACCTCGTAAGACGGGTTGTGGATGATTTCTTTTACATCCTGAATGCCGTACTTGGTCAAATCAATATTACTCATAACTTCTTTAAAATATTAAGGTTTAACTCATTATCATTCAGTCTCCAAGTCCTGCGGATATGCATCTTGCGCGTGTCCGCAGTCTCAGCGGTGCAAAAATAAACTTTTTTTACGATTCGGCAAACTTCGCAGCGAATAAATTTGCTACATTTGTCCTCCTTTTGACAAGGTTTGTGCTTATGGAAAAAGAATGCGCATTGTCACCGCTTGATGTCCTCCGTGAATATTGGGGCCATGACTCTTTCCGTCCGAAGCAGCTGGAGATAATCAGCTCTGCATTGGACGGTCTTGACGTGCTTGCCATTCTGCCTACCGGAGGCGGAAAATCAGTCTGCTTCCAGGTTCCTGCACTTATGAAGGATGGCATCGCAATTGTCGTCACACCGCTTGTCGCGCTGATGAAAGACCAGGTCCAGAACCTGAACAGCCGCGGCATAAAGGCATTGTGTGTGAACGCCGGAATGGGGCGCCGTGAGGTTGACCTTGCGCTGAACAATGCGGCCTATGGTGACTTCAAGTTCCTGTATGTCTCTCCGGAGCGTCTCGGTACCAGACTTTTCCTGCACTATGTGCAGGAAATGAATGTCAGCTATATAGTTGTGGATGAGGCGCATTGCATTTCCCAATGGGGCTATGACTTCAGGCCGGACTATCTTTGCATAGGGAAATTGCGTGAACTGGTTGACGCTCCTGTCATGGCGCTCACGGCTACGGCAACTCCGGAAGTGGCGGAAGACATAATGGACCGTCTTGGATTCCGGGAAAGGAAACTTGTCAAAAGCGGATTTGAACGCCCGAACCTTTCTTATCTTGTGCGGAAGTGCGAAGACAAGCTCGGGCAGCTGCTTGCTGTGTGCTCTTCGGTCGCAGGAACCGGAATCGTCTATGTGCGCAGCCGCAAGAAAACTGAGGAACTTGCGTCATATCTTTCCGCAAACGGGATTTCCTCATCTTTCTATCATGCCGGGCTGGGAGTCCAGTCCCGTTCGGACCGCCAGGCAAGGTGGAAGAGCGGACAGATACGCGTTATGGTCTGCACCAATGCCTTCGGAATGGGAATTGACAAGCCGGACGTGCGTTTCGTCATTCATTTTGATGTCCCTGACAGCCCGGAGGCATATTTCCAGGAAGCCGGAAGGGGAGGGCGTGACGGAAAGCGCAGTTTCGCGGTATTGCTGTGGAACTCTTCGGACATAAGGAGGCTGCGCCAGATTGCCACGGTCTCATTCCCTCCGCTTGACTATGTGGAGGACATATATCATAAGGTGCATGTTTTTTTTGAAGTTCCTTATGACACGGGTGCGGGACGCCAGCTCAAGTTTGACTTGGAAGAATTCTGCAGGCATTTCCGTCTTCAGCGCTCATCGGCATATTATGCAATCATATATATAGAGAGGACCGGACACTGGACTCTTTCGGAGGATGTTGACATTGATACCAAGGTGCAGATACGTGTGGACAGGAATGAACTTTATGACATTGACTTTCCTGACCCGAGGATGTCGCAGCTGCTGGAGATTCTCATGCGCAAATACACCGGCCTGTTCTCATGGCCCGTACCTATAGATGAAGACTATGTGGCCGGACTCCTCGGCCTGCCTGTCGGAACTCTGAGGCAGCTCCTGTACGGCCTTTCCCTTGAACATGTGATAAAATATATCCCATGTGACAGGGCTACCGTGCTGTATCTTCATCACGACCGCCTGCGCCCCAAGAATGTGAATCTTGAGCCAGACCGCTATGCGCAGCTCAAGGACGCCTTTATGACAAGGATGGAGGAAATGGTGAGCTATGTCCAGGAAGAGGATGTCTGCAGAAGCTCATATCTCCTTGAATATTTCGGCCAGAAAGACTCCGCGGACTGCGGTACCTGCGACATTTGTCGTGCGGCAAAGAAAGCATCAGCTGCTTCTTCCGGTCCTCAGGAAGACGAGGAAAGTGTTTCAAGAGTCATCAAAGACTATGTTGCATCAAAGGACAGCCGTTATGACCTTGAAGAAATATCACTCCTCTTTCCTTCTGATCATGACGGAAATTGGCAGAAAATCCTGCGGACTCTTATAAACGACGGCTCCGTACCTCCTCCTCAAGACTGACCTTAAGTGCCGGGAAGCGTCCCGTATGGCCGATTCAGGCTATTTCAATCCATTCCACTTCGCCGCCCCATATCTCAAGAAAGCGGAGCAGGCCCTCCCGGTGCACAACTACGCTTGACGTGTTTTCACACGGATGGAAACTGAGCTTTTCCGCCTGAAGCAGGTCTTTGTCGAGATAATACTTGACCCTGTGGCCGTTCGGAAAAAGCTCTTTCGGATTTGCGGAAGGTATGTATATGTCATTGATCAGACCGAATGCGGAAACTGAGCCAGGATGCAGGCCGAGGCATCTCACCATTCTTTCCTCTGAGGCAAATGAGAGCTTGCCCTCATGTATCTTCTGCTCCAGTGAATGGATGTCCAGGTCCTTGTGGCACTCCATGCTGACGAGATAGTGCCTGTTTCCCTTGTGATTGCGGAAAAACAAGTTCTTGCAGTGCGTGCAATCCAGATCTTTCCAGTATCTCAGTCCCTCTTCTATGGTAAACAATGGAGGATGTGTATGAAGTTCATACGGGATGCCGTGCCCTTCAAGGAAATCGAGCACTTTCTTTCTCAGTTCCAGACGTTGTCCGTTAGATATTTCTGACATGATAAGTTGGCATAATATTGAAATTCAGGCTATAGCAGCCTTTGGATAAGCATGCTATAGCCTGAATAAGTATAGGTTACCGGATTATTTGCCGGCCTTGATTGCAGCCTG
>CAJUEK010000089.1 GCA_910585445.1 uncultured Bacteroidales bacterium | reverse complement strand
TGCTCTCGCGCATATAACGGTCATACTCCTTATGAAGCACAAGGTCGTGCGCTCCACCTCCAACCGCACCGACAGAGACGGTCTGCGAAAGGAAGCCAAGGCCGTCATAATAGTTGACGGTCCTCATGGCACTCCCGACAGGCAGGGCGTTAACCGTGGCGGTATCCTTCGCTCCGGAAACGCGAACCACTGTTCCCACGACGAAATTGCGGCTGTAATCCGGACCGGATTGGGCATATATGCTTGTCAACTGGCTTATGCATGCGGCCAGGATTGACATGGTTCTATATATCGTTTTCATAATTACAAACGTGTTATACCTGTTATTATATACATGTCAGTATCAGGCTCATAATCTTCCTTAAGATATGGGAATTGTCCTCTGAAGTTATAGCCGGATGATGTCATAAAAGCAAAATACTGTTTGTCACTGTTCATCATTACAGCGCTGAAATAAAATCTTCTCTTCAAATAGATTACAGTTGGCATATAATCCTGCACAACATCGCCCGTATTGCTTATTTTTTGCCCCGGAGGTATTTGAAAATCTTCATACTCACCCCATATAGGTCCCATATAAGCGTATCGCAACAACAGATGTTCATCAGTAGGATTATAAATGAAAATCTTAATATAAGGGCCGCAAATGCCGTTTTCATCAGCATATTTCTGTCCGTTTGCAATCAGATTGTCAAATGCAATCCTGTTAGCATCCGACTTGGATTCATAAGACCTGTACTTATGTGCTGGAACGGCATATTCAACTGGAACCGCCATATCATCAGAGCCGTTGCAATGACTTTTTGTGAATGACATGCTCATTGCATCATTCGTATAAAATGGATAATAAATCTGCGGAGAGTTGCCGGCATAATTATAAAGATACTGCTGAACGAGGTCATTGGAATTGTTCCGGACAGCTTGAAGCCTTGCGCAGATATCATATAAATATGACTCTGTCGCCCCTCCGCCGTCAGTACGGCTACGAAGTCCGATAAGGGGATACCATGAATATGTCTCAATTGACGAATCCAACGGCCTTACCCTGACATCATCGATAGGATTTATTCCTTCATCTATCGTATATGTGCTGCCATCCATCTGTTTTTGAACAAAATACCATTTACCGTCACGATATACCCTGTAGTCCAGCACATATTTTCTTCCGGAAACACCATTCATGTATATGTCATATGCTCCGACAAAGCACCTGTCGCTCTGGTATCCGAAAGGATAAGTACCAGCCATTGTCCATGACTCAAAATCCTCATAAAGAAATTCGTCTTCGCCAAAACTCTCCGTACTCCCTTTGCGCCCGGTGTATCTGATAGACAATTGGCCCATTTCATTATTGCCCATTGAACTGTTTGTCCTTACTTTGTCCATGTGCAGGTTAACTGCATGATATCCTTTCGGGACATTGCGGAACGTAACTGTAGAAGTATATTTTTTCGAATATTCATCCCACGGCTCAACTAAAGGGAGCATGCTCCGCATCTGGACCAGACCGAAAGGCTCATCGTCAAGAGTTCCTATAACAAACCAGTCATATCCTAATGCGCCTATCAAATCAAACTTGACATCTCCGGTTTCGTATGTCGTAAAACCATAGGTCTGTAAATTCTGCATCCAATCTTTCGGTTCCGGGTCCAGCTCCATAATTTTTGACTTGATTTCGGGCTCCCATAAAGTCTGTTCGTCATAAGTATTGGTTGCATTGTTCACTATAGCGGTCGGATATGCACCGGAATATCCCCATTTGTATGATGTTGGAACACCTGACGCATCTTTTACAATCAGAGGATTGCCTATTTTGTCAATTTTTATCACTTCACTTTCAACAACATATCTGCTATCCCTGGCCGTGCCGTTGTAAGGAAAGAAATCAGTGCTGTCCAATCCCTCTGTAAGCCTCAGCTTCCATGTCGTTCCAGGAAAGAAGATGGAGTTCTCCTGCTTATACTCACTCAGCTTGCCATCAGCGACTTTGCCGTCAACATACACCATGCTCTCCACCGGGCTTGAAACCATGCCTCGGCCTGTCATCTGATTCAATATGTCGGTATTGTAATCGTCCGGATATGTCGTGGTCTGAGTCTCGATGCTGCCGTCCGACATGTTTTTTGTCACACGTGTCGGCATCAGGTTTCCGTTGTATGTGAAATTCTCCGTCACAGATGACATCACGGTACGGCCCGAAGGGTCATACAGGGTCTCTGTACGGCTTTCAACATAAGGATAGAATGTCAGGATTTTATAAGGAGTATAGCGCACGAACGGGAGAATTATAGGCAAGAATGTGACACCAGGAATAGTAAACGGCTCAATGCTCTTCGCATAGTCATCGAATCTCGAAGGATTACCATTATAACTCTGACTTATCTCCTTTACCTTTTTACCGTCACTGTACCATATTTCATTCATAAGAAGGCCTCTCATAAGGGCTCGGGACGTGAATTTGTTGTCAAGGGACACATTGTCTATGTTGGTGTACATCTTGAAGTCAGCCGTATCAGGACAATTGTCATGGTTTGTGTAACGATATTCCTTGACAAGCGGCTTTTTCTCTCCGACAGACTCGACTACCCTGCTATATGTAACATAATTACCGGTTGTAAGACCTAAGGAGTTTATATATGTTTCCGAATACATAATATATCTTTGTTCAAGTTTTCCCTGTATATGCATATACACAAGTCCATCCCATCCAGAGTAATAGCATTTATTATAGTTCCCTCCCTTTGCCACATAAACAGGTATTCCTGAAAGTATCCCAGATGAAGTCCCGTCCTCGTTTTTGTATTCGAAAGAATGTATATACGAAGTCGTGTCCGTAGAATATGTCATTTTCTTTATCCTCAGACCGCCGGCCTGGCCGCTCTGCTCCAGAATCTTGAAATCGGGAGCCTGAGTCGCAACTTTGGAATAATCATTAAGTTCATAGTCAAACTTGACATTGCCTCCCGTAGGATATTGTATTTCTGTCAGGACTTCAGCTTTTGTATAATATTCACTTGAAGAACGGAAGCCGAAGAAATCATTCTCGATATCTGTCCTGCGGTAATCCTTATTGTTCCAGTAACCCCAATTGTCTGTCACAGTTGCATTATAAGCAGGAAGTCTAAGAGCATTATATTTGAATGTATATTTATTCTCGGCCATTTCATTGCCTCCTCTGACGACAACAGTCTGAAGCTTTAGCCTTTCGTCTTTATTTCCGGTATATACAAATCCGAATGAATGCTGGACGTTTCCGTTGTAAAGTACCCTCATCCTCGTCAATTCCTGAGAATAATTATGGGGAGCATAAGGAATATCTATATTGCTTCCATTCTGATAACACACATGGTCTTCTATATTTTTAGAAAAACCTTTTGTTTCCATATAATACTCATACTTGGTCCCGACAGTATTCAAACTGACACTTTTATTTATTGCGAAATCTATTTCGGGTCCCCCGTCAATCGAAATGCCCCATGGATAAACAGGATGTTGCACAATAAATGACACGCCCCTGTCCGGAGCCGTTGAAACTGGTTCCATCATCTCCCAATCCGGACTATAACGGGCAATATCAGTTATGACATCGCTTATGATTATCGGACTTCCGTTTCTCATATATTCGAAAGTCATCCTGTTTCCGTCAGGCGTAATGACTTCCCGCAGCATCCATGCTGACGGCCAGGTCTTCAGATATTGAAGGTTTCCATTATATTTCTTTTCCGTATAAAACTCAATGCAGCTGTCATCTCCTCCAAAAATAAGCTTTGTTCCATCATTTTTGATGACAGTGAATTCATAGAACAACTCATATACGCGATATGCTTTCAATGGCTCTCCCGGGCCTCCGCGAAACGTAATGTCATTCTGGTCCTTAAGAATAACCGGAGGCTCAACACGGAAAGATTCACCATTGTTACTTTTTACTTTGGCCTTTACATTATCATTTTTATCTCTATAAAAATAGACACTGCCACTGACTCCATATGCGTTTACAACGAACTCATCCGGCTGAAGATCATAATTTATGTGCGTGTTGTTTGACAGGTCGATATAATTGATAAGACTATGCTCTGATGCCCAGTCATCATTATCCATAGTTTTTGAGAAATAATAATAGCCGGGATTAGGTCCTATATATGTTCCGATCTGGTCTTTTACATCCTTCGCGCAAGTCTCATCCGGAATCCCGTTGACGACCCGGGTGATGCACCCGCCAGCGCTGAGATTCCAGCCAAGACCGACACAGGTAGGATACTGGTTCAGCTGGATGCCGGAAGCATAATAAGAAAGATGGATGGGAAGGTGGAGATCCTTGTAGTCCAATGTGTAGAGAGGAATGTCGATGGATGGCAATCCGTTGAAGTAGCTGACAGGGATTCGCTCATACTTCACGAAATCTGTCGCGGCAGGAGATGTTACGTTCATCTGCCCATGAGGGTGACCCAAAAATAAATTTTTGGTCACCCTCAATCGTTTTTCTTTGAAAAACTGACCCTCTCACCCCCCCGAAAATGAAGTTTTCGACCCCTAAGGGGTGTTTCGAGCCTCCGGCTCGGTCGCATTGCGACTTTCGAGGCTGCCTGCGGCTGAAATGACTATCGTCATCAGCAACGCCTTTAATTTTCT
>CAJUEK010000088.1 GCA_910585445.1 uncultured Bacteroidales bacterium | reverse complement strand
TGAGCAATTAACCTACGCTCATTTCCAATAAATTACACTCTTTTCGTAACTTCAGGCTGCAAAGATACGAAATTTTTCTTACATCACACAGCCAAATCGCATATTTTTACATCACTTTTGGCTATGTGATGTAAGAAATTCGGATGCGATCTGGCTCATTATAGAAAACGCAGCAACGATATTTACTTACATCAGGCAGCCAAATCGCATATTTTTTAGGCACATTTGGCACCTTCATGGAAGTTATAGTTGGATTAGTTCAGTTCGGGCTCTATATATGCCCGATGAACTGAACCTATGATAGGGGCTGGGGAAAAGAAAAAATATTTCAACCGAGTTCATTAGAACCAGACTTACGCAACGCACAAAAACATTGCAAAAGATAGCTATAATCTGATTGAGATATATTGCTATTTGGAAGACAATGGTCTAATTTTCATCTCGTAGTCAGATGAACTTTTATCAATATACATTTCAAATTCAGCCAACCCTTTTTCAAATGCGATTCTACGTAATATCTTTTTGTTGATATCTGAAATCTGGGCACCGTAATAAATTCCTACTGGAGCATACTTTAAGTGCGGATGTGAATCAAGTATGTTGTTTGTGTTGATTAAACGCCATTCTTTTTCATATTCCCAGTCAGGAGATTTGTAGAGTGAAGACTTAATTGAGTCAAGCATATCTAATCTTTTCACTGGTATTCCGACATTTTTACCTAAGCATGAGGCTAACAGGTTGGTTGCATCAAATCTTATGGATGAATATATTACTGGCATTACCGTAATATTTCCTGAGGGACGACTTATAAGAGGTCTCATATCATAAGAAAGAGCAAAACCCTTATGATAATCCGCATAATGCCCCCACATTGTTATAGATGAAATGGCTTCGCTGAAGCAAGCGAATGAGTTGCTATTACGTAGTTCCACCTCAAAAAAGTTCACACGATTCTTCAGTTCATTTACGATTCGCGTAAATTTATCCATATCGTTAATATCTGGACTGCCCTTAGACTTCTCTCTTAGAGATGCAACCAGATTCTTCAATAAGTCTGACGGAAATACATTTCTGATATGTTCCGGAATCTCATATCCTTCAATGAGTAATTGACGAAACACACTCATTAAAGAAAACTGACTTTGGGGGTCGGTATTTAGAATTGTCTCTAAACTTTGGGCAGTTAATAAGCTGTCGTATGGGTCATTGAAATCTTTGGCACGAGAGCAAAAAATTAAATCTTTATCCAATGCATTAAGAGAATATTCGTTTATAGTGCGAAAGCGAAATAATAGAGGCGGCATGATTTCCATTAAAGCATTGCCAATCGGCTGTAAGTATTTAGCAGTATCAGCACACTCTTCTGGAATTGTAGTATTTTCCAATAGCCTAATAAAGTCTAATTTATCCATATTCAATGTATTATTCATACTATTTATTAGAACACCTCTTCTTTTGCACCGTTGACGATAGCGTCTATCTCATCGGTGATTTCATCAGATGAAAGCTTGATGTAGTCCATGAAGGTCTTTTGTGTCTTGTGGCCGCTGACGTGCATCATCTGTACGATGGTGAATTTGTGGGAGAGGTACATATTGGTAATGCCACTGCGTCGGGCGGTGTGAGTAGTCACGCAATCATAGCGGGGCATCATAACTTCCCCTTTGTCGTTGCGCTCGACCGTCAGTTCTCCGGCTTTCTCCTTTTCCTTCTGTTTCATAGTGAGCTTTGTCGGCACCTTGACCGCAAGTGTCGGCACCTTCTCGGAGAGGTCTTTCAGTATCTCCTTTATATAACGGTTAATAATCTGGTCAACTACCGAGGGGAGATTATACTCGTATTTCTTGCAGATGGCTTCGAGGTTGGGATTCATTATCGGAATCTTCACCTCGTTGCGGGTCTTTTGTTGGACAAGGCGGATAATCGGTGTGCCTTTCGCGGTTGTCGTAAAGTCCTCCGGCTGAATATTATTGTAGTCGCTGACGCGCTGACAAGTATAGCAACCGACTCAGGATAAAGAACAAGAAGATATATCTTTCTCCGATATTGGACATGTTCAATGGTGAAATAGTGTCTTATACCATATCATGCCGCCCGGACTTGGAGATGGCAATGGAAATGTTAGATAAAGCGTTCAAGAACACACATATACCTGAAGGGCTCATACTGCACTCTGACCAGGGCTGGCAATATCAGCGCCCAAAATATCAAAAGGCGTTGAAAGACAAGGGAATAGTTCAGAGCATGTCGCGCAAGGGCAATTATCTGGACAACGCCATGATGGAGAACTTCTTTGGAATCATGAAATCTGAGCTGCTATATTTTCAGGAGTGGGAAAGCGTAGGGCAGTTTGCGAAAGAACTCGCCAAATACATATGCTACTACAACAATGATAGAATCAAACTGAGGCTGAATGGAAAAAGCCCGGTGCAATACCGTGCCTTATTCCTGTCCACGGGCGCTTTGTAATAGTGTTAAAACGTCCAACTTTTTGGGGGCGGCAGGTGATTTAAGATAGGACCGGGAGCTGCATTGGGCCAATGCAGCTTAATGTGAACTGAGGTAGTCCTTGAGGGCGAGGCGGAGGACCTTCAGGGCATATTGCATGTGGGAGGTCACCTGGCGCACTGAGAGCCCGTAGTCCGAGGCTATTTCCCCATAGGTTTTGCCATGGAAGCGGCTTGCCGTGAAAACTTCCCTCGTCATGTCGGGAAGCCTGTCAACTGTCTCCATGAAAATCTCCTCGATTTCACTTTCGAATATCCTGTCCGGATTGCATCCCCTGAGCGACGCTATCTCATATACCTGCATCCTCTGCATGATTTCACCCATGTCCTGCCTTGCATTGCTGCGGACCTGCTGGGACTTCAGATAGTCGAGGCACTTGTTTATGATGATTTTGAAGGCATATGACTGGTAATTGTCCGTCCTGACATCCTCGCGCTTTTCCCAGAGGCGTATGAAACTGTCGTTCGTTATGTCTTCCGCAACCGAATAGTCATGCACATAGGAATTGGCAATCTTTATGAAGAGCTCGCGGTTGCTTCTGAACAGTTCCCCGAACTCCTCTTCAGTTATTGTATGCCTGTCATTCGACTCAGTTCCTGCCATAACAAATTAAGGTTGTCAACCGACAAAGTTAGGCAAAAAATAAAAAAGTGAATATTTTTATGTAGAACACTTCGCCTCGCTCGTCTATTATATGTTGAATAAAGAAAAACGGCCACATAACCGACCCTGATGAAAGACGAACAACTATATAACTATTTCAATAACTCGGCAGACATCGAAGACATAAGGCAGATTGAAGATTGGCTCAAGGCCGATTCTGCCCACCAGAGGGATTTCGACAATGCGCATGCGGTATTCAATGCAATGGCTTTCCAGGAAGCCAATTATGTTCCAAGGGCTTCTGGCGGCGTCAAGACAAGCCTGGTGCGCATATGGAAATTCATGGCCGGAGCTGCGGCTGCGGTGGCGATTTTGGCAGGAGTGGCATATGCCGGGAAATATGCGGGAGAGGAAATGCTCCGCGACAGCATGGCTTCCGTCCGCAACGTGATTGAAGTTCCTGCAGGACAGAGCATGTCCATTGTGCTTGCTGACGGGACCAAGGTTTTCCTGAACGGAGGTGCAAGGCTTGAATATCCTCCGGTGTTTTCGAAGGATGTGCGTCAGGTAAGGCTGGATGGTGAGGCCTTCCTCAATGTGGAGCATGACAAGGAGCACCCGTTCAGGGTTGAAACATATGCTTCCATCATAGAAGTGCTGGGAACAGAGTTCAATGTATATGCCGATGAGGAGAACGGACATTTCTCCACGACCCTGCTCAAGGGAAAAGTGAAGGTGTCCACTGTCGGAGACGAAGAATATGAGCAGGTCATCCTCCGGCCTGACGAGAAAGCCACAAGAGTAGGCGGCCATTTTGTCGTTACAAAGGTGCCTGCCGATGATGCGGTGAGCTGGATAGACGGATACATAAATATCGGAGGAGTCGGCTTTGAGGAGCTGATGCACCGCTTTGAGGACGCATATGATGTCAGGATTGTGCTGGAGAGGAAGGACATAGGCGGCTACATGAGCGGAAAGATACGTGTCTCTGAGGGCGTGGAGTTCGCCTTGCGTTTGCTTCAGCAGTCTTGCGACTTCACCTTCGAGAGGGACAGGACCACGGGAACGATAACTATAAGGTAGAATCCTTAAATATTAATAACCAACCACACACATTTGATTTATGCATAACATATTATCAAAACTCACGGGAATATGTCTCGCCGTGCTGGTGTCTGTGGCCTCGCTCCCCGCTTTCGGGCAGGACAGGGGGACGGTCACCATCAAGATGACGGACGTGCCGATGTCGCAGGTGATGCGCGAGATCGAGCAGAAGACAGACTTCGTTTTTCTGAACAAGGACGTGGATGTGACCAGGCGCGTCAGCATTAATGTGACTGACAGGCCGGTGTCTGATGTCCTTGAGCTTCTCTTCAAAGGTCAGAGCGTGGACTATCGCATAGACGCCATGCACATCGTGATCTCGAACATCGCCAAGAAAACCCCTCAGGGGGGGGCAGCCGACAGCAATGTAATAAAGGGAACCGTAATTGACTCGTACGGGTTTCCTGTCATAGGTGTCGGCGTGATCATCAAGGGCACGACGACCGGAACCAGCACCGACCTTGACGGAAACTTCTCGTTCGAGCTCCCTTCGGGAATGGAG
>CAJUEK010000087.1 GCA_910585445.1 uncultured Bacteroidales bacterium | reverse complement strand
AGGGTGAGGATAAGCCGCTTGACACCTACTATGTGTATGATGTGCTCGGCCGTCTGCGTTATGTCCTTCCTCCTCTGCTGTCTGACGCTCTTGCTGGCGTGTCCGCTGTGTCGGATGATGATTCTGCGATGAAGGCATATGCCTATGTCTATCGCTACGACGGCCTGGGTGAGTGCATATGGAAGCGTCTCCCGGGGTGCTCTCCCGTGACGATGCAGTACGATGTTCACCGCCTCATGGTCCTCAGCCAGGACGGGAACCAGGCCCTGTCGGGTGAGTGGAGCTGCATCTGGTATGACGGCCTGGGCCGCCCTTGCGTGATGGCGAGCTGCCCCTCTGCGGATTATGGTGATGTTTCAGGTATCGGTTTCACGGCGTCTTACCGCGGTTCGTCAGGCCGTACCTTTGGCTATGTCCTCAGCCCTGAGCTTCCCGACGGTGCGGAGCTTCGCCAGGTGATGTATTATGACGGGTATGACTTCATAGACCTTTCCCCGGAGTCTTGCCGCGACAGCCTTTGGGCTTACATATCTGCGTTCCCTGTGCATCCTCTCCCTCCTGTACGTCCTGCTGACGTCCTTCCAGATAAGGACAGCACGTTCCTTACCCCTCTTCCGATTCCCTCCGTCCGTGTATCGAAGTATGACCGCTACGGCCGCGGCCGTGTTATCGGCGGTGTCATGTGGAGTTCTGATCCTGGTCTTCCCGCCATGTACTCCTCTGTCTATTATGATGACCGCGGCCTTGTTGTCCAGTCCCGTTCCCAGAACCACCTCGGCGGCTGGGAGACAGAGAAGACGTGGTATTCGTTCACGGGGCAGCCTGTGAAGCGTACCCTGTCACACAGTGTCGGTTCGATTGGTACAGTGCCGGCAGATTCCCGTCCGGACCAGGCCGTCCCGGGCAAACCTGTGGTTGAGAGATATGCGTGGACTTATGACAATATGGACCGCCCTCTGAAGATTACTCACCGCCTTGGCAGTGGCGCGGAGACAGTCCTTGCTGACAACCGCTATGACAATCTGGGCCGCCTGTCCTCTGACGGTCGCAATGGTGCGGAGCCGATTCGTACTGCCTATTCCTACAACATCCGCTCATGGCAGACGGGTGTGTCGAGCGTTGTTTTCAGTGAGGAGCTCCACTACACGGACCCATCCGCTTGCGGCGCGTCTTCCGCTCCGCAGTTCAACGGCAGCATCTCTTCCTCCGTGTGGTCTCTCTCCGGCGGTGTGAGCAAGGGTTACGGCTACTCGTATGACGGCCTCGGTCGTGTTACCGGCGCTGAATGGCTCCTTGGATGCCGTCCAGCTTCGGGTTACGGTACGTCCTATTCCTATGACAGCCACGGCAATATTCTGTCTCTGTCCCGAGAGCGCGGATCCGTTCCGGACGGAGGTGACGATTTGATGATGGCCTACAGCGGTAACCAGCTCCACGCGATGTCGGACCATGGCGGCAGCATGATACCGGACCATTTGGCCGGGAGCATCCCTTCCGGTATGACCCAGTACGCCTACGACGCGAACGGGAACATGACGCGTGACCTGAACAGCGGCCTGACGGTGATGTCCTACAACCGCCTGAACCTCCCCGATGAGCTGACATGCGTAGGCTCAGACGGTGTCCGCAGCATCCGCTACCTGTACGCTTCAGACGGGAGGAAGCTCCGCGTGAGCACCTCCGGCCCCGGCTGTTCATCCAGTGTCACGGACTATGCGTCAAACGTGGTGTACCGTGACGGTTCATTGGAGCGGATTCTGGTGCCAGGCGGCTATATGACGGACGGCGGCTACCGGTTCTTCGTGACGGACCACCTTGGCATCATCCGCGCCGTCACCGATGCTTCCGGCAATGTCCTGCATACTTACGACTATTATCCTTATGGTGTGGAGTTTCCGGATGGCGCGGCTTCGGGAAGCTGTGTTATTGCTTCCGGTTGTGGTGCTGGTGCCGCAGTGTCGGATGTGGTTGCCGTACAGTCAGGCGTTTCTGATGGCGCAACCGGTTCGGGGACTGTTCCTGACGGTCTTGGCGTGACGATCCAGCCCTACCGTTTCAACGGCAAGGAATCCCAAAAGTTCGCCGGCCTTCCGTACCTCGACTATGGCGCAAGGTACTACCACCCTCTGTCCTCCCGCTGGACCACGATGGATCCTATGGCGGAAAAGTATTATTCTGTCAGTCCGTATGCATTCTGTTCGGGAAATCCTGTTAACTTTGTGGATTGGGATGGAATGGATGTTTGGAATGTTTATGAAGATGGAAGCATATCATGGGTTAAGCAAAGCAAAAGAGATGTTGTAAGGACAATGGATGCTAATGGTGATATAATAAGCCGCAAATCCTTAAAAAAAAACAGATCTTTCTAAAGGAACACTCAATCTTGGCGAGAAAGGGTATGATTATTTTACAGTTTCAGACCCAAGTATTGCTAAAAAGTTGTTCGAATTTATAGCGACTCCTTCAAGTTGGGGTAAGGATAATAATACCAATGATAGGCAAGCTATTGTGGAAAGTTCTGTAATATATACAGATATAGGTAACGCTGTACTGATAGGTGAAAAAGAGGCAACACCTACAGCAGCACTATCCATGGAATATGTTAATCAGGGAGCAGTATTTACGCGTATTGATCACGTACATCCTAATAGCGATCCTTTTCCTTCTGGAACAGGTCAAAAGAATGGAGATATAGGTACTATATCTTATTTGGAGAAGAATGGCATAAAATTTTCTACTCCTGAATGGGATCAGTATCATATGTTTACTCCAAATGGCAAACAATATCATGCGTATGATTATTATACGACAGACACAATATCACCAGTGATATTTTCTGTGAAAAGAAGTAAAAAGAGATAAGTATGTTACGAATTCTGTATTCTTTCATTTTCATCCAGCTGTTTTTTGCCTCGGCAATTCAATCAAACTTGATTGCTTTTGGCTTAACTGAAAGGTCTATTTGTGCGCTACAATCGAATGGGACAGTCAAATTTCATGACGATCATATAATTGTGATTGAAACTATCCCTGGTGCGGAATGCATCAGTAACCTTCTTGATAAGGAGATCAGATATTTTCTGTCTCAACAGAATGAAACCTATCATGAGCGCTATTGGAATCTCTGTATAGAAGTCGGGCACGATATGTATGATGTTCCACTTTTGTATAAATGTAGTATGATTGGTATGCCGTATTATGTTCCAGATGAAGGAGTCGCGTATTTGCAATATGGATATGATATAATAGTAATCAAGAGCAGTCTTGATGAGTTGTTGTTCCGGAAGGTGGACGGTTGCGACCGTGAGGTGAAGATGTTGAGGAACCGTATTCCGATGCAGTGTCCTGTCGCATATTTGGAATTCTGGTTTTCTGAAGATAAGATTTTTCAAATGCAGGCTGAATATTATTGATTATAAAGTGTAAAGAATATGGATAAAGTATTGCTGGTATTCGTATGTGCTCTCATTTGTGTGCATCCATTAACTTGTGGAGCAAAAAAGGATGGGGCATTTGTAATAAAGACCATCCCTAAGGCGGAATGTGTCAATAAAATAATTGATGATGAGATCATGCATTATTTGGCTCAACAGGATACTGCAAGGCAGGAGTGTTATTGGAATATCAGGACAGGAAAAGATAATGATGTCTTTGTGTTCCGTATGTTTCGTGGGGCGGATTTTGTTCCAGCTGCTGGGATTGCCTATCTGCAGTATGGAAACGATATTATTGTCGTTGAAGGGAAACTTGATAGAGCGTTGTTCCGTAGAGTCAAAGGGTATGACCGGTCCATGAAGATGTTCAGGATACAACGTGCTCATGTTGATGATTCGTTTGGATATTTGGGGCTTGTGCTTTTTAATGGCAGGCTTTCAAGAAAGTATTGTAGATATGACTCTTACAGGTAAGTATAGTGCTGACTAAATGCATGAGGATTGTGTTTTAATCTACGTGTCTCGAGGTGGCATTCATACTTCTGATTTTTTGTAATAGTTTGAGGCTGGCTATAAATTGTTTGTAGTCAGCCTCGTTCTTTATAAAAGGTTGACTAATAGTTTGTTGATATGTTCTCTAAATATTAGGATGCAATAATAATGTTTGACTCATCATTGCTTGGACATATTGGTGAAAGTATTTAAGTGTGATGATTCGGCCCTACCATTTCAACGGCAAGGAGTCCCAGGAGTTCGCGGACTTTCCGTACCTCGACTATGGCGCAAGGTACTACCACCCTCTGTCCTCCCGCTGGACCACCATGGATCCGATGGCAGAAAAATATTATTCAGTCAGTCCGTATGCATTCTGTTCGGGAAATCCTGTTAACTTTGCGATTAAGCGAGAGCAAAAGGAGCTTGCTCATTTTGCCGAGCGTGAGCAAAGAAAAGCCCGTGGGGGCTTAACTTTGTGGATTGGGACGGAATGTCAGTCTGGGTATTGGACGAACAGTCAAGGAATAACATAGTAAATACTTTAACGAAAGAGGAAGCAAAGTACGTTAAGTTTAATTCTGACGGCAAACTTAATACACGACGGCTCAATAAGTCCGATAGCCAGTCTGAAAATATGACTGCTCTGAAGTCTTTGGCTAACAGTGATATAAACTATAATTTCCAAACGTCCGCCGGTTATCCGGATACCAATGGTGAGCATAAGGATTTTAAGAATGGAAAAGAGAATTGGGAGAATGGCATTACATTGATTCCCGGTGCAGAAAGTGATCCTTCCCCAGATGGGAATGTTTATATAATAATGTGAATCAGTAGTTAAAAATTAATGTTATAAAAGCGATGGCCACTTTGC
>CAJUEK010000086.1 GCA_910585445.1 uncultured Bacteroidales bacterium | reverse complement strand
TCTTCGGGGCTCATGTTTAACTCTGTTTTACAGTAGTTCAACTACTGATTGGAATCAATATATAAAATCGGGAAAGGAACCGTCTATGAAAAAAAGATTACAGGAAGCAAATACAATTACAATGATTACTATGAAACCATGAATCCTGTGAAAAAATTCGGAGAAGGAAGATATGTCATTGAAATCGGAAAGACAGGTTCAACATACGTAAGGTTTGATCCTTACAATCCCAATCTGACTACAACTAAAGTCAACGGATATGCCACAGTGACAAGATATACGGACCATCACACAAATCCGGATGATTATCCTGAAGAAAAACTTATATTCCAATGCCGTGACCAGTTGGAGCCGACAAGTGTGATGCCTAGGCCTGAACTTGACAGGGAATATTTGCGTCACAACTTCCTTGAACCTGAAGACCGTTCGGTTGAAAGAGGGAAAATCCGGGAGCAGATATTGCTGAATGATGCCGGAGACACTGTGCAGACCGTATATTACGTCTATGCGCGTTTTGGGGTGGATAAAATCGGCATCTACGCGGCAGAGCGCCCTGTTGTCGCCTATGCAATAACGGCTTCGCTTTTTGCCAGCATCAACAGGGCGCATTTTTACTCATATAAGCCGATTACCTGTATAACCACAAATTATGACATTCAATCACGTACAAATTACAGCCGGAATGAATACTGGAGATATAACAGTGAAGGATATATGACAAAATACAGCATGCTGATTGATGCCAAAGACTTATCTGAAACACATTATTATTACTGTCACGAAATGCAAGACTGCGACATATGTAATTATGGAAAAATAAAGGAAATCATAAATGAAGTCAGCGGACCGGAGGGAAGACGCAGACGAAACCATATTGTATATGCTTATAATGGCACAGGCAAGATATCCTCTGTTGAAGAATATGGCAGCAATTCAGAAATGATTGGATATGAACATTTCAGTGGATTTGACCATTACGGCAATCCGACGTGTTCGGAAGCAATTGATGGCCTGAAAACAACCTATATCTGGGGATACTGGGGTAAATATCCTGTAGCAGTAATCGACAATGCCTCTCCTGAAGAAGTGTCGGCAATCTTAGGGATTGATTTGTCCCTGCTCTCTGGCGATGGGGAAAATATGATTGAGCAGATAGACGGTCTCAGGGAGCTTCTTCCAGAAGCAATGGTAACTACTTACACATGGATACCGCTCGTGGGCATGGCTAAGGTGACAGACCCTTCCGGGACTTCGACCTCATTCTCATACGATAATTCTAACAGACTTTTGTCAGAAACTTTCAGGCAGGACGGAGGAAGACGGGAACTCATCAGATCATACAAATACAACATACTGAACGGAATTTCACTATAGGAGGAAAGGCTATGAAACGAAGTATATTTACAGCTGTGCTTGCGGCCGTCATCATGCAGCTGCCGGCAATGGGGCAGAAGAATTTAGAATACATACATGGCTCCTGGAGTCATTCCGAGACTGTTGACACATCACTTTCGGAAGACAGCGGAGGCAATTCGAACAAAGACGCAACATACCAGTTCGTGCTTGCAAAGCCATCAGTGGTAGTGATTGATCATGCCGGCTCAGGGCTTGAAAGGACATGCATCTCGCTGATGATGCAGGGAGCACCTATCAGTATGTCGGACACGTGGAGCATCTATGCCGAAGGCTCTGCCGGAATCGCGGACGCAGATGACCTGATACAGAAGATGCGGAAATTTTATCCTATGTCCGGAGATCTGGAAAGGGACCTTACGGATATCGGAGCAGGGCAGGCATTTTTGTGCACGGAGCTTCCGGCTGGATTCTACGCCATAAGATGCGAGGGCACATACACTGGAAGCCCGAATGAAGGACCACTGACGACAAACTTCAGATTCTATGCACTCGGCTCTACTCCTGAGGAGGCTGTGGACATGGGCACATTGTCCGGTTCCAGCCCTATGGAAAACCTGTATTATACCATGACTGAACGCGAAGGAGAAAAAGATGACATGTACTTCAAGTTCCATATTCCATCTCTCATGACAATTACGGTGGACGGCATCGGGCCAAGAGGCTCGAAAGGAATATTGGAACTGCTGGATAGTAATCTCAATATATTGGACCATAGTGAGCATTATCCAAGGATAAAAGAATTTTTTCCTCAGATACGGGAAGTGCATATGCCGGAAGGAAATTTTTTCGTCAGAGTTTCAAGAGATTCTTATTACGGAGGGCTGCAACTCTACGGAATGAACATCCGCCCTCAGGCACCTGATGAGGGGCCGCAGAAGTTCACACCTGATACGAAGATGAATTATGTCGCCTCTTTGATTTCGACAGGTCAGGCAGAAGATGGCGGTGAGGACAGGTTCCGCGGAACAGTAGATTATTATGACCACCTCGGAAGGCCGGTGCAGAGTGTAATGCACAGTGGCGCTCCGTACGGGACGGACATAATACTCTCATCAACCTCATACGACAGTTTCGGACGAGTATCGGGCATACTGGCTCCGGCTCCTTCAAAATTCAGGAACGGTACATGTGTCCCATATGGAACCGCGCTGCAGTCTGCGTCTGCATTTTATGAAGATACCGCTCCGGAATCCATAACTGAATATACTCAGGACGCCCTGTCAAAAGTTACGTCCGCTTCCGGGCCGGGAGAAGCATGGCAATCTGCGGGAAAGGCTGTAAAATATAATGAATATTCATGCGCGCTGCCCGGATACAGGGCTTCCGGACCTGTTGAGAATCCTATACTGGTGGCATCAGGCACTGCTTTCGCTGACGGATATGTCATAGTTTCCGAGACGGTGGACGAAGATGGAACGGTGTCACGGACATATTGTGACAAAGAGAAGAAAGTGCTGTGCATAGAGAATGCTGATGGACGTACTTATTATGCATACAACAGATTAGGACAGCTGTGTTTCGTATTGCCGCCGCAGATAGGGAACGGGATGCCTTCACAATATGACCTGGATAACTATGCCTTCATGTACAGGTATGACGTCAAGAACAGATGCATCGGAAAGAAGTTTCCGGGAGCTGAGTGGGAGGAGTACATCTATGACAACTCAGGTTGTCTCATCATGTCGCAGGACGGAAATCTAAGGGCCAGAGGAGAGTGGAAGGTGACTATACCGGACATTTTCGGAAGAGCTGCGGTTTCGGGTTTCTTTAATGGAGAACCGGACAAGAATGCAATAGCCTCATCAGTTGTAAGGGCAACCCCCGACATAAACAGCAGTTACGGCTATTCTGTCAGTCTGCCCCTGACAGATGGGATGTCTGTGGCGGAAGTCCTGTATTATGACAACTATGACTTCCTGCAACTTGCGGGATTCTCTGATGGCGGTCTGGACTTTACGTCTCTTGCTCCTTATGGAGATGTGTATGGTGATGCCGGAAGCCGTGTGTTGCATAAGGGCCTGATGACTGGACGGATTGTCTCAGTGGCATCCGGAGAGGGCAGTGCATGCGATGCATATTACTACGACTACCGTAAAAGACTTGTGCAGAGCAGAAGGATAACGCCGGAAGGAGGGCAGGAAGTAGTCCGGACAAAATATACTTATATCGGAGAAGCTATAGAGGAACTTATGACCGTCATGCCGAGGAACGGTGCGAAGACTGATTCGCTGCATACGGTCAGGGTGTATGATAGGGCCGGACGACTAATGTCTGAAGCTGTTGAGCTGAATGGTGGTCTGCCTGCAGTCACAACGTACAGCTATGACGCTGTCGGGCGTGTAGCTTCTGTAGCTGCCGGCCTTTTCGGACAGGTGGCTACCACTTCTTTTGGATATAACACCCGGAACTGGATGACAGGCCAGAATACGGTGTCGGCGCAGGGTGACACTCTGTTTGCAGCAGACCTCAGATACAATTCAGGGCTCGTCCACCCTGGCTCCGTGCCTCTTTATGCAGGTAACATCAGCGAATGGCAGTGGCAGAATGCCGATGGCCGCACCCATACATATTCATTCCGCTACGATGCTTCCGGCAGACTGACGGGTTCTGCGCTGTTTTCGGAAGGCAATGCTGATGGATCATTCACTGAAGGCGGAATAATCTATGACCGCAACGGTAACATCATCGGGCTTACAAGGACAAACGGGGACGATGAATTTGCCAAAGGCTTTGCCTATCAAGGAAACATGCTCAAAAGCCTCTGCGGCAAGGACGAAACATCAGGAGAATACCTGTATGACGGCAGCGGGAACATGACGCATGACGGTAACAACGGTCTAGATTTGGAATATAACCGTATGAACCTGATGCAAAAAGTCACGCGTAATGGTGCTGCAATTGCTGATTATCGTTATCTTTACGATGGTACTAAAACTATTGCCATAGATGGCAGAGGAGAAGGGCTGGAATATCACGGTCCGCTCACATACAGAATCGGTAAAGACGGGAGCGTGTCGCTTTCGGAGGCCCATTTTACCGGCGGCCGTTTCGTGAGGATCTGCGATGCTGAAGGTGATGCGATGGAGCCGGTCTATACTTTCACTGACCATTTGGGGAGCGTGAGGGCTCAGGCCTCTTCCGGCGGTGATCTGATGGAGCATGACAATTATCTTCCATTCGGCACGAGGTGGAATGACGGCAGCCCGACCGACCCGGACAACCGTTACCGTTTCAACGGCAAGGAGGAACAGTCATTCGCCGGCCTTCCGTACATAGACTACGGAGCGAGGATGTACGACCCTTGCACTGCCCGCTGGCTCTCGCAGGACCCGCTGGCAGAAAAATATTATTTTAACGTGAGTTCGATGAATTATAACTAAAAGAGTGACAGCTGAAT
>CAJUEK010000085.1 GCA_910585445.1 uncultured Bacteroidales bacterium | reverse complement strand
GACATTCCGGGGAGGCATCGCTGGGCCATTGCCCGCCCTCCGAAGAGGGTGAGCATGGCAGCGAAGATTATAAGAATCTTCTTCATAAGCTGATGTTTACTGAATTGAAAGCTCGTCAATTACATTTGCGCGGACAATATCGCCGTTCTCGACCACGAAAGACTGATTGCGGCCCCCTTCCTTCTCCGCGACCTCGATGACAAGCTGCTTGTCGTCGGGGATAGTGAATTTCTCAAGGGCAAACACCGTTCTCTCCGATTTCTTGCCGCTGACCACCGTCACATAGTTCTGGGCACGTAGCGGCTCCAGCACCTGCTCCTGCATGGCGGTTCGTTTGACAACCTTCTTATCGACTATCTTGAACGAGATGTAATCAATATCGAAAGCGATATTCGATGTATTCTTCAGTTCTGTGTGGAAGTAGAGAAGGCCGTTGTTGGTATATATGCTTTTCAGAATGAACTGCACACCGAAACGCTTGGAGCCTATATGCTTGATTTCGCGCTTGTCCTGCTTGTATATTGACTTCATAATCAGCTTTACAAGCATCGGCGACTCCTGACCCAGACGCTCCAAGAATATCTCCTGCGCGTTGTTTGGACGGTTGACCGCCTCCCCGTCGTGGATAAAGTCGGTCATCTCTATATTGAGCAAAAGCGGCTCCTTTGCGAATTTCACGTTAAAGGTGAAGAAACATCCGTCATCGGTAATAACCGTGAGATTAGTCTCGGACTTGAACGACTTGACAGCCGACTTCACACGCAACACGTTTTTCGCGCCGTCGGCCAGCCCTGCCACAAGATTCTCGTCGCCCAAATCTACATACACGATTTCCGACGGGAAAATGACATGGGTAGTCTTGTTGAACGCCACTTCCAGAGCGTGAGGGGGAATCATGCGGTCAAAACCGACCTTGCGCGTCAGACCCTCGAACTTGTCTCCGTCGGTGTAGCCGGAACCGTACACGTTGATGTCGTGTTCTGCCACCTGCTCAGTGTCAGACGACACATCGTTATCGGTGTTTTTGACCGCTTTGGTCTTGGCAAACGCCGAGGAAGCCATGCCTATAACGGCGGCAAGGAAAAGAATTATAGTCTTGAAATTCATAATAGTTTTCTGTTTTGGTTACACATCTTCAGGCTGATGAAGCATTACCCGGTATCCGGATTTCAGGTGGACTTTCACGGTCCGCATCTTCTTTGTCAGATACTGGCTGACACCGTTGATAAGTCCGCGCCCCACATCGGAGGCAATCTGCGCACCGGCATCGGTGGAGATATTTATCGAACTGCCCATCGTTGACCCCATGTTGGCGCCGATCTCGTGCAGAGCGTCCGACTCCATAGAATTGGGGATATTGATTCCCTCCTGTCCGTCGGTATCATACACCGTCAGCTCCACCTCATACACGGAGCCTTCGCACTCCACCGAGGACACAGCAATTTCAAGCCTCTCGCCCTGCAATCTCGCGGCACCGACAACTGTTGTGTTGCGTGGAACAAGGCGGCTTCCTATCCACATCGGTTCCACAATCCGGAGCCTGACAGTCTGCCCGTCGGTAACGCTCTGGTTCCCTGCCACGACAGCGGCAATTGTGTTCTTCGGACTTGTTGCCTTTGCCCCTACCGAGGTATTGAAACCGCGTCCGACGGCAGAGGATGAAAGCGTCGATACGACATTCCTCTTTACCTGCGCGACCGGCTGGACATTCCTTTTGCCCTTTTCCTCCACCGTCTGCGCCGGAGCGGGATTCACGGCATTGCCGTTGCCCATATATTGCGCCGCAAGCTGATAAGAGCGTTCAAGAAGCTCCATCTGGTCCGGCTGCTGTGCCTGTTGCGCCGCCATAGCGTTCTGCGCCTCCAGCTCGTCAATCCGTTCCAGCATTTCCGCCATGCGGACAGCATCGGAGTTTTCCGGCACGAAAAAGTCATCGAGCGAAGCCTGTACCTCCTGATACTTTTGGGCCGACTGTTCAATCGGGGAGGGTACGGGAGCAGCCATTGTATCCGTCGGTACGGAATCCTGTCTTACGGAGGCGGCACTCAAAATGCTGTCCTGTCGGGCTTTCTCCTTCTGCATCTCCGCCTCGGCAAGCGCTTTGAGCTTGTTGCCCTGCAACTTGTCGCTGTCCCCGTCGGGCAGCTCCATGTTGGCCTTTCCCTTTTCCGCACTGTCGTCAGACATATACGAGCCGAAGATAAGCCACATCGAGCCGAGGAAGATGATCGCCGCGCCGGGAATGACAAGCAGGTATTTCTTCATTTTCTGCCTCTCGGCAGCCGATTTTGATTCAAACCAGTCATTGATTCTCGTTTTCAATTCCTGAAAGTTCATAAGCGGACATCTTTAATTGACCTATATCCGGCGTATCGCCGTTGTCGAAACCGGGCAGTTCCAGACCCTCTATGTGTTCCGGCTCCATTCTCTCCATCAAGGCCTGTCCGCGCCCTATGCGGTAACAGGCGTTGCCGAACACGAAGAAAGCGGTGATGATGAACAGGGAAAGCAGGACAGTTATCAGTGTAAGCCTGCGTTTTGCAGGGATGCTGTCGCACTTGCGGCGCAGATACGCACCCAGCGCCGATTTCGGTCTGCCCCACACCTTATTATATATAGCGGAGCGTATTGAATGAAATTTATTCATCGGTTATCGTTTTACCGTTGATATGTCCTTGTTCTCAAGGATATTGAAATTCTCGATGATAAACCCGTTGGGATTGTCGTCGGAGCGCGACGAGTTAGTGAGGCGGCACACCGTCACGAGGCTTCTCTCGGTCACGTTGCTCTGGCGGATAATCATCTGGCGGGCATAAGTCCGGGCCACATAGGGGTAATTGTTGAAATCGCACACCACGCTGTCAACCTGACACACCTGATTGATGTTTCCCGAAATTATGCGGTTGTAGTAACCCTTCTCGGAATAATCCGAATAGTAGTTGTAAGCGCTTTTGTCCGATAGAATCAGCGCACGGTTGATGTTATGCTCGATCGCCGACTTGTCCGGGGAGAGCGAGAAGAACAGCTCATGGAAGCGACGCACATGTTCCCGCGCCTCGGCGGGACGGTTCTGGCTCATGTCCTGCGACAGAGCCAGCATCAGGCTCTTGCCGTTGTCAAGGACATAAATCTTCTCCCGCTGACGCTCGGCGAAATTGAATGCCGCAATCAGAGCCACCGAGACCACCACCGCGCACATCGCCACGAACACTATCCCGAACAGACGTATCTGGCGGAAAGACGATTCTATGTTCCTGAGTGATTTGAACTCCATTTAATCAGTGTTGGAATGTTATTTCAATAGTTTGCCGACACGACCGGCCACATTTCCGGCAACCGCACCGCCGACACTTCCGGCAGCGGAACCGGCCTGCATAGCCGTATTGTTGACCGCACGGTTATAGCTGCCCATGCCTCCGGCCTGAATGATCCATCCTGCAACCGTCGGGATTGTGAAATACCCGATGATTCCGATTATCATAAATAGGATATACGCGGTGTTGCTCCCGTCAATATCGACATTAGGATTGTTTGTCAGCTCCGAAATGTCGTTCTGCAACATCAGCACTTGTATTTTCGCCAGAATCGTCGAAAACAGGTCTGCCACCGGCAGCCATAGGTAGGTCTGGATATAGCGGCATATCCACTGGACAAGGGTGTTCTGGAACCCGTCCCACACCGAAATCGCAAAACTTATCGGGCCGAGGATGGCGAGGACTATCAGGAAGAAAGTCCTTATGGTGTCGATAGTCAGAGAGGCGGCCTGAAAGAGCAGCTCCAGAAGCTCACGAAAGAAATTCTGAATGGCTTTCTTCACTTTGTACATACCGCGCTCTATATACATACCTGCGGCTGTGCCTACCTCCGTCACGCCCAGTTCGTCAATCTGGCGGTCAAACTCCGCGTCATCGACAAGATACGCAGTTGATGGATCGCGCATCATCGCCTCGTATTCCAGCCTGTCCTTCTCCTCACGGTATTTCTGCATATCGAGGGTCTGACCTTCCAGCATACCGGCGGTTCCCTGAACGATAGGCGACATCACGGAGTTTATCGTGCCAAGCACCACGGTCGGGAAGAACATGATACAGAATCCTATTGCAAACGGGCGCAGCAGCGGGAACACATCAATCGGTTCAGCCCTTGCGAGGGCCTGCCATACCCGGTAGGCGACATAGAACAGCGCGCCGAGTCCGGCGATTCCCTGCGCGACACCCGCCATGTCGGAACACAGAGGCATCATCTCGTCATAGAGCGAGCGCAGAATCGTATGGAGATTAGAGAAATCTATCGCGCAGAGCATAATCACCAGTATCTTTCGGCCCCCTTGCCGTAAAGGTTTATCACACGCTGAGTATCAGCCTTCTTCTTTGCCCGCAGATAGGACACGGAGATATTCTTGTTGGTGAAATAAGAGGTCAGGTTACGGTAGCGGCTCATCTCCTTATAGCACCTGTCCACAATATCCATCCTGTCCTTGTCGGTCATCGACATGGTGGTGATGTTCACCACGTTCTTCAGTTCGCCCAACACGCCGTTGGCTTCTTCGAGAAGGCGGGTATAGCCGGATGCGATTGCCGACAGTTCCGAGGCTGTGAAATTCGGGTCAGAGAGCATCTTGCGGAAATTCGTCACATAGGTCTCGCTTATGTCGCCGAGCATCAGGACTGTCTGCTGCACCTTGCGGGCATCGCGGACAAGATTGTTGACAGAGCGCAGGGCATCGTAATATTTCTTTCCCTGCTCATAAATCTTTACCGTCTCCTGAAACGACTTTACCATGTGCGTCGCCGTCTTCGACTCGTGGACAAGCGACTTGGAGTTGTTCACGATGCTCTGCGCTATGTTGGAGGGGTCGATGACCGTCCACTGCGCGTGAGCTTTGCCGGCGCAGAGGAACATCAGCACCGCGACCACGGGAATTATAATTTTCAGTCTTATCATTGTAATGATTCTTTATGTCAGTAAATTCTGGAGGCGCATCCTCCGATTAACCTCACTCCCAAAGAGAGAATGTAGAGTG
>CAJUEK010000084.1 GCA_910585445.1 uncultured Bacteroidales bacterium | reverse complement strand
TTAAATTATACTTCGACAAACTTCCGATATCGCGTGAAGAAAACGATGCATTCAAAGCACATATCGGATTTATGCAAAACCTTCGTGCATTCAAGAAGGCAAGGATAAAGATCCGACCGGATGACATCGCAGAAATTGACTCCAAGAAACACAATCTTCAGCAATGTATGGATATAGTGCTTGGCGCAATGGCGTTCTGTCTCAACCACAAACATCTTGAGATTCCAGAAGGAGCAACAGAACCAGGCAATAAGACAAAAGCCAAAGAAGCCCTTTTCAATCATATCTTGGAACTGATCAAGGAGGCCAATAATGACCCAGACTTTGATATAGCACTGACTACAAGAGCATCCGGGCCGAAGGACTTCTGGATTACTCCATACCGCCACTGGCTCTTCCTACCTGCTGAGTTCAAGGATAAAAAATAAGTCCTGCAGAAAATGCAGGACTTTAAGACTTTATAAAGAAAAAGCCCCGCCAATACTACTAATCCGCTCAAGTAGGAACTTAAGACTTCATATTGCGCAGGTCTTAATCTGATGCAAAGATAAAGAATTATTTTAATAATCCAATATCTTCTATGTCTTGCTAACAATAATAACAACTTTCATTCCCTATTGTTTCTTTCTCGACAAAACTTGACCTCAATACAACTAACGGAAACGACAAACAATATACTATTTCTAAAACGAAAATTAGCAGTTATAATTCCTATGTAAATCTGCAAAAATATTCTACTATTTGTCTGTTCCATTTTTTGCCGTAGCTTGCAGGTCGTGGCTTGAAATAATTTTATGACGCACATAGGATGGTAGTTCATATTCACCCTGATTCTCCTGCCATGCATGCCTATTGAAATATTAATAGGAGCCTTTTGTATCATGATATAGATTTGTAGTCATTTTTGCAGGCGAAACGCGGCAATTATATGTAGTTTCAATTGGGATTGCAAGTATGTGAGTCTTAAGATTATAAATCAAAAAACGGGCCAACTTATAATTGGTCCGTTTTTTAGTCTGTGACACTTGTCGCTAATTGATGTTCAAGTGTAGTTTGGTGGAGATAGTCGGAGTCGAACCGACGACCCTCTGCTTGCAAAGCAGATGCTCTAGCCAACTGAGCTATACCCCCGATTGCGGATGCAAAGATGAGATATATTTTTGAAAAAACAAAATAAACCTTCAAAATTGCATCCTCATTTTCAGAAATTCAGTCCATAAACGGCTCTTTCTCCCAATTCTTCTTCAATTTTTAGCAGGCGGTTGTACTTTGCCGTCCTTTCTGACCTGCTTAAAGAGCCTGTCTTTATCTGGCCGCATCCGGATGCGACTGCAATGTCCGCTATGGTCGTATCTTCGGTTTCTCCTGACCTGTGGGACAATATGGCCTTGTATCCATGCCGCTGTGCCATCCTGATTGCTTCAAATGTCTCTGTAAGCGTGCCAATCTGGTTCGGTTTGATAAGGATGGCATTTCCGCATCCCTTTTCTATGCCTTTCCTGAGATATTCGACATTGGTCACGAAAAGGTCGTCTCCGACAAGCTGGCATTTGCCGCCGATTTCCTCTGTCATGTTTCTCCATCCCTCCCAATCATTTTCCGCCATGCCGTCTTCTATGGAGTCAATAGGGTAGAGGCTCATGAGTTTCTTGAGATAGGCTGCCTGGCCTGTCATGTCCAGATTTTTTCCTTCCGGACCTTCAAATACCCTGTAGTCGTATCGTCCGTTATTGTAAAATTCTGATGACGCGCAGTCAAGGGCTATCGTCACGTCTTTCCCCGGCCTGTATCCGGCTTGCGAGATTGCCTTAAGGATAAGTTCTATGGCTTCTTCTGTGCCGGACAGGGACGGTGCAAAGCCTCCCTCGTCACCGACAGCCGTGCTCAGTCCTTGTTCTTTCAGCACCTTTTTGAGATTCTGAAACACTTCAGCTCCCATGCGAAGCCCTTCTTTGAATGATTCTGCTCCTATAGGACGTATCATGAACTCCTGGAATGCTATTGGAGAGTCGCTGTGTGAGCCGCCGTTGATTATGTTCATCATGGGGACAGGCAGGATATGCGGGCATGCTCCTCCTATGTATCTGTATAAAGGAACTCCGAGACAGGATGCTGCTGCCTTGGCTACTGCGAGCGATACCGGCAATATTGCATTTGCCCCGAGTAATGACTTGTCACGCGTCCCGTCCAGTTCCAGCATGATGCCGTCAATTTGCATCTGGTCGTAAGCGCTCTTTCCTATAAGCGCCGGAGCTATTGTTTCATTGACATTGGCCACGGCCTTGAGAACCCCTTTGCCAAGATATCTTGATTGGTCTGAATCCCTCAGTTCCAAGGCCTCGTGTTCGCCGGTAGAGGCTCCTGACGGAACTGCTGCATATCCCCTGTGCCCGTCTTCAAGGATTACTTCTGCCGAGACGGTCGGCGTGCCTCGTGAATCAAGGATTTCCTGTGCGTGTATATCTTTAATTATCATATATAAAACTGCTTTTGGTTAACGCCGGGCGTAATTTCAAAAACAGTTCCAAACATATCGCGCATGAGGCTGTCCTATTGGCGGACAACTGGAAGAATGATTCTGGATGCGTTGCCTGCCTGATGGTAGATTGTCACTTCGGACTTTACGTAATCCCCGTCCACGGCTTCGTATATGTTTGGCATGAAGGTCTGCGGGTTCATATAGACCAGAGGGAACCAGCTGCTTTGAATCTGTACCATGAGCCTGTGGCCTGGGTGTATCTTGTGCGCTATGTCATTCATTGTGAAGCTCACATGGGTTATTTCTCCTGGCGTGGCCGGTTCCGGAGATGATATGCTGTGGCGGTATCGTATGGGAAACACATCCGCCCTCAGGAGCATCTGGTAGCCGTCCGGGTGAACATCAATCAGTTTGACGATAATGTCGGCATCTGTGGTCCCGAGCGACAGCTCAAGTTCCGCTCTAATTGGGCCTCCGAGCATTACCGGAACCGGCAGACATGCGCTTGTGAATGTAAGGACGTCGTTTCTATGTGAGGCAAAAGACTGGTCTGCTGCCATATACGCCCTGTCTCTTTTGGATGCGTCTTTCATGAACGGTACCGGAGCGGCCGGGTCTGAAACGTATGCTGATGATGAGCATGAATCGGATGGCATGTCAAGTGAGAGAACTCCGTTCCGGTTGAGATATGCCGGGACATACTCCGTTCCGGGAAACGGCCAGCTTTCTGACGTGTGCCACAGGCTGTCTCCTGACATTCTGATATATACTGGTTCGGGTTTTTCTCCTTTTCCTTCGAGATAGTGCCTGAAGAACGGGTATTCGATGTTTTTCATGAAATATTCACCTGTTCCGCTTCCGAAATCCGCTTGGCCGAGTCCTTTATAAGTTGTGCTGTGCCAGCATCCGTGGCACCATGGGCCGTATGCGAAGTGTACGGAGCCGTTCGCGGAGTTGTCCCTGATCAGCCTGTATGTGTTTACTGCGCCGTAGCAGTCATCCGTGTCGAAGGAGCCTCCTGTCACGAGGATTGCCGGATGTATGTCTTTCAGATGCTGTTCGAGCGAGCGCTCCTGCCAGAAACTGTCGTAATGTGGATGTGACATGATTTCATTCCAGAATTTCATCGTGTCTGCAAGCGCGGCTGTGAGCGATGCCCCGTCCTTGTGTTCAAGGAACCAGTCATATGAGTTCCCTTTTACCGGGTATGGGAGCCGGTGCTCTTTTACGGTTGGGTTGTCGTGCCGCTTGAACATATATTGCCCGAAAGAGTAGCTGTCTGTCAGCATAAGCGCTCCGTTGTGGTGCACGTCATCTCCTTTGTACCAGTCAAGGATAGGGGCCTGCGGTGATACTGCTTTAAGGGCAGGGTGGCCGGAAAGGGCTGACATTGTGGCATAGAACCCGGGATATGACATTCCGGTTATGCCCACTTTCCCGTTTGAACGTGTGTTTTTCAGGAGCCATTCTATGGTGTCGTAGGCGTCGGATGCCTCGTCTGTTTCCGTTGCCGTCTTGTGCGGATTGTATGGCCGGACGTTTTCGAATGTGCCTTCGCTCAGGAATCTTCCGCGCACATTCTGGAATACGATGATGTATTCGTTGCGGACGAACTGTTCCATCATTCCGGTGAGGTCGGAGGCCCATCCGTTGCCGTATGGAGAGCAAGAGTATGGGGTTCTGATCATCAGCACGGGTCTTTTTTTCTTTGTTGCCGGTTCATATATTGCTGTATATAGTTTTATGCCGTCCCTCATCTCCACCATTGCCTCGCGTTTCGTGTAGTTTGCTTCGAGCCATCTGGTGTCTATCGGTCCGTTTCCGTGGCATATGAACGACAGTGCAAGAAGCGCTGATGATATTAGGATTCTGGCTATGTTTTTCATGAATCTTTATGGTGTAATTTGACATCTTTGGTTGGTTGTGCAAAGATATGGAAATGATGTCATGTATGAAAAGAAAAAGAGACCTGAATGAAATTCAAGTCTCTTTTGTGGTAGTCGGTAGGGGAATCGAACCCCTATTGCAAGATTGAGAATCTTGAGTACTAACCGTTATACGAACCGACCATGTTTTCGTTTTGGGATTGCAAAGGTATGAATAAAATTTTAAACTCCAAATCTTTTTTAGATTTTTTTTGAAAAATTTTTCGAAATTTTGTTTTGCAAGCCCTTTTTGTTGTTTTTCCTGCTTTCTTCTCCCTTTTGCATTTTTCCGGAAGCCACTCCATTGCAAATGATAGCAATAACAATGAGAGCTACACCGCCAAATAAAAGCAAAGGATTACCAGTTGGAATTCCCAGATAATTGACGATTACCCCTAATACCAATGCAATGCCAACTCCTAAAGGAAAAGCTACAGACATACCAGCCAAGGAAATAGACGCTGAAAGAAGAATGTTTGAAGCATTAAATATTACGCCCCCCAAGATAACCCAACCAATGCTGTCTCCTGATGCTTGTCCCAGATCTTCCAGGAATGAACGTCCGGTATCTCCATGACTACCCATAGTGAAGCCTAGCAAGATGGTGAACAATACCATTCCAATCACATAATCCCAATAAAAAAGTTCATAACGCCAATTTTTGGAAAC
>CAJUEK010000083.1 GCA_910585445.1 uncultured Bacteroidales bacterium | reverse complement strand
AAAAGAAAAAATAAACATAAAAAAGTGGCTTGGGGGGGGGTAATTTATCATTAATCTAAGGAAAAAAGTTTGTTTATTTCTCGGGTAATGTGTAGTTTTGCAAAACTATGGGCTTGAATTTTTCCTCTATGGAATCCTCCCAAGACGTATCGGTGTGTATTTGGATTAATACAACTGCTGCATTTATGACAAGTGCGTTATATGTCTCTCAGATTATTGTACTCCTTTTCCGGCTATAGATTGTCGCAGAAGAGGGGAATGGAAGTAATGTACATATGGCAAAAGCAGCTGACGGAACGGCAAATTGGTATGCTCTCAAGGTGTTCTGGAACAAAGTGTTCGAAATTGAACATATATTGTCTCAGGACGGACGCGAAAGCTACATCCCATGCCGCAAAGTCATAGTTGAGAGCGGCGGAGTGAAAAAGGAAGAAAGAAAGACGCTTATTCCTTCGCTGATGTTTTTCCGTGCCACGGAACAATATGCATGCGACTTACAGTCAAGGCTGGTGGACAAGATTATGCTTTATTCTTACTTGGACAGGAACAACGTCAGGCATCCGTCTCCGGTACCGGAACACGAGATGAGAATGTTCATGCTCGTGACGTCCGCAGGAGATGACGGGCTTGAATGCTTCCCGGAGGAGTATATGCGATACAAAGTCGGTGAAAAAGTCCGCGTGACCGGGGGCATTTTCAAAGGAGCGGAAGGGTTTGTCAAGCGCATAAAACACAACCGCAGGCTCACTGTCACCTTGACGGGCGTCTGCATGGTGGCCACCTCATATATAGAGCCGTTTTTTTTGGAAAAAATAGACTGATGATTAACCTTACGAACCTTACTTAAACAAGTGTGCTATGGAAATATATTATTTGACTTTGTTTGTGTCAGCGATGCTGAGCACGTGGTGGATATTCAAGAGTGTCCACAGAATTGCTGTAATAAAAAACATTACAGACAATCCGGACGCCCGCAAATTGCAGGAATATCCTGTCCCGTGCCTTGGAGGTGTGGCGGTGTTTTTCGGAATAGTAGTGGCCCTGCTTGTGGCCGGTGTGGAATTTGAGGCATCAAAGACATTTACCGTCGTATGTGCATTCACGATAATGCTATATATCGGAACAATGGATGACATCCTGTCGCTCTCTCCGATGCTGAGATTTGCCGTTGAAATTCTGGTGGCAATACTCTTGATATACGGAGGATGCGGATGCATAGACGATTTTCATGGCCTTTGGGGAATACACCAGATTCCGGACTGGATTGCCATACCGCTGACCATTTTCGCATGTGTCGGCACAATTAACGCAATAAACCTTATGGACGGTGTCAACGGCTTGAGCTCAGGATATTGCATAACCGCATGTATCGCTTTCGGCAGCGTCGCAATATGGTCTGGAGACATCAAAAGCGCTTCTTTTGCCGTGATTTCAATAGGAGCTCTCATTCCGTTCTTCTGTCATAATGTTTTCGGTGACAAGTCAAGGATGTTCATTGGAGACGGTGGTACATTGCTGATGGGCACAATCATGGCAAACTTCATCATGAGCGTACTCAGAAGCGACTCTCCGCTGTCTTTTGTTGCAAGCAGTGACTTCGGATTCATTCCATTTGCGCTGGCTGTCCTGGCAATTCCTATATTTGACACCCTGCGCGTAATGACAAGCCGTATGATGCGCGGAACGTCTCCATTCAAACCGGACAAGACACATCTGCACCATATGTTTTTCCGTCTGCATTTTTCGCACATTTTCACAACGCTGACGGAGATTATGATGAACATTTTTATCTTTCTCGCATGGTTTGCCAGCTGGCGTCTCGGGGCGTCCGTTGATGTGCAGCTTTACATAGTCATTGCTTTGGCATTTTTGGCTACATTCGGATTCTATTGGTATGCATCCTCATCGGAAAAACGTCAGGGCCGCGGATGGCGCATACTTACCAGAATCGGAGACTCGACTCATGTAAGGCATAAGAGATGGTTCAAAAGATTCACTGATTTTCTTGACAAAGGCTATTATGAAAATAATAAAGACTGAAATTGACGGAGTTGTCATTATTGAACCACGTATTTTCACGGATTCAAGGGGCTATTTTTTCGAATCGTTTTCAGAAAGGGACTTCAACAGCAATGTCCGGGAAGTGCATTTTGTCCAGGACAATGAAAGCAAATCAAGCTATGGAGTATTGAGAGGACTTCATTTCCAGAAGCCCCCGCATGCACAGAGCAAGCTTGTGCGGGTAATAAAAGGGGCAGTTTTGGATGTGGCCGTGGATATACGTCGCGGCTCGCCTACTTTCGGGAAACATGTCGCAGTCGAGCTGTCGGAAAGCAACCATCGCCAGTTCTTTATCCCGCGCGGATTCGCACACGGATTTGCTGTCCTTACAGATGAAGTGATATTCCAATACAAGTGTGACAATTTCTATGCGCCTCAATCTGAGGGGGCCATAGCTTGGAATGACCCGTCATTGGGCATAGACTGGAAAATAAAGGATGCGGATGTGCTCCTTTCCGAGAAAGACAAGAACCATCCTACTCTCAGTCAGGCAGAATGGCTTTTTGATTATAATGAGAATCTATATTAAGTTTGCAATTACGGTAATGGCAATGAAGTTTTTGAGATTTTTAATCGTTCTGAATGTCTTGTTGGGAATTTCGCTTTCCGCAAATGCCCAAATGAGTGATGAGGCCGTCAAGAATTATGTCAAGATGGGCCTGGATTCCGGTAAATCACAGCAGGACATAGCAAAGGAACTCGCAGCACGTGGAGTCACTCGCGAACAGGCAGAGAGGATAAAAAAGAACCATGAGGAGGGACAGGACAATAATCAGGCTGTCCATAAAGTCGGAGTACAGGAAAGAGGGCGCAGGATGGACTCCGGGCTGAATGAAACCAGTGCAGGTGATTTTGACATGCTTACCGCTGATGTACAGGAGGTTGCGACTGCAACTGACGCACAGGCAGCAAAATTGGTATTCGGCCGAAACATTTTCACTAACCGTAATCTTACATTCGCTCCGAGTTCAAATCTTCCGACCCCGCCAAACTACAGGCTCGGTCCAGGTGATGAAATCATAATTGACATCTGGGGAACAAACCAGGCGACAATACGCCAGACCATATCTCCGGAAGGAACTATAAACGTCCAGGACATAGGAATTGTCAACCTTAACGGCATGACTGTCAAGGAAGCGGATGCATATATGCGCCGCATGCTTGGAAGAATCTACTCCGTTGACGGCTCAGATGCAAGTTCCGAAATAAAGCTGACTCTCGGAAACATACGAACCATACAGGTCAACCTGATGGGAGAGGTGGCAGTGCCAGGAACATATTACCTGTCATCATTTTCCAACATTTACCATGCCCTTTACCGCGCAGGCGGTGTAAGCAAACTCGGCTCACTGCGCGACATCCGCCTTGTCAGGAACGGGAAAAAGATAGCTTCTGTTGACGTCTATGACTTCATTCTGAATGGAGAGGTGGCAAATGACGTGATGCTTCAGGAAGGAGACATCATCATTGTGCCTGCATATGAAATGCTCGTGGACATATCCGGCAACGTGAAACGTCCTATGGTATATGAGATGAAAGACGGTGAGACAGTCATGGACCTGCTGGATTATGCAGGAGGATTCATGGGAGATGCATACAGGAACAGCATGCGCATGATTCGCCAGAACGGACGTGAATATCAGGTTTATACTGTCAATGAGCCGCAGTATCCTTCATTCAAGCTTATGGACGGGGACGCTTTGACAGTAGGCGCAATGCTTGACCGTTTTGAGAACAGGATTGAGATAAAGGGAGCCGTATATCGCCCGGGAGTATATGAACTTGGAAACGGGGTTACTACTGTAAGGCAGCTTATCGAAAAGGCCGACGGGCTCAAAGGAGATGCTTTCATGAACAGGGCTCTTCTTCAGCGTGAGAAGGAAGACCTCACTCTTGAAGTAATATCTCTTGATATTGAGGATATTATGAACGGAGTTGCAGAAGATGTACAGCTGCAGAAAAACGATGTTCTGTTCATTTCCAGTATCCACGACCTTAAGGATATCGGCCATATTACGGTACATGGTGAGGTTGCCAAACCGGGAAGCTACATCTTTGCAGAGAACACCACTCTTGAGGACATGATTATGCAGGCCGGCGGTCTCCTTGAGTCTGCCTCAGTTGTAAAGGTCGATATAAGCCGCAGGGTCAAGAATCCGGAGGCGATGGAGGCTACGGACACATTGGCCCGGACTTTCACCTTTGCACTTAAAGACGGCTTCGTAATGGACGGAGAGCCGAATTTCATCTTGGAGCCATACGACCAGATATACGTAAGGAGAAGTCCTGCCTACAGTGCACAAGCGAATGTAAGCGTTATCGGGGAAGTCACTTTCCCTGGCACTTATGCTCTGACAAGCAAGAATGAGCGTCTCTCAGACCTTGTCGCAAAGGCAGGAGGAGCCTCACAATGGGCATATGTGAGAGGTGCGCGACTTCTAAGGCAGATGACTCCGGGCGAAAAAATCAGGATGCAGACGACACTCGATGTCCTTGACACTGCAAAAGACAGCATAAACATATCCAATCTGGAGTTCGGTGACAGATATTATGTCGGAATCAATCTTGAAGATGCCCTTGCCAATCCGGGAGGAAACGCAGACCTCGTGCTGAGAGAAGGAGACATGCTCAGAATCCCGCTTATGGTCAATACTGTCAGGATTACCGGAAATGTAATGTACCCTAACGTGGTGACTTACAGCGACGATATGAATGTGAACGATTTTGTCAAAATGGCCGGAGGTTATGGCTATCGTGCGAAGAAAAGCAAAGCATATATCGTATATATTAACGGAACGGTGGCCCGCGCCAAAAGATACAGCAAGAATGTTGTGGAGCCGGGATGTGAGATAGTTGTTCCGGAAAGGCGCAAGAGCGAAAATGTGCTGGAGAAGGTGATGGGAGTAGCGACAACGACAGCATCTCTTGCCACAATGATTGCGACAATCGGTAATATAGCGAAATAATTTTCATATTGACATGACTGAATACAAAGACAATATAGATCATCGCAATTGCCAGGAGGAATCGGAAATCGACCTCATGGAGATTGTCGCCAAATTATGGAAAGGAAGGATGTTTATCCTGAAATGCTGTGCGGTGGGCGTCGTTCTGGGGCTGATTGTGGCATTCAGCATACCGAAGCGTTATTGTGCCTCCGCCGTATTGGCGCCTGAGA
>CAJUEK010000082.1 GCA_910585445.1 uncultured Bacteroidales bacterium | reverse complement strand
TATTTTAAATTGTTAAACTTTATTTAAACCGTCCGGAGTTTACCGGACATGTATGTTGTGTTTGGTCAAAAATTAAAACTCTTGCGGATTTTCAGATTAAAATGTTACATTTGCTGAATCTGAGATTCAAATACAAGAATAATCCTTTGCTTATTTATGCTATAACTTTACTTTGACGTTATTCTGTAGTATGAAACAATTATTACTGTGTTTGTCGTGCGCTTTGCTCTGCTGCTCCTGTTCCAAGTATCAGTCTTATATAAGCCAGGTAAACAGTGATGTCAGCGGAATCTATATTTTGGAGTCTGCATTATGGGAATGCAGAGACATTGATCTTGACGGAGACTTGACTGAATTGAGCAATGATATTCTTTCGGGTCTTAGCGGCCTTGCCAATATCTCAGATTTGTGTAATGCGGACGGTGCATCGGTAAATGCCGTTACGTTGTCGCAAAAGGAGTCGATGATATTGGTCAAGATACCTTTGCAGAACATAAGATATGATTCGTCTGGAGGTATTGAGATTAGCTATGCCATTACTCCTGCGATAAAATTCAAGTATTCAGTCAGCAGTTCCGGCAACATAGTCATATCTGATGATGTTGATTATTCAAGTGTATATCGTATGTCAGATGGGACAGATAATCTTCATTGCATGAATGTCGGTAATGCCAAAATAACTTTGTTGTCAGGAGACTTTTTGATTATTGAGCTTGTAATGAGCTATTATGATTATATCACACGTGATATAGTGACCGGGCCTGTTGAGTTGAAGTACCGTAGATTATGAACTGAAGAAATTTTACCACGTTATAAATAAGTATATATATCATTTTATTTTCATTTGCCTTGCCGGCATCTCGTGTCTCTGTTCATGTGCCGAAAAGGAAGATGTGGGGCTTGGGGCATATTGCGGCAGTTATGCCGTTGAGAGTGTGTCTTGGACCGGTTTGCCTGTTGATGTCAATGGTGACGGAGTGATGTCGAGGGATATGCTGAAGGAATTGTATGGCCAGCCGGGGTTTGTGCCGGGCTGGATTGGTGCAGACGTTCAGCTGTGTGCAGACGGGAAATCACTTTCCTATAACTGTGTTGTTCCGGCTGTTGTCGTAATTGAAACTGCTGAAAACAAATATTATCATACCGTACAGTATCATGGGGTTGAAATAATCTCCACATGGCATTCTGATTGGGGCACTCCGTCTTTCACTTCCGAGGCATATGTTTCAGTGCTTGACGATAATATGCGCGGCATAGAGAAGGCTGATTTGCATGATATTACGGAAACGGCATTCGACCTGCATGTGGACTGCGTACTGTTCGATCCTGTGGAAAATAAGATTGTGGATGGAACAGCCGTGTTTAAGTTCAGGAAACAATAGAATCAGTGAGGCGACTTCTCCGGTGTCATATGGGTTGATTATGCTGCCGGAGAAGTTTCGTATAGCTATATATAATCAATCCGGAATAATATGCAATGGAAAATTTTGTGGAAACGCATTTATCACGATAATTTTGTTCAGGATTAATAAATGAAACATGAAGAAAATCGTATTGTTGTCGGCATTTCTTATTCTGTCGGCAGGCTGCGGGAAGGAAGAGCGGAGGATGGTGGAAAAGATGCAGTCGTATCATGATGCAGTGCATGGCCGATATGAACTTGTGTCAGCCCAATGTCTCGGAGAAGCCGTGGATTTGGACGGAGACGGAACGGCCTCGACTGATTTGTATGCGGAGTTTTCCTCACTTGCCGAGACTTCTTTTTCAGGTGTGGATATGGAGCGTGATGTGTTGCGCTCCGTTGTCAGCTCCGAGTTCGGCAGTGTTCCCGGGACGTCACAGCTTCCTCCTCATATGATGCGCAAGGGGAAGATTACTTTGTTTCTTCCGTTTCAGGGAATATCGGAGTGGACGATAAACGGAGAGCCGAGATATAATTTCCATATGTATTTTTATTCATATACTATGTACTATGAAGTCAGTGATGACGGAGCATATGCTGTAGAACCGTTTTCTCCTGACTGGGAGAATCGGGATAATCTTGATTTGCGTCATGTTAATGACGGTGTTGTGACCGTCACAGGTCCCGGACGCATTCAGCTTGATTTGGACTGCATGTTTTATGACCGCTCTGCCGAAAAGATTGTTACCGCTCCTGTGTGTTTCAGCTTTGTCAGATATACTATGCGGGACAATTGATGGTTTCTTAATTGATGGAGAATGATGAGAATTTTGTTATTGCCGGCAATGCTGCTGGTTTGCTTGTGCTGCCCTTTGCTGGCTTTTTCACAGGATGCCAAGCAGTTTTATGAGCCGGAGGATACTCTTGCGGCCGCTGTGGTGACGGCTCTTGAGAATCGGAGTGCATCTACCCAGACCGGTCTTGAGCGTCTGGACAAGAGCCGTATTTCAAATGGATTTGCCCTGTTGAGCACGCCGGATGTGCTGAAAGTGATTCAAGCGCTTCCCGGTGTGGCTTCAGGTACGGAACTGATGTCCGGATTGTATGTGCACGGAGGTGATGGCAGCGACAATCTTTTTCTGCTGGACGGAGTTCCGATGTATCAGGTAAGCCATCTTGCCGGTTTGTTTTCATCTTTCAATGCTGATGTTTTGGATAGGGTGGATTTCTACAAAAGCGGTTTTCCAGGAAGATACGGCGGACGTTTGTCCTCTGTTGTGGATGTCCGTACATCAGACGGGGACTTCTATGATTGGAGCGGTGTCTTTTCAATAGGGCTGATTGACGGACGGCTGCAGTTTGACGGCCCGATAGTGCGGGACAAATTGTCGTTCAATGTCGCACTGAGGCGCAGTTGGCTTGATGTTTTGTCTGTTCCTGGTTTTGCCATAGCCAACAGAGGCAAACTGGAGCAGAAAGATGCCGGGTATTCATTCACAGACGCGAATGCAAGCCTTGCGTGGAAGGTGTCTGATGGCAATAAGCTGACGGCCCGGTTTTATCTTGGCGATGACGCATTGCGTCTGATGGAGTCCACTACCATAAAAGAATACGGCACAGACAGGGTCTATTCCGGCACTGACGGGACTTCCGGCCGGATACGTTGGGGCAACATTCTTGGTTCGCTTGCCTGGGACGGCTCCGTATCTGAAAATCTTGGCTATAATGTCACGGCATATTACAGCCGCAGCATGTCAAGGGTAAAGTTCGGCGTGAGCGACTGGTCTTTGACCGATGCTGACGAGGAGTTGATAAATTCAGTTACGGAAACTAATCGTTCGCTGACGGAGGATGTCGGGATAAAGGCTGATGTGATTTATATTCCTCACCGCAATCATCATCTCAGGCTTGGAATGAAAGGCAACATGCTTGTTTTCCGTCCCGAGCATTTGCGCCTCTTGGAGTCGGCGGGCAACATGTCCGAAAGCGGGAATGCCGTGAGATATGTCGCCGGAGAGGCTTCGGTTTATGTTGAGGACGAGATGAAGCTTGCCGGCTGGCTGGACGCCAATCTGGGTGTCAGGTATGCCCCGAATTTCGTCCGCGGCAAGACATGGCACCATATTGAGCCGCGGGTCGCCCTCAGATTCCGTTGCTGTGATGATGTTTCCATAAAGGCTTCATATTCTGAGATGAACCAGTTTGCCCACAGGATTGCCACGACTTACCTGGACTTGCCGACGAATTGCTGGATGCCTTCTACGGAAAAGGTGGCTCCGATGCATTCCCGCCAGTTCGCGGCAGGAGTGTATTCTCAGTTGCCTTATGACCTTGTGTTCAATGTGGAGGGGTTCTATAAGACTATGGACAATCTTCTTGAGTATGTCGGAAGCAACAGCTTATTCCCGCCTCTGGACAAATGGGAGACTGATTTTGCCGAAGGTATCGGACGCGCATACGGTATGGAGGTGGAGTTCGGATACAGGACTCTTTCTACTGATATTTCGCTTTATTATACGTTGTCTTGGAGCCAGAGGCATTTTGACGCCTTATATCATGACTGGTTCCCGGACAGGAACGACAACAGGCATAAGATAACCATACAGGCCCGCCATAAGTTTTCCGATAAGTTTGACCTGTATGCTGCATGGAATTATCATTCGGGTGGTTATATGACCGGGGCGACTTATGAGGTTGCCGGCGGGTCTTTCCCTCAGGATTTCTATAACAGGCCGAACAATATTCATATTCCTGATTACCATAGGCTTGATGTCGGAATGAATTTCCGCAAAAGGACAAAAAGGGGCAATCTTCGTACATGGAACATAAGCATTTATAATTTATATTGCCGTATGAATGCTATAAATGCGGCAATAGAAAAGGGGGACGACGGACGTTATCACGGTGTTGCCCACGGGCTTGTTCCTATTATTCCAAGTTTCAGCTATACTCTTGAGTTTTGATTTATATGAGAAGGTTATTGTTTATTCTGTCGTCGGCTGCCATGCTTTCTGCCGTTTCGTGTGAATATGATTTTGAACTGAAGGATATGCCTCTGGAGCCTGTGCTGTGTGTGGAGTGTCTTCCGGGGCTCTCTGACACTACTTTTGTGCGTGTCCGTGTAGCTGTTCCTGTGGGAAATGCAGATGTTGCATTGCCTGATGTTTCCGGTGCTTCCGTCGGATTTTCCGTAAATGGCGAGGCTGCTGAGGTTCATAAGTATTCTTGTGAAGATGGCATTGCCGTTTATTATTCTCTGCAGGAGGTGGCTTGCGGTGATGTGCTTGAGATGAGCGCGTCGCTGGAGGGCGTTTCTCCGGTTTCATCCAATACTGTCGTTCCGGGAACGGTGCCGGAGTTTGACGTGGATATGGAGGTCCGGAATCATGATATTTTGATGACGGTGTCTGTCGCGGATAATCCTGGTGAGGACGATTTCTATGCTGTGACAGTTGTCGCTAAGGAGAGGACGATTGATTCTACCAGGGATAGGGAGAGATTTTATAACGGTAAATTCAGTTTGACAGACATGGAGACCTATCCGGACTTGTCTAATTCCGGGGTCTTGCATATGGATGAGTTTATGTCGTTTTTTGTCTTTGATGACAGGAATTGTTCAGCAGACGGTGTGCGGAGACTACATTTGCAGGGAAATTATTCCCGTGATGAGTGGTTTGACGACGGCCAGGGCGGAAAATGGGGACATGGTACAAAGTATCTGGTCCGATGCAGCAGACTGTCTGCCGAGGCTTACCGCTATCTCCGCTCGCGCTATGAGGTGGCGAACAATGATTTGGCATATCTCGGCTGGGCTCCTGGCAATTTCGCATACACCAATATCTCAGGTGGACTTGGTGTCTTTGGGGGTGTGGCATCTTATTCTTCCGGCTGGCTTGATAATATTTGAGCCTTATGGCTCTTTTTCAAATCCTGCCGGAAGAATAAAAACAGATTACATGCTGCTTGAACTATGTCAATCAGCTTCCTTTTGAAGATTTTCTATCTGACTTGATGAGAGTCCGGTTGCCTCTGCTACATCCTGGACAGACATGCCCATGCGGAGCAGATTGCGCGCAATCTGTGTTTTGGCCTCCATAGCTCCTTCTTCCATTCCCTCAGCACGTCCATCTTCTCTGGCGCATTCCTTTATCGCCC
>CAJUEK010000081.1 GCA_910585445.1 uncultured Bacteroidales bacterium | reverse complement strand
GAGCCGTCTCCATTTTTGGCGAATCCTGCCAATGAGATGAAAACCAATAAAATCGCAATAATGATTCTTTTCATTTTTCAGTTTGTTTGTCTGTCCTGTGCATCCTTTTCATCGGTTGTGCGTATATGCTTGTTGGCCTGACTGCTCCAAAGCGATGACAAGCTGCACGAAATCTGGCAGATGTTTTACAATAAGTGTTGGTCCGGGACATGTCCCCGGAAATTTTGCGCGCCGGAATCGGATTCCGCAAATATAGACGAAATATAGTCAAATTTGTTAATGGAATATAACAGTTTTTTCTTGTAATCGGTTTTGGTGGGAGGCTGAAAAGTTCGGATATGGTCGGAAAGCATTATGCAAGAGTGGAAGATTGCGTTTGGCATTCGGAGAAAATCATGGTCGTCCGTGCCTTTGAATGCTATAATGCAACAATTTTTGTGGTGTATAAAGTCTTGATATTCATACGATTGCTTGCTTGTGAATCCCCGAATTTGGGGCGTCGTTTATCTGCAATGTCTTGATATTTATATTTTTATGCTCCACGAATTTTGGCGCTCAAATAGCCTGCTGTTGTCCGTTCAGCAAGAATCCTGTCGATAATTGCTTAACCTTAAGCATTTGCAGTGCTGGTATATTTGGGAATTTTTGACCATCTGTCAGTTTGGGAAGAAATCATCTATAGAAATTAGTCATCTCATATTTATGAAAGCTAAAATAGTCTTCTTTTTGTTGTTTGTATTATAGTGTGATTCAGTATATTAGAATTGTAGGTGATACGTTTTTTCAAGCTTTTTTGTGTCATCGTGCTCGATTTCCGTTTTTTATGCATATCTTTGTGCTAAATTAGAATAATTCAAAATAGGCTATTGGTTTTGGCATTATGAATGATTAGGCCATAAGCATGGAGTTGAATCCATTGTGCCGAGGCGGGAGTAGCGGTAGCGAAGTTTGAAATAAATTGCAGGCAGAGAGCAGTTGGAAAAATTTGTTCTCGCTTGCATGAGACAGCATTATAAATTATATCGTATATGGAAAAGGAACTCGTATTGAAAGTAATGAAAGAGGCTGGAAAGCCAATCGCGGCAGGTGAAGTTGCTGCTTTGTCGGGACTTGACAGGAAGGTCGTTGACAAGGTGTTTGCGGAACTCAAGAAAGAGGGGGCAATCGTATCACCGGTCAGGTGCAAATGGACTCCTGCTGAGTAGGCGGATTCATCTGATTGAAACAATTGTGACCGCAGGGTCACCCACTGAATAGCTGCATCTGAGGGCAAGGACTTCGTCCAGCTCCTTTCGGATTGCAGCTTTTAATATGCCGTCCCCAACTCCATGTATGAAGCATATCTTCATTCCGCGATGGCATAGGTTTTCCCTGACGGTACGCCTGAAAATGGCCATCTGGAATTGCAACTGCCGACCTTTGGGGACGTTTCTCCCTCCGGGAATGGACTCGATATGCAAATCTATGGTCAGTGTGCCGCAAGGTGCCGGGACAGAAGATTGTTTTGTGGAAGCGGAACTTTTTGAGGGCTTTGGCCTGATATGCTTTAGCACGGACACTTCTGTTTCATTGGTTACTGCAAACTCTCCGTAAGCAATCTGTATTGTCATTCCGTCTTCCAGCTCTATTACTGCACTCTTTCCGCCAAGTGATATAATCTTCCCGCGAAGGTTGGAGTCCATAAGCACGACATTATGGCCAACCTTAATGATGGTTTCAGAATGCGGCTCATGCGGTTCTGTAGCCTGACTTTCCTTTGTTGCCTTCGAAGTCTTTGACGTTTTTGGCGCAGTGGCACGGGGCTCCTCTGAAAAGAAAACTTTTCCTTTCAGCTCACCGAAGTACGTTATGATGTCTTTCTTGGCCATTGCCGTTCCGCTCCCTCCTATGCAAACACTATAGTCCCAGTTTATTCATCCGTGATATGATGGCACTTGGTTTCCTTCCGAAATGAACTGCTATGGAATCTGCAGGGATTCCTTTTTTGCACATGCCTATAAGCTCGGCATCAGCTTCTTCTGTCCAAGGTGCATAGGCATTTGGATGTTCCAGCCTGCAGGCATATACAGAATAGACCGGCTCTCCGCTAAGGCGCTTGTATGCCTTGAGATATTTTTTCAGACGCTTTACATCCTTGTCGCTCAGATAGGGGAGACGGCGGATGTCCATGTTGTCCGTAAGGTCATTGAGCTTTACCGCGGCTGCGAGCGGGTTCTTCTTGATACGTCCGATAAAATCAGCGTAGTTCTCATTTTCTGAAACTTTTGTGACGCATCTGAGGGCATCCGTAATTTCCTTTGAAAATCCTTCTGCTTCAAGCATTTCGAAAGTCCAAGACGTGTCTTCTACTACATCATGGAGAATGCCTGCTATTTTTTCTTCTTCTGTCCGGCCCATTTCCATGACGCGTAGAGGATGCCCGATATAGTCTTTGCCGGACTTGTCGAGTTGCCCCTTGTGGGCTTGCGTTGCGATTTCAATGGCTCTCTGGAGAGTACTCATGGCATTAATTGAATGAAATTTTTTCCTCAATCAGGTCCAGCAGGTCGTCTATGTCCTTATATGAATTTGCAGTTGTCAAGATGGTGAACAGCTTGCATCCCGCTTCACCTTCTGACTGCGGACTGACTTCTGCGCAGATGAAGTTGCATGCCAAATTATCTTCAGTCGGCACTTCAAATCCATAGCCGGTTGTCCCTAAGAAATCATACTCGCATATAGGGTTGTCATCCTCCGATGTGCCTATCTCGCCTATGAGTTCTTCATAAGTGCCTGCCGCTTCCATTATGGCATCTGAGCCGTCCGGCATCGGACCATAGCTTATGACGATGGATCTTGCGTCCCCCTCTGTAGCCGATATGTCAATCATGGCACATTCGCGCCCGTCAGGTTCTGTGTATGTTTCAGTTTCCACATTCCATATTTCCGGAACCTGAAGTTCGAGACCGCCGAAGCAAATTCTCATGAGCTTGATGTCAGTGTTTGTCGCTTTCATATTATAATGACTAAATTTCTTTTTATCCGCATTGAGTGTCCTTGGCCTTCGTTATGCCCCGTTACATGCAGGCTGTTGCAGGATTCTATGCTTTTGTAGCCATGAATTCCTATTCTGAATGTCCGGCTGCTTCCTGCCTGTTGTCAGATTGCTCCGGCACAATGATTTTATTCTTTTGCATCTCCGGCTCTATTCTCGTGAAGCAAAATTTCTTATTACATTTGCCGGTTCTGCTTAAAGTTCGCATGAAACCCATCAAACATTTAAAAACATGTCTTTCCGCCTCCGTATTGCCCGTTTTCTTTGCGAATCATGCAAATATAGCAAAAGTCGAGAGCAGAAGCAAAGCTTGCTTTGATTATGCCGAGACCAAGCGTATATATGAACGACAGTTCAAATATACGGATTTTCCGGATAATGATTGCCCTGCACTTAATGGACTTGATGCATTAATACGGTTACAATTGTCGGTGCATAGGAGATAAAGGCGGCATATGCAAATACATCGGGCATTTGCCTTCTTGCGCCTAATCCGAACCGAACCAAAAGCATATGGAATCCCACATTCGGTGAGTCTTCAAGAGAAAACGGTTTAAGAAAACGCCATATTTTGAACGGAATGCCCAAGAAAAAGAGTTCGGTTTAAAAATCGCCCGTTTCTTAAACCGAATGAGCTGTTGGCTAACATATTAAGGCTGGTTGCTGCCGTTTCACTCCTGCGATGAAAAACGTTTGATATAAGAAAATCCATATCAAAGATTTTTATGCTCGTTTTCATAACTCAAATGAATCTCTGAAAGCAAAGGCCTATAATATGTAAAGACTTGATTTAGAAGTGTTCTTGACTGCATTTTGATGCGTAGTTTTGGTGAAATCGTACAAAAAAGAGTGACCTGATTGAGCCGTTCTGTGGATATGAGGCGATATCCGTTTTCTATAACAGACTTAGTCGTGCAAGTATTAACTTCTTGTAGTTGACCTTCAGGTCTTCAGGAAGGAATGAACTGTCGATGATATCAAACCATTTGTCCTTATAGCTGGCCATCTTGTCTATACGTTTTTCTGCAGTATTGGCCGGGACTTCAGACTGAACAAAGGCCTTAGTGAAGGTCTCTCTGTTGAACCCGTTGGTTTTGCCTCCTGTGAATATTGGCATTGCCAGCTCGTCAGTGTCATTCGGATCTGCCAAGAGCACTGCAAGTAGGTCGTATCGCGTATCCTTCTCCCTCGTGTTGTGAATTGCTTTCAAACTTTGTATCTTTGACCTACTGATAACAATGAGACGGTGGCCTTGACGCCGTCGCCCGTTGTTGTGAATTGCTTTCAAACTTTGTATCTTTGACCTACTGATAACAATATGTGTCTTGAAAGCTATTGGGACTGATATGTTGTGAATTGCTTTCAAACTTTGTATCTTTGACCTACTGATAACAATGTGGCCCCTGTGTTGGGATTTATAAAAAGCGTTGTGAATTGCTTTCAAACTTTGTATCTTTGACCTACTGATAACAATCTTTTCCGTTTAATTGGTAGGCCAAAGATAGTTGTGAATTGCTTTCAAACTTTGTATCTTTGACCTACTGATAACAATAGGTGAAAGAGTTGTTCTCGGAGCTTCACGGTTGTGAATTGCTTTCAAACTTTGTATCTTTGACCTACTGATAACAATATAATCGACATCACGAATAGGCTCAGGACCGTTGTGAATTGCTTTCAAACTTTGTATCTTTGACCTACTGATAACAATCTTCAACTTTGGAACATCTGGAACAGTCGAGTTGTGAATTGCTTTCAAACTTTGTATCTTTGACCTACTGATAACAATGCGTCTATGTAGGTGAAATGTTTTTGTTTGGTTGTGAATTGCTTTCAAACTTTGTATCTTTGACCTACTGATAACAATCAAGCTTTTTGACAAGCTCGCGAGAGCTCAGTTGTGAATTGCTTTCAAACTTTGTATCTTTGACCTACTGATAACAATTCATAGTTCACCATTTCATGGTAAACCATGGTTGTGAATTGCTTTCAAACTTTGTATCTTTGACCTACTGATAACAATGCGTGACGGATGTCTTTATTTTCGAAATCGTTGTGAATTGCTTTCAAACTTTGTATCTTTGACCTACTGATAACAATAGACCTGCAGTAAGTCGTTTAATCACAACTTTTTATGAGATGGTTATCAGAATAAAAATCCGATAGGAATATCGGATTTTTTTGATTCCGTAGTGCCGTTCTGGCTTTCTGATTCAGATGAAATTGAGATTGTTTGTTTGTGAAATGCTATTGCAAAGAACATCAAAACAGTTCCAACTGTATGTTTTCTGTAGGCGGTTCTTTGGATTTCTTTTCCGCGAACAGCTCCATTGAACCGAATTGTTTGTCTGTAATGGAAAGGATGCCGACCTGTCCTAAAGGAGGCAGGAACGTCTTGACACGCTTGATGTGTACGTTCGCATTTTCAGCGCTTGGACAATGACGCATGTATATCGAGAACTGGAACATTACGAAACCGTCAAGAATCAGGTTCTTGCGGAATTCTGCCGCTGCTTTCCGTTCTTTTTTCGTGTCGGTAGGAAGGTCAAAGAAAACAAGTACCCACATAACTCTATATTCGCTGAGTCGGTCCATATCATGTTATTTCCGGATAAACTAACCTTCGTGCTTCTCCATTGAAACATTTTGCCAATGAGGCAGTCGTTTTTGAGGCTGCTACCATGAGAGGGCTGCGCTGGCCGTTTATGGTGACTTCAATTGCAGGTATTGACAATAATTTGTAAGCCTCCGGTGAACTGCATCTTGTAAGTTTTATAAAGTTATCCCGACTTTG
>CAJUEK010000080.1 GCA_910585445.1 uncultured Bacteroidales bacterium | reverse complement strand
TATTGCTATTTTACTAATAATTAATAACTTAATTTCGTCGAACTGACGTTATTTAGGTTGAACGCATTGGGCGGTCGCATCGTTAGGTCACATCGTCCTGTCACATCGTTCAGTCATATCGTTAGGTCGCTCCCGTCTGTTATGTGCGCAGTCTTTCCATAGACTTTGCCCCTGTGCACGCTCAATGAGCATCTGGGCAATATGGCAATGATTAGCGTGCTTAGTGGTGCGTGAATTGATACCCTTAAGCACGCAAGAAGGTTATGTGGCAGGTGTAGTAGTGGTTGCCGTGCTTAAGGGTTTGGCCTCATCGTCCGGTCGCATCGTTAGGTCACATCGTTCAGTCATATCGTTAGGGCGCTCCTGTCTGTTATGTGCGTAGTCTTTCCATAGACTTTGTCTATAGTCCTTCAAACCCGTGAGCACGCTCAATGAGCATCTGGACAATATGCCAAGGATTAGCGTGCTTAGTGGTGCATGAATTAATACCCTTAAGCACGCAAGATGGTTTTGTGTTAGCTGGATTAGTGCTTGCCGTGCTTAAGGGGTTGGTCGCATCGTTTGGTCTCATTATCCGGTCTCATCGTCCGGTCACATTGTTCGGTTAGTTTGGTCATATCGTTCAGTCATATCGTTCGGTTACATCGTTCGGTCGCTCCCACCTGTTATGTATTCAGTCTTTCTATAGACTTTGTTCCTGGCCCTTCAAACCCGTAGGCACGCTCAATGAGCATCTGGACAATATGCCAAGGATTAGCGTGCTTAGTGGTGTTTGAATTGATACCCTTGAGCACGCAAGAAGGTTATGTGTTAGCTGGATTAGTGTTTGCCGTGCTTAAGGGTTCAAGGTTTATTGTTGAGAGTTCTTGGCACGCAGGTGAGCAAACTACAAAGGATTGTGCCTATTTGAATGTAGTGTTATGGGATTGTTCAAGGATATTTCATATATTTGCGCGGTTTAAGATAATCGGATAGGGCATAGTCATGAGAGAAGTGAATCCAAAGGAAACGACGAGAGCATACGCATTTGAGATGTGGATGAAAGCTCCTATGCCGATGGTGACTTTTTTTAAGACTCTGAATGTGTCCCGACTTGTCAGACTGAGTAGAAAGAATGGCTTTAAATTCAATATGTTGATGGGATATTGCATCGGTAGGGCAGCGAGCGGAATCAAGGAGTTCTATACGCTTCCGGTGGGTGATAAGCTGATGCAGTATAATTCAATAGCAGTAAACACTATTGTGGCGAATAGCCAAGGTGAGGTGAGTTCATGTGATGTGCCATTCTCTACCGATCTCAAGAAATTCAATGAGGATTATCTCAGACTGACGAAAGAGGTTGCTGCAACCTGCCGGAATAACGATCTTATGGAAAGTATGGTGATTGGCACCTCTGCAATGGCACAATATGATATTGATGGAGCTGTGGGTATGTATGCAGGTATATTCAACAACCCATTCATGATCTGGGGCAAGTACCGTAAAGGCTTCTTCAAAACTACGCTGACCGTGTCATTCCAATTCCATCATACTCAGATGGATGGAGCCCATGCAGCCAGATTCCTTGATGGAATTCAAAATGAAATCAATAATTTAAAAATCTAATTATATCAATTTTGGTATGGAATTCAAATATGCACCGATGTTTCAGCTTGGCGAGGACAAGACTGAATATTATCTTCTGACAAAGGACCACGTAAGCTTAGGGGAATTTGAGGGCAAGCCTATCCTTAAGATTGCTCCTGAAGGTCTTACGGCAATGGCGAATGCCGCTTTCAGGGATGTCTCTTTCATGCTTCGTCCGGAGCATAATGAGCAGGTAGCGAAAATCCTGTCCGATCCTGAGGCGTCAGACAATGACAAGTATGTCGCACTGACTTTCCTCCGCAACGCTGAGGTGGCCTGCAAGGGAAAGCTTCCGTTCTGCCAGGATACCGGAACAGCCATCATCCATGGAGAGAAAGGCCAGCAGGTATGGACAGGCTATTGTGATGAGGAGCCTCTTTCGCTCGGAGTCTATAAGACATATACTGAGGAAAATCTCCGTTATTCGCAGAATGCCCCTCTGACCATGTATGACGAGGTGAATACAAAGTGCAACCTTCCAGCCCAGATTGACATCGAGGCTACTGAAGGAATGGAGTACAAGTTCCTTTGCGTGACAAAGGGCGGCGGCTCCGCAAACAAGACATATCTTTATCAGGAGACCAAGGCCATACTGAATCCTCAGACTCTCGTGCCGTTCCTTGTCGCCAAGATGAAGACTCTCGGAACAGCCGCATGTCCTCCTTACCATATCGCATTCGTCATCGGAGGAACATCTGCGGAGAAGAACCTTCTCACTGTGAAGCTTGCTTCAACCAAATATTATGACGCCCTTCCTACTACTGGTGATGAGACAGGACGTGCTTTCCGTGATGTTGAGCTTGAGAAGCTCGTGCTTGAGGAGGCACACAAAATCGGTCTCGGAGCACAGTTCGGAGGAAAATATTATGCCCATGACGTGCGCATAATCCGTCTTCCGCGCCATGGCGCAAGTTGCCCTGTGGGACTCGGTGTCAGCTGCTCTGCGGACAGGAACATAAAATGTAAAATCAACAAGGACGGAATCTGGATTGAGAAGCTCGATGACAATCCTGGCCGCCTGATTCCTGAGGAACTTCGTCAGGCAGGCGAGGGAGAGGCAGTGAAGATAAACCTTGACCAGCCTATGCCGGAAATCCTCAAGGAACTTTCAAAATATCCGGTATCTACCCGTCTCAGCTTGAACGGAACCATTATCGTTGGACGTGACATCGCGCATGCGAAAATCAAGGAGCGTTTGGACAGGGGAGAGGAGATGCCTCAGTATTTGAAAGACCATCCGATTTACTATGCAGGCCCTGCCAAGACTCCTGCCGGAATGCCTTGCGGTTCAATGGGACCTACTACTGCCGGACGAATGGACTCATATGTGGACTTGTTCCAGAGCCACGGGGGCAGCATGGTTATGCTTGCAAAGGGTAACCGCTCACAGGCAGTCACTGATGCATGTCACAAGCATGGAGGATTCTATCTCGGCTCAATCGGCGGACCTGCCGCTATCCTTGCGCAGAATAACATCAAGTCCATCGAGTGCGTTGAGTACCCTGAACTTGGCATGGAGGCAATATGGAAAATCCATGTTGAGGATTTCCCGGCCTTCATACTTGTTGACGACAAGGGCAACGATTTCTTCAAGCAGATAGGCCTATAGCATCGCGCTGCGGAGCCGTGCCGACTTGGCATCTGATGTCACTTGCAGCGGTGCTCCTTCCAGCAATGAGATTATATTTTTGCATGTGTCCGGATTGGCGTTGGCCGTCTGGGCACATGTCATTTTATTGCGGTACTCGGTGTCTTTGCACAGGCGGACTGCTGTTCGGACCTGCTGTGCCATGTCTGTGCTGCTGTATGACATGCCGTGATAATGGAAAAATTCCGCATTGCGCGTTTCGCAGCCAGGTATCGGTGCCGTGTGGATGAGTGGAATGTGCTTCTGCATGGCTTCTGTGCTGGATATGCCGCCGGGTTTGGTGAAGAGTACGTCGCATGCGTCCATCAGCATAGGAATCTTGTCGGTGAATCCTATCGGGTGTATGGACGGGTTGCCGGCATTTTCCTTACTTATCCTGTCAAGCATGTCCTCGTTTCTGCCGCATACGACTATCGTTTCTGTGTTTCCGTCCGTCTGCCTTGTTATCTCGTTTATCAGGCCGTGAGTATTGCCGAATCCCATCGAGCCGGTCATTACAAGGAACCAGTTGTGTTCCTGCGGTATGCCCGGTATAAGGGTTTGTGCCACTTCTTTCCGTGCAGCGGATTTCGGGGATGACGTGAGGAAGCTGCTGTCAACAGGGATGCCGAACGGATGGAGCTTTTCGCGCGGGATGCCGCAACCGGCAAATTCTTCTATGAGATGTTCATGCGGAATCACATATCCGTCAAGCGAGGTTTCGTCAAGGAAAGGGATGCATGTGTAGTCTGTCATGACGAAAATGGCAGGAATGTCAGTCTTACCGGATGCCTTCAAGGATGTCATTGCCTCCGCCGGGAACAGGTGTACGCATATTACGGCATCATAACCGCCTGAATTGATGTAGCTGAGGAGTTTTTCTGAGTACATCCAGTTCCATGCATATATTATTGACTTGGTCTTTATAGAATCGCTTACCGCTCCTCCTATCTTGTACAAGTATTTGAAAAGGTTTGTCCTGGTGCTGTACAGATACAGGTCGGATACGCTCTTGGATACCGCCGCACCTACCAGGGACAGGGTGTCAAGAACTTCGCATTCAATGTCTTTGGCCTTAAGGAAGCCGCTTATGGCGCGTGCCGCCGAATTGTGGCCTTCTCCTGTATTGCAGGAAAGAATAAGTATTTTTTTCATTTCCGGTCTGAATTAGTCCGGCTTCGTTAAACATATCGCGTGCCAAAAAGTTCCTGGAGGCATTTTGAAAAAGTCGCCTTGATTTAAGGGTTTGTTGGAAAATTGCTTGGGACAGGCTGTCTTGGGAGGTGCAATTGTTCTTTGACAGGTGCTTGTGTTCCGATGGAGCCGCCAGTTTCCATAGTTCTTGTTAGACTTTCATAATTGCCGTAAATTTACTACTTTCGCTTTGCAAACCTTGGGGCGGATAATTGTAATGACTAAGGCGTGCTGAGAATATGGATGAGAATGTAAAATATATGAGGGAGGCCCTGCGTGAGGCAGGATATGCGGCACAGGAGGAGGAAGTTCCGATTGGTGCTGTGGTGGTATGCCGCGGAAGGATAATCGGGAAAGGGCATAATATGACAGAACGCCTTGGCGATCCGACTGCCCATGCCGAGATGATTGCCATAACTGCGGCGACGGAGGCGATGGGTGGCAAATATTTGAATGATTGTACGTTATATGTAACTGTTGAGCCTTGTCCCATGTGCGCAGGTGCTTTGGCATGGTCGCAAATCGGCAAGGTGGTCTATGGGGCAGCCGACCCGAAAAGGGGCTTTTCATTGTTTTCTCCATCGCTTATGCATCCAAGAACAGAGGTTGTTGGCGGAGTGCTTGCCGATGAGTGTTCTTCGCTTGTAAGTGAATTTTTCAAGGGACGCAGGTAATGGGAATGCTTGAAGGGCTGGGGCTCTGGGGACTTTTCATCGGGACATTTCTGGCTGCGACAGTGCTGCCATTCAGTTCTGATGCCCTTTATCTTGCAATCCTTGCCGCTACTGACAATCCTGTGGGATGTCTTGCCGTCGGTACGCTCGGAAACTGGCTCGGTAGTGTGTTCACATTCTGGATAGGGTGGATAGGCAAATGGGAGTGGATTGAAAAATGGTTCAAGGTAAAGCCGGAGACGCTCGTCAGGCAGAAGGAAAAAGTAAACCGCTATGGAGTCTGGCTGGCCCTGCTTTGCTGGGTCCCTTTTGTCGGTGATGTGATAGCCATAGCTCTCGGTTTCTATAAGACCAGGCCTGTGGGGACTGCCATTCTGATGCTTGTTGGCAAATTCGCGCGTTTTCTTGTATGGAATATGCTCTATGGCCTGTTCTGATGTTTTGTCAGGCCATCGCCCTGAATGGATATGGCCTGCAAAAAGCACAAGGTATTGCCTCGGTTTTTGAAAAACCAAAATAAATGGTATCTTTGCACCCGGAATTGAGATATGGTGTAACGGTAGCACTACAGATTTTGGTTCTGTCTGTCCAGGTTCGAATCCTGGTATCTCAACAAATTCCCCATAAAGAATTGATTGACAATGATTTGTGGGGAAATGATGTCGAAGCCGGGATGCACCCGGGATATGAACATTTTTCCTTGTACGATGCCTGTATGGTGTTGTGCAAAGAAAAAAAAATTATTGCTGTCCGATAAAACTTTTTGAAGCGAAACAAAATTAGGACTGGCA
>CAJUEK010000079.1 GCA_910585445.1 uncultured Bacteroidales bacterium | reverse complement strand
ACACTCTTTCCCTACACGACGCTCTTCCGATTGGGAACCTGGCTCTGAGTCTCTCAATGCTGCCGTGGCCACCGCTGTGACCGTGGCGGAATTCAGGAGGAGGCTCGGATAATATTAACCATCTATAAAGCGCAGGACATGAACACTATAGAGCCGGTGATGCTCAAAGAGCTGAAAGGGACTGACTACGGCTCCCTGATTAAGTTCCGTGTAAGGAAAATCCTGATGATATGCAGCAATTACGATGCATTCATCCTTGAGGAGGACGGGCAGATTGAGACCCAGATATATCATGAATATATTGACCTGAATCTCAGCAGCCCTCCGCAGTTCGTGTGGGTGAAGACATCTGCGGAAGCCCGTGCCACTATAAGCAAGCATGATGACATAGACATGATTATCTGCATGTACAATACGGGTGACAAGGACGTTTTCGCCCTGGCTTCTGACCTTAAGGCGGAAGGCAACAGGACTCCGTTCGTGCTTCTGACGCATTTCTCCAAAGAGATTTACAGGAGGCTCTCCATGCAGGATACCTCAGCCATTGACTACATGTTCAGCTGGTATGGAAATGCGGACCTGATAGTGGCCATAATCAAATTGTTCGAAGACAGCATCAACGCCGAGAATGACATACTTGGAGTTGGCGTGCAGGTCATTCTGCTTGTCGAAGACTCCGTGCGCTACTATTCGACCTATCTGCCTGAACTCTACAAACTTATACTCAAGCAGAGCGCGGAATTCCTGAAAGAAACACTCAATGAACACCAGCGCAAATTCCGCAAGCGCTCCCGGCCTAAGATTCTTCTTGCCACCAATCTTGATGATGCAATGGATATGTACGCCAAGTACAAGTCCAATATGCTCGGCGTCATTTCAGATGTCGGGTTCACAGTACACCGCGGAGACAGTCCCGACATGGAGAAGCTTGATGCCGGAATTGAACTGGTAAGGCATATACGCAGGGATGACCCGATGATGCCTGTGCTCCTGCAGTCTTCGCAGGAAAGCGTCGCATCTGTGGCGGCATGGCTTGGCGCAGGTTTCATTAGGAAATATTCCAAGACCCTGATGCTTCAGCTTTCCGATTATATCAAGGAAGAGTTCGGTTTCGGCGACTTCGTTTTCCGTGACTCCTCAAAGGCTGAATACGGCAGGGCCGCCAATCTGAAGGAACTGGAGCAGAAGATGCGTGAGATTCCTGATGAGGTGCTGCTGTACAACACTTCGAGGAACATGCTTTCGAAATGGCTGATGGCGCGAGGGCTGTTCACGCTCGGCGCAAAGTTCAAGACAGTCCAGGAAAGTGAGTTTGCGGATACGGCGGCTCTGCGTGAATATGTCTCGCAGCAGATACGTGATTACCATGCCCTCACCGGACGCGGGGTAATCGCCCATTTTGACAAGGACAGCTATGAGCCTTATATATGGTTCTCCCGGATGGGTGAAGGCTCAATCGGCGGCAAGGCACGCGGACTCGCGTTTCTCAACAGCTTGATATATAAGTACAATCTCGCGGACAAATATGAGAATGTGAAAATCTCGATTCCGCGGACCGTCGTCATATCCACGGACTGTTTCGACCGTTTCATAATAGAGAACGGGCTTCAGTATGTGATTGACTCAGACATTTCTGACGAAGAAGTGCTCTCTGAGTTTGTGTCATCTCGACTTCCGGAGGAACTTGTGGAGCAGTTGCGTTCTTTCATAAGTACGGTGCGCTCCCCTCTTGCCGTAAGGTCAAGCTCAAAGTTGGAGGACAGCAGCTGGCAGCCTTTTGCCGGAGTGTATTCGACTTATATGATTCCGTTCACGGAGAACCGCGACCAGATGCTTCGAATGCTCGGAAAAGCAATCAAGAGTGTCTATGCATCGGTTTTCTATAGCGGCAGCAGGGCTTACATACAGGCGACCGCCAATCTTCTGAGTGAGGAAAAGATGGCGGTTGTGGTGCAGAGCATCTGCGGGACGGAATATGACGGCCTGTATTATCCTATGCTATCCGGAGTCGCCCGTTCAGTCAATTTCTACCCTATCGGAAGCGAGAAGCCTGAGGACGGAATCGTGAACATGGCTTTCGGACTCGGAAAGACAGTTGTGGACGGAGGCAGTTCGCTGAGGTTCAGTCCGAGATTCCCTAAAAAGATTCTCCAGCTGTCCGAGCCTAAGCTGGCCCTTAGGGATACGCAGAAAATGATGTATGCGCTTGATTTGCGTCCCGGAGCGTTCAAGATTTCGCGCAACGAGGGCGTGAACCTTGCTCATGTGCAGATTGCCGAGACGCTTTCTTCTTTCCCTCATCCTGAGCTTGTGGCATCTACATTCAGCATGGAGAACAACCGAATGCTTCCGGGTGTCGCCGCAAACGGGCCGCGGATAATTTCGTTTGATGCGATACTCAAATACGGGCGTTTTCCCATCGCGCAAATCATAAGGGATGTCCTTGGCATATGCAAAAGAGAGCTGATGTGTGACGTTGAGATGGAGTTTGCCGCTGATGTGATTCCGGGTACGAATGCTCAGGAGATTGTCATGAAGCTTCTTCAGGTGCGTCCGGCAGGTGAGTTTTCTGATGACCGCAATGTGAGCATAGAAAAGGTCGGTGATGAGATGGAGCATGTCCTGGTCCGTTCGTCGAAGGCTCTTGGTGCGGGATATACTGAAGGAATGAAATATGTCATGTATGTCCCGTCTGCTACTTTTGACAGTGCGGCTACAAAGGAGATGGCTGCGGAAATCGCGCGTGCCAATGCATGGGCAAAAGCGGAAGGTGCTTCTTACCTGCTGATAGGTCCGGGCAGATGGGGCTCGTCTGACCCGTGGCTTGGCATTCCTGTCGCATGGACCGACATCTCAGAGGCGAGGATGATTGTCGAGAGCGCCATTCCGGGCTATCGTATCGAGCCGAGCCAGGGCACGCATTTCTTTCAGAACATAACCTCTCTCGGAGTCGGCTACCTGACGGTTGACACGGTGACGGGTGACGGAGTGATTGACGAAGCGGCTCTCGATGCCATGGAGTGCGTCCATCAGGGCCGTTTTGTGAGGCTCTGCAAGGCTCCGGAATGTGTTACGGGGTATATTGACCGCAATAAGGGCGAGGCTATAGTCGGATATTGACAACTCTAACACAAAGTGCAGAAAATAAACCCGTTTAACAAATTTGTTTACTTTTGAAACATTTTTGTTAAACGGGTTTTTCCGTGAAAATATGAGGCAATTTGACTATATCAATGTTATTACTTTGCCGTCCATTGGGGCAACTTCAATCTTTATGGTCTTGCCCGGGTGCAGCTCTTCGGTGACAGGGATTTCCATCCAGTCGAACGCGTGCTGCGGAATGGTGATTTCCATGCATGACGGTTTGTCGGAGAAGTTGGCGGCCACAAGCAGAGTATGCTCTTCGAAGTCCCTCAGGAAAGCAAAGTGCCTGTTCTTGTCGAACCCGTCCGAACTCATGTTGCAATAGCACAGGTCATAAGTTGTGCCTTTGCATATGGCCTCGTCCGAAGACGCAAGACGCACTGCTTGGGCAAACCTGCAGAATATTTCTGCTTCTTTGCGCTCAAGCCCGGCATCTGTAATTTTCTCCACGTCCAGGGTGCGGTATTGCTCCGAAGCTATGACTTTGCGCAGCCTTTGGATTGAGCCGATGCTCCACCAGTCGAAGATTGTTGTCCGTCCGTCGGTACCGCTGAGTCCTTCTGAGTCCATTCCCTTCTCCCCTGTCTCCTCGCCGAAATAAATCATGAAAGGAGCGGTGTTGAGCATCAGTGAAACGTATAGAGGTGCAAATGTCCTGGAGGAGTCGCCTCCGAAAAAGTCTGAAGCGAATCTCTGCTCGTCGTGATTCTCAAGGAAATTCAGCATATAGGGCTGCAGGTCGCCGAGGAACTGCCAGTTTCTTGTTATTCCTGTCGTAGACTGCCAAAGCTCCACGGGCATGCCGTTGTCATTGGCGTTCTTCTCGACGATAGTGCGCAGGGTGTCGTACAGGCCTGACTTGTCGTACAGAAGGTCGAAACCGACTTCGCGGACATATTGCCCGTACAGTTCCTTTTTATAGACTTCCGCTATGAATATTATGGAAGGGTGCTTTTTCTTTATTCCGGCTATGAGCCACTGCATGAACTGCGGAGGAACAAGCTCTACCATGTCGCACCGGAATCCGTCAACTCCCTGTGATGCCCAGAAATCCACGATATCCAGCATCTTGTCCCATGTCGGGGTGTGGAAGTCGCAATAGTTGATTTTTACGGTCTCATACCAGTCGTTTATTCCTGGTGACGCGCTGTAGCAATTGTTTCCGGTCGCCATTGCCGGCATCTCCACATATGGCCCGAACCCTTGCGGCACCGCCCTGGGAAGCCTTAGCTGCTCGCCCGGATAGTACAGGAAGTCGTTTTCGGCTTTCCAGTGGACGGTCTTGTCGTCTTCCGCTCCGAGCACCGGGTGTCCCGGTGACATGGCCGTCTTGCCGTAGTCCCTGGCTACATGATTGGGAACAAAATCTATTATTACCTTAAGGCCTGCGTCATGGGTGCGCTGTACCAGTTCCCGAAATTCTGACATTCTGTCAGCAGGAGAGTCTGCAAGATAAGGGTTCACGTCATAATAATCGCAAATCGCATATGGTGACCCGGCCTCCCCTTTTACGAATTGGGGGTGGGATGCCGTGCAGCCTTCTGTGCCGGCTTTTGTCGAGTGCCTGATGACACCTGTAAACCAGACATGGCTGCAGCCGAGCCATTTGATGTATTCCAAGTCGGATTTGGTGATGCCGGAGAATTTGCCGGTTCCGTTTTCTTCGAGTGTCCCGTTTTTCTTGTTTGTCTTGCAGTCGTTTCCCCAGAGCCGCGGGAGCATCTGGTATATGATTGTTTTGGGCATGATTTGAATTTCATTTATAAATGCGCGCCATTTTACTGCAAAATCAGTGCCTGAAGAAAGAATGCAAAGGTTTGGGATTATTCGGAATATTTCAGATATTATATTAAATTTGCGTTTTTAAAAGAGCATCTATGGTTTTGACTTTGGATAAAGTCCGCGACATATTATATCACGGCGATAAAATAGACCTGTCCGAGCTTCCGATTAAGGAAATCGGAGCGTGCTTCAGTTTCCTGAAAGAATTTTCTGCTGATAAAGTCATATACGGAATCAATACGGGCTTCGGTCCTATGGCACAATGGAGGGTGGATGACAAATACCTGTCTGACCTTCAGTACAATATAATCAGGAGCCATGCCTGCGGAGCCGGTGAGCCGTTGCCGGACATGCTTGTAAAGTCCGCCATGATAGCGAGGCTCGGTACTTTCCTGCAGTGCAAAAGCGGAGTTCATCCGGATCTTGTGCGCCTGCTCGCGGAATTCATAAATCGTGACATATATCCTTTCATACCCAGGCACGGAAGCGTCGGGGCCAGCGGTGATCTTGTCCAGCTTGCGCATATCGCGCTTACGCTCATCGGAGAAGGCAAGGTGCACTGGCACGGTGAGTGGCGTCCTTCGGCAGAGGTAATGAGGGAAAACGCACTGGAGCCGTTCCGGATACATATACGCGAAGGGTTGTCCATCACGAACGGAACATCTGTCATGACAGGTATCGGTATGGTGAACCAGCTTTTGGCTGAGCAGCTTCTGGACCATGCGGTGACGGCTTCTGTGATGATGAACGAGATAGCCTCTTCGTATGACGACCTTATGTCGGAGGAGCTGAACGGATGCAGGAGACATGAAGGCCAGCAGGCCATAGCCTCGACGATGAGGGAAATCTCCCAGGACAGCAAGTGCCTCTGTAAGCGCGAGCATGCCCTGTATGACAACGGACACGCCGGAGAGGAGGTGTTCACCCATAAGGTACAGGCCTACTATTCCCTGCGCTGCACCCCTCAGATACTCGGTCCGGTATATGAGACACTGAAAAATTCCCGCAGGATACTCGAGGAGGAACTGAACTCGGCATGTGACAATCCGATAATTGACCCTCAGTCGCGCAATGTATATCATGGCGGCAATTTCCACGGGGATTATGTTTCGCTGGAGCAGGACAAGGTGAAGATTGCCGTTACAAGAGTGGCAATGACAGCCGAGAGACAGCTCAACTATCTCTTCCATGACCGCATTAACGGCATTCTGCCTCCGTTCCTGAATATGGGAAAACTCGGGCTGAACTACGGGATGCAGGCCTGCCAGTTCACTGCGACTTCAACCACCGCGGAATGCCAGACCCTGTCGATGCCTAACTATGTGCATAGCATCCCGAACAATAATGACAATCAGGACATTGTGAGCATGGGCACCAATTCCGCTCTTATCTGCGGCCAGGTAATCGACAACGCATATCAGGTGATGTCCATATTGTACATCGCTCTCGTGCAGGCTGTCGATTGTCTCGGGATTTCCTCAAGTCTTGCCCCGCGCACACGTGAGGTCTATGACAGGGTACGTGCGATTGTGCCTGTCTTTGTGGAGGACACGCCTTTCTATGAGGAAATCTCCGCAGTGGAAAAATGGCTCAGGGAAATGTAATAGCCGTGTGCCAAGATTAAGGATTGGATAAAATACAAGAATATGAACAGAGGAGAAATTGAAGAAAAAGTCAGGAACTTCCTGACGGAAGAGC
>CAJUEK010000078.1 GCA_910585445.1 uncultured Bacteroidales bacterium | reverse complement strand
GTACGGCCACTCGCTCATCGAGCTTGGCGATGTCGTCACCGACGGCGACGGCCATCCCGCATTCTCCGGCGTGTCGCTCATTCCCCGCAAGCATGTGATTCCGGAAAAAGGCCGTGTGGTGCGGCGCGCGGGCATGAACTGGGAGACCGGCATCGAGTTCCGGGAGCGGCCGTGGAGCGACTGGCTTATCGAGGCCGGACGTCCCGACGACCTCGGGCTGCTGCTCAATGCCGCACTCCACACAATTCCCAAGAGGCACGCTATGACGTTCTGGGACTGCTTCGCGGAAATCTTCGGAATGCCCTGGCGCATCGCCCGCACTTCCACCCGCGACCCGAAGGAGTTCCAGCGTCTGCAGGATATGATCTACAACGGCGGAGCAGGCCAGGGTATGGTCGCCGGCATGGAGACGGAGATCCAGTTCGTGGAATCCGGTAAGGGCGACGCCTTCAACGTCTATGACAGGCGCATCGACCGGGCCAATTCCGAAATGTCCAAACTGGTCATCGGCCAGACCATGACCATCGAGGACGGCTCGTCGCTCTCGCAGTCGCAGACACACCTGCAGGTGTTCATGAACCTGGTAGAGTCCGACCGCGACTTCCTGCGCGACATCGTCAACAACCGGCTGATTCCGCTCATGGTCCTGCACGGGTTCCCTGTGAAGGGTCTGCGCTTCGAGTGGGACGACGCGGTGGACTACACCCCGGAGCAGCAGGTGGCATACGAGACGATGATCGCCGACCGCTACGAGGTCGATCCGTCGTATTTCGCCGACAAGTACAATATGCCTGTCGGGGAGCGGCGCAATCCCATGGCGCTCCCTCCGGCCGGGAAGGCCGACGGGTCCGAAAAGTCTGAGAAGTCTGACGATGACAAGACTGCAGAGGATGGCAAGGAGAAAAAACATTTTTTCGATTAGGCCCCTCTGACTACGAGGGGCTGCACCGACGCTATGCCTCGCTGATTGACGGAATGGAGATTAAGAAACTCGCATCGCCCGGCGATGACGTGCGCAGGCGTCTGTCCTCGCTTTTCAACGGCATGATGAAGTCGCTCTTCAACGAGAAAGGCTCGGAGTTCCGTGTCGAGCTTGTGGCCGACCCGGCGGTGCAGGAGTTTGTCGGCGCCCATGCCTCGGCTCTCGACTCGGCGTTTGAGAAGGTGGATATGTCGGAGGCCATGCGCCGGCGCCTTACCCGGTCGAATTACATTTTTTCCGGCATGAAGGCGTTTCACGAGCTGCACGAGGCGTTCCCCTCGCTTCTTGATGAGAACGGCGACAGAAAGCCGTTTGAACGGTTTTTGAATGATGTTCAAAGCATCGACAAGACGTATAACGCCAACTATCTCCGGGCTGAGTATAACTTCGTGGCGGCGTCCGCGGAGATGGCCGGGAGGTGGGAGCAGTTCATGGCCGACGGCGACCGATACAATCTCCAGTACCGCACACAGCACGATGACAAGGTGCGCCCGGAACACGCCGCCATCGACGGAGTGACCCTGCCGCTTTCTGACTCATTCTGGGAGGAGTTCTACCCGCCCAACGGCTGGAACTGCCGCTGTACCGTGGTACAGGTGCGGAAGTCAAAGTGTCCCGCTACAGACCATGACGAGGCGATGCGCCTCGGCGACGAGGCCCTGCAGCGCGACACTAAGGGAATGTTCCGGTTCAACGCCGGAAAGGAGGGGAAGTCCGTTCCGGACTATAACCCCTACACCGTCAGCCGGTGCCGGAACTGCGACATAGCCAAGGGTGACAAAGGAGGCAAGCTCGCCCGGTCTTTCGTGCCGGACAACGAGGTCTGCAAGGCGTGTGTCCTTATCAGGAACTCCAGACGCTGCGCCAATAAAGAACTTTACGACCGACTGAAATCCGACCCTGATTACCTTGACGTGGCCATGGATGACAAAACCGGCGGGGTTAAGGGTATTCACAGAGGCCACATCGTCCATTCATCAGACAAGGAGAATACATTCTTCGCTGAGAAACTGACTTCAACCGACCTTGAACTGCTTTGCCAGGATATATTGTTCCGAAAGGGTCATTCCTGTATCCTGGAAAATGAAACCCAACTTGATGCTTCCGGCCTGCAGTTGCCACAGTTGGACACGCTGACCGATGGGGAATATATCGATATCCGCGCCATTACTGAGAACGGCAAGAACACCATACGCAACGCCCTTAATTCCAAAAAGAAGCAACTGAAGAATTTCAACAGGAAGACCGGGGCGGACTGTCATTCCGTGATCCTGTATTTCCATGACCCGGACATGTTCGATGAAGGCCAAATTATAAACCAATTAGGGCAGACTCTTAAATCTGTCATCTGTGTCTTCAAGAATGGAACGATACGCAATATCACAAAATAAGCCGACTCGAAAGTCAGCTTATGACCCAGGCGACGGTGAAGTTCCCTCGCCTTCTTAGGCTATCGCAAAATTATTAATTATTTTCCAGACACAAAAGTTTATGGACAAGAAAAATATAAATATTCGTCAGAAAATGTTTCAAGAGGGCAAAAAGTTATTCATCCATTGCCTGATGGTGAGAATTTACACCGAAACCCACTGTCATGGATGCGTCTCCTTTGACAAAATTAGGGACATCATAGGGGAAAGGATATATGATGGGGTATTTGCTCCCGGCTTCTTTGATTACCTCCGGCTTGCTGCGTTGTTTGCCGTAACCGCATTTCGCCCTGACAAGTGGCATCGATCCGTTATTTTGGATCAACCGGTAAAACCTGCTAAAAAAGAATAGATCCAATGTCTTCTATGACCTGAAATACCATTGTCCATCCGGGGGCGGGCACAAAAAAATGCCCCCGGCCTGTTATTTAGACGTCTCACTTTCTAAAAACAAATAGCACCACTGTGCAGCCGCCGAGGGCATTATGCCATCCCTGGCTGCACAGTGGCGCTGTTTTTAATAAGTGAGACACTGCAAAATTAATAAATTTTCCTGACATGACTGTATTTGAGATTCTGAAATTTAACAGGGAGATGCTTGAAAGACTCGGGCGAATGGGTGTGAGGCTCGACGACACCCGCTATATTGATCTCTTCTCGGAGTTCTGCGACATGGTGAACTCCGGCGACAAGGTCTCCTATGCCGTGGCCGTCCTCGCGGACCGATACGGAGTAAGCGAGCGAAAGGTTTACAGCCTTCTCCGGCACTTCCGTACTGACTGCAGCCACGATGCATTGTGATTGCCGTTCTCGATGGCGGGGGAACAGTCCCCTATGCCTACCTTTGCGCCATCACCAACAATCAACAGAAATGGCACGAAACAAATATCATCAAATTCTTGCCCGGATTCTTGACACAGGCAAGCACCAGATCAACAAGAAGGGCAACATCACTTACCTTATCAACGAGCAGCTCTCGCTTTCCCCGGCAGACCTGCTTGAAATTTTCGAGGGGCACGGACTGGCCCGCCGCAAGCTCCGCTCGGAGCTGCGCCTCTTCATGAGCGGCGAGCGCTCGGTGGAGAAGTACCGCGAGGCCGGAATAAACTGGTGGGACTACTGCGGCTCGATCCTTGTCAATTCCTATCCCACTTACTTCGAGAAGCTGCCGCCGCTGCTCGCCCGGATAAACTCGGAGCGCCGCCCGTCAAAGAACTATGTGCTGTTCCTCGGCGCTACCGAGGCCGAGAGCAGCCAGGCGCCATGCCTGTCGCTCGTGCAGTTCCAGATCGAGGACGGGGAACTTGTAGTGTCGGCCTACCAGCGCAGCTCCGACGCGAACCTCGGGCTGCCGGCCGACATATACCACCTCTACCTCATGGCCCGGCACATAGACTTCCCCCTCAAGTCGATAACACTGTTCCTGGGCAACGTGCATGTGTACGACAACAATATCGAGAACACACGCCGCCTCCTTGCAGGTGAGGACGGCGTAAAATTCGAGCTGAACGTATGAGCCGCCTTTATCTGTCCGCTCCACTGCCCTTTGTGGGGCAGAAGCGAATGTTCGCAAAACACTTCATCGAGGTGGTAAGGCAATACCCTGCCGGAACTGTGTTCGTCGACCTTTTCGGTGGCTCCGGGCTGCTGTCGCATATCACTAAGCATATCCATCCCGCCTCCCGGGTAATATACAACGATTTTGACAACTACCGCCGGCGCATCGAGGAGATTCCGCGTACCAACGCCCTGCTTGACCGTATCCGTCCCATTGCCTCGCGGTTCCCGCGCCACAAGCCCGTGACCGGCGAGGCGAGGGAGGAAATTTTCAGGCTGCTCGAGCAGGAGGAGCGCGAGACAGGCTATCTCGACTTCATCACGCTGTCGTCATCGCTGATGTTCTCGATGAAGTACAAGATGAGCATCCCTGAAATGCGCAGGGAAACGCTCTACAACAATGTCCGCAAAACCGGATATGCCGAATGCCCTGACTATCTTGCCGGACTGGAGATAGAGTCGTGCGACTACCGGGAGCTGTTCGAGCGCTTCAGGAACATGCCCGGCGTGGTGTTCCTGGTCGACCCTCCCTATCTGTCAACCGAGGTCGGCACTTACCGCATGTCATGGCGTCTCGCCGACTACCTCGACGTGCTGTCTGTGCTCTCCGGCCATGACTTCGTTTATTTCACCTCCGACAAGTCCTCTCTCGTGGAGCTGTGCGAGTGGATGGGGCGCAACCCGTCGCTCGGAAACCCTTTCGAGCGCTGCCGGCGCAGGGAGTTTGACGCGACCATGAACTACAATGCCCGCTACACGGACATAATGCTCTTCACCGAGCTGGGCAATGCCCCGGAGGAGGCCGTCTGAGGCCGCTTCCGCGCCCATATATAGCCGAGAGAGCCGCAACCCGATAAAGGATGCGGCTCTCTCTTTCCTTTGCGACACGGCGCGTTTATGGGACCTTATTTCAGATGTCGGAATCCGACGCAGGTATAGGTCTCGATGTTCTCGACAATATCCTCGTGGTTGTGGTTGGTTGCAGAACTGTCAATGTCAAACTCCATGAAGGTGTTTCCCTCCAGGCCGGCAAGCAGCTCATGAATCCTGTCGAGCAGCCGGAACTCGCCGATGCCTTTCTGCTCTGCCCAGTCTGTAACCACATGGAGGTTGATCAGCGGCTGTGCCCGGTATTCGACTCCCGGCACAATGGCGTGCCACTTGAAGGGCACGAACTCGATGAACACTGCCGGACGCTCCCATGCGACCTCCTGTTCGATAAACTCGACATTATGGTTCCATAGGTCTATGTGCCTTATCGCACGAGGATAAATATCATCATCCATGTCTGCCTCGTCCGGGCGTTCATAATATTCTCCGGCTGCATTGACGCACAATGCCTCGAGCCTATTCTTGATTGCGTTATATATTTCCTCTCTCATTTCTTATTAATTTTATCGGTGACTGACTGGGAGAAGCGGAAGACTGTGTAGCACTCCGTATGCGGAAAGGGAATCTTATCACATACTAAGCGACAGCGGTCTTTGGCAAACCCCATACAATAGTCTTGAAAATCGCAACTTTCATTACATAGCCCATGCCCACTCTCGGTAATAGCATCAACTTCTTCCTCGGTCAGATCTACTGCTTCATAAAATTTCCCATTCAGCACTAAGCCGTTGAGGGGTTTGTCATTTTCTCTCATTTAATATTGAAATTTATATTGTTGATGTACTCGTTAAGGTTCTCTTCGATGATTTCCCTCACCGCAGCCTCAACTTCCGGCGATTTCCCGAGGAACTTGCGCTGCGGTATCTTGATGGTGCCTCCGACCTTCATAAGCGCCATCGCCTTCCAGAAGTCAGCCTCGGAAGTGAGCTGCCTGTTTCTCTTGTCCTGCCTCAACGTGCCGTCCTTACGTCGGCCGAAGGAGCCGGTGGCGGAGTAGTATTTGTACCAGAAGAAGCGCTTCATCCTGGCGGTCACCTTTATCTCGCCCCCCTCGTTGTGGATGGCGGCGTAGGGAAGGTCGCTGAAGAACACGATGCTGCTCTCCCTTATCTCGCTCCGGACGCTCCGGCGGAGGGCGCCGGTGTCAACAAGTATGTGGCCGCCCGGACGTGTCGGGCTTTTGCGCCTGGCCCATGACTGCGAGAAGAAGGCCTCGCGCTCGAAATTCCGGTCGAACTCGTCGCCGAGCTCCACCTTGATGTCGCGCAGTATGCTCTTGAAGATGGCGCGTGTCTGCCGGTCAATGTCATTCATCCGTATCTTCTTTTTCGGGGTTTTCGTCTGCAAAGTCAAACAGGCTCGGCATGTCGGACGCCACGACCGGGGTTTCAAGCCCTGCCGTGGCGTTCATGATGTTGTAGAAAGTGCGCTCGCTGATCCAATAGGCCGGATATATGTACCTGCGCCATATCTCCCGGTTGCTCAGTCCGCTCCTGGCGTACCGGTCATATATCCGGTTTATGTCCTCGACGCGCTTTCTGTAGGACATGCCGCGCTTGTCTGCCATTGCTGTCACATGGTTTTAACCTGTATCTGTCTGTAAGGTCTGATATCGAGTGTCGTCACGCTGCTCACCGTGACCCGGCCGCTGCCCTCGCACTGCGGACACGGTGCCGGGTGTCTCCGGGGCGCGTCGGTCTGCTGTATCCCGGTGCCGTGACATTCCTTGCACACCGCGATCCGGGGCGGTCTCTTGATTTCTTTTTCCATTTTCATCAGGTTTTAATCAACATCGGTCATGCCCAGGGGTATGTAGCACCATGCGCCCTTGTCGTTCTTGTACTGGGCGCGGATGAACTTCTTGGAGACGGTCGGCTGGTATGCCTCCTCGATGATTTTCACACCCTCGAGG
>CAJUEK010000077.1 GCA_910585445.1 uncultured Bacteroidales bacterium | reverse complement strand
AAGTCCTAACAACTTATTGTTCAATTATCGGTAAACCTATTTCAGGACAAGACAACATCTCCATTGTCAAAGGGCACATGCTCTCCGCAAAGCCCGTGCCCACATCGAAATGCTGACACAAAACAGCATCAATCCGCATAGGCTTCCGCAACAGGCCAACTAAACCACATGACAATCATGCAAAGATAACGATTCAGAGTCAAGTTGAAAATACTCATTTGAACCTGATAAATTAATCACTACATTTGTATGATGCAATAAGAAGACAAGTCATGACATTCAAGGAACTGGAACAGCAATATCAGGAAACCTCACCGGAAAAATCCGCAACATTTATGAACTTCGCCAGAAAGGCCTGGAAATCAGGAGAAATGAGCATGGCGGAAGTAATGAACGCACTCGCAAGAATTGCCGATGCGGATACTGAAGAATGCAGAATCATAGGCAGAAAAGGAACGGGAATGACATATGAGCAGAGACAGAGGCTCACCATGGGGGCAAAACTTGTCGCAGGCCTCCTTGTACTCCTGTGCGAAAGCCGCTCCAAAAATGAAACGCGCTCAAGAGCCCTGCTGTTCCTTGAATATGCCTCCTACCTGAACAATTACAACTACGACCTGATGGGACTTGCGGTCATGAGCTGCTCATATGCAATGACTTCCCCTGGATTCTCATGGTCAATGACAGAAAATGCCGGCGGCATCGACATGCTGACATATAAAATGCTTAACAATGCATCATTTGACAAGAATCAGAAACTTGAACCGATACTCCTTGAAGGGAGAGGGTCAGTCTCAATTGCCGACGGGCTTCTCAGAGTCTCTTCTACCCAATCTTGGGAAAAATACGTAAAAGCCTATTCCAGCCATGGAGACACCGTAGAGGTGTGCACACACAATGTCAGGGACGAAAAACTCAAAGCCTCTGCCATAGACAATGTGGAATCAATGAACAGTTTTGCGCATACATTCATGATGTCCCAGAAAATGCCGAACAAACCAATGCAAAAGCAATCTTCCCACAAGCTGTCTGCCGGCGAGAGATATACAATAATGCTTGGAAGCGAGAAAGAGGACGGCGAGCGGAAATATTTTGAATGCACCCCGCTAAAAACAAATTGCGAGGAAACATGTGAACTTCATGATGAGGAACTTGTAACAGGCATCCGCACAAACGAGCTGAGCAAATATCTATACTCGGATGACTGCATAAAAGACGCGCTCCTTATTGACGACAGGACGCCCATGCAATTCTCCATCAAGAATGCATACATGAAATATTCGAAAGCCAAAGCTACCGAAGACATGGCTTCCAAGCGCGTATATGAAGCAAAGGTATTGGACATATACAACGGACACACCCCGGACAAAGACAGGGTAAGGCTGATTTCCGACAAAGGATATGGCGGCCTCATGCGGCTCAGGGGACAATACAAAAAAGATGACATCATATTAGTACACACTGTATCTGTGATAGACAGGGACAATAAACTTTTCATCAATATGGACCTTCCTCTGTTCGATTACAGGGAAATGCCCGGGAGATTCGATGAGGAAAATCTCCTTGACGAGTTTATCCTCACGAAAGATACGGCGATGGCAAGCCACGAGCTGGACGGAAGCATAAAAGCTTCAGTTTCAGCAAATGCCGGAATAGTCAGGCAGCTCGGCACAATAATGTCCCTGACCAAAGCGGAAAACTCGATGGCACGTTACCGCGACTTGCTTACATCTGCCTTCATGCTGGGCACGGCCGGAGACAACTCCACAAAATATGAGATTCTTTCACGCGCGGAGTTCATGCGCCAATGCCTGCGTATTGCGGAAGGGCTGCCGGCACAGGAACGCAGCGCCTCATATCAGCTTGCGGAACATGAGAACCGCATCATAAAGGCCCTCGGCTACATGGATACTCCGGAAGATATATACGGCATCTCTGCCTTGCTTCAGGATGCCAAGAGCGACAGCGAGAAAGAAATAGCGAGACTGCTCATGACCTATTCGCTGTCCCTTGCCTCTCCAGATGACATCAAGCCATCAGAGACAGACATAAGAAGACGCATATGCGGTGTCCTCGGAGTAAAGGACCACTTGCGGGATACAGGCACGAAAGGAGGCGGCAAATACGGCAAAGGCGAGCTTGCAGATGTCGAGTTCAAGGCATCATACGTCATGAGCAACGTGGACGGCAAACCTGACCTGTACCGCCAGGGACGCGGACAGGTATTTGAGGCAGTATGCGGCTTCCTCAATAAAGACGGAGGAACCGTATATATAGGCGTAAACAATTACGGAGACCCCATCACGGCAGAAGGATACGGCCTGGATGCCGACCTTAAATGGTTCCGCGACAATTTCAGCACAGTGAAGATGCAGCGCATCCGCCAACTAGGCCACCCCGTGCCACTGCCGAAAGACCTTGACAGCTACTGCCTGTTCCTCAATGACGAAATGGAACTGTACTTCAAGCCATCCGTACGCAACTGCATAACCATAACTCCTACCGAAGATATGGATGCAATAAAAATCATCGTGAAGCCCTCGGAATTCGAAATCGCCAAACTCTATACGGACAACAAATGGAAAGACGGGACCGTATATGTCAGAAAAGGCGGAGAAACAGGACCGATGAGCAGGCAAGAACAGGAAGAAAGACTGATGAAACTCAGGTCAGTAGGCAAAATCGAGCAATTCATCCTGACTCTTTCAGAAGCCATCGACAGACAGCGCAAAGTCATCCTGAAAGGCTATGCAAGCAGCAACAGCAATGAAGTGAAAGACAGGTTCGTAGTGCCGATAAACCTCGTTTACGACAACGAGATTCTCTGGGCATATGACTTGGAAAACAAAGAGGCAATGGAATTCCGCCTGTCAAGGATAAGTTCAATCGATACCGACATAGAAGATGCCCGATACTCCCATGCCTTCGAAAAGGGAGAGGCAGACGTCTTCAGGCAGATAGACCCCAAGTTCAATTACCACATCAAGCTAAAGATAAGCATAGCCGCACTGAACAACCTCAGGGAAAACTTTTCCAATGCCAAGCACCTCCCCGAGAATGAACTGTATCTGGCATCCCCGAAAAAATGGATATTGGACACAACCCTGCACAGCCTCGACGCCGCAGCCCGTTTCTACCTCAGCTATGCCGACCAGATTGAAATCATGGAGACAGAAGACGCCGACAAGCTCCGCACCCGCATCCGCGATTTTGTAAATAAAAACATCATGCAGGAGTTATGATACTCCTGCCCGCCGGTTCGTGTGGGGGCAATTGGGTGGTTGTGGTAATGTGCGGACTGACATAAACGTTAATGCGTGGCATTTCAGCAGCTTAAACTTATTGAATTTTGAATACAAATAACCCCGGCGATCGTAATATCACAACAATTAATTACAATTAATGTTATATTTGCGATGACATAAACTACAGCCCTATGAAAAAGTATATCCTCATAGTCATTTCATTAATACTTTCAGTAGCAGCTAATGCTCAGCAAGCAATTCCTGACGAGTTCTTTGGACTGAAGTTCGGCAACATCTACTCTTTGGAAGAAGTCATCTCCCATGTCGGGGACAATGGCAATTACAACAATACTGACGATTCAATTGAGTTCAACTCAATAAAATGGATAGGCTACCTTTTTGATGACGTGACCTACGATGGAAGAGAATATCCCTCAATGGGTATTTTGAAGCTTACTTCAAATGTTTTCGGAGGAGTATTTTTCTCTTTATCCAATGAAGATATCCCAGAAAATCAGTCACTTGAATCTATATACGATGAATTGTCAAAAGAGCTGTCCGAAAAATATGAACTCATTGATACACCAAACCAGTTCCCCAACATTATATCTAAAATCAGTATGGATGAAAATGGGAATGCTGTAATATTGTCATATGGAAAGTGGGACAAGGGTGATATGATAACGGTTGGATATATTTCTTTCGCAGCACTTTATTCCGAATTTGCAACTACTGTTCTTCCTACAATTCAAGACACATTCTTAGATCTTAGAATGGGTTCACGCCAAACGGCATCAACAATTAAGTCTGCAGTAGGACATAGAGGAACATTCCTGTCGGAAAACAGTGACATATATGGCAAAACTGTAACATTCAAAGACATGACATTCGCTGGAAAAGTCTGGGACTTTGGTGATTTCTGCTTGACAGAGAATGGCGAATTATATGATTTACGCGTCAGCATCAGTCTTACAGACTACAAATCCGATGATTTGAAAGAGGCCAACAGGACATATGACTCATTCAAGACCAAACTGGAAGAAAAATATGGAACTACAGAGGAGAAAACTGATGGAGATGGTAAAAGCATCAGTTATGTAGGCAACAATGGTATTGGCCTGATACTGTCCAATAGCAGAAGCAAATCAAAGTCAGGGGAATACAGGAGATATGTCACCTTAGAATATTGGCATACAACAATTTATAGTCATCTTTACAATCAAAGCAACGATGAATTGTAAACAAGCTATAAATTATTCCAATTGGTTGTAAATATTAATCATAACATCATGAAGAGCTTTCTCAAGGTATTGATTATAGCAATCTTATCATTCGCATGCACAAAAATGCCGACATCAGAAGAAAACTACCGCCATAAGGTGCCTTCAGGTACTGTACTTATGATATACGGCGGCAAAGAGCATAACGAGTATCTCGGAAAGATAAACGCCAGTAAATACGACTCAGAGTCAATATGGAATCAGTATGGGAAATATGGAAGCCGCTACAATTCAAAATCCATCTGGAACCAATACGGCACCTATGGCAGCAAATATAACAGCAACAGCCCATTCAATGATTATGCTTCCAACCCTCCGATTCTGGTTGACAGAAATGGCAATTTTTACGGATACTTCACAAGCAACAAATATAAAAGCCAGCGCGCAAACCTAAAACTGATTGATATAATATGCGACAACCACGAAGCAATCAGCGAGGACGTCAGCGGATGGTATGACAAGATTTTTTAGATGCCATACGCTGAACTTGTAACATTTTCCTATCCGATATACAAGCCCTTTCGATAGGCTGCCCAGTTATGCTCATTTGCACAGGAAGACATAAATAGCATAAGACAGAGCTGACGGGACAGTTTATCAGCATAAGGGTCCCTTACTGTTCATCGTCATTTTATGATTATCATTTTATGACGATGAGAAAAAATCATTATATTTGGAGAAAAATTCCACGCAATGAGAAATCCATTTGTCACCAACGGATATGCAGGCGCAGAATACTTCTGCGACCGAGTGGAGGAGACCGGGGACCTGAGGTCACTCCTTACAAATGAGCACAATGTCGCGCTCATATCTCCGAGAAGGCTCGGCAAGACTGAGCTTATCAGCCATGTATTTGACTGTGAAGAGTTCAAGGAATCATACTATTGCTTTTTGGTGGACATATATGCTTCCAAAAACCTGAGTGACTTCGTCAACATACTTGGTAAGTCCGTCCTTGACACCCTGAAGCCCAAAGGAAGGGCCGCATGGGAAAAGTTTCTTGGAGCCATAAGCTCAATCCGCCCTGAAATATCATTCGACATCAACGGGCAGCCAAGCTGGAGCGTCGGGTTGGGAGAAATAAGGAATCCGGCAGCTACACTTGACGAAATATTCTCTTATCTCCAGTCTGCAGACCGTCCGTGCATAGTGGCAATCGATGAGTTCCAACAGATAACAAAATATGGGGACGCAACAATAGAAGCAGCCATAAGGACATACGTCCAGCAAACGACCAATGCCCATTTCATCTTCTCAGGAAGCCACAGGCATCTTATGGACGGGATATTCACCTCCCCTTCCAGACCGTTCTACCAGGGAGTCACGATAATGAACCTGAAGCCTCTGTCACTCCAGAAGTACACGGAATTTGCCATAGAGAAGTTCAGTGAAAGGGGCAAGAGCATAGATCCGGATGTTGTAGGAATCCTTTATTCACGTTTTGATGCTGTCACAAGCTACATCCACAGGGTGCTCAATGTACTTTTTTCACGTACTGACACCGGAGAAAAATGCAGCACTGACATGATTGACGAGGCTATAGACTTCATAGTCAGGTTGTCATCGGACACATACGAATCCCTGCTCTATCAGATGCCGGTAAAGCAGAGGGATGTGTTCCTGGCTATAGCATCTGAAAGGAACGCCAGGGAAATCTCCGGAAGCAGATTTGTAAAGAAATACGGACTTTTATCTTCCAGCAGCGTATCTTCTGCCGTCAAGGGGCTTCTGGACAAGGATTTCATCACCAACGACCTTGGTTCCTATTCCGTCTATGACAAATTCTTCCTGCTGTGGCTTGAAAACCGCGGTATGCTGCACAGGTGAGGTCAGACAATGGGGTGTGAGTACTAATAATATTTGCCTTCAAAATCCAAGGAAGGCCCTAAAATTCAGGAAAGTTCTCCCCTCACACAGGAAATCCTGAACTTTTACATATTTTAGCAGTAGTTTGAAGCAATACCATCGGTAAATATAATCATAAAAATTAAGCGAATATTATGATTAGGAGAGAGTTGCTATTTTCCCACTGGAAGATAGAAAGCCCGCAATTTTCGGCAATACATCCAAATCAGCCGGCAGCCAATCCACTGAGCCAAGTTAATCCGGAGCAAGCCATCGGGCCGACTCATACTCCTTCAGTACAAGCTTGTCCGACACTACAGAGCACAGCCGGATGACATAAACGTTAATGTGCGGCATTTCTGCAGCTGTCGCTCATGATTTCTGAATGCTTGCCGGCATTTCAGTTTTACTGCCGGCAAGTACTTTTGCATTGGGTTTATTTTTACAGCAACTGTTATATCAGCCTTGCTAAGTATATGACAAAAATTTGAAAATATCGATTCGATAACGGTTAGTATGG
>CAJUEK010000076.1 GCA_910585445.1 uncultured Bacteroidales bacterium | reverse complement strand
GAATGTCTTTAACATAATTGATTAGATTGGTTAATAAAAAGTGTGCGAATTTAAGTTTTTTTATCGATTTGTCAATCGCAAAAGGGCAAATCAGCTACAAACCATATCTAATACAGCAGTTGTATTGAGCCGAAAGAATACCTCACTAAGCATTATCAGCAAAATTTCGCCAATGTAAAAAAAAGAGCGGCAGATTCCTCTGCCGCCCCAATTTTCAGTCATCCGTGCATATCACTTCCATGGAGTTGAAGTATCTTCTGAAGAAATGCCCTCATTCCAGACGAAAGACTTGGAAGTAGTCATCGGGTGGCCTTTTCCGGTCAGGTCCGCGAATTCTCCTGTCGCCTCGTCATAAGACGACCTGCTGACTCTCCAGTATCCTTCGAGTCCCTGGATATCCGGAGTCACAGACGGAATATTCTTGCTTATCTGGTCTGCAGTACGGCATACTGACCAGATACGGCACTCAGTAACCATGATATTGCAGCCAGTCCACCAGCTGTCTCCAGGAGCCCAGTATCCGTTGTTTCCTCCTATACCTCCGAAAGTAAGATACTTGAAATATCCGTCTTTTACGACTTTTGGAGTGATGTTCTTGTCGCCGGCTTTCACGCCGTTCACATAAATCGTCACCTTGGTACCGTCATAAGTTACGGCATAATGCTGCCACTCGTTCGTATGAATATACATTCCCGAGTCAGGGTTAAGGTAATCGCCGACTCCCTGGAACTGCACAAGTGAATGCGCAGGGTTAGTTCCGTCAAAGCTCTGAGGGTCCTCAAAGCGGAACATCAATTCTCCGTCATTGATTGTACAGAAAATATCCCTGTTCCTATTTGACGTATTTGATACCTGAAGCCTCATCTCTATGGTAAATTCAGGGAAAGTCTGCTCGAAATCATTTACCCAAAGGCCTGCCGCACCATTGAACTGAGCGATGTCATTTACCATCGGGGAAGTAATCACAAACACATATGCGGAAGTATTGGCCGTCATCTCCACATCACCGCTTATCTTTTCCAATTTTACCGGAAGAGCGAGAGGAAGACCTGAGAGAGCCGCAGGAATCTTGTCCAAAGTAATGACAGCAGCATCTGCCGCATACTTTCCGGCCTTGATGGTGATGTCTTCGCCAAGATTGACCAAAGACTCATCAAACATCTGATATCCGGTACCTTCGCTCGCATTATATGAATCAAGAACAGCCTTGTCGATTACAAAGCGGACTTCACAGTCAGTGTCGAGCTTGTCTGTAAGTGCAGGAGTAAGCACGACCTTTGCCCCCTCATTCACAGTAAGCTTCACCATATCGCTGGCTATTCCGGCGCTGTTGATACTCTCTGCCAAGAAAGCATGCACACCAAGCTCATTTCCATCTTTTCCTCCCTCGCCATATTCCGCATCATCACATCCGGCAACAAACAGGGCAGCCAATGCAAACGCTCCTATTTTAAATATGTTTCTCATAAATTCTATTGCTTGTACGTTAAACTATTTTGCAATGCAATCTTCTTGTTTGATTACCTTATAGCCAGGAGCAGGATTCTGCTGCTGAATGGCCTTGCGCATCCACTTGTAGCGCGGCGTATTGATTTTCTCGTTACTGAAACGGAAAGCGCCGAAACCGCCCTTGCGGAAACCGTTGGAAGGTTCCCAGCTTGCAAAGCCGATTAAAGTAGGATACTTGTCCCTGTCGAGCGCACGTCCCTGACTATCTCTCCAAGTGAAGCCACCCTTAAGGCAATCCAGAGCAGACTCAAGATTCTCTGTCACCACAAAACGGTTAGTGAACTCTTCCTCCGTATAGATTGACTTATATACATCATAATAATTGCGGAGCCTTAAATCAAGGCCGGAATCAGAACCTGTGCCTCCCCATGTGTAAGCCTGGGACACGAAATAATCGAAATAGATTCCAAGTTTGGAAGGATTCGGAATCGACTGAAGATATCCGTCAAGGATAAACAGCCTGTCAGTGCCGGACTGGGGACCGATATATTTTCCCATCTCCTCCACGAACCATGTGAAATATTTCGAGTTACGGCAAAGGCCTCCACCGTACTCACCCGGCTCATAGTCAATGTCTATTCCGCAATACCCTGTGGCATACAGGGAATCAGAAATTGCCTTAGTCCATTTTATTATGGAATTATGTATGGCCTCTTCATCGCCGTCAACCCAGCCCCAATACTCTTTCTGCTTTGCAAGGCTTTCAGTGTATTCAGCCGGAGTGAACAGACACCCAACCTCTGCGATAAAAGAGCACAGGACGACCTTGGTGCCTTTCACATTTACAACAAAATCAAGGTCAGCCTTTTTCTTCGGCGTAAGATTAAAACTGCTCCACAGGGAAATCACATCCATAGAGTCAGGAACGGCCTGAAGCATATTTGTTGTGCTTGCATCACCTTCATCCCATTCGCTGAACCATCCGAACGAGATTGCATGGTCACTTGCCTTGTACTCCCTTAGGGCCGCATAATAAGCGTCATCCTTGACGATTTCCGTAAGAGAAACATCGTGTATCTGAGGTTTCGGAGTCATCCAATCGCTGCATGCCGAAACAGACACCGCAGCCAGAACCGGAAGACATACTTTCAAAATATTAATTTTCATATGTAAATTTCTTGTTAAATCTATTTCTTCTTAGCCCAGAACAAATCCGTAGCCTCCGTATCCGGTCCTCCGAGAAGCTGGAGAGCGCCAGGATAATTCTCCTTGTTGAGGCTCTTCTCATTGAATGAGTAACGGAGCCTGCGCATGCCTCTACTATTGTCAGAGATGACACCACCGGACTGGTTGTCTATAACGGGAGCAAGTTCAGGATACCCTGTACGCCTCCACTCCGACCAGGCCTCGATACCCATAGGATAATTCGCAATCCACTTCTGGGTTATTACCTGTTCCAGATTACCCTCAAAGCCAGCTGAAGCATCCCATGCAATCTTGACCTTAGTCTGTCTCGGATAATCCGGGAAGCCCGCAGGATCTGCCGTATGGCTGGCAGGAACAGAGTTCGCGTCAGCAATATATGCGGCCGCACCAGAGCCTACGCCCCACTGCTCCATAGAGAGGCTGATTCCCTCCTCATAAAAAGTCTTGGCGTCACCTGATATCCAGCCGCGAAGCACAGCCTCCGCAAGCAGGAACTTAGATTCGGCCGCAACAAATACAGGAAGCTTCGAAGTCTCGTCGAAATTAGTCATAGAGAACTTAGGACCTACAACGGCTTTGTCAAATTCAGCCTTTCCGGAACGCATGCCGATATAAGCGCCTCCGACCTGGGAGAAATACCTGCTTCTTCTCGGGTCAGAATAGCCGTTCATGTAGTCAACTATAGATGAATTGACCCTGATGTCACCCCAACTCTCAGAAGCAAGGTCATAAGGGTTGCGCTGAGCCTTCGGGTCCATCATGGCATTGTCCCCATTGGTTTCAATATAACCATAAGGAGATTCATATGCGGACACGAAATCCTCCTTGCTGCCGGAGCGCATTGCAGCTCTCATTATCAAAGAGTTCGCGAACTTGGACCATTTGAGGTAATCACCGCCATAAAGTGCGTCCTGCGCACCGAGCGGCTTCTTGCCTGAATTTTCAGTAGCATAAGAATAGAGCACACCGGCTGCGCTGCGCAAGTCAGCGATGATGTTATTGTACACTTCTTCGTTCGAGTCATATGCGACATACATCTTTCCATCCTGAACCTTGCTGTACGGAATCGGTCCATAGCAGTCGGCTACGCGCATCATTGCGGCTGCCTTGATGAGAGTCGCCACAGCATAATAGTGACCTGAGCCGCTCGTATATTTCTCGATTTCGAAATAGTTTCCGTAAATATCGAGGAAAGGAGTCTCATAAGGATTTGCATTCCAGCTGTCGCTCGCATTGAATGTGTCGAAGTTCTGGCCTCCCCAGCGGTTTGACAATGTGAAATAACCCCCGAGAGTTCCGACCATTTGATCTATCATCTGCGAGTCATTCTGCTGCACATACATGAGAGCCTCAATCATTGTCGGCATCAAGATTGCCGGATCGGCGCTCTTCACTGCATATGGGTCCGTGTTGTACTCGCCGAATTTCGCAGTACAGCCAATGGTCAATGCAGCCATAGCAGCTATCGATATTATCGTTTTGATTGTTTTCATTTTCTCTGATTTTGTTTAGAACTGGAACTTCACGTTGAAACCTAAGTTACGTGTGCTCGGAAGCATGAAATAGTCCACTCCCTGATAGTAGTTGTTGCCGGTGGCGGCAGACAATTCCGGATCAAACGGAGCCTTGCAGTAAATCATGGCAAGATTCCTTGCGACAAAACCGACTGTCATCCGCATCTTGTCCTTGAACCATTTCTGCGGAAGAGTGTAGTTCAAAGTCAGTTCCTGAAGACGGATATTCGTAGCATCGTACATGTAATATGCAGCATAACCTCCCTGGGCCGTGCTTATGCCTGTATAATATTTCTCTGCAGGAAGCAGGCCGTAATTGACAGGAATGCCACCGGCGTCCCTCATGTCAGCGGATACCTGTGAAGCACCATAATAGTCGAGGATACCCTGCGTTGCAGAATATACGAGTCCTCCGATGCGTGCAGTCAGGACAACTCCGAGAGAGACGCCTGCATAGCTGAACGTATTGCTCCATCCAAGGTTAGCCTTAGGGGCGAGTGAACCGACCTTGAACGGCTCTACGGACATCATCTTTATATTTCCGTTGTTGTCAACATCAACATTTCCGTTCAAATCGTGGGCAATCACATGATGTGCATATACGTCAGAAAGCGAACCGCCTTCACGCAGGATCACGCGCGGAGCCACATTGGAAGCTCCCAGCCAGTCCTTGTTGATTTCCGTAACATCCACAGGAACGCCGGTGGTAGGGTCAGGAATGCCGTGCGCAAGTTCCTTAATCACGTTCTCATTGAAAGTGAACGTAAGACCGCTGTCCCAGCCGAAGCCGCCCCAATTATTGTTATAGCCCAAGGCAAGCTCGACTCCCTGGTTCTGGATATTACCTGTCTGGGCGACAAAGTTCTTATATCCTGAAGCCGCCGAGAGAGGAGCATAGATTGTCTGGTGATAAGTATTCGAGCGATAATATGTCACATCCAGGCTGAGGCTCTCGAAGAATCTCATGTTGATACCGAGTTCCCATGAACGGGTATCCTCAGGCTTGAGGTCCGTGGCAGGATAAGTCTCGCTCTTTGACCAGTTGTGGGTCTGGTCGTTATATTTATAGCTCGGATTAGAAAGGAAACGGTCAAACGGAGTCGCAACCTGCGAATAAGAGCCGCGCACTTTCATGAATGAAAACCATTTAGGGAAATTGGCGAGTTCCGAAACCACTACCGAAAGTCCTACGGACGGATAGAAGAATGACGGACTCTTGGTGAATGCGAGCTGCGACGCCCAGTCATTACGTCCTGTGGCGGTAAGGAATATCGCATTTCTCCAGCCCAGTTCCACAGATGCGAATACAGACTGAGTCTGGTCATGCCATCCTTCCTCATTGCCCTTGTAATTGACTGAAGTATTGAGGTTGTTGGCAGCGAAATGATTCGGAATCACAAGGTCTCCGGCAGCACGCGACATGTAGTAGCGCTGGTCATTGATTGAGCCTCCGACATTGGCCACGAGCCTGAAGTCTCCCCACGTCTTGTCCACGTTGGCGATGACATCACCATAGAAAGAACGGTCAGTCATATTGTCCACCTTGTATCCTCCGTTTTCTCCTGCAAAAGTGGTAAGAGTTCCCGCATAGTATTTTGTAGTGTGCATATATGTGGACGCATCTGTCCTCACACGTGCCACGACGTTCAGCCAATCAGTTATATTATACTGGAGAGACGCGTTGAGCATATAGCGCTGCTTATGCATGTCGCGGTTATTGCGGTTCTGCACCCAATAAGGATTCTGGATGTTATGTGAGCCCTCAGAATAAGGCCAGTACTGCGTATTGACACCATTTATCGGGTCCCAGCGCTCATAGAGCCGAACCTCATCGAAGTTTCCTCCTCTCGGGAAAAGATAAAGGCCCGGAAGCGGGTTGAAATAGCTTCCTTGGGAAACGAGGTTATGGTCGTTCTGGATGATGAAGCTGGCTCCGAAATCAAGGATGAGCTTGTCACCTGCGAATTTCGTAGTATTGCGGGCCGAAAAGTTGTAACGGTCATATTTACTCTCAGGAACGATACCTGTGGAGTTTGTAGTTGAAGCAGAAATGTAGGTCTGGTTCTTCGCGTTTCCTGTCGAGAGAGACACTGAGTTGATTACGTTTGTACCAGTATTGAAGAATTTGCGCGGGTCAAAACTGTAGCTTTCCGGCAATGCAGCACCCCAGTTGCTGTAGCCGGAGCTTGCAGCATACTTGTCCTGCATGCCAGGCATCATATATGCCGTAGAGAAAGTAGTGCTGTTGCTTACGCTGACTGTAGTCTTGCCCTCAGTTCCTCTCTTGGTATTGATGATAATCACACCGTTAGCAGCATCCGAACCATAAAGCGCGGCAGCAGACGGGCCTGTAAGCATATTGACAGACTCAATATCATCAGGGTTGATATCGGCAGCAGCCTCAGAACCGACAGCCTCGGCCATGACTCCGCCTTGTCCACCGAAGCTTTTGTTGTACATAGGCACACCGTCAATCACATAAAGAACGGCATTGTTCTTCTCGATGGACTTCATACCACGCATAACGACACGCGTTGAGCTACCTGGGCCGCTCGCGCCTGACTGAATCTGGACTCCTGCGACCTTGCCGACCAAAGAGTTGACGAAGTTGGCGTCTTTTACAGCTGTAAGTTTTTCGGAATCGACTTTCTGCACATTATATGCAAGTGTCTTTTCTGAACGTTTGATACCGAGGGCTGTGACCACGACCTCATCGAGAAATTCGGAAGAAACGTTCAGGACGGCATTGAGAA
>CAJUEK010000075.1 GCA_910585445.1 uncultured Bacteroidales bacterium | reverse complement strand
AGAAGATCATTCGGAGAGGGACAGGACAGGCCAAGGCGCACGTTCGGTGACAACGACAGGCCACGCCGCTCTTTCGGGGACAGGCCGAGACGTTCTTTCGGAGACGGTGACAGGAGAGGCTTCTCAAACGGAAGAAGAAGCTTCAACAACAGGCAGGACTTCAACTATTTCCGCGACGAGGACGAAAGCGGAATCAGCAAGATGATAAACAGGAGGCCTCAGGTGGATTCCAATGACAGGTACTCTGACAACGACTTCGTTTCAATACCGATGAAAGATGAGGTAAGGCTCAACAAATTCATCGCAAACTCAGGAATCTGCTCACGCCGCGAAGCCGACAATTTCATTCTTGCCGGTGTAGTTACAGTGAACGGGGAAGTTATAACTGAGCTTGGCACGAAAGTGAACATCTCTACCGATGACATCCGCTTCAACGGAGAAAGGCTCAAAGGAGAGGAGAAAGTGTATATCATCATGAACAAGCCTAAGGGCTATGTGACAACAGCCAGCGACCCTCATGCGGACAGGACGGTCATGGACCTTCTGAAAGGCTGCGAGTCAAGGGTATTCCCTGTCGGACGCCTTGACAAGAACACCACAGGAGTCCTCATGTTCACAAATGACGGCGAGATTGCTGAAAAGCTCACTCACCCTTCATATGACAAGAAGAAGATTTATCAGGTGTCACTTGACGGCAAGCTCAAGCAGGAGGATTTCGACAAGATTCTCAGCGGCGTGGAGCTTCCGGACGGCATGATTGCGGCTGATGCTCTCGAGTATATCGAAGAGGATGACCACCGCAAGCTCGGCATTGAGATACATTCAGGCAAGAACCGCATCGTAAGAAGGATTTTCGAATCCCTCGGATATGAAGTGAAGGCTCTTGACAGGGTATATTTCGCCGGACTCACCAAGAAAGGCCTCAAAAGAGGAGAGTGGAGATTCCTTACTGAGGGAGAGACCAATCTGCTCAAAATGGGAGCATACATTTAACAGCTTGGCATGAGCACACAGGCAAACAGACATCGCGCAGGATTTGTCAACATCATCGGTAACCCGAATGTCGGCAAATCCACGCTGATGAATGCCCTTGTAGGGGAAAAACTTTCCATAGTCACGGCCAAGGCGCAGACCACAAGGCACAGGATAATGGGAATCGTGAACGGAGAAGACTATCAGATAGTATATTCCGACACCCCGGGCATCCTCAGGCCGAACTATATGCTTCAGCAGAGCATGATGAACTTCGTTGACACTGCCATCGGGGACGCGGACATAATATTATATGTAACCGACACCGTGGAGAAAAGTGACAAGAACGAGGAGTACATCTCGAAGCTCGTCAAAGTGGAATGCCCGATCGTCCTGGTGATAAACAAAATTGACATCAGCACTCAGGAGCATGTCCTGGAACTGATGCAGTGGTGGCAGGAAAAGCTTCCGAAAGCAATCATATTTCCGGCCTCAGCCCAGGAGAAATTCAATCTTGACAATATATTCAGCGCAATAACGGACAATCTTCCTGCAGCGCCGCCATGGTACGACAAGGATGTGTTCACGGACAAGAACCTGCGCTTTTTCGCGTCCGAGATAGTACGCGAGAAAATCTTCCTGAACTACAAGGAGGAAATTCCATACAGTTGCGAGGTGGTTGTTGAGGAATTCCGCGAAGGTTCGGAGCGCTATGAGATAAGCGCCGTGATATATGTCATGAGAGACACCCAGAAGGGAATAATAATAGGAAAAGGCGGACAGGCGCTCAAGAAGGTCGGGACACAGGCCAGGCTTGACATGGAGGATTTCTTCCAGAAGAAGGTTTTCCTCAGGCTGTTCGTAAAAGTTGACCCGGACTGGAGGGAGAGCAAGAAGGAACTCAGGAAGTTCGGCTACGAATATTAATACGGGAATTGCCCGCAAACAATAAAAAAGGAGTAATGCAGATATGAGTTTTGATGACATGGAGCTTCCTGAGGAGGAAGTCGGAGGTGCAGAAGACCGCGACGCGTCCGAAGGAGAAATGACAGTGGAAAGTAAACCGGGCAAATTTGACAAGCTGCTCGGCGAGAACAGCCGCAGATTCAAGCTTTCAGGAATGTTCAAGGACTGGTTCCTTGACTATTCATCGTATGTCATCCTGTACAGGGCTGTTCCTCATATCATTGACGGACTGAAACCTGTCCAGCGAAGGGTTCTGCACGCCATGTGGAGAATAGACGACGGACGCTATACAAAAGTAGCCAATATCGTCGGACAGGCCATGCAGTTCCATCCGCACGGTGACCAGTCCATCCTCGGTGCGCTTGTGCAGCTCGGACAGAAAGACTATCTCATTGACTGCCAGGGAAACTGGGGTAATATCCTTACCGGTGACTCTAATGCGGCCCCACGTTATATCGAGGCAAGGCTCACCAAATTCGCCAAGGAGGTTGTTTTCAATCCGAAGACCACTTCATGGATGACGTCATATGACGGACGTAACCAGGAACCGGTTGAGCTCCCGATAAAATTCCCTCTCCTTCTGGCTCAAGGAGCGGAGGGAATCGCCGTAGGACTTGCATCCAAGATACTTCCGCACAACTTCAATGAGCTTGTTGATGCCTCTATTGCCTGCCTCGAAGGCAAGGATTTCGAGCTTTATCCGGACTTCCCTACCGGAGGATTCGCGGACTGCTCCAAATACATGAAAGGCCAGAGGGGAGGAGCTGTCAAGGTGCGTGCAAAAATCTCAAAGATAGACAAGAACACACTTGCCATCACTGAGATTCCTTACGGAAAGACCACTCATATCATCATTGACTCCATTCTCAAGGCAAAAGAAAAAGGCAAGATTAAAATCAAGAAAATAGACGACCTTACCACAGACAAGGCCAACATCCTGATTCACCTGCCTAACGACGTGTCACCGGACAAGACCATTGACGCCCTGTATGCATTCACCGACTGCGAGGTTTCAATCTCACCGAACGCCTGCGTAATCGTGGACCACAAGCCTCAGTTCCTTAATGTCGGGGACATTCTGAAATACAGCACTGAGCACACTATGTCGCTCCTGGGACTTGAGCTGAAGATAAGGCTTGACGAACTGGAGAACGACTGGCACTACAGCTCTCTTGAAAAGATATTCTTCGAGAACAAGGTTTATAAAATCCTTGAAGGTGATGCCAGAAGCTGGGATGATCAGCTCCAGGAAGTGTTCAACGCCATGCTCGGATATCAGAGCATGCTCAAGCGCCCGATAACGATGGAAGATATCGGAAAGCTTGTAGAAAAGCCGGTACGCAAGATATCCAAGTTCGACACAAAGGCTGTCGAGGAAAAGCTCAGGGGCATAGAGGACGAGATGGACGAGGTGCAGAATCACCTTGAGCACCTTACCGAGTTCACCATAAGCTATTTCAGCAACCTAAAGAAAAAATACGGCAAGCAGTATCCGAGAAAGACAGAACTTACCGGATTCGAGTCCATCACCGCAACAAAGGTCGTGAGCAACAATGCCAAGCTTTACGCCAACAAGGCGGAAGGCTTCGTCGGCATAGCCCTTAAGAAAGAGGACAATGCCGAGTTCATCTGCGACTGTTCTGACCTGTCCGAAATCATCGTGATGCACAAGGACGGCAAATATGTCGTGACGAAAGTAAGCGAAAAGGCGTTCTTCGGCCAGGACATCCTGTATGTCGGCCTGTTCGACAGGAATGACCAGAGGACAATTTACAATGTCATATACAGGGAAGGAAAGACTGCCGTAAGCTATGCCAAGCGTTTTGCAGTGACAAGCGTGACAAGGGACAAGGAATATGACATGACAATGGGAACTCCGGGTTCCCAGATACTTTGGTTCACCGTCAATCATAACGGTGAGGCAGAGACGGTCAAAATATACCTCAGGCCACGTCCGAAGCTCAAGAAACTGATAGACGAGTATGACTTTTCACAACTTGCCATAAAAGGAAGGACATCCAGGGGAAATCTTGTGTCCAAGAACCCGATTCAGAAAATCAGCCTCAAATCAAAGGGAGTATCCACAATCGGCGGAAAGGACATATGGTTTGACTGGGACATCCAGAGGCTCAACGAGGACGGGCGCGGAGTACATCTCGGGCAGTTCAACACGGGAGACCACATCCTTGCCATATTCAAGGACGGAACATATTATACGACTTCCGCAGACTTGAGCAACAGATACCAGGGTGAGCTGCTGAAAATAGTCAAGCTCGACCTGAACAAGACCTACACGGCCCTTTACTATGACAAGGCCGTAGAGGCGTTCTATGTCAAGAGATTCTCGTTCGATGTCAGCGACAACAATCTTCAGAGCTTCATCTCAGATGCCAAGGGCTCATATCTAGTGGCGATCAGCGAGGACAGGCGCCCTCAGATTGAGGCCGTCTTCGGAGGAAAGCACGAGCACAGGGAAGCGGAGAAGATAGACGCGGAGGAGTTCATCGGCAAAAAAGGCCTCCAGGCCAAAGGCAAGAAGGTCAGCCAATATGAGCTTAAGGAGGTACGGTTCATCGAGCCTCTGCCCGTAGAGGAAGAAGAGGAGGATGCATTGATGCCGGAGGCGGACAACCAGGCCGGAGAAATCGACAATACCGGTGTAGAGGATCCGACTGATACCGGAGAGGATGATGACCAGCCGACTTTGTTTTAGGCATAGGAGGCAATCATGACGATAAGTCTCACAGGATTTATGGGATGCGGCAAGAGCAGTGTCGGGCAAAGACTCGCGGCACTGCTCTGCTGTCCTTTTATGGACCTTGACTCATATATCGAAGATGCTGAGGGAGAGTCCGTCAGCAGGATTTTCTCGTCAAAGGGCGAAGCCTATTTCAGGGAAAAAGAAGCGCTGGCATTGAATGCCTTGGTTCAGAAAGGGCTTGTCAGCACAGCCGCAACTGAGCTTGTTCTTGCTCTCGGAGGCGGAACTGTAACATCCGGCGAGAGCGCCGGGATTGTGCGTGAGAATACGATATGCATATATCTGAAAGCCTCAGCCTCAACTCTTGCCGCAAACCTGTCCAAAGATGTCCCGGCCCAAAGGCCCCTGCTTTCAGAAGCGGCAGCACAGGGCGAGGAGGCCATGATGCGGCAGATTTCCCTCATGCTTGAAAAGCGCGACCGGGCATATATGAATTGCGCCCATATCATAATAGATACGGACGGGAAAAGCATAGATGAGATAGCGGAAATAATCGCCTGGGAGATCAAATCATTTCATCCCTTTCACGCATGTCCTTGACCCTCAGCTGAGTGTTCGCAGTGCCCCTGTAATAGTTCTCGACAATTGAATAGCACACGTCAATAGGGTTTCCTGCCTTGATATGGTCAAAGAAGCCGGCCATATTGAATGCGATGGCCGAAATATGGTGATAAGGGTGCGACTCCTGTATCAGTTCGAGCTTGAGATGCCCTCCCTCAGCGCCAACCTTACGTCCGTTGCCGTTGTCATAGACATTCTCGGTAAGGAATACAGGTGCGCCGTTGCCTGGCCCGAAAGGCTGGAACTGCTTCAATATGCGCAAGAATTTGGGAGTAATCTGGGAGAAGTTCAGCATCGCGTCAACATCGACCACCGGGGTCTGCATCTCCGGAATGATTCTTCCCGAGATGAACAGCTCTATCCTCTCGCAGAAAGCCGTAAGGTTCTCCTCTTTCAATGTGAGACCGGCTGCATAGAGGTGACCTCCGAAATTCTCCAGCAGGTCTGAGCAGCTCTCTATGGCATCGTAAAGGTCAAAACCGTGTATGCTCCTCGCAGACCCTGTCACAAGCCCTCCATGCGAGCGGGTGAAAACAATAGTAGGCCTGTAGAATGCCTCGACAAGCCTGGAGGCGACTATGCCGACAACTCCTTTGTGCCAGTGGGGGTTATATACAATCGTGGCATTGCCGCTCGAAAGGCAGCTTCCCGTCCTGACCATGTCCAGGGCCTCCTGGGTAATCCTCCTGTCAATGCTTTTCCTTTCGTTGTTGTGCTCATTGATTTCTGTGCCGATTCTGAAAGCCGTCTGTGCATCAGACGCCGTAAGCAGCTCTACAGCCATCCTTCCGGACTCCATTCTTCCTGCAGCATTGATACGCGGGCCTATCTTGAACACGATGTCGTCAATCGTGATATGTGTCGGTTCAAGCCCGGAAAGCTGAATCATGGCAAGAAGTCCCTCACGAGGCTCTCCGTTGAGCTGCTTCAGGCCGTAATGGGCAAGTATGCGGTTCTCTCCCGTCACGGATACAAGGTCCGAGGCTATGCTCACCACAAGCAGATCAAGCAGTGGGACGAGTGATTCGAAAGGTATGCCGTACATCTGTGAATAGGCCTGGACAAGCTTGAAGCCCACACCGCATCCCGACAAGTCGTCGAAAGGATAGCCGCAGTCTTCCCTCTTCGGGTCCAGGACAGCCACAGCATCCGGTATGTCATTTTCCGGAAGATGATGGTCGCAGATTATCATGTCTATGCCCTTGCCTTTCGCATAATCGACCTTTTCATTGGCCTTTATGCCACAGTCAAGGGTTATTATAAGGCCGAAACCATTATCCGCCGCCCAGTCAATCCCCTTATAGGACACTCCGTATCCTTCGTCATATCTTTCTGGGATATAGAAATCAATCCTGTCCGTAAGCCTTGCAAGGAATGAATAGACAAGCGATACGGCCGTCGTGCCGTCCACGTCATAGTCTCCATAGACAAGAATCTTCTCATTGCCGACTATGGCACGGTGCACTCTATCCACAGCCTTGTCCATGTCTTTCATGAGGAAAGGGTCATGAAGGTCCGCCAGATCGGGGCGGAAGAACGACCTCGCCTGAGAGAACGTATGGATGCCTCTCTGGACAAGGAGCTCCGCAAGCACAGGGTCGATTCCAAGTTCAGAAGAAAGCCGGCTGACAGTCTCAGCATCAGCATTTTCGCGTTTTATCCATTTCTTTTCTACAGGCATAGCATACAAAGATAGTGTTTTTGTTTTAATTTCCGAAATGGTTTTTCATTATATCAGGCGCGTCCATGTTCATTTCCTTTTGCCGGAACATTCTGTCTGTACAGGAAAAAGGAGATTTAAGCAAAGCATTTTTAATTTATTTATGTTAAATTTGCAGTTTGCTTGAATATAAAACATACAAAAACATATAATCATGAGCATTACGGACCTCAACGAGCAGGAGCAGTTCAGAAGAGAATCGCTC
>CAJUEK010000074.1 GCA_910585445.1 uncultured Bacteroidales bacterium | reverse complement strand
AAGTCCTAACAACTTATTGTTCAATTATCGGTAAACCTATTTCAGGACAAGACAGTTGTGATTGGCCAACCTTGGTAGGACGGAAAACTTGGACACAACAAGAAAGCATTATGCAAATGTGGTGCTCCGAACACCTTGTTCATAGTCAGAAAGTGTTATGGGGGAATTGGATATTGCGGCGAGCATTCGGAAACATGGTTTTGGGAACAGGTTGGCATGCCTGCATTAATTCTCGCCCTACTTCTCCCGGTATTCCGTTTCACGTTTGAATTTGCTTTTGAATTCGGATGATAAGTTTTCTTTCTACGTTTTGTGCGGAATTTTGTTGAAAATGACTATATTTGCATTTTGCGCATATATACCGATGCGTCTCGGCATAATCAAAGCAAGCTTTGCTTCTGCTCTCGGCTTTGCGTATACTTGTCCTGTCGGACATATATATGCTTGCGCCTCGGCAAAACTTACAAACAAGTTTGACGTTTTGCTCTCGGCTTTGGCTATATGTTGTGTTGCACATTGGAAAGATGCTCGAGTGGCTGAAGAGGCACGCCTGGAAAGCGTGTAGTCGCCTAAAGCGGCTCACGGGTTCGAATCCCGTTCTTTCCGCACAGTTGAAACGGCAAGACAGGCAGAAAGTTTACTTTCAGAGCCTGTCTTGCTTTTTTAAAAATTGTGTACCGCCCACAGCAGGCGGACGGTGGTTTGCGGCAAAGCCGCAAATCACTGAAAGAATGACAATGTAGGTTGGGAGTCGGGCGCGTGTTTAATATTGCAGCAATTTTGAAGAAGTAATGTTATTCACAATGTATATTCTATCCACATTATAGTAATATGGTGTCTTTTTCTCAATTAATGAGTCAGGGACAGTGGAACGTAAATTTATTTTGAAGAAGGCATTACTTTACGCTTTATTTGCTACCTTGGCGACATGAATCAGAAAATATGGTGGACGCTCCCCCCCCAAAAAAAACAAAGACTGGACGCAGGGGAAAAGATAGAGTTTGAAAAATCATCGTAATACTCTCATCGGATGGATGCTGCTTATGCTCTTGGGATGGTGTACTGACTGGGCAGTCTGATTATTGTGAATAATAGTAGCGTACTTCGATTGAACATATATCCAAATGAGATGTGCCCGATTATGTTGCCCCTTATTAAATAGTATAACGAACCCCGTAATATCAATAACCATGACTGAAAGACATTCTAAAACCACCTTTTCAGCAGAAGAACTCAGACGCATCGTGGAGTTGGTGAGAGAACTTGAAACGGCAACTGCATCAAAGCAGAAAAGCATTCGTGCAAAACTCAGGAGCATTGGACTTTACTGGTCTGAAGTAGCTTCTGGCATGGATTATACAGTAGCCAATCTCAAAAAACTTTTCGAGATAGGCACTCTTACAGTTAAAGAACTTAGTACTGACATTTTTTCTGTTTGGAATAATATTGCTCCGATACGATCTTCTGTGAATCTTGATAAAATGAAAGATTCTGAAATGAGCCAAGAAAATACCGTTTCTAAAGGTCGCACAGCTTCTGACGAACATTACGTAATAGACTTATGCGATGAGATTCTTGGTTATAAGGCTTTGCGTCAGCACCGTTTTGATTTCTTAAGGGGAGATAATGGGACAAGGCTCCCTGTTGACGCATACTATCACGAATTAAAAATCGTTGTGGAATACTACGAAAGTCAGCATACTGAATCAACGCCTTTCTTCGACAATAAGAAAACAGTCAGCGGTGTTTCCCGAGGTGAACAACGAAGGATATATGACCAACGACGTAAAGAAGTATTACCAGAAAATGGTATCAAACTAATAGTCATTTCCTATATTGATTTCGGTGGTACTAAAAAATTGGTGCGAAACCATGACCGGGACTTGAAAGTCATCAAGGAAATACTTAAAAAGAATGGGTTGCAACTTAAATAAGGTTCATGATGAAGCGGCAAAGTAAAGAGTGTCAGCGGATACTTGTTGAGGAAAGCGACATTTTCAATGTGATATCCGGACACGGCTGTTTTATTGTGCGTTTGAAACCTTTGTTTTTGCTAACGTTTTGTTGTGTAGTGTTTTATGTTAATGTTCGGTTCCCAATGTGCTGAGATATGTTCTGTTTGGAACTTTGGGGCGGAAAGTGCTTTGGCAGATGTTGTTGGGGTAAATTGTGCCTGAGGTTTGAAATTAAAAACAGATTGCTATATTTGCATGCAGCAGTTGTTTGACGAAGTTCAGGGAGGGGATGCAGGTATGACTCTTGCATGTCCGGGAGCACGTTTTTCGCAGGGGCAATTGTGCCGGCCGCTTAGGAACACTAAAAATTCTTGAAAAGATGCCTAAGAGTATCAATGCAATATCTGACAAGTTCAGAAGTATATTCGGATTCTATTATGACGGTTTCCGCAACATGACTTGGGGACGCCCTCTGTGGGTGCTCATAATTCTGAAGATGGTGTTTCTGTTCCTTATATTGAGGCTGTTCTTTTTCAAGCCGGTGCTTTCCGGAAAGACGGAGAGCGAGAAAAGCACGTTTGTCGCAAATGAACTTATCAGAGGACGGCCCGGATTGGATGATTTCATTGTATTGGAAGGATATGACGTCGAAAGGTAGGGCAGCATAATACACATTTGAAGCTGATTTGGGGCGGTGTCGTTGATGATATGACCATTTGGTGCAGGAGCGTTGTTATTTATGATTCAAAGCAGTGGCCTACAATTGTTGGCTGGAATTGCTGAACCGATATAAAGCAAAATATGATTGCCGTGAGTGTTGAAGGTGTTGAATATCAGTGCGATTGTGTTGCAGGATAGCTTGACGGAAATGGCAGATGTTATTGCAATGGAAATGATAAAACTGTGGCCGCCTGTTGGGACGGTGCGTATGGCGACGTCAATCACGAGGACTTGGGAGTGCTAATGGCTTTTGAAATGTGCCAGAAGGATGATGGTTGAGGGATGTTGGCAGAAGGATGCAGCCCCGGTGGAGGATTAACGGATTTCAACATTAATTTAATACACATTAATACAGTATTCTTATATGATTGATGCATCTTTAATTGATTTGTCAAGGGCGCAGTTCGCGCTGACGGCCTGTTATCATTGGGTCTTTGTGCCGCTTACATTGGGCCTTGCCGTTATAATGGCTGTCATGGAGACTATCTATGTGGTCAAGAAAGACGAGTTCTGGAAAAAGACCGCACAATTCTGGATGAAACTGTTCGGAATCAACTTTGCTGTCGGAATCGCTACTGGACTTATTCTTGAATTTGAGTTCGGAACGAACTGGAGCAATTACTCATGGTTCGTCGGGGACATTTTCGGTGCTCCTCTTGCCATTGAGGGCATATTCGCGTTTTTTATTGAGGCTACATTTGTGGCTGTCATGTTTTTCGGATGGGACAAGGTCGGACGCCGCTTCCATCTGGCTTCTACATGGATGACAGGAATCGGTGCGGCAATATCGGCTTTCTGGATTCTTGTGGCGAACGGCTGGATGCAGCATCCTGTCGGGATGGAGTTCAATCCGGATACAGTGCGCAATGAGATGGTGGACTTCTGGGCTGTAGCTACAAATCCTGTCGCAGTGACCAAGTTTTTCCATTCTGTCCTGAGCGGATGGATGACAGGAGCGATATTCGTCATCGGAATAGGCTGCTGGTATCTGCTTCGCAAGCGAGAGACGAGGTTTGCCCTTGCCAGCATCAGGGTGGCTTCGGTTGTGGGAATAATAGGCACGCTTGCGGTCATGTTTACAGGGGACCGTTCAGGCATTCATGTGGCTAAGTATCAGCCTATGAAACTGGCTGCCGCTGAGGGGCTTTATGACGGAGGGACACGTGCTCCGTTTTCCATTGTGCCGGGATTGGAGATACCGGGAGTGCTTTCATTGCTTGCCACGCATGACATTGACGGTTATGTCCCTGGCATAAATGACCTGCTGGACGGCTATGTTGACCCGCAGGGGAATGAGCATCTTTCTGCTGAGGCCAAGATGTACAAGGGGACTGAGGCTTTGCGTGCTTTCAGGACTTACCGCAAGCTCAAGGATGTTGACCCTCAGGCGGCGGCAGAGGCAAGGAAGGTGCTTGATGCCAATATTGACTGCTTCGGATACGGATATATAAAGGACAGGAACGAGCTGGTTCCGGATGTATGGCTTGTCTATTGGCCTTTCAGGATTATGGTCGGCCTCGGCTCTTTCCTGCTGCTTCTCATGATTGCCGTCCTGTTTTATGGGCGCAACGGAAAGATTGCCCACATGAAATGGCTACAGTGGACAGCCCTTCTGTCAATTCCTCTTGTATATATTGCAGGGCAGGCAGGATGGATTGTCGCAGAGGTGGGAAGGCAGCCGTGGGCCATCCAGGATCTTCTGCCTGTGAGCGCCGCGATATCAAGTGTCAGCACTGCTGCCGTACAGACCACTTTCTTCATTTTTGTGGCCGTGTTCACGCTTTTCCTGGCCATCGACATCAACATAATGGTCAAGGCGATAAAGAAAGGGCCAGAAGTGGACGGGAAAGCGGAGTAATGGTTTAACAATTCTAATAATCTGATTATGTTTACATACGAATTTCTGCAGAATTACTGGTGGTTCATAATATCGCTTCTTGCAGGTCTTCTTGTTTTCCTGCTTTTCGTGCAGGGGGCAAATGCAATGATACTCATTACGGGGGCTGATGAAGATGAGAAGCAGCTCATGGTCAATTCAACCGGCCGTAAATGGGAACTGACTTTCACTACGCTCGTTACTTTCGGCGGGGCTTTCTTCGCTTCCTTCCCTCTGTTTTACAGCACGAGTTTCGGAGGAGCGTATTGGGTATGGGTACTGATACTTGTCACCTTTGTGTTCCAGGCGGTGTCATATGAATTTCAGAACAAGGCCGGAAATGTGCTCGGCAAGACTGCATTCCGTGTTTTCCTTACCATAAACGGTTTCCTCGGGCCGCTTCTTATCGGAACGGCTGTCGGGACATTTTTCACAGGCTCGGATTTTACCGTTGACAAGGCTGCGGTAGGTGACAGCTTCGCTCCGGTGATAAGCACATGGGGAAACGGCTGGCATGGCCTTGAGGCTGTGGCTGACCCATGGAATGTGAGCTTCGGCCTTATGGTGATGGGACTGGCAATATGTCTTGGAATCCTGTATATGATGAACAATATCGATGACGGGAAACTTTGCGGTAAACTGCGCAGGAGGCTTCTCGTGTCATCTGTCATGTTTGTGGTCTTTTTCCTTAACACGGTCATATGGCTGCTGCTCAGGAGAGGATTTGCAGTGACCGGGGACGGGACAGTGTTCATGGAAAAATACAAATACCTTCATAATCTCCTTGAGATGCCTGGAGCTGCCGCTGCTTTTGCCGTCGGGACCGCTCTTGTGCTTTGGGGCATTGTCGGGACTTTGGTTTCGGTGAAATTCCGTAAGGGAATCTGGCCGGCAGGCATCGGAACCGTGCTTGTCGTGATGTCGGTGTTCTGGCTTGCCGGCTACAACGGCACTTCATACTATCCGTCATATTCTGACCTTCAGAGTTCGCTGACTATTTCCAACAGCTGCTCAAGCGAGTTCACTCTCAGGACTATGGCATGGGTCTCGCTCATAATTCCGTTTGTGGTGGCGTACATCGCATACACATGGAAAGCAATGGACAGGAAACCTCTCACCAGAAAAGAGCTTGAAGGCACGGAACACAAATATTAGAATCTGAACTTCACATTGCAAATAATTGAAATTTAATGTTCTATGCAAAGGCGGGCGTGCAGAAATGCACGCCCGCCTGTAGCTTGCTTATGTTAAAGCATATGCGTCCTGTCAGTTCTTAGGCCTCATCTGAGGGAAGAAGAGCACGTCCTGGATGGTCGGGGAGTTGGTCATGAACATTGTCAGACGGTCGATTCCCATTCCCAAACCTGATGTAGGAGGCATTCCATATTCGAGTGCGCGCACGAAGTCCATGTCTATGAACATTGCCTCATCGTCTCCGTTGTCTTTCAGCCTGAGCTGGTCCTGGAACCTCTCATACTGGTCTATAGGGTCATTAAGCTCGCTGTATGCGTTTGCAAGCTCTTTTCCACAAACGAAAAGCTCAAACCTTTCGGTAAGATCAGGATTGCTGCGGTGACGCTTGGTCAGAGGTGACATCTCGACAGGGTAGTCAGTGATGAAGGTAGGCTGCACAAGCTTGTCCTCGCAGTATTCTCCGAAGATGGCATCAATGAGCTTGCCCTTTCCGAATGAAGGGTCAGTCTCCACATGCAGCTTCTTGCATGTCTCGCGGAGCTGGTCCTCATCCATTCCTGTTATATCCACTCCTGCATACTCCTTTATGGCCTCCAGCATAGGAAGTCTCCTGAACGGCGGCTTGAAGTCCACGAGATTCTCTCCAATCTGAACCTGTGTCTTTCCGTGCAGCTTCACTGCAATCTTCTCCAGCATCTTCTCCACGAACTCCATCATCCAGATATAGTCCTTGTAGGCCACATAGATTTCCATGCATGTGAACTCAGGATTGTGGGTCTTGTCCATTCCCTCGTTGCGGAAGTCCTTGGCGAACTCATATACTCCGTGATATCCTCCCACGATGAGCCTCTTGAGATAAAGCTCATTGGCGATTCTCAGATACAGGGGAATGTCGAGGGCATTGTGATGCGTGATGAAAGGCCTTGCAGTTGCTCCTCCCGGGATTGACTGGAGGATAGGGGTCTCGACCTCAAGACATCCTGCCTCGTTGAAATATTCGCGCATGGTGGCAACAATCTGGCTTCTCTTGATGAAAGTGTCGCGTACCTGCGGATTGACGATGAGGTCAACATATCTTTGCCTGTATTTGAGCTCAGGGTCAGAGAATGCGTCGAACACTTCGCCGTCCTTTTCCTTTACGATAGGAAGTACCCTAAGGGACTTGCTCAGAAGTGTCAATTCCTTTGCGTGCACTGAAAGCTGGCCTGTCTTGGTGATGAATGCGAAACCTTTGATTCCGATTATGTCTCCGATGTCAAGAAGCTTCTTGAAAACCGTGTTGTACATGGTCTTGTCCTCGCCCGGACATATCTCGTCACGGTTGATATAGACCTGTATGCGTCCTGTCTCATCCTGGATTTCACCGAATGAGGCCGCTCCCATTATGCGCCTTGACATTATACGGCCGGCAATGACAACTTCCTGGAAATTTTCATTCTCAGGGTCATATTCTTCCTTTATCTGCTTGGCAGATGTGTTAACCGGGTAAAGTGCTGCCGGGTAAG
>CAJUEK010000073.1 GCA_910585445.1 uncultured Bacteroidales bacterium | reverse complement strand
AAGTGGCCATCGCTTTTATAACATTAATTTTTAACTACTGATTCACATTAATAATTATCACATAGTCCAGCACACCAAACCAGCATCTTGATTTCTGCGCTGATACCATGGTCTCTACCTCACATTATTCACTTCTGCAGAGTCCAGAAGCAAAGACTCATACAATTCAATTCCGTAACACCATTTCATTCGGATGAAAAAATTTCGCTGCCGCTGCATTCACTTCTGCCACTGCCACCGTTGCCCCCTCCATTTGAGAATGTCCAACAATTCACATTGGGGACCACGTTAACGCCTTCTTATTTTCCGGTTTTCCAGCATCCGATGAAAATACCCCATTTCCGCAGTTCAAAGGATAGCAGCAAACTGCAAGCATTTCACCAATCATTTTTCAATTACGCCTGAAAAACATTACCATTCACTTCAATCAACATCACATTCAGCGCTTCTCATGCTTTGCTCCAGCAGTACAGCAAATGAAAAACAACCGACTTTTTACATTGAACCAGTAATGGATTATGCAGAAACACATACTTTTACCGGTGATACGCCATTTCACATTCAGCCCATTCCACAAACAGTTTTTGACAATCCCCTTATGCTGAGACATTATACCGATTACGGAAATGCATAAAAAAAGGAAAAACCTTGCGATTTTTCCTCAGTAGTAGCGGGAGGAGGAGTGTTTTTCTGATTTTCTGACATCCTCTTCCCCATACTGAAGCTCCTCTGCATTATCCTATTTTTCTTCATTGGCACAAATTTGACACGTGTTCTAAAACAGGTTGCTCCTTTTCCACAATTCCCCAATCTTCCAATAATTCGACGCAATTTTCATTAGTGTGAAAAACCTCGTTATCCGTCATTGTAATAATAGCGTTCCCGGATTTCTCATCCTCTTCAATGAACTTGACAAGATTGGCATTGATATATACTGTACGGGTATCAGTTATATTGGTTAGCATAAATTCCATAACGTCATTTATTAAAGATTTCAATATTGTTATCACCAAAGACCAATTTTAACACCTGTTCCTTGGTCTCCTTCTGCAACTTCAATTGCAGAATTGCCTCAAAAGGCTCCTGGATATCGTTTGACCTCACGTACTTATCTGGATAAGTAAATATGTCAATTTCACGCATGGAAAGTCCTATTGCAAGATTTGCAATATGTTCAAGCTGCAACTTTACTTCACCTTTCAAAATCCTGCTGAATTGAGAAGGAGTCGTACCCATATAACCAGCTACAGCAACTTGGGTCAACTTCCTGTCACGCATTATTTTATAAATATTATGAACCAAGCGTTGTTGTACTTCTATTTCCATGTTTACCTTTTTATCAAATTTACTTATTGAAAATCAGATATTTGTAATCAAACATTAAATATTATTGCAGTTATTGCAATTTTAAATTTCATATTATGAAATATTATATATACTTTTGTGACATAATAATAAATGTTTACACCGAACTACAAAAGTAGTGCACAGTAATACAATACCAAATAGCAAAAAAATGACTATGAGCAAGTCTTTTTCATTCAAAAAAGGTTGGGATCAAGTCCCGGTTTCCCTTGCAAAAGAAGTAAGGGCCCAGCTTATGGAAGTCTTCGGAGTACGATATCCGTCATCATTTTATTACCGTCTCAAAGGCAAATGCGAACCGACATTCTCAGAAGGGCTGGAAGTTGAGCGCATATTCAAGAAATATGGGATTACCGACATTTGGGGAGAATGAGTCCAGGATTCTTTCTCGTAGAGAACATCAGGTTGCAGAGCTTTTGGCCTGGGGCGCATCCAAAAAGGAAATACCGGACATGTTGGTAAAACTTTACGGAGGAGCCCCAATCTCTGTGCACACTGTAGAAAACATAGCAAGAAATGTGTACGTGAAAATACATTTAAACAAGGCAAGCGAGCTGTCAGCGTGGTGGTTTTGCAGGTTTTTCGGAGTTGACAGCTCCGCTTCGCCTTTCAAACGGATACGCGACACAGCAATCGGAATCATGCTCCTATTAATAATGCTTCCTCAAACCTTACAGCAGGATCTTGCACTGAAGCCATCCGGAACGAGAACGGCAAGGATCGAACGAGCACAGCGGAGAAAAGATTAAAACATGGAACTATGGAAATGTCAAAGAAACATTTGAATATCATACAAAATGCACTTCTGCTGTATGACAAAACAATTGAATCTGATATTGAAGCCTGCAAACATTCAGGGATGTCAGACTGGGCAAAGTCCGAAAGCATAAAAGCATTAGGCTGCAAACAAGCTGAAGTCCTTACGCTTATTGAAATGATCGAGATATTGAATAACAATAATTAGCGGCAACCATGAGAATCCGTAAAGAATGTGTCGACAGTATTATAGAAAGGTCTGAGCGCGATCCGCTCGATCTCTTGCATATCATTACGTCATTCACACCGGAACCCCGCAAAGAGGGGGCAAGCTACAAAACGGCTTGTCCCCTTTGCGGGGCCGAACACTCCTTAATAATCACCCCCGGGAAAAAGATATTCAAATGCTTCAACTGTAACGACCTGTCAGGCAAGAAACCGATTGACTATCTGATGAAAGGACAACGAAAGTCTTACCCGGAAGCCTTAGAATGGCTTGCAAGCTATTACGGAGTGGTCGTCGAATATGATGAGCCTGCAAGATATTCCGGTGAAAAATGCAATTCCCAAAAGAAAGGCACTTTCTGCAAACGGATGCTGGAGGGCTCAGGGCTGACGGAAAAAGATGTCACCGCAACAGTCAACGACATAAACGACAGTCACAGCAAATTCAAACAAGCCACATTTACACCAGGCACAATTGACAACAAGGGGCAGATTGTAACCAATGGAGATGATGCAGTAATACATTATTATGATTTGGACGGGCACCCTGTGAAATACACATTGGATAACGACAAGTCATCCACAGAACGCACATATTACAGAATCCGTTTCCAGTATCCGTCAGAACATCTTGACAGAACCGGACGCGCCATGAAATACAAGTCCCCGGCCGGTGCTCCGACATTCATTTATATTCCTCAGAAAATAAGGACATTATATCAGGCACAGAAAGAGATACCCGTGCTATACATCCAAGAAGGAGAGAAAAAAGCGGAAAAAGCCTGCAAACACGGCTTGGACAGCATCGCCATAAGCGGCATACAAAATCTCGGGTATAAGGGGACACTTCCGGAAGACATAGTAAAAATCATTGAGGCCTGCCACGTGAAAGAGGTCATTTTTCTGTTGGACAGCGATTGTTTTGACCTCACGAACCACATTAAAGTTGATGACCCCATAGACAGGCGTCCCAAGAATTTCTTTTATGCAGTCAAAAATTACAAGGAGTATTTCAACAAACTAAAAAACAGAGAGCTGTATGTTGAATTATACTTCGGATACGTCCTGAAAAACAAGGCTGATGACAAAGGAGTAGACGACCTGCTGGCAAACACGCTCAAGGGGAAAGAAGATGAACTGAAAAAAGACATCGAGCAAGCAAAGAACGAAAAGCAGATGGCCGGCCGATATGTCCAGTTGCATAAAATAACAACCGCTACTGACGGCAAAATAATGGACATTTGGAAGTTGAACAACAGCAAAGAATTTTGCCAAAGGTATTATGAGCAGTTGAAAGAACTTCCAGAATTTACTTTCGGCAAACGAAAATATAGGTTCACGGCATCAGGTGAGCTGGAAAGCGCGCAGCCGGTGGAAGCAGAGGAGCAGTTCTGGAAAAAGAGCACAAAAAAGGACGGGAAAGATTCAGACTGCTATTTCTGCTATGTAGGATGTAAGTCATTCCTTGAAAATAGGGGGTTCTACAGATACAAGCGCCCTGACGGGGAATTCGATTTCATACATATAGAAAAGCCAATCGTAAGGACTGTACGCCATTGGGAAATCGGTGACTTCGTCAAGGACTTTACAAAAGACTGCCTTTCAAAAGATATTCTCGAAATGCTTTTGAAAGGAGGGAACCAATATTTCGGTCCGGCAATGATGACTATGCTGGCATTTTACAACCCTAATTTTTCCGTTTCCGTGCGTGGTGTGCAGCGTTTCTATTTCAGGACGAAATGGTGGAATATTACGGCTGACTCTATCTGTGTCCAAGATTATCCGCAACTTCATGAACTCATTTGGGAAGAACAGAAGAAAAAATCATATGATCCCCAGCAGTTACCATCTCTCATCAACGTAAAGCATACCGGTGAAGCCTATTTGTATGAAATTACTCCTACAGGCGAAAAATGCCATTTCCTTAAGTTTCTTGAGAACACCAGCAATTTCACGTGGAGAAAAGAAGAAGCGGAAGAAGCGGAGCTTAATGAAAACGCACAGCATCTGATAAGTAAGCTTGCGGCATTCGGATTCTTGGTCGCGACATCCAAAGACAAATCCTGCAGCAAGGCCGTTGTCGGAATGGACGGCAAGCAATCTGAAGTCGGGGTGTCCAATGGACGCTCCGGCAAATCATTGCTGGGAGAGGCTGTAAAAATGGCCACGACTTCAAAATATTATAATGGTAAAGAGCTGTCTGCCAGAAGCAACAACCAGTTCACCTGGGACGGAGTCAATGAAAAAACCAAGGTAGTTTTCATTGATGACGCAATGAAAGACTTTGATTTCGAGATGCTTTTCGGGCTTATCACCGGAGACTGGCCAGTCAATCCTAAAGGTGAGAAAGGATATACTTTGCCATTCTCGGTATCGCCCAAAATATATCTTACAACCAATCACGCAATAGGAGGCATCGGTTCCAGCTTCGTTGACAGACAGTGGCCAATTGCTTTCAGTGATTTCTATAACGACACGCACAAACCATCCGATGATTTCGGACTTTTGTTCTTTGATGAATGGGACAATGAACAATGGGACTTGTTCTGGAATCTTGTTGCACAATGCGTACAGATTTATTTTCGTTTCGGATATGTTCCGGCTCCTGGAGAGCGTCTTGAGCAACGCAAGCTGAGGCAGGACATCGGAGAGGAGTTCATCCTTTGGGCAGACGAATATTTTTCCGACGAAGAGCATCTCAATCAGGAACTACTGCGCAAGGATGTTTATGAAAGTCTGCTTTCATATGTGGGGAATGACAAACGAAAGTTCTATACGCCACAATCTTTCAAGAACAAACTGAAGTATTATTGCAAATTCCGTGATTATATATTCAATCCGGAATGTTATAACCCTTATACCGGAGCATATCGGAGCACAGACAAAGACGGACGGCCACAAACCGACATCAAGCGCAACGGGAAAGAATATTTCACGATAGGTGAACCTGACTATTACGAGCAGCATAAGACGCCTGACATGTTCAGCACAATAGATATTGATTCATAGGATGGCCAATGCCGGATTACTCTGCATACCTTTTATATACACCGCGTCAAATTTTTGCATTCCGCATCAGATATGCCCAATATATAGCAGCGCAGTCGGATGCGTATTCCCAGTGGATAAACAGATTCCCTGCAAGGGAATGGATGGACTACCTGGCAGGCGTGCCGGAGCAGAACATCCCGGTCGTAATCGGCGTCATCTGCATATTGTACATAGATGGGAATATCAATATCGACTTCAATGAATCCGCCACTAAAATCCGCAGGGATTTCACTGAAGAAGAGTTTGAGCGGTATTTTGTGTAGTTTTGCAGTAATTAATTGTTACGCAAAGTTAATTTGAAGATAATAATCATGAGGAAGTATAACACAATGACTGATTTCCTTTTTCCAGAATTATCATTCCTGATAGGAGCCGGGAGTATTCTTGGAATATCCCACTCCTATTTTGAATTCAACGAATCCAAATCAGGAAAATTAGCTGATAGAACAGCAATATTTTCTGATTTCAGCATGGTCGGGCTTGATTTATCAAATGCCATAAAGCTTTTTACAAAAGGATTAACGTTATCTGAAAACGCACATGCTTCAAGCATTATATCACTGACAATTGTCTAATTTTGCACTACTTTTGTTTTACACCATAATACTTTTGTTTTACAGTAAAGGACAAAAATATTTGGAAACTGTAAGATTTTGCATAATTTTGCGAAGTATGGAAATTACGATAAATAATGAAATAAGTTTTCCTGACGTCAATCCCACATCAAATAGTGGAGAAAACGTCTCTATGTTTACGTTCAATAACGGAGATTTGAACATCATAGGAAAACATAATTTTACTAAGGGACATACAATCTTTGCCGGGATTTCATCCTGCTATACTTTCTCAGAAAGAATTACAGGCAAGCTATTCGAATTCGACAAAGCAGTATCACTCTTAATTCGGGCAATAAACAACAGAACTATTGAACGAAATTATTTCAAGCTATATTCTGAACTTCTTGACAGAATAATCACAGAAGATGAGTTTGACAAAGAGCTTAACGAACATGAATCTGAATATGTGATCAGCAATGACATCATTCCGACTAAAGAAGAATTGGAATTAGTTTTAAAATTAATCCCACATATAAAAGATGTAACAAATTCGGAAGATTTGTCTTCTCTGTTTTCTTTTAAATCTAATCAGTTAGATAAGTTATTGCTACAGTTAGAAAATAATAATGGCGACATTTAACAATATAGGAGATACTATCGAAGGCAATGCCACAAAAGGACAAACACGAAGATTAGAATTCAAATGTCTGAAAAAGCATCCGGACACAAACATTACAATGAGGCTATATAGTTGTGACCGCAACAGTTCAATTACCGTTATTGAATCTTCGCCTATACCTGATGACGAGAATATAAAGGATGCGACAAAACACTATCACAGAAATGATGGAGATTGTCTTACAGCTGACGCAATAAGTGTATATATTGATTCCAAGGCTAAAATTGTACCCGAAGTTAAAGAAGGCGTCAGTGGCCGACACGGGGCATCATTATTTAGCACGAAACATGCAATAGCAACAGTAAAAACACCATTACAAAATCTGTTGAAAAAACTTGGCTATACTGCAAATAAATCTATTGAATAATGAAAACTATCATATTTACATTGTGCGATTATGCACAAAATGTTTCTGGAAAAATCACGATCGTCGGGACTTTCAATCAGATTTGTTCCGATACTTTCCCTTTTGTTTACAAAGCGAATATCTCATTTGTTGCCAAATTAGTATCTGAAAAAGAAATCCTGGGTACCATTGAATGCCGGATTGTAGACCCATTTGGCAATGACATAACACCAATAGTCAAAACTTCAATTGAGCCAGCTCCAAAAGACTCAAAAACATCTACATTGGATATCGTTGTCAATTGGAATAATTTACAATTTAATATTCCAGGGAAATACACAGTCATTTTATCAATTAATGATTACTTCAAAGAGACTTCTGAATTATTGATAGTCGAGAATAAGTGACAATAATTTTACGGGGCTGACTAAAAAGTATTAGTCAAGCCCTTTTTTCTTGTTTTTCGGTGTGGTCAACCTCGACCTGGTTCCCAAATATTGAATTCTCAGAGAGTTATTCTGACTTTTTAGTCAGCCTCATTTTTATATCATCACCTACATACACACAAGAAATCCGACCAGGCTTTATTAGTAAGCCTCCGAAGAAATGCATATTGTAGCCGGGATTGATCCTGGCTACTTTTG
>CAJUEK010000072.1 GCA_910585445.1 uncultured Bacteroidales bacterium | reverse complement strand
TAATTACAAAAGGGGCAGACTAAAAAATATTAGTCAAGCCCCTTTTTCTTTTCAATGCGCCAAAGTACAGCCTTGCCTCCAAATACTCAATTCATACTATCTGTCACTGACAACAATCTGCCCGTCACTGACATCGACAAGTATCACAGAGTCGCGGTGTACCCTGCCGTCCAGGATGGATTTTGCAAGCAGGTTTACAAGCTCTTTCTGCATCAGACGCTTGATAGGACGCGCGCCGTAAGCAGGCTCGTAGCCCTTGGTGCTCATGTAGTCCTCAAATTCCTTTGAGAACGTTACGGTCACGCCATTTTCAGACAGCCTGTGCTGAAGGTCTGCCATCTGCATCCGGAGGATATCACGTATATCTGTCTGTGACAGAGGCTCGAACATTATCACCTCATCAATCCTGTTCAGGAACTCCGGACGCACTGTCTTCTTGAGCACATCAAGAACCTGTGTTCTGCATTCGGACAGCATTTCCAGACGTTTTTCAATGGCAGCCTTGCCCTCCGGAGTCTCCGGTCCGGCAATCCCCACAAGCGGCAGACGCTCCATATATCCCTGGATTATGTCAGCTCCCACGTTCGATGTCATAATCAGAATCGTATTCTTGAAATCTACCGTGCGGCCCTTGTTGTCGGTCAGACGTCCGTCATCAAGCACCTGAAGCAGTATGTTGAACACATCAGGATGCGCCTTCTCTATCTCGTCAAGAAGTATGACCGAATACGGCTTCCTCCTCACGGCCTCGGTGAGCTGTCCACCCTCGTCATATCCGACGTATCCCGGAGGCGCACCGACCAGCCTGCTGACTGAATGCCTCTCCTGATACTCGCTCATGTCGATACGGGTCATCATATTCTCATCATTGAACAGGAATTCCGCCAAAGCCTTGGCCAGCTCAGTCTTTCCGACACCCGTAGTACCCATGAACAGGAATGAACCAATAGGCCTCTTCTCGTTCTGAAGTCCTGCACGCGACCGTCTCACAGCATCAGCCACCGCACCGATGGCCTGCTCCTGCCCGACTACTCTCTTATGAAGCTCAGCCTCCATACGGAGCAGCTTCTCGCGCTCGCTCTCCAGCATCCTCTTCACAGGAATCCCCGTCCACTTGGCCACAACCTCCGCAATATCCTCCGGAGTCACGGCTTCCGTGATTATAGGGTCCTTGATGGCTGCCTGGCGGGCATTAAGTTCATCTATTTTCTTCTGAGCCTCTGCCATTTTCCCGTAGCGTATCTCGGCAACACGTCCATAGTCACCGGCACGCTCGGCATTGTGGGCCTCTATCTTGTAGTCCTCCATCTTCTGGCGTGCCTGCTGGAGTCCCGAAAGGATATCCTTTTCCTCATTCCAGCGGCTTCTGAGGACATCCCTCTTCTCACCAAGCTCCTTAAGCTCCTCCTTAATCTTATCCATCTTGAGAGAAACTCCCTCACGCTTGATGGCCTCCCTCTCTATCTCGAGCTGGCGTATCCGGCTGTCAAGCTCTGCAATAGGCTCAGGGACAGAGTTCATCTCAAGACGCAGCTTGGAAGCTGCCTCGTCAACAAGGTCAATGGCCTTATCCGGAAGGAAACGGTTAGTGATATAGCGGTGCGACAATTCCACAGCCGCTATCAGCGCGTCATCTTCAATACGGACCTTATGATGGTTCTCATAGCGCTCCTTAAGTCCCCTCATGATGGAGATGGATGCGGCAGGCGAAGGTTCATCAACCATCACCATCTGGAAACGTCTCTCGAGAGCCTTGTCCGTCTCAAAATACTTTTGATATTCGTCAAGTGTAGTAGAGCCGATTGTACGCAATTCCCCGCGCGCAAGAGCCGGCTTAAGAATATTCGACGCATCCATAGCTCCGGAAGTACGTCCGGCGCCGACCAATGTATGGATTTCGTCAATGAACAGGATTATCTCTCCGTCACTGTCAACGACTTCCTTCACCACGCCTTTAAGACGCTCTTCAAATTCTCCCTGGTATTTCGCGCCCGCAATAAGCGCACCGAGGTCAAGCGAATATATCTTCCTGCTCTTGAGGTTCTCCGGAACATCCCCGTCGATTATCTTCTGTGCTATGCCTTCGGAAATGGCCGTCTTGCCGACACCCGGTTCACCGACAAGAATAGGGTTGTTCTTTGTTCTCCTGCTGAGAATCTGAAGTACCCTCCTGATTTCCTCGTCCCTGCCGATGACAGGGTCGAGTTTGCCCTGTGCCGCCCTTTCATTGAGATTGACGGCGAATCTGCTGAGATTTTCAAATTTGTTTTCTGCCATAATAAATTCTCCTTTTTATTCCCGGAGACTCTGCGGCAGCTGCATAAGTACGCAGGAATAGCCGTCCGCTCCGAAGAACAGACGGCTATAAGTCAAAATATATTCCAAATGCCTTTGTCTGACAAAATGTCAGCATCGGCATATGCCATTTCTATCAGTTTGCCTGGTCAGCAGCAGGTTCAGCAACCTCAGCAGCAGGATTCTGAGCCTCTGGAGCAGGGAATGCAACTTCCTCTGTCATCTCGCTCTCAGCCCTGTCCGAGAAGTTCATGTCCTTTGAACCTGAACCTACGGTAAAGGTTGTTATTACAGACACAAGGAAAATGAATGCCACGAGGCCCCAGGTAATCTTCTCGAGGATGTCAGCTGTCTGACGCACGCCGAAAGTCTGGTTGCCGGCTACGAAATTGCTTGCGAGTCCGCCGCCCTTGCCGTTCTGAAGGAGCACGATAAGAGTCACCATAAGGCTGGCGACAAGCACACAAATTGTCAAAATGGTGAATAGTACATTCATATTATACTAATTTAAACCGTTCATTTTTTGAATAAGGGTTGCAAAGTAAGCACTTTTTTCCGGATATGCCAAAATTAGTTTGGAATAAATGCTCTTTGCCCTGTCATAATATCCCTGCTCCGCATAAATCTGGGCCAATGTCTCCGTATAGAAGCCAAGTTCCTCCCCGACCTGGTCTTCAGACGCAGTCTTGCCCTGCCTTGCCTTTGAGGCATACCTGGAGAACACATTGTCATCCGTCCTCCTTACCTTGTCATACTCCTCCTGAGAGAAATAGTCGCCCACGCCGGCATAGACCTTCCTTGCACCGGTGTCAGCAGGAACCTCACGGGTCTCTTTCTCAGAAATATAATTCTTGATAAGACGCTCCACATCCGCATCAGTCCAGTCAGTCCTGTCTCCGGTGCGAACCATGCAGGCAAGCTTTTCCCTCGCTCCGACATACAGCGCCGCATCGGCATACTGGGCCTCTCCCCAGCCTTCTCCTCCCAACTGGCTCATCCTGCGGCACAATTCCTTCCTTGCTCCTGAAAACCAAGGATAAAGGTTCACGACTCCGACAAGTTCGTCAAGGTTAAGTTTCTTTATGTCAATATATCCCATACACCTACCAGTTTGCGACAGTCGCATTGAAAATATCCTCGCACAACTGCTCAACGATATCCTCGCACAACTGTGACTCAGCCGCATCAAGCGAAGTCATCGCGTCAAAATCAGCATATGCGGAGAAAGACTTGTCCTGGAAGTCATCCTCCGGGTACTTTCTGTTGGCGAAACTGATTTTCACATTCACAGTCAGACGGTTCTGTGCAGCTTCCTCATTGGCAGTGATGGCCGTGGCCTTGACATCATATCCGGTAACTGCACCTGTTATCTCAAGGTCACCTTCTTCATCCACAAGTTCAAGACGCGTAAGCTTGATGAACTTCTCCTGCAATGCTTCCGTAAGCTGGTTGCTGAGAGAAGGGTTAACCTTAAGCGCCTTGTATTCAAAATAATTTATCGTCACAGTCTTCACATCCGGCTGGATTGAAGTTCCGGTAAACGAGTATATGCCGCACGAATGGAGCAGCAAAACAACAGCCGGAACTGCCGCCAAAGGCAGCCAGGCCAATATTTTCTTTCCCGAACAACTCATATCTTCTGCTTTATCTTACGGTATAGCGTCCTCTCTGAAATGCCAAGCTCTGCAGCGGCGGCCTTGCGGTTTCCGCCATGCTTGCGGAGGACTTTTTCTATCAGCTCCATATTGGCCGACTTTATTGACAGGTCCTCAGATGAACTTTCCTCAAAATCCTGTTCCTCAGGGTCTTCCTGACGGTCCATAACATCTGGGCGGGCATGTCCGGCCCATCTGTCATCAAGCCTCTCATCATGTGCGGAAGGAGCCGCTATGGCAGGTGCAGAACTGCGTGGCACCCCGGATTTAAGCACAACTTCCTTGAGATAATCGACATCCTGCTTCAATTGGAGCAAAGTCCTTATTATAGCCTCCCTCTCCCCTGCGCTTTCGGCCGATTCCTGATAAGACGCAACCCTTGCAGGAAGCAAATCCGGCTCTTCACGCGGGATATATCCGGCAAGCACATCGGCATCCACCATACATTTGTCTGAAGCTGCGGAAACTTTGGACGATTCAAGGGCGGAAATCGTTTCCGCGACATTCTTGAGCTGGCGGATATTGCCCGGCCAGCGGTATTTCCTGAGCATTATCGAGGCCTCTTCGGTAAGAGTGGCCTTGCAAACGCCATATTTGGCTGCAAAATCAGAGGCGAATTTGCGGAACAGCAGGTTTATGTCACCAGGACGCTCACGCAGAGACGGCATTATGATGGAAACGGCATTGAGCCTGTAATACAGGTCTTCACGGAATTTTCCTTTCGACACCGCATACATCAGATTTACATTGGTGGCGGCAACTACCCTGACATCCGTCTTCAGCACTTTTGAAGAGCCGACACGGATAAACTCTCCCGACTGGAGCACACGCAGAAGCTTGGCCTGCGAAGGCAAAGGCAGCTCACCAATCTCGTCAAGGAACAATGTTCCCCCGTCTGCTTCCTCAAAATATCCCTTGCGCATCTCATTGGCACCCGTAAACGACCCTTTCTCATGCCCGAAAAGCTCCGAGTCTATGGTACCTTCCGGGATGGCACCGCAATTGACGGCAAAATATTTCCCGCGCTTGCGTGCACTGTTCTGGTGTATAATCTGAGGTATGTTTTCCTTTCCGACACCGCTCTCACCTGTCACCAGGACCGTTATGTCGGTAGGCGCGACCGCAACGGCAATCTCCAATGCCCTGTTTAGGGCAGGATCGTTGCCGATTATGTCATATTTATTCTTTAAACTCTGTAATTCCTGACTAGTCATAGCGGGACAAAGTTACTATAAATTTATTTGAAGGCTATGCGCAAGGCGCAACATTTATCGTAAACGCAATCAAATTTCCCATATATGCAATTGCCGTCTGAAATTATTTGCCTAACTTTCGCGACTGAAACCGGCGCATGATAAACTTTTTTAAAACATCGAATAATATGAAACGATTATCAAGCTTCCTGATTGCAGCCTTATTGCTACTCCAAGGCTGTACACATGAAAATTTTGGCACAGAAGCCGAAACTCAGAGTACACGAACCGAATCTGAAACCATTGCCTTATACGATGCATTGGCGAACCTTGAAAAAGCCATGAATTGCGTGCAGGCAGTCAAATCAAATTCAAGTAGAATCTATTCCACAGATGACATAATAGTTGTCGGCAAGCATACGTTTACACATACAAAATCATTTGAAAATGAAATCATACCTGACACACTGATGTATGTAGTGAACTTTGAGAACGAGAATGGTTTTGCAATCATGTCCGCTAATAAACGGTTGGGAGAAGATGTTTATTGCATCACAGAAGCAGGTTCTTTAACCGCAGATGATTTTACAGAAGCGTTTTCTGCAATATGTAATGAACAAAAAGATAATGTAGGAGAAAATTACTCTGAAACTGGCCCTATAATAGTCCCCTCTATCGTTCTGTCGTCAATGATATCCGATTTGATTTATGGCAAACATGAAGAGTCACCCGCAACAAAAGCCTCACGCGGGAACGTATATGGCCCTTATATTCAAACGAAGTGGTCACAACGAGAGAATGGTAGAGATGAGCTTGTCTGGAATAAATATACACCCAATCACTATCCTGCCGGATGCGTTGCCATTGCCACTTCGCAAATAATGCTATATAACAGATTGCCGGCAAACCCTTCCTTTGACGGGAAGCAATGTAATTGGGATGATATGAACAAGGTCTGCAACGGAAAAGATTATGGTACGTCTGCTTTTTACGGAACACTTGACCAACAAGACCAGGTCGCACATTTTGTTTATGAAATCGGAAAGAGGCACAATTGTTATATACGCTATGACGAAGATGGCTCAGGCGGATGGGCAGACGGAGCCAAACGTACCTTAAAAAACTATGGCTACTCAGATGTGAAAAAATTCTTAGGATTTGGAAAAACGAACCAGAAAAAAGCAGATGCACAACTTAAAAGAGGGCTTCCAGTTTATTTGGACGGGTCTAGGGGCACTTCAGGGCACGCATGGATCATAGATGGATTAATGGATGACGCATATTATCATATCAATTGGGGCTGGCTCGGTGCAAGTGACGGTTATTATAAAAAAGGCGTATTCAGTACAACAGACCGACATAGCATTGAAAACGGCATAGATACTGGAACATCCATTTCTGGATCAAGGAATTACACTTGGAATTACAGGCTTATCACATACTCTAAATAAGTAAATTTATAAACGGCAAGAACTGGCCATATTGGAAAGTTACAATAACAATAAATAATAAAGTCTTATGAATAAAGTTTTTATTATCATAGCAAGCACTTTGGCATTGTGCGGATGCGCAAGAGGGGTCTGGAAAGATTTCATCAAGCTTTCATCGACAGATATAGTATTTGAGGCAGAAGGAGGCAAACAGGAGGTATGGTCAAAAACCGGCTCCCAATTTGACCTCGGCGGCATTTTTGAAAACGGGGAGAATCCGAAAGATAAGGAGGTTGTCCAGGATGAGCACTATAAAATGGTGGCAATCACCGGAGAGTGGCTGCATGCCGGATATACGGACCTCAACGACCGCACGTCTCTGACAATCTCCGCGACAGAAAATGCCACAGGAAAAGAACGGAACGGGAAAGTGACGGTAAGTTGCGGAGACCTCTATAAGAGTGTCAAGATACGGCAAAAAGCCAAGTGACAAAATTGCCACCAGGCTTCAGAATATGTTAAAATAAGTAACAGAACAGGCAATAATACAAAAATATGGTTATCTTTGCTGAGAATGCGCCCATTATCCGGAATGCCGGATAGTGGACACAGGGAAGACCAACCAATTAACAATTTAAATAAAAATGAAAAAGGGTATCAAATTTTTGTCTGTCGCCGTCCTCGGCATGGCAGCCGCCTGCAGCTCACCTGAGAAGATGGCTGAAATGGCAGAGAACATCACGGTCAAGTGCGAACCGGCTGTCCTTGAAGTAGTAGGCGGGAAAATAGACGCCACAGTTTCTGTGACTTATCCGGAAGATTACTTCCATCCTAAGGCAATATTGGCAGTAACTCCAGTTATTGTCTATGACGGAGGAGAGGTGAAAATGGAGCCTTTCATGTTCCAGGGCGAAAAAGTGAAAGACAACCACCAGACAGTACCTTCAGAGGGCGCTACAATCACAAAGAAGGTACATTTCGACTATGTTCCGGGCATGGAGAAATGCTACCTTGAGCTTCGCAGCACAGTGAGCCACAAGTCAAAGTCAACCGACCTTCCTTCAAAGAAAGTGGCAGACGGAGCCAACACGACCTATATGCTCGTATGTAAGGACGGCAAGCTCGACCTTAAGGATGACAACTATCAGGAGATAATCAAGCAGACTGCCGAAGGCCAGATTCTTTATCAGATAAACAGCTCAAACGTAAGGAACAGCGAGCTGAGGTCACAGTCAATCAAAGACTTCCAGGCTGCCATCGATGAAATCAAGGCAAACAGCCGCAAGAACCTCGTAAGCACAGACATCGTTGCATATGCTTCTCCGGACGGAAAGGAAGACATGAACGTGAAGCTTTCTGACAAGCGTTCTTCTTCAGCAGAAAAAGCTTTCGGCAAGGTTACCAAGAAACACGAAGTTGAAGCACCGGTAAATGTTACAAGCGTCGGTGAGGACTGGGAAGGCTTCCAGGAGCTGGTTGCCGCATCTGACCTTGAAGACAAGGACCTTATCATCCGCGTACTTTCAATGTACAGCGACCCTGCAGTGCGTGAGAAAGAAATCAAGAACATGTCTGCAATCTATTCTACCCTTGCAAAGGAAATCCTTCCTGAGCTTCGCCGCGCAAGGTTCATTGCCAATGTCGAGTACATCAACTATACAAGCGAGGAGCTTCTCCAGCTCGTTGAAGAGAACATTGACGTGCTTGACGAGACTGCAATTCTCCGTGCAGCTACTCTCGTAAAGGATACCGATGACAAAGTGACCCTCTACAAGAAGGCAATCGAGAAGTACAACAGCGCCAGCGCACAGTACAACCTTGCAGTGACATATATCCAGGCAAAGGACTACGCAAAGGCAGTGAATGCTCTTGAGAAATGCAGCAAGGACGCAGACTGGAACAACGCGATGGGCGTAATCTCACTCCGCAAGGGCGACCTTGACGCAGCAGCAGAATATTTTGCTATTGCAAACAACAGCTCAGCTAAAGAGAACGCAGCCGTTATTGACATTCTCGACGGAGAGTACCAGGCAGCCGCATCTAAGCTCGCAGGCGTAAAAGGCTACAATGCAGCTCTTGCACAGCTTCTCGTAGGCAACACTGCTCCTGCATCAGCTCTCAAATGCGAGTGCCCTAACTCTGCATACCTCAGGGCAGTTGCAGCTGCACGCCAAGGCAATGCACAGGCAGTGAAATCAAACCTTGAGACTGCAGCGAAATGCGAAAAGCTCGCAGAAAGGGCAGCAAAGGACGTTGAGTTCGCTCAGTACAGGTAACATATTGCCAGAAACGGCAAACAAATAATCCAAGCAGCGGCGCATGGGAACTTTCCGGCACCGCTGCTTTTCTTTTGGGCGCTGGTGTATCGGATATGGTCTTTAAAAAAGGTATAACGGGCTATGCAGACTGACAGTGCAGACAACAGGCATCAGAATGTGATCCGATAGATTTTTATTGCTGTCCGATAAAACTTTTTGAAGCGAAACAAAATTAGGACTGGCACCT
>CAJUEK010000071.1 GCA_910585445.1 uncultured Bacteroidales bacterium | reverse complement strand
AGTCCTAATTTTGTTTCGCTTCAAAAAGTTTTATCGGACAGCAATAATTATATTTCCGTCTGAGCCAATTCCTTTCAGAATCGCCTGACCGACTTTTCTGGATGTCCCGGTAGGGGAGAAAGTCATGAGATATGTATTGTTCATTTATTTATATTCAGTCAATTATTGTCATTCGGTTCATATGCCGGTTATATAGCGGTCATTTTGTCCATACGACAAGCTTATGTGGCTTGTCATCGGTGTAACTTCCGTGCGGGACACCGTCCGCATCGCGGTAGAACAGGTCTTCCTGCGCTCCTCCTGTCACATATACGGCATCTATGAAACCATACTCAATCAGCGCATCAGCAAATCCATATAAGGTCTCTGCATCGCTGGTCTGGACAAAATACATCTTGCCGTTTTCATCCCTCGCATATGCGCACCGCGTCACCTTGCCTTTGAGAATATATTGCCGGTCGCATCTTGTGCCTGCAGAAACTATCGCCATCTGGCGGAAAAATGAGCCGCCATGCCTGACGACATATCTGAAAACTTTGTTCCAGCGGCTTATCCCTATCTGTGCATTTCCGTCTGAGATTGCCATGAAGCCTGCCCGCCAAGTGTCCCTGGAAAGGACTATCCCGTCCTGCACAAAATCACCGAGCATCTTTCTTGAGTCCTTCCATATACGGTAGTCAGCACTGCGTGTCACCAGATATACGGATGTGTCAGAGCAGTCCGGCACGCTGTCAGCGAAATGCGCATGAAGCCCTGATATGGAAAATATCTCCAGCTTCACCCCCATTATCTCCTCGTCATTTCTGCTCACTCCAGGCACACCCTCAGGTTTTGCGGAAAGCATGGAAACAATTTCATGGTCCGGTCTTGACTTTGGAAATTGCATCATATTGCATACACCCCAAACGGCATAAGCAACAGCAGGCAGCAAGACAAGCACGGCCAATGAAACAATCAAGGTTTTCCTCCTGCCTGACCTTCCGCCCGTGCGGCCCTTTTTATCTTCGGAAGGTTTCCACTCGCTTCCTCCGATGATTACGACATCATCGTCCGTATATTCATTCTTTCCCATAGTCTCCAGTCTTGTTTAATGCCATTATTTCGTTTTTAAGCCTGTTGAGAGCATCCTGGGACGCATGCAGCTTTATCTGTGAAGGGTTACAGGGATCAAAGAGCACGAGTTCTCCCAGGAGCGGGTTTATCCTGTAAATATAGTTCATGTTGATTATCCAGCTCCGCCCCACCACAACAAAAACAGGCCTTTCGCTTTTCATCTGGCTGCTTATCGCGGATATGAATTTCTGCCGGCTGAACCAAAGCTGCTGACTGAACCCTCCGGTCAGAATCATCCGGCAATAATTCCCGTCAGACTCAATATACAAAATATCCGACGGCCTCACCTTAAGCAGCTCACTTCCCGTATTCTGTAAAATCAGTTCTTTCATCTTTCATCCGTTTCCCTTTGCAAATATAAAGCGATATATCCGCATTAACGAATAACCGGTTCATTATATTCGCACAGCCTGTGCTTCTGCATGTACTCCTCTGTTCCTATTATGTCATATTTGTCTGATAATTTTTCGAAATAGACTGCATCAATCTTGTTTTTCTTTATCAGTTTCATGACTCTTTCCGTCATCAGAACAGCTCTTCTGATCATAAAGATGTCTGAGCCGTCCCAGTTGTTGATGTTGTAGATCCCTTTCTTTGTCAATCTGTCCTTTTCATACCAAGGAATATCTTCATTATATTCCGGCCAGGCATCAAAATCTCCGCCTCTTCCCGTGAAGGAGAGGCCATTGTACCCGTTGATTAGATTACCTTTCTTGTCGTAAAGTCTTATCGGGTAGGTCTTCCAGCCTGTGACATTGTATTCAGTCAGAAGATCCCTGAACCTGTCCGAAATGAGATAGGCCGGAGGATATCCAGTGTCAAGCACGTCTCTCAATCTGCTTCCGTATTCTTTGTCCTGCTTGAACTCGATAGGGAACTCATATCCTTCATATTGTCCGACTATCATGTTGTCGTAAATGTCTCGTTTAAGTCCATATTCATGATTGTCAATCGCTTCTCTAAATAGAATGGATCTTGCCTGAACAGTGGCCAAATATCCTCTGCTTCTGAAAAAATAGAAATTAGGAATGTCGTTTGTTTTAGTTCTTTTCATTATATATAAAATTATAAATCCTTGTTTAATGAATTCATTTTCTTAATAATTTCATTGATTGGCGCCGGTTCTGTCCTGTATTGGTCAAAGAACTCCTCCCATTGCTGATTATACCAATATGCTCCTTTACGGTGTTCGTGCTTTTCCACCCATTTCCCATATTTAGGGTCATTGATGTCAATTCCAGTTTTGCCAAATTCATGTCTGAATTTCTTTGGCAGCATATGATAAGCCTCCATTCCCTGAGGATTAATGCCTGTACGCTTCGCAAGATAACTGCAAATATCACAGCCTGTGTTTTTGCATGTACTCCTCTGTTCCTATTATGTCATATTCGTCTGATAATTTTTCGAAATAGACTGCATCAATCTTGTTTTTCTTTATCAGTTTCATGACTCTTTCCGTCATCAGAACAGCTCTTCTGATCATAAAGATGTCTGAGCCGTCCCAGTTGTTGATGTTGTAGATCCCTTTCTTTGTCAATCTGTCCTTTTCATACCAAGGAATATCTTCATTATATTCCGGCCAGGCATCAAAATCTCCGCCTCTTCCCGTGAAGGAGAGGCCATTGTACCCGTTGATTAGATTACCTTTCTTGTCGTAAAGTCTTATCGGGTAGGTCTTCCAGCCTGTGACATTGTATTCAGTCAGAAGATCCCTGAACCTGTCCGAAATGAGATAGGCCGGAGGATATCCAGTGTCAAGCACGTCTCTCAATCTGCTTCCGTATTCTTTGTCCTGCTTGAACTCGATAGGGAACTCGTATCCTTCATATTGACCGACTATCATGTTGTCATGAATGTCTCGATTGAGTCCGTACTCGTGGTTATTAATAGCATCATCAAATAGAATTGACCCGGCCCGAACAGTGGTTAGATATCCTCTGCTTGTGAAGTCATAAAATTCAGGAATACATTGTTTATCAGTCTTTCCCCTTTTCATATTTCATTGGTTTTAATCAATTATTAATCTCGTCCAATTTTTTCATGATATCCTCAAAAAAAGCAGGTCGCGTCTCATGTTTTTTAAAGAACTTTTCCCATTGCTGGTTGTACCAATATGCTCCTTTACGGTGCTCGTGCTTTTCTACCCATTTTCCATATTTAGGGTCATTTATGTCAATTCCAGTTTTGCGAAATTCACGCTCAAATTTCTGCGGCAGCATATGATGAGCCTCCATTCCCTGAGGATTGATTCCTGTACGCTTCGCAAGATTATGGCGGAAATTCCTTGATGTGAATGCCCTGAATCCGCTTTTTGCCCCACCGCTCACGGCTGAGGCAACATCAGACAGCACATTGCAATTCTTTGAAACCCTTGAAATCTTCGCCAGATCCCCGAAATAAGGAATGACTCCCGCCACAGATATGAAGCCATCCATATATTCACGATTCCAGAACTGCAGACCGGCATTGGCTATGTCCGCAATCCCCGTCGGGTCAAATATTCCCGCAATGTCAAGAGCCGCTCCCAGGGCTTCAGCTCCTTCTATAGTATGGTTGCCGTGCCAATCGATTCCCATGTCCGCGACTGAGAATGTGCGGTTTATCAAGTCTGTCCTGACGGTCAGGCTTGACTTGTTCTTTCCTGCCAGTACGATATCCTTTCCGTTATAGTCATCGAACAGTATCGGATTTCCGAGACAATACGCATATGGGCTTATCCCATAATATTTTTCACTGAGAGGGTCCACAATCATCCAACGTCTCAGCTGCGGGCTGTACATCCTTGCCCCGTAATCGCTATACGGGATGCCGAATTCCGGCATCTGGTCTTCCTTTCCCGTGAAATGGTCTCTGAAGGTTATTGTCGCGGATCCGGTGGCTCCAGGCTTGACGGTTTCCGTAACAGCCTGTCTGGCAGGAGTCTCATCTGTCCTTCTCCCGTATGCAGAATATCCGGAGCATTCCAGGATTCCTGCAGTAGTGCCGTCAACGATCTGCCTTACGCTTCCGAGATGGTCTGTGACATGAATCATAACCTTTCCAGGCACCATTCTTCCGGCGTTATATCTGGCGCTTTCCAACGATAGGGTCCCGTCAGCATCCCTCCTGTATGTGAAAGGACCACGGTACACGAGTCCTTGCCCCGATTCTTTCAAAGAACTTTCCTTTGTACCGTCGGCAAGATAGCAATAATTCGCCAAGACACTGCCGTTTCTTGTTACTTTAGCAGGCAAATCCAAGTGATTGTATTCCGTCCCTATGCCCAAAAGTCCGTCAAATGTCATCCTTCCGGCATTGTCATGCGTGAAAGAATACGATTTGATGACAGTGCCGCGATTCTTTTCAAGGACACCTGTGAGCATGTCGCCATCATAGACATATTCCTGCAAGCCAGCTCCTGCAGACGAAAAATCAGTTACGGACAATATGTTGCCTCTCGCATCATATGAATACAGGCACGCTTGCCTTAAGGAGATGCCCTTCTGCTCACGCGAGAGCCTCCCTGCATAATCATAGGCATACTCTTCCGAAGCCATCGTCTCCGCTTCACTGTTCCGCCGTTCCTGCTTACTGGTGACTAATCCTGTATAAGACGGACTCGCCCCCTCTTCACGGCTAAGGCTCTCATAGAATGTCTCTCTTCCGTTCAGGGTGACACGGCGGCTTGACAGCCAACCCTGAAGAGAATATGTGTCAACCGAAGACACCGAAATGCCGTCCGCTGTTGTGGTTGTGCTCTTGTACAGCCGGCCGAGTGAATCATATTCATATACGGTACATGCACTTGCCGGACCTGCTCCAGACGTGTACAGGTGACAATCCTCACTCTTGACTCTCCCACGTACGTCATATGATGAGAAGCCTGTAAGAGAGTCTGTGACGTTTCCTCTTTTGCATGTGATGACTGAAGACACTGTTTCTCCCGGAAAATTGTATGTGAGTTCCTCGCATATGACACTCCCGTCCGGATACAGGCTGGACGTTCTTATCGGGCGTGCCTTGTCGTCATAGCTATAATCAGATGTCACATATCCGACTATTCCGCCGCCAATGCCCATAATGGCGATGCGAGAGCCGGTCATCATATTTTTGCGGTACGTGTGCTCCTCAATAAGCTCATGATACGTCCTGCCGTCCGTCAAGTAAACACGTATCACCCTGCCCAGGCTGTCATACTCAAATTCTTTTATGATGTTCCCCTTTGAGATTGACGATACACGATCCTCATCATCATATGTAAATTCCTCCCGAATGCATCCCGGAATTCCTTTCGAACTCAGGCGGCCTAGCCGGTCATAGCTGTATCTCCACATGCTGAGCGTGTCATGAATCTCTATTCCGCTGCCAGATACGGCACGTAAGCGGTCCAAGTCATCATAAATATAATATGTCGGCGCATCAGTACCGCACGATGTGCCGAGTATGCGTCCCGTATGATCAGTGAAAGTCGTCCTTATCCTTCCGTCTGCATCCGTGACGCTTGTCTTGGCTATTTCCCACGCGTCATATGGAGAGAGGGGTGTCACTCCGTCAGCAGTCCACCTGTATTTCTGGAATCCTATGGCCGCGTCATCATCCATAGTGTTCTCATGCTCACAGGCAAAGCCCGGAGCGGCAGTCGCGGCAATCCTGTCCCTTGCGGAAATTTCATATCTCTTGTAAACATAAGCTTTGGAGCTGGAGTGGAAAGATTCCGCCTTCAGCTCCGCATCCTCCTGAAAATCTCCGTCCGTATGCTGAGCAGGGAAAGGAAGCCATGTCTTCACATCATCGTGCATCATGAAGTCCGAGCCATAAGCAGTGACAAGGTCGTCCCCGTTGCCGGATGCGCAGATTGCGATATCCTGCAGCCTCAGCCCGGTCGTACTCCACCATGTCTTGTCTGCGGTGCAGACATCTCCAGATGCCGACCTGTATGCCCTGCCCAATACGCTGAGACGTCCGTCCCCGTCATCGTCCAGCAGATCATATTCATAATCATTCATCAGATTGCCGTCCGCATCCCTGACGGCGGACAACCTGCCTGCATAATCATATTCATATGCAGTCTTGACGCCGTTTGCATCTGTCATGGAAACAATGCCGATTCCTGGGGCAAAAGTGAACGTACGCACCAGTGCATATGGCATAAGCTCCCTCAGGGCGTCAACAGCGGCAATCATATCCCCGTCAGGTATGTCTGATTTTGTGAGAATGTCCAGAGGATCCTCTGTGTTCATGCATCCCAGGATACGGAGATTGCCGGAGACTTGTGATAATGATGCATTCTCAATGACAGCTACAGGATATTTGCCATTATAGCTCCAGAGAATGACGGTATTGGGCTTGCCTCTTTCTTTGATCTGCCGGACGTTTCCGCAGCAGTCCCTTGAAATGATTTCTTCTCTCCATGTCTCCGCGCCTTGCGTAAGTTCACTGCGGCAAGAAGGCATTGCCCTGAGTCCTCCGATGTCGTAGTTGTCAAAACTCAGGATTTCCGTTTTATATGGGACAGGACTGACGCTTGCAGCATCAATGCAGGGCACACCATTAAGATCCGGCGTCTGAGCCATATTCTTGCAGATGCCATATTCAGTCTTAACTGGTGTAGTTACAAAGTGCTGGTCTCGCAGGAGCTTGGCAAAAGGCCCGTCTGAGCCGTCAGCATATGTGTATACCGTCCTTCGGAGCATGCCTCCTTCTGATGAGGATACTGCCGATATACGCGCCGGCATTTCAAGGTCTGTTCCGCGCGGTACATATGATATTGCCGTTGATGTGCTGTCCTTCCGTCCTTCCGCGTGGTACCGGACATGTGATTTGCATATCATGTTCCGCGGAATGAGACGACTGGCATATACCGGATAATGATAAACATATTCATTTGATATAGCTCCGATACCTGAAGGATGCCAGACCTGTTGCGCCACATAATCTATCAGGATGTCTTCACGCACTGGAATATCATATGAGTAACTTGCTGCGTAAACGAGCTTTGTGACACCGTCCACGTCACAGGCATATTCCTCTTGCCGCGTCAGGACAGGGGAGGACACTGGACCTTCATCATAATAGTCTGTCCTTATCCCGTCAAGCGGATCGTATCCTTGCATGCACGGCGGATACTGATTATATCTTCCGATTGCAGCTGATGGAAAGTTCCCGAATACGTTTACCGCATTTTTTCCGGTAATGGAAGTGTCATAGTAACGTATGGTCTTGGTTACTGTAGGAGGCAGGCTCAGCTCACGTCGGCTTATAATCTCTGTTATCTTGCCGTAATAGATTCTCGTGTCTTTTATTGACGGGCCTGAGGTGACCGGATTCTCATGCAGGATGAATGTCCAGGTGACGCTTCCTGTTGTCATGTCCGATTTGGTGAACGGCGCCGCCACTGTTGTGTACATGGAGGGGGAGGGCATGTATGGCCCATCAGCCCAGGGACTTTCATAAATGAAGGAACGCATCCTGTCATTACCAGACAATGACGGTCCAGACCTGTCTGCTATGGAGGCAACTCTGATTCCTATGCTTGTCGCGTTGCTTCCGCTTCCAATGCCGTTCCCCTCGTACTTGAAATCAGTCACGGCTCCATTGTGGGTACAGGAGGCCAACGACATGTATGAGGCTTCAGACGCATCAGGCGTGCCGCAGACCAGAGCCGGCGACGGTGAGTATGAGAACGGAGCTGCACCATTATTCGGGATTACGCTTGCTCCGTTATAATATCCGTACCAGTCTTGCGCATAGTGGAAGACCTGATGCCCTTTTGTATTGTATTCAAATGCCCATCGGTCATATTCCTTGCCACCTGAACCTTTCAATGTGAGCGAGCGCAATATGACGCGTCCGTCATGAGGTTCCCTTTCAGTCCGGATGATAAATTTCCTCAGTTCCCGCTCTTTATTCGTCTTTACAGCAATCTCACGCAGCATTACGGGATAATTCCGATCTTGTACACCCATGTGGTTCGTGCTCCCAGTAGCTGATGAATAACTAAAAGTAACTCTTTCTCCGGCCAGCGTTATGGATTTCAGCAGCTTTGTAGTATATGAACGAGCTATGGTTGATATACTCGTGCCATATGGATTGGAATTGTCGCCACCTGTGGACATTGTTATGCTGCTTGAATGCGAAATGAGATCCTTTTGCCACATAGGTCCATCTTCATACGAAAATTCTGCATGCTCAAGTCCACTGCGGCTTGTTATAGACGTAATATACCATGCGGTTACAGCTGTCCAGACATCTCTTTCCCCAGAAAGGAGGTCAGGAGGATTTCCATTTGTTGCGTCATGCGTGCCAGTTTCTTTCTCAGAGAACGTGTATATTGAACCATCCGGGCCTGTTATTGAGAATGAGCACACGGCTCCTGACGCATCCCTTTTGAAACTTATTCTTACGCCCTCACCTGAAAGCTGTTCCACCCGGCCGTCGTCCGTTATGACAAACGAGCCTGAAAGGCCGCATGCACAATAAGAATATCTGTCCAGTTTGGAATCAATCTTATGGCGCACGATTGCGGTCAGATATCCTGTTTTCTCCGCGTCATTATTATTGATGTCCTCCAGTTTGGCGAGCAATGCCTCTGAAGGCAGTTGGTGATGAAATATGTCCGAAGAGAACTCGTCAGGCATATCCATCACCGTCCGAGTGATGCATCCTCCGGCATTGAGCGCCCATCCGAGACCGGCCACACCAGCAATCTCGTCCATCTTTATGCCGCTGCTTGCGTAGCCCAGGCTGATAGGGACACTGATTTCCTTTCCTGCAAGCTCATATAACGGAACATCAAGGTGTGCGACTCCCATGTCATACTGTAAAGGAATATCAACATACTTCACCGCAGAAGCAGCCTCCGGGGTAGGCGGAAGTGTCGATTCCATGTATGTAGTCCCACGTTTATATACAGCGGTACCGGCATCTGCCGTCTGTCCGTAAATTTCCGCTGACAGGAGCAGCATCAGCAGAAGAGTGACTGCGTTTTTGTGTTTCATGACTTGTAGGTTTTACTGGTTGTCAGAATATTATCTGTTGTTTTCTCATGTGGCGAAGCGCAGGCGTGTATATCGCTGCGTTCAAATATACATATTTACTCCATGTACATGACAGAAAAACATACTTATTTTTCATTTTCCTGAATAAGTAATTTCATCATAACCAAAAGGCATTACGTCAACGGCAAGGAGAACTTGGTAAAACTGGCGTCATAATGCTTTAATTTCTTAAGTAACGTGAGTTCGATGAATTATAACTAAAAGAGTGACAGCTGAATAAGTTCGTTT
>CAJUEK010000070.1 GCA_910585445.1 uncultured Bacteroidales bacterium | reverse complement strand
CGATTTTATTGGTTTTCATCTCATTGGCAGGATTCGCCAAAAATGGAGACGGCTCTGTGCCATCAGAAAAGCTTATGAGCCTCATAAGCGAGTACAACGGCCGGGATGGATTCGAAGTCATAAAAATTGGCTCATTCGGCACATCAATGCTCAAAGCAGCACTGAAGATTGGGGCATCGGAAGATGAGGAAGAAGACTTGAAACAAGCCTTGAAACTTATGAAGGGCATAAAGAAAATGGCCATTGTAGATTATGAAGATGCCTCGGACAAGGTACGCGATGCCTTCAATTCAAGACTTGAACGCCTGCTTGGCTCCGCTGAACTGCTCATGGAAATGAAAGACGGAGATGGCGGTATGAAAATATACGGAATCATGGACAGCGAATGCACACAAATACGCAATTTCGTGATGCACGCCCCTGGAGACGGGGCCTTGATATGCCTGTGCGGAACCATACAGGTCGATGAAATCATGGAATATGCCGCAGAAAACTAAGGCATGGATGTGAAATTTCCCGTGAAATGACAACGAAGCAATTCACAGACATATACCTGACATTTGGCGGACTTCTCTACAAGGTGGCTTTTTACATTCTGGAGTCACGGGCCGATGCGGAAGATGCTGTGCAAGACCTCTACATCAGGTTATGGAACTCGAGGGACTCTCTCGAAAATGTGCGCAATCCCAAATCATATTGCGTGACCCTGATGAAGAACCTGTGCATAGACAGGATACGCAAGGCTTCTTACAGACCGCCGGCACAGCTGGACGAAAACCTTCCGGACACAATGGCAGCAGACAGCGAAGCAATAGGCAAAGAAACTGCCCGATGCATTGCAAAAGCCATAAGTGAGCTTCCGGAAGGACAGAGAAAGGTCCTGCAAATGAGGGTGTCAGATGAACTGTCCAATGAGGAGATTGCAGCAAAAACAGGGATGAGCAATCTGACGGTAAGGGTTCTGCTGAGCCAGGCAAGGAAAAAACTGAAGAAATCATTATAGGAATTTTCAATATGAAACATATCGAAGACATAGAAAAAATGAGCGTGGAAGAGCTGATAGACATAGCGGAAGACATGCCAGTTGAAATCCCGGATGATCTCGGCAAAAATATCAGTGAGTCCATCATGGCGCAAGCAGCTTTGGCAGACATTCCAAAATCCGCTCAAACCGTACGAAGGCTCATTCTCGCAACTACCGCGGCTGCAGCATGCCTTACCGTATTCCTGACTGTCCGGAATCAGCCGAAAGACACTTTCGATGACCCGCATCTGGCATATGCCGAGCTTGAAAAGACATTTTCGTATATATCTTCAAAGGTGGACAAGGGTATGGAAATCGCTTCGGAAGCGGAACCGGTATTCACTAAAACTGCCGGAGTTTTCGGCAGCAATGATAAACTATAAACGCCTGAGGGCATCCGGACAAACAAGTTACCGGCCTGTCCAAAGGCAATCATAAACAAGAAAATTACAAAGCAACATGAAAAAGATATTTGCAATAGCAGCAGCAATGCTGGTCACTGTCAGCGCTTTAGCACAGGACGGCAAAAGCATTTACAAGAAATATTCTGACGCTGAGAATGTAAGTGCAGTATATATTTCACCTGCAATGTTCAGGATGATGGGCAAGATTCCGGACATGGAAGTCTGTGATTCGGATATGAATCTCACTCCCGTAATCAAGTCTTTGACAGGACTTTATCTGGTAAGCAGCGAGAACGGAAGCATCAATGCCAAACTGAAGGCCGATGCAGAGTCTTTTGTGAAATCCGGAAAATACGACATTCTGATGGAGGTGAAGGACGACGGGGAAACGGTGCACATCTACACTATCACCAAAGGAGACATCGTAAGCAGTTTCGTTATGCTTGCATACGATAAAGACGAGTGCACATTCATATGTCTTGACGGACAGATGGCAAGAGAGCAGCTTGAAGGCCTTATAGCCGGCTCCTGCGAATAGCCTCCAGCGACTCCTGCATTTCAGTCATAATGCCTTCGGAACAGACTCTGCTTCCGGGGGCATTGTTATTTTTGGGCTGCCTAGTTTTACCGGATTTTGACTTTATCCGTCATCTTTTAAGGTGTATGCTTACTTCTTTGCAGGTTGCTTTGTTTTGACCGTGGAGTGCAATCGAGTGATTTTCAGTATATTGCCGATATGCGATTCCCCATCTGCGGGGCATCGTGTTTCAAGAAATTACTGATAGGCAAGCATTTACGCTCCACTGATTTTTGCCGAAAGTGTCAGCACGGTAACCACATGGCCTTATTCGCTATCGGCAAATTCAAATACTGACGCCAGTCTGCGCACTGCTGAGAAATTCTGACTATTTTTGCATCAGCATGAACGAAACAGGAAAGCATACGGGGATAAGCCATATTCCAAGCTACCATAAAGAAGAAACGAGATGGAAAAAGACGGCAAAAATGGATTTGCGCATGATGCAGACGTGCTTGTTTTCGGTACGATGGGATCAATCGGACCTGAAATATGCCGTTCCCTGGGTGCTCATGGGCTTGACGTGGCTTCTGTCCCGTTCTTGCAGAATGTCTTTCATGACGAGCCGGGCTATCGGAGAACCCTGTCAAAAGCAATATCCTCTTACCGGCCAAAGGTCGTGATTCCTGTCGGCTGCCAGATAGCCATGGCGCGTTTCAACAAACTCTTGAGACAGGGAGCCGAATCAAAAGAAATACTCAATCGCAGGAGGCCTGACCCGCAATTGGAAGAGGCGCTGCAACATGTCAGACTGATGACTGAAACGGAAGAGAAACTCCGGATACTGGACAGCAAGGTGCAGTCTTACGAACTCGCAGAAAAGCTCGGAATCAGGCAACCGCTCAAATATAACTCAGCCAATGGCATTCCCGCAAATGTCCGTGTCGTATTCAAACGTGACATTTCATTCGGAGGCCACGGAGTACATATTCCGCGCAATCCTGATGCTCTGAGAAATCTGATAGCCCACCAAAGTCCAGGCGAGCCGTACATAATAGAGAAATTCATTGAAGGTCAAGACTATAGCTTGGACGCAGTACGTTTTCAAGACAATTTTCATTCAGGAGGATACAAGTGCATCCGCCCCACAAGCAACGGCCCGGCCGAAACACGTGAAGTGCTTGAAGAAGGTGACAAAGTCTTGGAACAGATGAGATTCGATGCAAAACTTATACTTGACAGCATTGACTATCAAGGAGTTTGCGGATTCGATTTTCGCACGGATGATTCAGGAGCGGTATATATGATTGAATGCAATCCCCGTTTTACAGGAGGAATTGCCTCGCAAATCGCATCCGGCTTCGACATCCCATGGATTCTTTATTGCGGCTTGCAAGCATAATAATGCAAACGCCAGCAGGCTCACATTATCAGCATAATCCGACCTTCTGCCTTCACAAATGTGCCCGGAAACCGGCAGACGACGGCATACACCTGCTCAGATGTGACCGGCTGGCCGTCCTTCCGGACATGCAATCCCCTGCTGTTAATCATCTGGGCAATCTGCTCAGTACGCATACCGCGGTTGGAAGTCGCCAGACAATAAACTATCGCTTCTTCAATCTTCATCATACACTCATTAGCCGAGCATCATAAACGCACTCCTGTGCCTGCCAACAATGCTTCCGAAATTATTACTCCTTCCGGTCATCATTAGTCCTGCCTGGAAACAATGCACAGAATCCGGCCTTATTGAATTGGTAATACATCTCAATGGCTTCCACCGGATCATTTTCCAGAAGCAGGAGCAGCTCACGTGCAAATTCCAAGGCAGCGCTGCCGTTTGCGGTCACTATCCCGCCATCCGAAACAGCCTGCTCATGCACATAATTATGCTCTCCGGTATAATTCGCACCGCCCCAATGCCTGAGCTGGCCAAGCCCATTGCCCGTATGCCTGACATTGTTCAGGAATCCGTGTGCCGCAAGGAATGAAGCCCCGTTGCATATTCCTCCGACTACCCTGCCATGAGCCACGGCATCCCTCACAACAGGCACGACCTGCTCAGCCAGAGAAGTCTTCCATCCGAATCCTCCGATAAGCACGAGCGCCACATATTCCTCCGGCATAGTCTCAAAAGAATAGTCCGGAAGCACGCGGAACCCTCCGCATGAACGCACCGGCTCCATATCCGCCGCAACAATCCTGTTGACATATTTAGGCTCAGCCTTAAATCCTTGGGCATCACAATTTATAGCCTCAGCAAGATAAGCAATCTCATGCTCGGCAAAATCCGGCAGCAGCACGTACAGAATCTCATTTTTCATATCATGTCCGACATTAATGTTCAACTTTTTTTAGTGGGGCAAATATAGCAAAAGTCGAGAGCTGAAGCAAAACTTGCTTTGATTATGCCGAGAAGCAAGCGTATATGTGAGTCCCAGCTCAAATATACAAAAACTCACGTCCTGCCGGCTGCATAGCGGGACTTTTGCGGAATATTCATGGGATTTTGCATCCCGAGCGCACAGAATAAAAATATTATAAGTATTTTTGTGGCCCACAGGTTTTATATGGCCGTTTTTGGCAAATCGGCGGCCTCATCGGACTAGAATTATGCATGCATGAAACATATCGCGTACATTGACCTCGAAGTCAGCACCAAAGGACGCATACTGGACATCGGAGCCATAAAATGGAATGGAGAGAAATTCCACTCCTCAAAAACAGGAGACTTCATACGCTTCATAAGTGACTGCGAATATCTTTGCGGGCACAATATAATCTCACATGACATAAGATACCTCAAACCATTCTTCCGCAAGGACTATATCCTGATAGACACACTGCACCTCTCCCCCATTCTATTTCCAGAACAGCCTTATCACAAGCTTCTGAAAGATGACAAAATCCTGTCGGATGAGCTTAATAACCCTCTGAATGACTCATTGAAGGCCAAATCGCTTTTTGAGGATGAAACCGCAGCCTTCTCTTCTTTGCCCGAGGTGATGAAAAGATGCTATTATGACCTGCTGCACACCGATTTGCATTTCAAGGGCTTCTTTGAATACATAGACTATTCACACGGCCGTCTTGCTTCATTTTTCAGGCAGAAATCCGAGAGCGCCAGATATACACTTGATGGACTTGTATGCAAAAATGCAGACCTGAACAGTCTGGCTCGAAACCATGGAACTGAGCTTGCATATGCAGCTGCACTTATCTGCACTGCTGACAAATATTCAATTACACCGCCATGGGTATTGCAGAATTACCCTAAAGTCGAGAATATCGTGCATGTCCTGCGCAATGCCCCGTGCAAGGATCCGGACTGCACTTGGTGTTCCGGTAAATTGGATGCGGGCAAAGCTCTCAAAAGATGGTTCGGCTATGACAACTTCCGGGAATATGACGGAGAGCCGCTTCAGGAAAATGCAGTGAAGGCCGCCATACAAGGCGATTCCCTTCTTGCCGTTTTCCCGACCGGAGGAGGAAAATCATTGACATTCCAGCTGCCGGCTTTGATTGACGGAGAAGTCTCTCGGGCTTTGACCGTCGTGATATCCCCTCTCCAGTCGCTGATGAAAGACCAGGTGGAGAACCTCGAAAAGAAAGGAATAGCCGATGCAGTATATATAAACGGACTTCTGTCCCCTGTCGAACGCGCAGAAGCACTTGAGAGAGTCGGCAGCGGGAAAGCATGCCTGCTGTATATCGCACCCGAACAGCTCAGGTCAAAGACCATAGAGAGAATATTGTTGTCCAGAAGCATTTCCAGGTTCGTGATTGACGAGGCGCATTGTTTCTCGTCATGGGGACAGGACTTTAGGATAGAATATATGTACATCGGAGAGTTCATCAACAACCTTCGCCAAAAGAAAGGTCTTGCCCGCAACATTCCGGTCTCATGCTTCACAGCCACAGCCAAGCCCAAGGTAATAAGCGACATAACCGATTATTTTTCAAGGATAAACGGTCTGCATCTGAAAAAGTTCACCTCAAGCGCCACAAGGACTAACCTCAGATATACTGTCATGCACAAAGAGTCCAAAAAGGAAAAATATATTACCCTCAGGACTTTGCTTGATGCAAAAAAATGCCCGTCCATCGTATATGTATCCCGCACAAAGCTCGCCGAGGAACTCGCGGAGCAATTGCGCAATGACGGATTCAAGGCAAAGGCATTCCATGGCCAGATGGAGAAAATAGTCAAGATTCAGAACCAGGAAGAATTCATCAGCAACCGGATACAGATAATGGTCGCCACGTCAGCATTCGGTATGGGCGTTGACAAGAGTGATGTGGGACTTGTAGTGCATTTCGACATATCTGACTCTCTGGAAAATTATATCCAGGAAGCAGGACGTGCCGGAAGAGACCTGCATTCAAGCGCAGACTGCTATGTGCTGTACAACGATGATGATCTGAACAAGCATTTCATTCTGCTCAACCAGACCAAACTGACACTCAGCGAAATCAACCAGGTCTGGAAAGCGATAAAATCCGTTACGCACAGCAGGAAAAAGGTGCATATTTCCTCACTCGAAATCGCAAGGGCAGCCGGTTGGGAGGAAATCCGAGATGTTGAGACCAAAGTCAAAAGCGCTATCTCAGCACTGGAAAGTGCCGGATTAGTAAAGCGCGGCATGAACAGTCCGAGGATATTCGCCACAAGCATAGTTCCGTCAGATTATGAGACAGCCGCACAGCTCATAAATTCACTTTCCGATTTTACCGAGGAAGAGCGGGTCAATTCCAGAAGAATCATCAAGTCACTCATTTCCGAGAAAAGGCGGGCAATGGCCGGCACATCAGAAGCAGAATCCAGGATAGATTACCTTTCAGACATGCTCGGCATAGAGACACAAAAAGTGATAAAAGCCATTGAAAGTATGCGTTGCGCCGGAATTCTTGCAAAAGACAATGACATGACAGCATATTTCCGGAAAAGACTCTCTTCTCGCCTGGAATCTTTCGCCAAGCTGGAATCCCACCTTATGTCACTGCTTGATGACACTCCAAAAACGATTGACCTGAAAGAAATCAACGAAGGCCTGATAAAATGCGGAATGACTAAATCAGCCATAAAAGACATCAGGACCATTCTGTTTTTCTGGAGGATACAGGACTATCTGGACAAATTTGCCACGGCCGGCAATGACCGCATTGACATTGTGCAGGCCGCTCCGATTTCAAAGTTGAAGGAAATGCACACGTTACGGATGGACATTTGCAGCTTCATTCTGGAAAGACTTCCGGAACTGGAGAACCTCTCCCCGGATAAGGAGTATGCCACTGTGAATTTCTCCTTGGCCAAAATGATGGAGGAATTCAATATCCGCTCGAGCCTGTATTCTCATGAAGCAGCTCTCGAAAATGTTCAGGAGGCACTGCTGTTTCTGTCCAAGACAGGAATAATAAGCATAGAGGGAGGGTTCATGGTCCTGTACAACAAGCTTGAAATAGAGCGGATAGCGGCCAATAACCTTCGGTATAAGAAGGAGGACTATCAGCACCTGAACGAGTTTTACAGGCAGCGCATACAGCAAATACATATTGTCGGGGAATTTGCCAACATGATTGTCAGAGACTACGGCAAGGCTATGGAATATGTCAATGACTACTTCCATATGGAGTTCAAGAGATTCATCAAGAAATATTTTGACTCCTCACGCGAGAGGGAAATACAGATGAATATCAGTCCGAGCAAATACAATGAGATATTCGGAAACCTGACAAGAACCCAGAACAGGATAATATCGGACAAGGAATCCCAATATATCGTCGCGCCGGCAGGCCCGGGAAGCGGAAAAACATTCGTACTGGTCAGGAAACTGGCGTCACTGCTGATGATGGAAGACGTAAAATCCGAGCAGCTGCTTATGCTTACGTTTTCAAGAGCTGCGGCCAGTGAATTCAAAAGCAGGCTGACCTCTCTCATAGGCAACGCTGCGAAATATGTGGAAATCAAGACTTTCCATTCATATGCATTCGACATACTCGGCCAGCATGGTTCACTGGAGAAATCTGCGGATGTAGTCAAAGAAGCCGTGGCGGAAATCCGTGAAGGCAGGGCCGAGGCAAGCAGGATAACCAAGTCAATACTTGTAATTGACGAGGCACAGGACATGAGCGACAATGAATTTGCCCTTGTCGAGGAACTCATGAAGCGGAACGAGGATATGCGTGTGGTTGCCGTAGGTGACGATGACCAGAACATATATGCTTTCAGAGGTTCCGATTCCGGACATATGGCGGCCCTTGTGAACAGATACAAGGCCACCGTATATGATATGCTCGAGAACTTCAGGAGCTGCAGAAACATCATCGGCTGTGCCAATGACTTCGTAAAGGGCATTTCAAACAGAATGAAGTCCTCCCCGATTACAGCCGTCCGTCAGGATCGCGGAGACGCAAGGTTCACGATGCACTCCTGCGAGAATTATGAACATGCCATCGTCGGGGAACTGCTCGAAAGAAAGCTTGAAGGAACAACATGCGTTCTCACTTTCACCAACCAGGATGCCCTGATTTTAGCTGCCATGCTCAACCGCTCCGGACGTAAAGCCAGACTTATACAGTCCAATGACGGTTTTGACTTGAACAATCTGATGGAATTCCGTTCGCTCATCACATTATTGAAAGAGAACGGGAATGCCATAATTTCTGACAAAGAATGGCAGGAGGCAAAAGACAGATTGGCTGACATGTACCGCTCAAGCAGATGCCTGCCTATATTGGAAAACTGCATGTCGGCATTTAGCGAGGAATACCCTACCAAGTATTTATCTGACCTCGAAAATTTCATAAAGGAATCGAAGATCGAAGATTTCAGCCATAAAGGCGATTCCGGAAGTCCGGATGATATTGTTACCGTTTCAACAATACACAAATCCAAGGGACATGAGTATGACAATGTGTTCATTTCCCTCAAAGGACTAAACAAACTCACCGACGATGAGCGCAGGGCAATATATGTTGCAATCACAAGGGCGAAAAACAATCTTTCCGTGCATTTCTGCCAGGCTCTTCCACTGAGTTTCAAGACGAGTTCCGCTCATTTCATGATTGACAGGAAGGCTTATGATGCGCCTTCGGAGCTGATGATGCAGCTTTCTCACAGGGATGTGTTCCTCGGATTTTTCAAGAACAGGACAAGATTAGTCAAGCGTATGTACTCAGGCTGCAAATTGAAAATCAACGAAGACTGCCTTTCCGCCACTTTTGAAGGCCAGGAGGCCAATGTCGTAAGATTCTCTGAGAATTTCTGCAAAAAAGTAGCTGACTTGCGGACACAAGGTTATGAACTCTGCGTAGCTCAGGTGCGGTTCATAGTATATTGGGGATATGAAGACATTTTAGGCAATGAGGTCATCAGAAAAGAGATTCCGATTGTCCTTCCGGACCTCCTGTTCAGAAAATCGGCCCTGTGAAAGGGGATGTATGATTCTGTTGTGGGTTTTGAGGCAAGTCGTGCACACAGAGCCACTTAAGGGTTCTTTGCCACTTTGAACAGGGAAAAACATGTTGCTCAATATTTACACAAAGACGGGTATGCCAACACGCATCCCGTCTTATATATAAAATTATTGCTGTCCGATAAAACTTTTTGAAGCGAAACAAAATTAGGACTGGCA
>CAJUEK010000069.1 GCA_910585445.1 uncultured Bacteroidales bacterium | reverse complement strand
CATCTGTTTCCAATATGACATCACAGTCATATATATCCAATGTATCACAAACCTGTCCGGACATAGAAACGGCACAAGCCATGCTCAAAATAAATATAATCATTGTCTTTTTCATCTCATCCTGGATTTATAATTATTACGCGCCTGCTTTTCTACCTTTTTGATCTGCTCGTCCAATTGTATATTCTTGTCTATCTGCACTGCAGCAGTCACCGTCATGCCAGTAAATTCATCATATACCTCGTCACCATTCACGTACCTATACTTATGAAACGGATTCAAATCATGTCCCTGCTGCTGCAATTCATAAAAATATGCGTGTCCATAGGCCTCATGAGCTGCATTCGATGCCTGATCCTCCGCAGACAGGAATGAATTTGTTATTATATAAACATTCCCATCAGGGGAAGGATCACTTTCTGCACCGGGAATCAATGTAATGCCATTCTCCCAATTCTCTTTTCCATTCTTAAAATCCTTATGCTCACCATTGGTATCCGGATAACCGGCGGACGTTTGGAAATTATAGTTTATATCACTGTTAGCCAAAGACTTCAGAGCAGTCATATTTTCAGACTGGCTATCGGACTTATTGAGCCGTCGTGTATTAAGTTTGCCGTCAGAATTAAACTTAACGTACTTTGCTTCCTCTTTCGTTAAAGTATTTACTATGTTATTCCTTGACTGTTCGTCCAATACCCAGACTGACATTCCATCCCAATCCACAAAGTTAACAGGATTTCCCGAACAGAATGCATACGGACTGACAGAATAATACTTTTCCGCCAGCGGGTCCATGGTGGTCCAGCGGGAGGACAGCGGGTGATAGTACCTTGCGCCGTAGTCGAGATACGGAAGTCCCGCGAACTCCTGGGACTCCTTGCCGTTGAAACGGTAGGAGACTTGCGCAAAGGCATGGCTTATGAAAGCTGGTACATAATCACGATATTTTGCCCGGAAAAGAAAAGCAGCGCGGATGATCATTTAGAATCACATCCGCACTGCACCTAAATTATAATCAGGAAAATCACTAGCGAAACTTTTCAGCAAACTTCTGCCGACGTTCTTGTCTCTTATGCTGTTTTGACCTAAGTTCTTCTATGTTAGTCGCGCTGTCATTGACTGACGGGTCTGAAGGCAGATACACTATCATTATACTTTCACCTACCGTAAGCTGTGGATCAGATAATGAGTAGCCATGATAAAATTCACCATTAATCTCAAATCTATAATAACGAAAATGACGAGCTTGATGTTTCTTTTTAGCATAGACATAAGCGACCTGATTCTCACCATAAGCAGCAAGTTTATAACTATTAACAGTGTTGACTGTAACTTTATATACTATCAAACTGATCAAAGCGAAAATTAAAACATAGTCCAATCTCAAAGGAATATCCCATTTCTTTTGGGAAGCCTTTACGGCTTTTTCACGTTCCCGCTTCCGACGGTTCTTTTCACGACGGGCCTGCCTGCGGGCCTTGTCCGGATTCAACTCATTACCCATATAGCATTGTTAATCTTCTTCAAACTCATTCTTGACTACGGAGCTGGAAGCATTCCCTACAACAGCGTTGGCATTCTCATCAACTGCATTATTGACAACTTTCTTCAATTCATTATCGGAACGAGTCTTTTTGGCTATGGATTTAGCTTCCTTTGCTGAAAGGCCTTTTCCATTGGAATGAACTTTGGAGCGGGCCAACGACACTGCTGAATTTGCGCTTTGAGTCTTCAACGGCTTCACTGTCAAACCTGTAGAAAAATTCCCAACAGTCAGCCCCACAGCTGTATTTACAGCCGTCTCTGACACTGAATTAACATCCAAGGTCACACCGTTGCCATTGCCGACCTCAACATCAACCGCATTGCAGGCCACCTCACTCACTACAGCTACAGCAACCTTGGTTGCGACTTTCTTAACGATATTGCCGCCGCCAGTTACAAAGCCTTCACCAAAAGATATGGCCACATCTCCTATATCAATATTTGAGAATGCTGATGCACTTACCCTCTTGTCATAAACAACATTAGCAATCACCTGACCGGTATAGTCAACCGCTGCAGAAGCTATGCCGCCAACCAAATTAGCCAACAACGGAAAACCTCCATCAACATCCACAAAGTTAACAGGATTTCCCGAACAGAATGCATACGGACTGACAGAATAATACTTTTCTGCCATAGGGTCCATCGTCGTCCAGCGGGAAGACAGCGGGTGATAGTACCTTGCGCCGTAGTCAAGATAAGGAAGTCCGGCGAACTTCTGGGACTCCTTGCCGTTGAAACGGTAAGGCTGCAAAGAGGCGCCTGCAGTTGATGAACTGCCGTTTTCCGGCTCAGATGACAGGGTGCCGGAACTGCACTCTTGAGCGGATGGAGAGACGGCCGAAGCAGATTCGGCTATATCTTCACCGTAAGGATAGTAGTCGTAAGTATGCAGCACATTGCCCTCGGAGTCGGCAACAGCACGCACACTGCCCAGGTGGTCAGTCATGAAGAAACGGTAGCTGCCATCAGTCATATAGCCGCCGGGGATTAGGATGCGCTCCAATGAACCGTCGCGGTACACCACGTTTGACGCATAGTCCGTGACACTGGATGAACCGCCGGGGCCGGAGGTGCTCACGCGGAGCTTCCTCCCGTCTGAAGCGTACAGGTAGCGGATGCTGCGGACACCGTCTGAGCCTACGCATGTCAGCTCATCGGGGAGGTTCAGGCGGTTGTAGGACATCACCGTCAGGCCGCTGTTCAGGTCACGCGTCATGTTCCCGTTCGCGTCGTAGGCGTACTGGGTCATACCGGAAGGGATGCTCCCGGCCAAATGGTCCGGTATCATGCTGCCGCCATGGTCCGACATCGCGTGGAGCTGGTTACCGCTGTAGGCCATCATCAAATCGTCACCTCCGTCCGGAACGGATCCGCGCTCTCGGGACAGAGACAGAATATTGCCGTGGCTGTCATAGGAATAGGACGTACCGTAACCCGAAGCTGGACGGCATCCAAGGAGCCATTCAGCGCCGGTAACACGACCGAGGCCGTCATACGAGTAGCCGTAACCCTTGCTCACACCGCCGGAGAGAGACCACACGGAGGAAGAGATGCTGCCGTTGAACTGCGGAGCGGAAGACGCGCCGCAAGCGGATGGGTCCGTGTAGTGGAGCTCCTCACTGAAAACAACGCTCGACACACCCGTCTGCCATGAGCGGATGTTGTAGGAATAGGCAGTACGAATCGGCTCCGCACCATTGCGACCGTCAGAGGACAGGCGGCCCAGATTGTCATAGCGGTTGTCAGCAAGGACTGTCTCCGCGCCACTGCCAAGGCGGTGAGTAATCTTCAGAGGGCGGTCCATATTGTCATAAGTCCACGCATATCTCTCAACCACAGGTTTGCCCGGGACGGCCTGGTCCGGACGGGAATCTGCCGGCACTGTACCAATCGAACCGACACTGTGTGACAGGGTACGCTTCACAGGCTGCCCCGTGAACGAATACCACGTCTTCTCTGTCTCCCAGCCGCCGAGGTGGTTCTGGGAACGGGACTGGACAACAAGGCCGCGGTCATCATAATAGACAGAGGAGTACATGGCGGGAAGACCAGGATCAGAACTCCACATGACACCGCCGATAACACGGCCGCGGCCGTAGCGGTCATACTTCGATACACGGACGGAGGGAATCGGAAGAGGGGTAAGGAACGTGCTGTCCTTATCTGGAAGGACGTCAGCAGGACGTACAGGAGGGAGAGGATGCACAGGGAACGCAGATATGTAAGCCCAAAGGCTGTCGCGGCAAGACTCCGGGGAAAGGTCTATGAAGTCATACCCGTCATAATACATCACCTGGCGAAGCTCCGCACCGTCGGGAAGCTCAGGGCTGAGGACATAGCCAAAGGTACGGCCTGACGAACCGCGGTAAGACGCCGTGAAACCGACACCTGAAACATCACCATAATCCGCAGAGGGGCAGCTCGCCATCACGCAAGGACGGCCCAGGCCGTCATACCATACGCAGCTCCACTCACCCGACAGGGCCTGGTTGCCGTCCTGGCTGAGGACCATGCGGCGGTGGACGTCATAGCGCATCGTCACGGGAGAGCACCCCGGGAGACGCTTCCATATGCACTCACCCAGCCCGTCGTAGCGATAGACATAGGCGTAGGCCTTCATCGCAGAATCATCATCCGATGCCGCGGACACGCCAGCAAGAGCCTCAGACAGCAGAGGAGGAAGGACATAACGAAGACGGCCGAGCACATCATACACATAGTAGGTGTCAAGCGGCTTATCCTCACCCTCCTCGGACAGCCAACGGCGCTCAAGGACTGTGTTCCCGCGGTAGTCGGTATAGACGTCAACGGTGCCGTCACGGCCGGACACCCAGTTCTCGCCCATGAGAGTCTGGCGCACGAGACGGCCGGGAAGATAGTCTCCGGAAGACGATATCCCGCCCGATACCACCTGCCACAGCCTCACCACGTCATCACCAGAAGACGAGCAGGTGCCGTAGCCATAGGCCTGCGTGCGGCCGGAAGTGTCCGTGCGCTCAGAGGACGGCTGCCACACCTCTCCGGGAAAGCCCTGCTCCAGGACACGGTCAAGCATACTGTTGCCATAGACCGTAACAGACCAGGGGGCAGAATCGGGAGACATGCCAGTCAAGGAACCGTCACGGTAGAACTCCGAAGTCGCCGCACCAGCGCCGTCACGGAAACCCTGGCGGGAGCCGACGGACAGGTCAGCATAAGGAAGGAACACCTTGCTCTCGCGCATATAACGGTCATACTCCTTATGAAGCACAAGGTCGTGCGCTCCGCCTCCAACCGCACCGACAGAGACGGTCTGAGAAGGGAAGCCAAGGCCGTCATAATAGTTGACGGTCCTCATGGCACTACCGACAGGCAAGGCGTTAACCGTGGCGGTGTCCTTAGCGCCCGACACGCGCACAACTGTTCCCACAATGAAGTTACGGCTGTAGTCAGGACCGGATTGGGCGTATATGCTTGTCAACTGGCTTATGCATGCGGCCAGGATTGACAGGGTTCTATATATCGTTTTCATGGCTTTAATTCTTTATTGGATTATATAAGTATCTTTATAGTCCGGATAGTAATCCTTAGTATAGAAGAATTCAAGGACATATCCTGATTCTGCAGTAAACGGAACCGTATCACCTTCATTATTATAGAGCATGGCGCTTCGGTAATTATGGCGGGGAACAAAAATCACAGTAGGCTTGAAATTGTCACTGATTCTGGAACCGGATGACTTGTATTCTCCAGGAGGGATGTGAAATCTGAGATACTGGATATTTCCTTGGACTCCCCATGAATACTCAAGCGTGTATGATTCCGGAGTCGGGTTGTAAATGGAGACTATTACATAGGACTCGCATTTGCCATGTTCATCTGCATATTGCTGGCCGTTGGCGACAATGTCATCAAATGCCATACGGTTAGCATCTGACTGGGACAATGTTGAACTGTATTTGCCAGAAGGAACAGTATATATCACAGGGACAGGCAGTTCACCCTCAGACTGATTGCAGCTGTTGCTTAGGAAGGACATGCTCATTTGGACATTACCATAATATGGAGACTCTGTCTGAGACGAGTTGCCTGCATAATTATATTCATACTGATTTATTATATAACCTGAATTGTTTTTGACACTTTGCAGTCTGCCACACACATCATAGCCATATGATTCAGTCACTCCACCGGAGTCAGTTCGGCTGCCCATACCAATCAAAGGAAGCCATGAATAGGTCTCGATATCTGCATCTTCCGGCCACACACGGACATCATCTATAGGACAAAGGCCCTCATCTATAGTGTAAGAGCGGCCCGGAAGAGACTTCCTGACATAATCCCACTTGCCGTTTCTGTACACCCTGTAATCAAGCAGATATTTCCTTCCGGAATCACCTTTAAGGTCTATCTGATACTCTCCGACAAGGCACTTGTCACTGAAATATCCGAAAGGATAGATTTCAGAATTGGTCAATGACTCAAAATTTTCATACAGGTACTCATCCTGACCGGAAGTCACAACATGACCGGTATGCCCCATATAGGAATATGTCAGAAGTCCCATATCATTGCTGCCTCCTGAGCTGCCTTTACGCATATCAGGAGTCATTATATTCAAGGTATGCGTACCTTTGGAGACATTCCTGAAAGTTACAGTATATGTATATGCCCCTACATATCGGTTCCATGGCTCTGCCATAGGAAGCATGCTGCGCATCTGCACCAGACCGAAAGATTTGGCATCAAAAGAACCCGGAACAAACCAGTCATAGCCCAATGTGCCGCTCAGACGCAAAGTGACGTCACCAGTTTCATACGAGGTGAATGTGTAAGTCCTGACATTCTGGGCGATATTGTTTGGATTCAAATATATGGAACGGGACTGGTAAGAAGGAGTCCATACAGTCTTCTCCTGATATGTATTCGCCGCGTCAGATACAATTGCCGTTGGATATGCCGAAGAATATCCCCACTGATAAGATACAGGCATCCCGTCAGATGACTTCACAAGAAGAGGATTGCCTATTTTGTCAATTTTTACCACTTCACTTTCAACAACATATCTGCTATCCCTGGCCGTGCCGTTGTAATGGAAAAAATCAGTGCTGTCCAATCCCTCTGTAAGCCTCAGCTTCCATGTCGTACCAGGAAAGAAGATGGAGTTCTCCTGCTTATACTCATTCAGCTTGCCATCAGCGACTTTGCCGTCAACATACACCATGCTCTCCACCGGGCTTGAAACCATGCCTCGGCCTGTCATCTGATTCAATATGTCGGTATTGTAATCGTCCGGATATGTCGTGGTCTGAGTCTCGATGCTGCCGTCCGACATGTTTTTTGTCACACGTGTCGGCATCAGGTTTCCGTTGTATGTGAAATTCTCCGTCACAGATGACATCACGGTACGGCCCGAAGGGTCATACAGGGTCTCAGTACGGCTTTCAAGATAAGGGTAGAATGTCAGGATCTTGAAAGGGGTGTATCTTACGAAATCTTGGGCAAGGTAATAAATCTGTAGGCCCGGAACAGTAAACTGTTCAATACTTCTCATATAATCTTCAAACCGTTCAGGATTACTATTGTAGCCCTGCTTTATTTCCTTGACCTTTTTTCCGTCATTGTACCATATTTCATCCACGACAAGCCCTCTCATCAAGGCCCGGGAAGTGAATTTATTGTCAAGAGCCACATTGTCTATGTTAGTGTACATCTTGAAATCCGCAGTGTCAGGACAAGTGTCATGATTGGTATAGCGATATTCCTTGACAAGCGGCCTTTCATTCCCCACATGCTCCATTACCCTGCTGTAAGTCACATAATTGCCGGTTGTAAGACCAAGGGCATTTATATAAGCCTCTGAAGTCATTTTATAACCCTGATAAACATATTCTTTACCGACATCAGCCAAATTTTCCCAGTCTACATAACCAAAAGCATAACTATTTTCTCCTTTAGACACATAGACCGGTATTCCAGATAATATTCCCGACGATGTCCCGTCCTCGTTTTTGTATTCGAAAGAATGCATATACGAAGTAGTGTCCGTCGAATATGTCATTTTCTTTATCCTCAGACCGCCGGCCTGGCCGCTCTGCTCCAGAATCTTGAAATCGGGAACCTGTGTCGCAACTTTGGAATAATCATTAAGTTCGTAGTAGAACTTGACATTGCCTCCCGTAGGATATTGGATTTCTGTCAGGACTTCAGCTTTTGTATAATACTCGTTTGAAGAACGGAAGCCGAAGAAATCATTCTCGATATTTGTCTTTCGGTAATCCTTATTGTTCCAATAGCCCCAATTGTCTGTCACCGTTGCATTATAAGCAGGAAGTTTAAGGCCATTATACTTGAAAGCATATTTCTGTTCTGCATGACCTGCGCAACCACGGATATCAATATCCAACAGCTTAAGCCTTTCATTTTTATTCTCAATATAACCGAATGCAAATGATTGCCGGATTTCATCATTATATTTAACACGCATTTTATATAATCGCTGCGAATAATTATGAGGCGCTAAAGGTGTATATATTCCACTTTTATCATAGCGAACATTATCTATCACGTTATAAAAGCAATCTGTTTTTAGCCATTCCACAAAAGAAGAGCCGACCGTAGACAAGTCATTTGCATGCAATAAAGAAAAATCAATCTTGATTCCCCCATCCATTGTTATTGATTTCGGATATACAGGATGCTGGACTATGAATGAGAATCCACGGTCCGGTCCTTGTGACGGGAATCTATCTGTATCACCATTCAGCTGATATACAGTAACATCCGTCCTCACATCACTTAATATCATCGGACTGCCATCTCTCGAATATTCGAAATTCATTTTATTTCCGTTTGGTGATATTACCTCTTTCAGCATCCATGCAGCAGGCCAAGTTTTCAAATACTGAAATGTCGGCTTAGGTCCAACTTCAGAGCTATAAAAAGGATTTGTATGCTGTACTTTCTCTGTATAGAATTCAATATTATTGTCATCACCACCAAATATCAGTTTCGTTCCGTCATCTTTGACTACAACGAACTCATAAAACAGTTCATGTATACGAAAAGACGTCAAAGGTTTCGCACCACCGCCAGGAAAGTCAAATGCATGTGGATTATGTAATATTTTAGGTATTTCTACACGAAATGAAGTACCGTTATTGCTTTTGACCTTGCTTTGCACATTGCCGTCTTTGTCTCTATAGAAATAAAAACTTCCATTGACGCCATAAGCATTTATCACAAACTCATCAGGTTGTGTATCAAACTTGAGATAACAATAAACATTTTGTCTTTGATACCAAGCCAAGCTCTCCTCAGAAGTCCAATTGTCATCAGCCATTATGTCTGATGAATAATAATAACCTGGATTTCTATTGAAATGATCCCCAGTCTCATCAACAACATCTTCAGCGCACGTCTCATCCGGAATCCCGTTGACGACCCGGGTGATGCACCCGCCTGCGCTGAGATTCCAGCCAAGACCGACACAGGTAGGATACTGGTTCAGCTGGATGCCGGAAGCATAATAAGAAAGATGGATGGGAAGGTGGAGATCCTTGTAGTCCAATGTGTAGAGAGGAATGTCGATGGATGGCAATCCGTTGAAGTAGCTGACAGGGATTCGCTCATACTTCACGAAATCTGTCGCGGCAGGAGATGTTACGTTCATCTGCCCATGGCAACCGAGGCTGCCTGCGGCTGAAATGACTATCGTCATCAGCAACGCCTTTAATTTTCTTTGCATGGCATTTTAAATTGCCTGCTTGACCTGTTTAAGCAAGCGGACCGCAAGTCCCGCGGAAAACCCGAGGCCGCATGCTAGGTTCTTGTCATAACACCGGGCAAGATACAGAAAGCCGCAACAAGAGTCCCAACTCCCCTCACACGCCCGGAAGATATGGCCGGAGCCATAATAAGCATTTCAAGTAGCTTGTTTCACAGAAGCCGCTGCACGCAACATAAATGCCACAGAAGAAATAAAGACCAAAAATCGACAACAACGCACAAATAACTGATTATCACAATTTTCTTAGTATATGACAATTTTTAGATTAGGGCAATTTACCACATTGATTATCAAATA
>CAJUEK010000068.1 GCA_910585445.1 uncultured Bacteroidales bacterium | reverse complement strand
GACGCTCATATATTATACCGGCGCCTCGGCAGGGTCAAAATAAATTTTGCCTCTGCCGTGGCTTTGTGTATATTTGCAGCCATGACGATAAGATTATTTTCAGCGGCACTGCTGCTTGCACATATTTGCTTCAGCGCTACAGGGCACATGCGCTCTGAGAGCATAAAACAGACACACACTGCACATGACAAGGTTCAGGAAACCGCAGCCCCGGCCAAGGCCATCAGAGGATTCTCCGGCGGCATGATGGTGCATACAGGGTATATAAGCGGATGTGACAACCCGTATGGGTACACCCCTTCAGGAGCGGTTTTCGGCATGGGCGGCGTTGCCAAGATACATATCGGCAAGCATCTTCGCACCGGTTTCGAAGGCTATTTTTCAAATCTTCCACTGATGGGAAACGGCAGTTTCAATAAGGTGTTCTGGACCGGAGCGCTCTGCGACTGGCACTGGCGCCTGGAACGCTTCTACCCTTACGTCGGACTTACCGCAGGCGGAGGAATGAAAACCGTACTTTATATGTTCGAAGGCAACAAGCACGACTGGCTGCCGGAAAAGGATGCAGTCTTTCATAAAGAGCCTTTTTTTGCGCTTGACCCTTTTGCCGGAGTTGAATATGCCGTAGGCAAGGCGTTCAGGCTCACATTGAAGGCAGACTGGCTGATGGCCTTCAACAAAAACGGGCTGAACAGACCTATGGGCCCTCGCATATATTTCGGATTCATTTTCGCGCACTGACATCAGCGCATCTTCAAGCGCCGCGCCATATCACAACAAGCAGAATATGGCAACAAGGCAGAATGTGACGCCCGGCCAAAATGAATGACGACATAAGCCGGGAATCACAACAAGACGGGAAACTACGAGTTACGGTACTCGGTAGGAGTCATGCCTGTACGGGCCTTGAAGAACTTGTAGAATACAGACTGGTTCGGGAAATTCAGCCTGAAAACAATCTCCTTTATTGTCGCATTTGAATATTTAAGCATATTCTTGGCCTCCAGAATAACGTATGCGTCAATCCATTCCGGGGCAGAACGGCCTGTTGCATTACGTATCAGCTTGGAAAGGTATTTCGGAGTCAGACACAACTTGTCGGCATAGAATCCGACCATGCGCTGCTGGGTATGATACTCCGAAACAAGCTTTATGAACTGCTCGAATATCATCTTGCTCCTGCTTGAAGGCACTGCGGACATCTTTTTCAGCTCCGAAGTGTGCTTTGTGACCACGCCAGCCATAACATAAAAGACCGATGACAGAAGCGAGTGCACGGCATCCCTCTTATATACAAGGTCGGACGTCACCACATCCCCCAGCAGAGCGACATAGCGCGTGACAAGTTCCGCCTCATGCGCGCTGAGCGGAATACATGGGCTGTCAATGAATGACATGCCCTCACTGAAAAGCTTGTTGATGTCAATTCTGAGCCCCTGGACAAACTCCTTGGTCATTGCGACTCCTATATAATGCATATCCTCAACCGGACAGTCAGACATGACCTCGGTTATTCTCACGATGTTGCCGGGCACGCACAAGAACATCGTATTGTCCTTCATTTCAAATTCATTGAGATTGACAGTAATGCGGATATTTCCCTTGACACAGAAAAGTGCAAGATATCCGTCAAAGCGGCAAGGATACTCCAAAGCCTTAAGTTTCTTGTTGTAAGTGGCATCAAAAATACAGAAATCATCACCGATTCCAGCCCATTGTGAACCAGGGAAATGCTCCTTGAGACGGCTGATGCTGATGTTGTGAAATGCGATATCTTCCATTCAGTTCTTTTTTAAGCCAAAATGACACACAAAAACCGCTCCTTAACATATAAATGGCATAAAATATTCGACCTTTTGAACAATTAAAGCATCCGTAAGGCAAAAGGGATGCCGCCAAGGACAGAAAACAGTCCAAGACGAATATCAGGCAGACGGCACCGTCATATTCAAGTTCGGCGCGATTGTTGATTTCCGCCATGCACCGCATTTCCACCGGCATAGGAAACGCAAAGACAGGCTGGCCAGTCCGTCAGAATCCGAAGCCGGAGAAAAGCATAAACAAGAACAAACTTACTTAAAAATAGACAATTATGATTTTTACATTACCTCCTCTCCCCTATGCAATGGACGCATTGGCACCGGTCATGAGCCGCGAAACCATCGAGTACCATTACGGCAAGCATCTCCAGACCTACATTGACAATCTCAACAGACTCATTGACGGCACCGAGTACGAAGATGCCACACTTGAGGAAATCGTCATGAATTCGGCTGGACCGGTTTACAACAATGCTGCCCAGGCATGGAACCACACATTCTTCTTCAATTCCCTGACTCCGGAGAGCACTGAAATCCCTGCGAACGTAAAAAATGCGCTGGAGCGTGATTTCGGTTCGGTAGAAACATTCAAAGAAAAATTCCAGAAAGCTGCCACAGACCTGTTCGGCTCAGGTTGGGCATGGCTCGCCCAGGACAAGGAAGGCAAGCTGCACATCGTGCAGGAGCCGAATGCAGGCAATCCGTTGAAATCAGGACATAAGCCTCTGCTCACGATTGACGTTTGGGAACATGCATATTACATTGACTACAGGAACAGACGCGCGGCATTCGCAGAGAAATTCTGGGAAATCGTGAACTGGGACAAAGTCGCGGAGCGCATGGAAAGCGAGTGCGTATGCTGTGAGATTGAAAATCTCGTGCAGAAATCAGAAATGAGCGACGAGGCCACAGCAGAAGAGGACAAGGACGATGAGGCTTCCGCGGATATGGGCAGATACGTGTGCGTGACTTGCGGCTATATATATGACCCCGAAGAAGGAGACCCGGAGAACGGAGTAGCCCCTGGAACACCTTTCAGTGAGATTCCTCAGGAATGGGTATGCCCGGCATGCGGAGTCGGAAAAGAATATTTCGAGAAGGAGCGCTGACAATTTTCAGCAGCTGCTGCCTGGCAAAAATAATTTATGCGGTGAAGGACATTCAGACATGCCTTTCATCGCATAAATCATTGATATCCCCAAGCTACGACAGGCGGCATCAATCCCTCACGACACAGACAGAAAGTTCATAAAGCAGATATAGCGGGACAAACACCACCGCAAGAGTGAACGGGTCTCCGGAAGGAGTTATTATCGCAGACAGGACAAGCAGTCCGACCACTGCATACCTGCGCCCCCTTACGAGAAGCGCCCTGTTGACAATTCCTATTTTGGAGAGGACCCATGCGAGAACCGGAAGCTCGAACACGAGCCCCATCACGAAAATCATCATCAGAAAGATTCCGATGTATGAGCTGAGGTTAATCTGGTTCACGATGCTGCCGCTGAGCTGGTACTCGGCAAGAAAGCGGAAAGTGAACGGGAAAACCAGGCAGTAGCCGACAGCACATCCTGCATAGAACATAAGCGTACTGCATACGAATGCAAGACGCACATGCCTCATTTCATTGTCATAGAGGGCAGGCCGGATGAATTTCCACAGTTCATACAAAAGGTAAGGGAACACCAGCACAAGCGCAAGATAGAAAGATGTGCTGATGTGCGTCATGAACTGGGACGAGACATTGATGTTTATTATGTCCACATGAAATTCCCCGCTGCCGAAATCAGGCATGAAAGGAAGCCTGTCACCAATACGCGCGAACAAGCGGTAAAGAAAAAAATCAGAAGAGACCGGCCCGAGTATGAAACGGTCAAAAATACGGGGCATGGCAACAAATGCAGCGACTGCCCCGCCGAAAAACACGGCAAGCATCCTGAAAAGCGTCCACCTGAGAGCTTCAAGATGCCCCCAGAAAGACATCCCGCCCGCTCCGGCCTCACTTTTTCCCGGCATCTGAATCTTCGGACTGAATGTCCTTCTCTATTTCGTTCATCCCTTCCTTGAAGCTCCTGACACCTTTCCCGAGACCTTTCATAAGCTCCGGAATCTTCTTTCCTCCGAAAAGCAACAAAACCACAAGGGCGATTACGATTATCTCACCGGCACCGATATTTCCCAAAAACAAAAGAGACATATTCTTGAATATCAAATAAATAACTCCACCAACCTGCATCACGCGGCAAAGATGCTGCGATTGCAGGTTGTAAAGTTAATATTTTTCTTACATTCCATGCATATTTTGCTTGTACTTGCTCCACAGCCGAAGGCAAATATCAATCTCAGAGCCAGACGGTTCGACAGGATATACATCATGTCCCTCAGTCCATCCCTTCTCAAATTCAAGACATGACTTCATAAATCCGTCATAATCAAATGGTTTTCCTGATTCGAGAGTTTGCATCTGGCCTTTATAAAAAAGCTGGTAGCGCTTCTTATAGAAATCCTTGACCAGTCCAGACCAGCTCTTGCAGGCATAGTCATTCAGAGCACTTCCGGGAACACCCCATAAAGTTATCTGAGTCTTGGCGTTCCATTCATACAGGTCTCTTTCCGCATCCGTAGTCCCATATGCCTTGGCTGACTCGACCCAAGGTCCGAGCAGAAATTCTTTTCTTGTGGAAAGGAGCATGTCAATGTCGTCCGCAAGTTCCATGACATCTGCCGCATATTCAGCGAATCCGTCACGGTCCGAGGCATAGAAGCATTTCTGTGACTTGTAATGCAGGATATCAAGAAGGTCGAGAAGAGACTCACGCGTAATGTCAACCATGTCATAGCGGAAGCAGTCGCTTCCGGAGAATGCGTCCGCACAGCTTATCATCCCGTCCCATGCGGCAACCAGGGAATCAAGGCTATAGAACAATTCAGGTACAGCAAGCGAATCCGCATGTCCCTTGAATACAGGGCGCTTCGCAATGCCCGGCCAGCCTCCGCCGTCAGGGTTGGTCTCATTGGAGTAAACAGAATGAAGGAGACTTTGCCATGCCCTTGTCACTATGACAGAATCCTCATATGACACCGTTTTTACGGAGCCTGACGCTGCCTGGCGGGCCGTCCTCATGCCATAGCGGCAGTCAAGCCAGTCTTCAAGAAATGACTCACGGTCAACGGGGGCATCCTGCCATACATTTTCGAACATCATGGCAAAAATGAAAGGATTCTGGTTTATGCCCTCCATGGTCAGGCCTATTCCCTGCATATTTCCGGCGGCGGGATTATGAAGCAGAGAATTGGGGTCATTGGCGACGCTCTCCGAAGAACCGCACAGGCACGGGCGCTGTCCGAAATTCTGCAGCATGCACCATATCCACTGCTTTCCGTAGAACGAGCCGGCCCTTTCCCATACCGGCTTGAAATCGGCGAAAAGGTCGAGAATAATCATGTTCCCGTCAGGCACAGGCTTCAGAAGCGCCTCAATCTGCTCCTTGCCCCAGAAATCCGCCTGATGATAGAAAAGCCAGGCCTGCATAAGCCAGACCGCCTGCGGGTCTGCGGCAGCCATTCCGCCATACACGACCTTTGACATGGACGTCAGATATTCCGGGTCATTGACAGGAGGCAAGTTCTCATTGAAAGTGTCAGCAGTATAATAATGGTTCGTGCCATAAGTCGCAGTCTGTTCTTCGATGAACATTCTGGCGATTGTAGTGAACATTTCCTCGGAAGGGTCAAGAACAGTCACTTCAGGATAATCCAGCCATGTTGTCTTGCCGACCTTTACATCGGGGAATTTCTTTTCAAATGCAGGTGGCACATGTCCTGTGAATGCGGGAAGCACAGGCGTCATTCCGAGTGAGCGCTCGCGTGACAAGATGAAACGCTGGAGACTTTCGTGAGCATCGATGAATGACTGAGGTAGCGGACCGCCCCAGCCGTCAAGATTGCCCATCCAGAACCAGTTGAAGAAAGCAGGACCGCTGAAGAAGCCCTCCAGTTCCTTGTCGGTAAAGCCAAGGCGCCTATAGACTTTCTGCCACACGGTGTTCTGCCCAGTGATGGCAAGCGGCATATTGATGCCGTTCATAGCCATGAAATCAATCTCCTGCTGCCACCTTTCCTCATCCCACCAGCTTAGGGAATAGTTGAATGTGCAGTAATTCAGATTGTATCTGTATTTGTAGGGTGACTTTTTTTCAACGCGCTCCAGCGGCAGGGGCAAGGACTCCGGAAGCTCATGGTTGTTTCCGCACCAGCTGGAATGCCAGCCGCAATATTGTTTCAGGTAGGCATGCAGGGCGCTTGCTACGCTGACTCCTTCGTTGCCTTCCAAGACAATCTGCCCATCTCCTGAAGCATAGTATGCAAACCAGTCACAGCCATCTTTCAACACAGGGTCAACGACAACCTCGAAGCACCCAAAATGACTTCCTGTCATCCTTTTCACAAGTTCCTGAGCAGCCATAGCCTGTTCAGCCGGAGAGTATTCTGCCTTGGGAGCAGCGGGACAGTCATTCTTTGTGCATGAAAACAGCACAAAAGCATTCAACAAGACAACAGCACATTCAGCAATAAAACCTTTCATACACTAAGTTTCCGTTCAAAAACACATTAATTCATGCTTCCTGCTTATCACTACCAAACGATTTGAGTATGGTATAAATCTGATAAAGGCCACGCGGCACATGAAAGCAGCCTTTCCATTTGCCACCCTTAAGAGGAAGCAGAACTTCACCGCGCCTATTAAGGTATCCATACCATTCCGGATATTCATCATCCCTGAAATTGCTCCACATGTAGCTGTCTAATTTTTCAAACCAGTCGAGACATTTGACATTTCCTGTAAGCTTATATCCTTTTATCATTGCTATGGCGGACTCAAGATGAACCCACCACAACTTCTGGTCCCACTCAAGTTTCTGCATAGGCTTGCCCATGCTGTCCATAAAATAAAATATCCCTCCATACTCCTTGTCCCAGCCACGTTCTATCACGTCCAATGATATTTCCACACATTTTTCAATCAGTTTTCCGTCATTGAGCCTGACTCCAAGATTCATCATGAACCACAGGGCCTCCAGATTATGCCCCGGATTGATTTCACGTCCTTCAAAACAATCTGCCACAGCCCCGTCAAGCGCACAGACATTTTCCAGCATACAGCCAAGTTCCGGTTTATAGAACACGTCAAGTATTTCTTCAAGACACTCTTTTATAGTTATGTCAAGAATAGTCTTGTCATCCATTATATCTTCTATTTCAAGGGCCATATTGCATATAATCATCGGAAGGGCAAATCCTTTCAAAGCTCTGGTACCGCTGACGGTCTTTTCCCACTGCCCTTTAGGGTTCTGCCTTCTCTCCAGGATTCTCCGGAAAGTCTTGCGCGCAATATCGGCATATTCACAGTTCCCTGTCGCTTTGGCAAGCTGGGCAAACGCCATGCAGGAAAAAGTATTGGAGAATATATTGTAAGGATGCACAAGCGGTTTTCCGGTCCGGTCAAGGGAAAAATAAAAGTCATAATTGCCGTCATATCCGTGCTTTTTGAGGAATTCAGCCCCATGCACAGCCATGTCAAGCCACTCCTGGCGCTGCTCAAGCTGGTTATACAGCATGGCGAACATCCATATTTCACGCCCTTGAAGCCATATGAATTTGTCGGTATCATATACGCTGCCATCCCTGTCAAGGCATGAAAAATAGCCGCCGTATTCCATGTCCGGAGATTTTTCCAGCCAAAAAGGAATCACCCTTTCAAGTAGCTCGCTTCTGTACCTTTCGGCAATTTTCTTTAAATTCATTAATATCTGTTTTATGTCAGTCCTATTAGTTTTAGTCAAGTTTGCCTGTCATTATCCAAATCGGATTACAGCATAAGCCAAAACAATTTTCCTTAGAATCAATTTGTAAATTAAAACATTTATTTTACACCAAGTAATTTATTTTATCTCTTTATTTATACAATATTATAAAACTCACTCCAAACATCTGATAATAGCCACATTACACATTATAATCAAAGCATGAAATAGAAAAACAAATTTATAATTATCATTACTATATTTGCCATAAATAATAAAATATTTTATTTTTGTTATTTTAATCGGCACTTGACTACGAGCAAAGGAAGAGCATCGCAGTAAAGCGCATTTGCCAACGGCACCAACATTAACATAAGGCATCATGCTAAAAAAATCACCATCAACAATTAAGAGCTGCATCTTAAGATGTTTTCTTCAGCACGGCAAAATGATGATTCCTTCAATCTCAGAACTTACAGGATACAGCATCCCGACCGTGACAAAATTCATTCAGGAAGGCATCAGTGAAGGAATCGTCACAGCAACAGAAAAGGTCACGTCCACAGGGACACGCGGGCGCAAGGGCATGATGTATAGCCTGAACCCCGAGACGGCCTATTTCCTCGGCGTAGACACAAAGCATTATGGATTGATAATCAGCCTCATGGACATTACAGGACGCATTGTTGCCGAATGTGAAAAAAAAGAGCTTGGCTTCATGAACACGCCGCAGTATATGGAGAAAATGTGCATCGCCATCAAGAAGTTCATTTCCGAGTGCGGAGTTCCCAAGAGAATGATTGCCAGGGCATGTTTCAACATCTCCGGGCGAGTGGATACTGAAAAGGGGGTGAGCCACAGCATTTTCGCTTTTGAAGATAATGATGACATGCCGATTGCGGAAATACTTGGAGATAAAATCGGAATCCGGTCAGTGATAGAAAATGACACGAGGGCGATGTTGTGCGGGGAGATAAGCCGGGGAGGCACCAAGGCATACAGGGACTGCCTATATGTAAATGCCAGCTGGGGACTGGGCCTTGGAATCCTTATGGACGGGAAAGTCTATAGGGGCTCCAACGGATTTGCAGGAGAGTTCGGACACATAAACGCTTTCAACAATGAAATCATCTGCCACTGCGGCAAGAAGGGCTGCCTTGAGACGGAGGTTTCGGGCAATGCTGCCAGGAGGATTTTCCTGGAGCAGATTGCAGAGGGAAAGTCATCAGTCCTGTGCCACACCAGCGGTGACATTCAGAAAATCACGCCTCACGACATAATCCAGGCTGCCAACAATGAGGACACTCTGTGCCAGGATATAATAGAGCGCATGGGACGGCAGCTCGGCAGGCAGCTGGCCAATCTGATAAACATTTTCAATCCCGAGGCCGTGATTATCGGAGGCAGCATGTCCAAGGACAATGACCTGCTTCTCGAGTCTGTCAAAATGGGAATCAAGAAGTATTCGCTCAAGCTCATTAACCGGAATCTGGTTGTGGAAAGGTCATCCGACCCGGACAGGATAGGTGTCACCGGAGCCTGCATGGTTGCCCGAGAGCGGTTCCTGATGGAGTATTTCGCGTCACAGCCGCAAAACATCAACATCTGACAAACAACTATTTACAAAGGGGCTAAAAAGTAGTAGCCCCCCCCTATTTTTAGGTGAGGGCCACTCTACCTGGTTCCAAATATTCAATTTTCAGAGAGTTATTCTGACTTTTTAGCCGGCCTCAGGATGATGTAAAGTCAAGATTGTCCCCGGTACAGCCGGCTACCAGTCCACGATCAGAGTCAGAAGCACAAGTGCAGCAAGAAAAAGCAGCATGCAGAAAGACTCGATGCACAGGCGACAGTCATCCCTGTAAACCTCTGCAAGTTCAAATGCGACCGGAATCATTGACAGAAGAAATAAAGATGCAGAAAAAATCCTGAACACCTCATATCCGGAATCATTGACCCCAAGAGCGTTATGCCCGGCAACAACAATCAGGAAAATTGTCTGTCTTGTCCTGAAATAGGTTTACCGATAATTGAACAATAAGTTGTTAGGACTT
>CAJUEK010000067.1:5205-9694 GCA_910585445.1 uncultured Bacteroidales bacterium | reverse complement strand
ACGAACTTATTCAGCTGTCACTCTTTTAGTTATAATTCATCGAACTCACGTTAATATAGCCATTGTTTTTTATCTTGATTCGTCACAAATTTTGCAAATATTTGTGACAATTGCAATGTGGCAATGATATTTTACTCTACGTGGAAAAGGGGTTTGGGGACTTTGCAGGTGATCCGGGTTGCACCCGTTAGAGTATGTTCGTGCCGGACGAACAAAAAAAGAGAGCTGCATTTCTGCAACTCTCTGATTTTCAAGTGGTGCCACCGGGAATCGAACCAGGGACACAAGGATTTTCAGTCCTTTGCTCTACCAACTGAGCTATGGCACCATTTCTTTAATTCTGTTTAGAGAACTACCCTTTCTTTCGTTTGGGATTGCAAAGGTAGGCAAAATATTTTAACCTGCAAATTTTTCTGCACAAAAAAGTGCAAAAAAGTAAAAAACCTGCATTTTTGGCATATTTCAACGATAATTCGGCGATATTGTTTAACTTCGCAATCCCCTTTTCCGTTCAAGAAGGACTTAATATTATGGACACGGCTTCTTACATATCTGTCATACTTCCGCTCAAACTTGAGTGGGAGCCGTGCTATGAAGTCCCTCATGAGATTTTCGAGGCCTACGGAGAGCTACGGCAAGGAGACCGGGTCCGGGTAACATTTGCCGGGCGGGAATATATAGGTGCAGTAAGCGAATTCAATATTGAGCCTCAGACTGACCCGGGCAGGATAAAGCCCATAATTGCTTTAGAAAAGGCTATGGAATGCATTTCTGCGGAAGAAATCGAACTTTGGAGGAGAGTTGCAGGCTATTATCTGTGCACGGTGGGGGAAGTATATAAAGCTGCTTACCCTATCGGCAAACTTAAACTTGAAGAAGCAAGGGCAGCAGCAAAAGAACGGGCATTTCAAAAGGCCCGGAAAGTGGAAGAAGCAAGGATGGCAGCAAAGGCCCGTGCAGAAGAACGCGCATTCTGCAAAGCAACTAAAGCGGCAGAATCTCTGCGTAAGCAAATCGCCAATTTGCTGGCAAGGCTTGAAAAGAAGACGGCACAACTTTGCAAAGCGAACAACGAAAGCAAAAAAGAGGCATATGCAGCCGAAATTGAACGCATCAAAGAAGCCATCAGCACGAAAGAGTCCGCCCTGCAGACTGAGGAAGGGCGACTGGCATGTATCACCGCCGGCACTTTTGATACCGGCAACAGTGCCGGTACGACCATATCCACTGGCGCAAACGACACAGGAACGACAGATACAATCGGCACAACGGACACACCCGCACCAACTTGCGGCCAGTCAGCAGAGCCCCAGACACAAGGTCCAAAACAGAGCAGCACCGCATGCAGCGAAACGCATTCAGATAACGCCTGCGGCATAATCCTTTCACCCGCCCAGAAGCAGGCATATATAAGGATAAATGAGGCATTCGCACAAGAAAAACCGGTATTGCTGAACGGGCTTACAGGCTCCGGAAAGACAGAAATATACATCAGACTTGCCATGGAAGCCATGCGAAAAGGGAAAAATGTACTTTATCTTGTTCCGGAAATAGCCGTGAGCCGCCAGCTGGAGGACAGGCTGTCAGTCCACTTCGGCAGCAGGCTGCTGACATTCCATTCCGGCGAGAGTGCTTATGAAAGGCGTGACACTGCGGAAAGGATACGCGCATCAAGGACCTCCAAAGAGCAGTCCACAGCACAGCAGGCAAATGACACGGGGGATGCGGACACATATATCGTACTCGGCACACGTTCGGCGATTTTCCTGCCGCACCATAATCTCGGCCTTGTGATAGTTGACGAGGAACATGACAGTTCATATAAGCAGGACTCCCCCGCCCCCAGATATAATGGCCGCGATGCTGCCATAATGCTCTCACAGCTCCACAGCACACAAGGGAATCCATGTCACACGATACTCGGCTCAGCAACACCTTCCCTTGAGGAACTATTCAACTGCGGAACTGGCAGACACACGATGGTATCACTTGATGAGCGCTACCACGGCTCCGTCAATTCCAGCATAGAAATCATAGACACCAAAGCGGAACGCAGGAAAAGAGGCATGACCGGCAGCTTCTCAAGAAAGCTAATCGGACACATAAACGACACGCTTTCATCCGGAGGGCAGGTCATGATATTGCGCTCGCGCAGGGCATGGGCTCCGGCACTCCAGTGCGACAACTGCGGTGACATCCCCAAATGCCCGCACTGCAACGTGAGCCTCAGTTTCCATAGCCCGTATGTGGCGGCGCATGCTGAAAGCCATGACAACATTCAGCATGGGCTATTCGATGGACGCACAGGTACTATTCCGGTTGCCCATATGCCGTCCACCGGAATCCAGGAGAAGGCGCATCACACAGGAAACATCCGCCAAGGATATATGGCATGCCACTATTGCGGCTACAGGACAGCATATACAGGCACATGCAGCAAATGCTCAGGCCCTCTCAGAAGCCTTGGCGCAGGAACTCAAAAAATAGAAGAAGAAGCTGCGGCTTTGTTTCCCGGCGCAAGGATTGAGCGTATGGACAGCGACACGATACAGCAAAGAAACCGTGCAGCAAAAACGATACGGGATTTCAGCAACGGGAGAATTGACATACTGATAGGAACGCAGATGGTAACGAAAGGATTTGATTTCAGCAATCTTCGTCTTGTTGCCGTCATTGCAGCCGATTCCCTTCTCGGAGCACAGGATTTCCGTGCAGACGAGAAAGCGCTCCAGATACTCGAACAATTCCGCGGAAGATGCGGAAGAAGAGGAGAACAAGGGCTTTTCGTGATACAGACATCACAGCCTGAACACCCTTTATACAGAAGGCTCTCCGGAGATGAAGCAAAAAAGTTCAACATGGAGCTTCTGCAAGAACGAAAGGACTTCAACTTCCCGCCTTTCACAAGAATCGTGGAGATAACTATCAAGTCCACGAATGAAGCACGTGCAGAGCAGACAGCCCAGGTTCTCGCCCAAAGAGTCCAGGCAGCCTTGGAATCTTGTTTGCGCCACGGGATGCAGCAAAGCGGAACGCAGCAAAACGTAATGCATGCTCACCTGGTAACTGGGCCATATGCCCCCGCAGTCAGCAAAATAGCCGATTATCACATCAGGAAGATACGCGTCAGCCTCAAGAAAGACAGGATGCTCCAAGCCGGGAAAGATGCCATCATGAAAACCGTAAAAGCAGCAGAAAAGGCCGCCGGAGGACACTGCCAAATAACGATTGACGTGGATCCGGCGTGATTATCAAAAGGAATGGACTAAGGTCTCACAACATTTATCTGGTCTTCCAGGACTTCCAATGTGACAGGAGCATTTCCTATCACCTCCCCGTCAACTTCAAAACTCTCCCCGTCCGCGTTGCCGCAAGGAGCCACAGTCACTTTACGGCATCTTGCAGTCACCAATTCCCGCACACTCAGAAAGCTGCCTGTAAACAGTTTATAAGCCTGGGAAGCAATTCGCATCATGGGAAGATCCGGAATAAGAGTCAAGTCAAGAAGGCCGTCATCCGGAATCGCTGAAGGGGTCTGGCGCATTCCGCCTCCTGAATACTTTCCCGTTCCGAACGCAATTGAAAGATAATCTCCGCAAAATACTTCTTTGCCGTCACAGATTACACGGACCTTGGACGGCACACGATTCATTACGCACTGCAGCAACGCTCCGAGATAAAGCTTGCGGCCTCTGAAGCCCTGCTCCTTTTTCCTGTTCACAATGTCGCACACTCTGGCATCAAGCCCCACACCGGCAACATTGGCCATATACGAGACATTGGCAGCCACATCCCCAGAAGGAGCGCCCGCTACTGCAACACGCACCACATCCTGCTTTCTGACGGAACCGTCTCCGATAAGAGCAGCAGCCTTTGCAATGTCACGCGGCACACCGGCAGTCCTTATCCAGTCATTGCCGGACCCTACGGGAATCACCCCTATCGTGAAGTCACTGAATGTAAGGTCTGATTCCACCGAAGAGACATATTGCCCGATACCACCGAGCACATCATGTATTGTCCCGTCGCCGCCTACCGCTATGAATTTACGATAACCGTCACGGCAGGCCATCAGGCTCAATGCCATGGCATTATGGCCGTTCCCGGTTGAGAGGGAGTCAAAGTCAACGCCATATCTTTCAAGCAGTTTCTCCGCCTCTGCCCAGTATGCTCCCGCTTTCTTTGAGGCGGCGTACACATTAACTATGGCCATCCATTTGCCTGACTTATCCGATATATCCATTAGTCCAACTACGTTTGCTGTGATGATTTTGTATCCATTGTCCCTTTAGCCGCATTTGGGCGACACCAGTTACTTGCGCCAAGGATGCCGCGCACGTCCTCCCACTTGTGAGGCAGGATTTTCCTGCTTCCCGTTCAGGAACAATTTATCAACAAAAGTAGCAAATAAAGAGATTGAATAAAATTTATTTTGTAACTTTGTGGGTTAGTGAGTGCAGAGGGCATGCAACGTCAGGAGCATGGACTA
>CAJUEK010000067.1:0-5105 GCA_910585445.1 uncultured Bacteroidales bacterium | reverse complement strand
TGCCGAACGGGAACAAAGAAAAGGACGGATGTCCTTAACTTTGTAGGTTAGTGAGTGCAGAGGGCGCATCCCGCCAGGGATACGGACTATGCCGAACGGGAACAAAGAAAAGGACGGATGTCCTTAACTTTGTAGGTTAGTGAGCGCAGAGGGCATGCCGCGTCAGGGGCATGGACTATGCCGAACTGGAACAAAGAAAAAGGCCAAGGTCTTTAACTTTGTGGACCAAGGACCAGGGCAGGATGCCATGGGAACAACAGGAGAAAAAGTCCTTTGTAAATATCAATAAATGGGAAAAGTAATTGCAATAGCAAATCAGAAGGGCGGAGTCGGCAAGACTACGACAGCCATCAATTTGGCCGCATCACTGGCCGTACTGGAGAAAAAGGTACTCATCATAGATGCCGATCCCCAGGCCAACACCACGTCCGGCCTGAACTTTTCTCCGGACAACGACCAGAAGAGAACCCTCTATGAAGTCATGATTGGGGAAATCAGCATACGCGACAGCCTCATCCAGACCGAAATCGGTTCACTTCACATGATTCCTTCGCACATAAACCTTGTCGGAGCAGAGCTTGAACTGGTGGAAGACCCGAACAGGGAAGCCTTCCTCAAGAACGCGCTCGCGCCCATCAAGGACGAATACGACTACATAGTCATAGACTGCTCCCCTTCCCTCGGCCTCATAACGATAAACTCGCTTACAGCGGCCGATTCGGTAATAATTCCGGTGCAGCCCGAGTTTTTTGCGCTCGAAGGTCTCGGAAAACTGCTTCAGACAATACGTCTCGTGCAGGCCGGACCGAACCCGTCGCTCACTATTGAAGGATTTGTCGTAACCATGTTCGACGGAAGGACAAAAGTGCACAACCAGGTTGTAGGAGAGTTGCAGGAGCACTTCAAAGACATGGTATTCAACACCATAATACAGAGGAACATACGATTGAGCGAAGCGCCTTCGCACGGCAAGCCGATCATCCTCTATGACGTAATCTGCAACGGCACGACAAACTACCTGAACCTGGCCAAGGAAGTGCTTGAGAAAAACAGCTAAGGAGAAGACAGATGAGCAAACAGCAGAGAGGCCTGGGAAAAGGCATAGGAGCGCTCCTGGGAGCGGATGCAGACCTGAGCAACATAAGGAAACCGGTAGGATACATCAACAAGGAAGTTGTTACCTCTGACCAGCCGCGTCAGGGGACGGCTGACGTATTGCGCATACCTACCGACATGATTGAGCCGAACCCATTCCAGCCAAGGATGAACTTTGACCAGGAAGCCTTGGAGGAACTCGGCGAGTCAATACGCACCCTCGGCCTGATACAGCCTATTACCGTGCGCAGGAAACCGGACGGAAGATATCAGATAATAAGCGGAGAAAGGCGTTTCAGGGCATGCAGGGCAACCGGAATGGAGATGATTCCGGCATACATACGCGACACAGACGACCAGGGCATGCTCGAAATGGCCATCGTCGAAAATATACAGAGGGAGAACCTCGACCCGATTGAAGTGGCTATGAGCTACCAGAGACTTATAGAGGAATGCAATCTGACGCAGGAGCAGATGGCGGTAAGGGTCGGGAAAAAGCGTGCATCAGTGACAAATTATCTCCGTCTTCTGAAACTTCCGGCCAAGATACAGCACGACTTGAAAGTATCCCTGCTCAGCGTTGGTCATGCCAAAGTCCTGCTTGGAGTGGAAGACCAGCAGTTGCAGGAATACCTGTGCGACCTTGTAATCAAGGACGATCTGTCTGTGCGCCAGCTTGAAGAGAAAATCAAGAAGCTGTCCCAGAAAAAAAACGGGAGCAAGGAACAGGGGCAGGATCTCCCTGAAGAGTATTTCAAGGTTCTGGAGATTGTCGGAAAATATTTTGAGAATGATATCAGTCTAAAGCGTTCTACCGCGGGGAAAGGCACAATGACGATACATTTCAGTTCGGACGAAGAGGTCCGCAAATTCCTGACAGCGCTTGAAGAGTCTAAATTCTAAGTCAGAGACACTGCAGATGCCCCATAGACTGAAGAAATATGTAATTATGCTGGTCGTATGCCTCACAGGCACTACGTTGACATGTCATGCCCAGTTCAAGGAAAAGGCGTTCACTCAGACATATAACGAAAAGACGGACTCGACAGCAGTCGCTGACACGGCAGACAAACTGTTCTCATTCAAGGAATATTTCGGCGGACTTTCCCATAAGAACACAATGAAAATCGGGACGATGTTCGCCGGTTCAGTGTTTCTTCCGGGAACTGCACAGATATACAATAAAGACTACTGGAAACTGCCGATAGTATATGGAGGAATAGGCGCCTTCGCAGGTACGGGAGGATATTATATGCACCGGTACACCAAATCGAAGAAGGCATATGAAAACTTCATGTCAGAAAAATCCGCCTTCGAGACTGAGACCGGAATCCCCTACCCTCATGTTGCTCCGGAGATTGATTACCGATCCAGGACCACAGGAGCATGGCTTCTTGCAGGCGCGGGACTCATGTACTGGGGCAGCCTGATGGACGGAATCGTATGTTATGAGTCCAACAAGTATCCGCATCCAGGAAGAGCTACGCTATATTCCGCACTGCTGCCTGGACTTGGCCAGATATACAATGGTGAACTGTACAAGGTGCCGATATATTGGGGCGGCCTGATGGTATCGATACATTGCCTCACGCTCTACGACACCAACTACAAGCGCTTCAAACGCATACACAACGAGGCTACCAATCCGGACGGGAATTATACAGGTCCGGTATCCGGTGAGACAGCAAAGTGGTACAGGGACGTGTACAGGCGTTATCGTGACTACTCGATAGTGGCAACCGCACTGGTATATCTGCTGCAGGTCATTGATGCCAACGTATTTGCATACATGCATGGTTTTGAGGTTTCCGATGACATTACAATGAATATAGAGCCGGCAGTCATAGCACCTGACAACACTTATGCTATGAATCCGGGGGCCGGGGCATTCGGGCCGGAACAGAATGCATTAGGTCTGAGAGTCGGCATAAGATTCTGACATCAACCGGACTCAGGACCATCTTACAAGAGGAATGAATATGAAAATAAGTAAATTTATAGCAGCCGCATTAGCGGCTGCGCTTGCGGCTGGCACATGCATCGCCGGCACGCTGCCTGATGCGTCAGGACAGGAAAGGAAAACCGGAATAAGGGCAGGACGGAAATCTGCGGCAAGCAGCGCAAAGCTTCAGGAGGAAAACGCCAGGCTCAAAGAGACGATTGATTCGCTCAGGCAGGAGCTTGAGAGCTGCCGTGCTGAAATGAGGATGACAGACAGCCTGACAAGCGAAATGATCAGCCTGTACGAGGAGAACGAAGACAAGATTGCTGCAGGCATGTCGCCTGAAGAATATACTGCGGAAGTGTCCGACAGCCTGCTGAACATATGGTATGCCCATAGGATGGCATGCACCGGCAATTCGGAGGAGTATGACATGGATTCGGTACGGTTCCGCTCTGATGTGCCTGATGAGGTATATATAGAAAGGATACGAAAGATGAATTCTTTCATAACGCTTCCGTACAACGAAATCGTCAAGAATTACATAATCCTCTATTCGGACAAGATGCCGACGAAAATGTCGCATATACTCGGTCTGTGCGACTACTATATGCCGATATTCAATGAGGTGTTCAACAAATATGACATCCCGGAGGAACTTAAGGCAATGGCTGTGATTGAGTCAGCCCTTAACCCTACGGCTGTCTCCAGGGCAGGGGCAAAGGGAATGTGGCAGTTCATGTACTCAACGGCTAAGATATACGGCCTGCACATAGACTCGTTTGTGGACGAAAGGCTTGACCCTGTGAAATCAGCCGAAGCTGCGGCAAAATACCTTAAGGATTCTTACGAGATATTCGGCGACTGGAACCTGGCCATAGCTTCGTATAACTGCGGAGCCGGAAATGTAAACAAGGCGATACGCCGGAGCGGAGGCAAACGTGCATTCTGGGACATCTGGCCGTACCTTCCGAGAGAAACGCGCGGCTATGTCCCTGCATTTGTCGGAGCCTTATATACAATGACCTACTACAAAGAGCATGGAATCAGGCCGGAAGCCATAGAAATGCCATTGGTCATGGATACCCTAAAGATAAACAAGATGCTCCACCTCAAGCAGGTAAGCCATTTCACTGGCGCGCCTGTAGAGGAACTGAGGAACCTCAACCCGCAGTACAGGCATGACATAATACCGGGGAACGACAGGGAGTATATACTTCGTCTGCCATATAAATACACAAACGCGTTCATAGAGAATGAAGACTCCATCTATGTCCACAAGACAGAGGAATATTTCAATCCTGTGACCATCAAGAAAATAAAAGACGGCGGCGACGGAGAAAGAATAGTCCATAAGGTAAGGAACGGCGAGTACCTTGGAAAAATCGCCGGCAAGTACCATGTCAGCGTATCCCAGATCAAGCGCTGGAACAACTTGAGCAGCAACAATATCAGGGTCGGACAAAGGCTTGTGATATACCGAGGCGGGAAAGGCCCTTCAGCTTCGTACTCAAACACATCAAACACGTCCGCCAAACAGGTACAACAGTCAGGCTCGGCACAAAAGCTGTCATCACAGGCACAGCCGGCCAAAGGCAGCCAGTCGCAAGGCTCACAACAACAGCCAGCTTCCGGAAGCTATACTGTATATACTGTAAAAAGCGGCGACTCCTTATATACGATAGCCAAGAACTACCCTGGAGTCAGTGCACAGGACATAATGAACTTCAACGGAATCGGGTCTTCAATAAAGCCCGGCATGAAGATAAGAATCCCCAAAAACTGACCAGGCAACCGCAGGAAAATCAAATCCTGAATACAAACTGAACCTTAAGCTCGGCTCTGCCGGGCTTTTTCTTTTCACCTTTCATGAAAGGGTAAGAAGTAAATGCAGCCCTGAGATAGAACCGTCCCCATCTAGCGAATCTCCAAGAGGCAACGGCAGATGTCCACATTCCCCTTCCATAGAATGCCGGCACTGTGAACGAGCCAGGGGCATCCCTCTCATAAACATAAATAACGTCAGTTCGACGAAATTAAGTTATTAATTATTAGTAAAATAGCAATA
>CAJUEK010000066.1 GCA_910585445.1 uncultured Bacteroidales bacterium | reverse complement strand
GGGATGGAGACATGACAGACACAGCACAGAACAACAGAAGAATAGCTAAGAACACTATGTTCCTCTACTTCAGAATGGCCATAACTATGATGGTCAAACTATATACATCAAGAGTGCTCTTGAATGTTTTAGGAGTAGATGACTATGGGACATGGAACGTGGTAGCTGCGTTTGTGATATCATTCTCATTCATCAGTTCACCGCTTGTCACTGCAACGCAACGGTTTCTCAATTTTGAGATGGGGAAAGGAGGAAAAGAATTAAGCCATATATTCAACACTTGCCTGGAACTATTCTTCATAGTCGGAATTATTGTCATTATCGCTTTGGAAACAGGTGGCCTCTGGTTCCTTAACAACAAAATGACTTTTCCTACGGAAAAAATAGAGACCGTAAACAGCATATACCAGCTGACAGTTGCAACGCTATTCATAAACTTGATAAGAATGCCATACGAGTCATCTATCATTGCCTATGAGCGCATGTCATTTTATGCCATTATCTGCATCCTTGAAACAACCCTTCTGCTGGCAACTGCATTTGCGCTCCAATTGGAATTAATTTCAAACAGACTGGTGCTTTATGGAATATTCACATTCGCTTCATCAATTGCCGTATTGGCGAGCTACATAATATATTGCAACAGGAATTTTTCATGTACCAGAATAAAGCCATATTGGAACTGGGAGATGTTCAAGTCCATCGGTTCATTTTCAGGGTGGAATTTATTCGGGGCAGCATCTTCAATGACCGCCAATCAAGGAGTCAACATTCTGATAAATATATTTCATGGAGTCACATTCAATGCCACATATGGCATTGCCATGCAAGTAAGAGGAGCCGTAAGTGTGCTTGTGGACAATTTGCATAAAGCGGCCAACCCTCAGATTGTAAACGATTATGCAAAGGGAGATACTGAGCGTGTAAGGTTTCTTGTGAGTTCAATGGGGAAATATTCCTTCCTGCTTGTTTTCGCATTCGTATTTCCGATTGCCATCAACATAGACTTCTTATTGAAACTTTGGCTTGGAAGCAATCTTCCGCCTCAATGCGCATCATTCGCAATCTGTACTTTAATACAGCTGCTGCTCGTATGCATGACAGGCCCGATGGACACTGCAGTTTTTGCAACCGGAAAAATACGTAATTATCAGCTGGCACTCTCCGGCATAATTCTAATGAACATCGTTCTGAGCTATTTCGCATTCAAGGCCCAAATGCCTGTAATAACGGCGATGATCATCAAATGCATAATAGAAGTATTCATCTTGGCAGCCCGAATTGCCTATCTGAGAATAATGATTGACCTGGACATCAAAAAATATTTCAAAGAAACAATCGGGCCTATCATGCTGACAATAGCAATCAGCATGTCTGCTTTTTATGCTATCACGAGGCTTGCACCACTTGGTAAGGAATGGCATAGGCTGTTCCTTAGTGTATCTGTATTCCTTCCAATGTACATCATATCCACATGGTTCATTTGCTTTTCAGAGTCCCAAAGAAAGTACTGCAAGGATTTTTTGATGACAAAAATAAATCTGAATAAATATGGGAAATAAAATACGGAACTATTCTCCCTCAGGAGTAATTCCCAGACAATTGGCCGAAAAAATAAAACTGGCGATATATACCCTGCTCTATACTCCGGTTTACCGGATGATAACCTTAGTGCATCATTTAAAGACTCGCAAGACAAAATACCGCCATAACGTCTCATTGTGCCTGATTTTTAAGAACGAAGCACCATATTTAAAGGAATGGATTGAATACCACCGCCTCATTGGAATAGAACATTTTTATCTGTACAATAACTTTTCCGATGACAACTATAAAGATGTACTTGCTCCATACATTGAGGATAATCTGGTAACACTTGTAGAATTTCCTGTAAAATACGGCCAGATAAAAGCATACGAGGACTGCTACGCAAAGGCAAAAAAGGAGACAAACTGGCTTGGCTTCATTGACGCTGATGAATATGTAAACCTAATTGAGGCAAATGACATCAAAGAATTTCTCAGTTCATACAGAAGATTTCCGAGCGTCATGTTCAATTGGAAAATGTTCGGGACTTCCGGATACATTGAGGAAAATGAGGAAGAGCTCACAACTGAAAGATATACATCATGTTGGCCTTGGCTATGCAATACCGGAAAAGGATTCATAAACAATGACTATGACTTCTGTCAGTTCAATATTCATTGGCAATTGTCCAAATCCGGCAGACTGACACTTTGGCCAGTCAATCTTGACAGATGCATCAGCAGGTATAATCATTCGGTATATTCTCAGCATGTTGCAGCAAAAGGATACATAAATCATTATTGGAGCCGCTCTTACTCCAAATACATATATAAGGATTTCCATAAGGGAGATGCAGCGTCCGCCGATTGTGACAAGGCAAGAAAAAGTTCTGACAGATTTATGAAACATGAAATAAATAATTCTGCCAAAGACTATTCCATCCAACGTTGGCTTGTCATTCTGAAAAACCGTTTTGCCCAAAACCACAAAGACGCAGAATAAGCATCAGACTGATTCATCATGATTCCATATCTGATACCCCTTATAATAACTCTTCTTGCCGCCATTACTTTTGACGGCAAGGAAAAGATGAGCCCTATAAAAACAGCTATCTGGGCATTTCTTTTTGTTTATTTGACATGTCTTGTCGGGTTAAGATATGAAGTCGGAGGAGACACTATTACATATATGGCTGTATATGAATGGGCTCGTCCACTTTCAACTTGGGAATTTGATTTGTTTGGAATGTACCAGCCAGGCTATACATTCCTATGTGCGATAACAAAGTCCATATCCGAAGATTTTACTTTATTCCAATTTTTTCACGCTTTTATCATTAATACGATATTGTTCCGATTTATTCGGAAATATACGAAATATATATTCACCGCGCTCTTTGTCTTAGAGTTCAGCATATATATATATTTCACCACAGAAATATTACGTGAAGTTCTGGCAATAGCAGTATTTCTTCTTAACCACAAAAACTACGAACAAAAAAAATGGCTTAAATACTACATAGGTGCAGCACTTTCCTGTCTTTTCCATTTCTCCGCTATAATCTTATTTATCATACCGTTTCTTAATAAAATAAGATTCAACAAGAAATTTATTATCCTCTCCTTCGTCAGCTTGGGATTACTATATTTTACCGGTAATGTGATGTCTCATTTGGGAGGTTCATATATAATCGATAAATTTAATGGATATTGGGGAGGCCATTACGGGTATCTGGTAACATTTCTATATTTTCTCAGAAACGCTGTATTCCCTTTATTTTTCGCATGGATAATCAAATTCAAATTTAAACAGGAACTTAAATTTGAAAATATCATTTGCATAATGATTCTATTTGGAATAGGCTCTGCCATCAATCCCCTTATTTGGGGGAGAACGGTAAATTATTTCATGATTTTCTTTTGCATTTCATTCGGGGACTATTGCGGACAAGCCATGAAATCAGCAAATAAACGCATTCACAACAATGCCTGGATTCTTTTAGTATTTTTTCTAATCACATATAGCACATACTACCTCAGCATTAAAAACTACATGAGATATATTCCATATTGTTCAGTGATGAATCCTCATTATGTCGAACGTGATAACATAACAAAAAGATGAACCCATCCGTCAGTGTAATAATCCCAAATTACAATCATGCGCCTTTTCTGAAAGAAAGGATAGACAGTGTAATAAATCAGCATTACGACAATTTCGAAGTAATCATTCTCGACGACTGCTCAAAAGACAACAGCCGGGAAGTGATAGAGCAATACCGCAATCATCCTAAAGTAAAACATATCGTATATAACGAAGCGAACAGCGGGTCCACATTCATTCAGTGGCACAAAGGTTTCCGTCTTGCCGAAGGGGAATACATCTGGATTGCAGAGTCTGACGACGTGGCCGACTTGGACTTTCTTGCCAAGCTGACTGCTGCCATAAATGGAGACAAGAGCATAACAATCGCCGCGTCAGCCCTATATTATATTGATGAGCAAGGCAAAGTGACAGGAAAAGGAAGCATAAGCAAGACCAAAAAGACAAAATATTATTCAGGAAAAGACTTCATCAAATCCAACATGCTGCTGGGCAACCATCTGATGAACGCCAGCTCAGCCATCATAAGAAAGTCCGCTATTCAAGACATTCCTTCAAATTATACGAAACTGCGTGCATCGGGCGACTATCTTTTCTGGATTGAACTGGCCAATTGCGGAAATGTCGTGGAAGTTCCGCTTCCACTTGATTATTTCAGAAGATCCTCATCATGTGTAACTTTCAGGCTACATGCCTCAGGAGTGGCTTTTGAGGAAGCGCATATCGTATATAACAGGCTCAGGGAACTGGGATGCGCAACAGGATATTATAGGCATGTCATAGTCGGTTTCCGCCTATGGGAGATAAGCAAGAGCACCCGATTCTCCTCGGCAGATATCAAGAGACATTGCCTGGCCATATGGAAAAAGGAAACAAGAACCCCAAGACTTGACATTGCGCTGTGCTATTTTCATGGGGCAATGAGAAAAACAGGCAGAATCATCAGAAATTTATGGTAAAGAAAAATATATCCGTTCTCTCCGGCAGCTATGGTTGCGGTGTCTGTCTTGACATCTGCGCGTACAACCACAAGGGGCACTGTTCGGAGGGGCACGAGTCTGAGACGTTCGCAAGATGGAGTAATATAGCCAAACTCATGTCAATGCTTGAGCCTTACGGACTGGCCGGCAGGCTGCTGACTGTTCCGGAGGATATGCCGGACGTTTTCGGTGAGTTTATCGACTACAATGACGTCAATTCACGCCTTGAAAATCTCAGGAGTGAGACTGTCAATTATATCAAAATGATTCTTAATGCATAGAATATGAAAAGTATCATGTTGTTCGCAGAAAGCCTGCGCAACCGTGCAGGAATTGAGAGGATGACTGTCGAACTGGCCAATATGCTTTCCGATGTTCATAATGTATCCATAGTCACAATTGAGACATTCAACGCGGGACTGTGCCCATATAAGGTAAAGGAAAACGTCAAGACCTTGTCTCTCGGCTCTTCGTTCCATAAGTCAATGTTTTCAAAAGGTGCACTTAATATTGGCAATATACGCAAGCTGAGGGGAATCGTACTTAAGGAACGTCCTGACATCATGATTACCGTTGCAACTCCATTGGTAAGAATTTCCGTCCCAGCCTTAAGGGGATTGAAAATCAAAAACATAGCTTGGGAGCACTTCAATCTGTGGGCTGGTTCGAAAATAGGCAGCATATACAAGATGCTTGCGCCATGGTTTGTGGACAAGACTGTCGTGCTTACTGAGGCTGATGCAAAAGATTACGTTGCTATGAAGGCTCCCCACATACAGGTGATACCGAATTTCACTTCAATGAATAGCGAAGGTCCCTCGTCATGCGACAATAAAGTTATCCTTGCCGTGGGACGCCATGCTCCACAAAAAGGGTTCGACATGTTGATTCAGGCTTGGGCAAAAACGGACGCGCCAGGTTGGACACTGCGTATAGTAGGCTCGGGAGCAGACAAACAGGACAATGAAAAGCTAGCAGAAGACCTTGGTGTCGCCAACAGGATACTGTTCAAGGATTCGACCCCACATATAGTGGAGGAGTTCAGACAGTCTTCATGCTTCGTATTGTCATCAAGATATGAAGGTCTCGTACTGGTGCTGATAGAGGCCAAGATGATGGGACTGCCATGCATCAGTTTTGACTGTCCGAACAGTCCGCGGGAGATAATCCATGACGGGACGGACGGTTGGCTGGTGGAAAACGGCAATGTGGATAAGCTTGCCGAGACACTATCAGCAAGACTAAGCAATCACGAAGCCTTGAAAGAAGCGGGCATAATGGCACGCAAGGACGCTTTGGAAAGATACAGCCCGGAAGCCGTGATGTCGTTATGGGAGAATTTGTTTGACGCAATATGAAAATACTTCATATAACCCCCAACATAGGGACAGGAGGCGTACAGTCACTTGTATATGAGTTCGGGAAATATCAGGTCAGGCATGGGCATCAGGCGGATGTCCTGTCTTTAAGAAACGAAGACAGCCTGTATTTCAAAGAGAAAGATTACTCAGATGCAGGCATCAGAGTAATACGCGGCAAGTATCCCAAGACATATGACCCTCGTAATATTCTTGTAATCAGGAAATATCTTTGTGCCTATGACATCGTGCACGTGCATCTGTTTCCGAATCAGCTGTATGCCAAAATTGCGCAGATGCTGACAGCTCGCAAAAAGCGTCCGGTACTGATAACGACTGAACACAATACATACAACAACAGGCGCAAATACAGCGTGCTGAGACTTCTTGACAGATGGTTCTACAAGAGCTACGACAAGATAGTATGCATCAGCAGGCAGACAAAAGAGAACATCGACAAGTGGCTGTGTTCGGAATCACTGTCGGAGAAAACCGTCACAATCACCAACGGGGTTGACCTGGAAAAATTTTCATCCGCACCTGACAGGCTTTCTGAGGCCATACAATTGGAACCCGAAGCAAAATATATTGTCATGGTAGCCCGTATGGCCCACCCCAAGGACCCTATTACGCTCATCAAGGCAATCGCGCTTTGCGAAAGTTCCGTACACGGAGTATTTATCGGTTCTGGCCCGCTGGAATGTGCCATGGCAGCGGAAGCTGAATCACTTGGCATAAGCTCAAGGATACATATGCTCGGCAACAGGACAAATGTTGAAGAGCTTATAAAAGGGTGCGACATCGGTGTGCTTTCCACCTTGTGGGACGGATTCGGTCTTGTTGCTGTTGAATACATGGCAGCAGGACTGCCAGTATTGGCTACGGATGTCGCCGGGCTGTGCGAGGTTGTAGGCGAAAAGGAGCTGCTGTTCAATTATAAAGATGCTGAAGGATTGGCAAGCAAGATAAGCGGACTGCTTTCCGACCCGGGACATATGGAATCAAAGAAACAGTACAGCGCGTCCCGCTGCCGGGATTTTTCCATAGACAGGATGAACTCGGAATATCTGGAGCTTTATAAAAGACTGACTGCGACAAATAAGAAAATCTACTGACAAGAATTGTCATAACCAACACTATAATCATGAGCAATACCGAAACCAACCAGGTGCATTGCGTGCTTCTGAATATGCTGCAATGGTTCCATCAGGAGTGCAAGAACAACAATCTCCGATACTATATCATCGGCGGGACAATGCTTGGAGCTGTCCGTCACAAAGGCTTCATACCATGGGACGATGATATTGATGTTGCGATGCCACGTAAAGATTATGATAAGTTGTGCAGTATTATGGCCGATTCCGGCAGAGGGCAATACCGTCTTGAGTTTCCGGGCAAGGAAAACAAGGACTACACTTATCTATTTGCAAAAATCTATGATACGCAAACGACATTGACCGAAAACAAGCGCCAGCCTATCACAAGAGGTCTTTATATCGATGTATTTCCTTTGGACGGCATCGGAAACGAATATAAGCAGGCGCATGAAAATTTCCGGAAAATCCAAAGGAGAATGCAGATTTACGACACTGCCGTATGCGCATTCAGAAAACACAGAGCTTGGTACAAGAATATGGCACTTATATTCGGTAGAATCATTTGTCCACTATTCGTTTCCGAAAGAAAACTCAATGACGGCATACGAAGATTATGTACGCAATATGATTTCGACAATTCTGAATATGCAGGAAACCTTGTCGGCAACTGGGGCAGCAAGGAAATAATGCCACGCTCGTATTTCGGAACACCTGCGGAGTATGATTTTGAAAGCATCAAGGTATATGGACCTGAAGAGCCGGACAAGTATCTGTCAGCATTATATGGCGACTATATGAAACTGCCGCCGGAAGAGAAAAGGGTGTCACATCACGATTACATAGAACGCGACCTTAACAAATCTTATCTGAAATAAAATTCTTAAGCCGCATCGCGGCATTGATGAACATAAACCGAATAATTATGTATTCCGTATTGTTATTATCCGGAGGGAAAGGAAGCAGAATGCAGGAATCCACTCCAAAACAATACCTGCTTCTGGCAGGTAAACCTATGATAATGCACTCTTTGGAGCGCATTGACCAATTGGACGATGTAAACGAAATCATTATTGTCTGCGACCCGTCTTTCATTGATTCCATCAAACAGATGCTTCATGAATATAATATAACCAAGAATGTCGTATTTGTCAAAGGAGGCGAAACAAGGCAGGAGTCCGTCTATAATGGCTTGAAGGCTGTCCAGAACGGCAACGTGATAATACATGAGGCAGCCCGTCCTTTCGTAAAACAAAACGAATTCAAGAGTCTGATTGACTATCCGGAACCTAATGTCATATATGGCAATGATATACCGTTCACTGTTTTGACCGGCAATTCCCACGTGCATGGTGTTCTTAACAGGTCTGAACTGATAAATGTTCAGCTTCCTCAGAAATTCAATGCCAACTTACTGCGGAAGGCACATGAAATCGCCTTAGAAAGAGGTGACGTATATACGGAGGATTCCAGCCTTCTTTATGATGTGCTAAAGGAAGAAATCCGGGTGATAAAGGGAACAGATTATAATATAAAAATCACGAATCCCATTGATTTGCTGACAGGAGAAATAATTTACAGGAACTATATAAGCAACCGCAAGTAAGAGATGAAAACATGCATTATAACAGGCGCCGGTTCCGGTATAGGCCGGGAGGTTGCAATTTCTCTGAGCCGCACGGCGGATTTCACAAACATAGCGCTGCTCGGCAGGAATATGAAAACCCTGTCAGAGACTAAGTCCATGATGGAAAGCATGTATAAGGACATTTCATTATGGGATATAAATTTTCAGGAACCTGAAAAAATTCCTGCTGTGATAGAATCTGTATTCGAGAAATACGGAGCGATTGACTGCCTTCTGAATATAGCCGGATATACTGACCCACAGCCGCTTTTGCAGACGACTTTGGAGAGTATGGAGAATACATATAAGGTAAATGTATTTTCTCCGTTCATGCTTATGAAAGAAACCGTAAGGTATATGAAAAAAACAGGCGGAAAAATACTGAATGTAGCTTCTACAGCAGGTATGACACCGCGTCCGGGCTGGCTGAGCTATTCTTCTTCCAAAGCATCTGTAATATCAATGTCCCAGACCCTGACAGAAGAACTGGCGGAATATGGAATCAAAGTTTATTGCGTGTCTCCAGGAAGATGTGCGACAAAGTTAAGGAAGCGCCTGGCACCGAATGAAGATCCTTCGACTATCATGCAACCTGATGAAGTGGCGGAAGTGATTTGCAATCTGATTTCCCAATCCGGCAATTGTCTTGACGGGCAGAACATAGTGATCCGTAAGCAGATTTCCAAAAAATAAAACTAACCTCTTTTCATTAAAGATATAACCTCATGACCAGCCATCTGGTTTCTGTAATTACGCCGTGCTACAACGCGGCGGATTATATTGCGGACACTATTGAATCCGTGCTTGCCCAGACATACAGGAATTGGGAAATGATAATCATAGATGACTGCTCTTCGGACAAGTCTTCTGAAATCATCCTTAGTTATGCAGAAAAGGACGGCAGGATACATTATCTGAAAACAGACTCCCCTTCCGGGTCTCCGTCACGTCCACGGAACATAGGACTTGAACATGCAAAAGGAGAATATATCGCAATGCTTGACAGCGATGACATCTGGCTTCCGTCAAAGCTTGAGGAGCAATTGGATTTCATTTCAAATAACGGGTACGATTTCGTCTATTCCTGCTATGAAAAGATATCGCATGACGGAGTCCGTAGCGGGAGGATAATCCGCACCAAAAGCAGCGCAGACTATCAGGACCTACTTAAAAGCGATGAGATTCCATGTCTTACGGCCTTGTTCAGGTCTGATGTCATTGGCGATGTAAGATTTGTGCATGAGGAAAAGGAAGATTACATTTTCTGGCTCGGGATATTGAAAAAAGGCATTACGGCGCATAATACAGGTATAGTGCATGCGCTGTATCGCCTGAGCAAAAATTCACGTTCGTCAGACAAGGTGAAAATGTTCAAATCACAATGGAACGTAATACACAACATAGAGGGTGTAAATTTCTTCAAGGCAACATATTGCATGGCAATCTATGCATTCAAGGGCATAGCGAAAAGGTTACGATAAAGCCATATTGACTTAATTCCAAATTCATATGAAAGGCATAGTCCTGGCAGGCGGCAGCGGCACCCGCCTATATCCGATAA
>CAJUEK010000065.1 GCA_910585445.1 uncultured Bacteroidales bacterium | reverse complement strand
TTATTTGTACTATGCCGAGGCGCAGCATTTATTGTAGATTGAAAAGCTAAAATAAACGGTTAAGCCGAGAGCAAAGGCAAGCTTGCTTGACTATGCCGAGGCGAGAGTGATTGTAAACGCAGTACAAAATGCCATCCGGCCAATCATGTCTGCCTGCCGCCAAAGCATAAGCCAATGATTCTCAGAAAATTACTCAAAAACGATTCCCCCTGAACGGGGCATCATCCTTTCATAACAGCATATCAATCAACATGTTGAGTTCAACGCATCTTCAGCAGTCAGGCACCTGCACAATCTCTATCACATCTGTACAATCCCTATTGCATCTGCTCAGCCGCCATTATCTCCTCGATTTCCGAAGACTTTATCGGAAGCCTCTTGCAGCCAAGCCGGCGTGCCCCCTCAGGAGTTACCAGCACGTCATCTTCAAGACGTATGCCGCCAAATCCATAATAGCTTTCAAGAGCCGCATAATTCACGAAATCCTTGCCTGTTCCCTCCTGTTTCCATTTTTCGATAAGCGCTGGTATGAAATAGATTCCCGGTTCATCAGTCACCACATGTCCTGGCCTGAGCATCCTTGCCATTCGAAGATTGCCCAATCCCAACAGCGGAGAACGTTTCTGCCCGTCATCATAGCCTACATAATCCTCACCGAAATCCTCCATATCATGCACATCCATGCCCATATTATGTCCGAGTCCGTGCGGCATGAAAAGGCCGGAAATTCCTTCGGCTACCATCTCATCCACATCTCCGCACACAAGGCCCAGGCCTTTCAGTCCCTCGAGCATATGCCTTACCGTGGAAAGATGCACATCATAATATGTGATGCCTGGGCGCGTAAGGCTGAATGCCAGTTCGTTGGCACTCTCTACAATGTCATATATTTCGCGCTGACGTGAAGTAAATCTGCCCCCACAAGGATATGTTCTCGTGAAGTCCGAGGCATAATGCGAATTGCTCTCCGCACCGGCATCCACAACAAGCAGGCGGCCGGGGGTTATAATCTGATGATGGCTATGGTTATGCAGGGTCTCACCGTTCTGCGAAAGAATCGTCGTAAATGACACGCCCCAGCCCTTGGAAAGGGTCACGCCCTCCATACGGCCCACGATTTCCTGCTCAAGCACTCCCGGGCGGCATCCTCTGCGCGCCTCCGTATGCATCATGTATCCGAGGTCGCAAGCCTTGTCTATCTCCTCAATCTCACATCGCTCCTTGATTATACGCAACGAAACCACAGCCTTCACAAGCTCTTCAGAAGCATGCCTTCCCCCCTCACATGCCATTGGAGCAACACGTCTGACATCCTTGGAAGAAATGCCCGTCAATTCAGACAGCAGCATCGTGTTATAATGTCTCGCAGGCGGCAGGAAATGCACGGGACGTCCCTCGGACACGGCCTTAGCCACCGCCTTGCCGAAATCGCCATACGAAGATGCAGAACCGCATCCAACAAGAGCGGCTTTCTCAGACACCGACGGCTGAGGTCCCATCCATATTATGTCATCTATGTCAACATCGTCCCCATAAACATGTCCATCTCCGCTGTCCAGGTCCAGGATTGCGGCAAAATATGGCTCATCTATCCCCCAGAAATACAGGAAGCTGCTGTCCTGACGGAATTTGTAGTCATTGCCACGATAATTCTGCGGAGCGTCCGCATTTCCAAGAAACACCGCGATTCCGCGTGATTCTCCGCCACACATGCGCGCCATAGCCTCTGCAAGGGCACGACGTCTGCTCACATATACATTTGCCTCAAACATATCTTTATTTTCTTTATTGCTCATTCCTACAAATTTAGGAACTGTTTTAAACTTTTCAAAGCAGATTTCCGGGCAGATGTCCAGAAAAATCTGTTTTGCCATAATCTCTGCATCCGGCAAACCGCTCATACAAGTTTGATTTTTGCGTTTCGGCAGAGTGAAAATAAATTTTTCCCTCTGCTCTCGACTTTTCCGATATTTGAGCTGATGCTCACATATACTTTGCGTCTCGGCATAGCCAAAATAAATTTTGTCTCTGCTCTCGACTTTTACGTATATTTGCACATAAAAAATAGCTCAAGCCATATATGCAAAATTTCATTGCCATAGATTTCGAAACCGCAAACGAATGCCCTTCAAGCGTATGCAGCATCGGAGCCGTACTGGTGCGCAACGGGGAAATCGCCCGCAGTTTCTATAGTCTCATACGCCCCGAGCCGGATTATTACAAGTGGTTCTGCCAACAGGTGCACGGCATCACGCAAGAAGACACTGAAGACGCGCCAGTGTTCCCGCATGTATGGCACAGGATGATGCACACTCTTCTCGGAGAGCCGGGAGAGCGAGATGCGGAACTCATGTCGGGTGACACTGCCAGGCAAATGGCTATAGGACAGCTGCTTCCGTTTGTCGCCCACAACAGCAGATTTGACGAGAACTGCCTGAAATCAGTATTCAATGTTTATCGGATGGATTATCCGGGCTTCATCTTCCACGACACCCTTGCGGCATCACGCAGCCATTTCGGACGATGTCTCCCCAACCACAAGCTTCCGACCGTTTCAGCGGCATGCGGATATGACCTTTCAGACCACCATCATGCCCTGGCTGATGCCGAAGCATGTGCACATATAGCAATCAAAATATTGTAAGCATGAAAAAACTGTTTTACATAGACTCCTGCATGAGACCAGAATCGCGTACCGCAAAAATCGCCGGAGCGCTGATAGAAGAACTCGGCAAGAAATATGAAATCGAGACAGTACGTCTTGACAGCTCACACTTCCCTGTCGTGCGAAGCGGAATCATAAAGGACAGGGACAACGGCTTTGTCCCTCAGGAATATGCCGACATGGCCCGAAGAATCGCCCAGGCCGACAGGATTGTAATCGCAGCCCCTTTCTGGGACATGAGCTTCCCGAGCGCCCTGAAAGTGTTCTTCGAGAACATGTCCCTTTTCAATATAACATTCACAAGCACCGACACTGTCTGCAAAGGGCTTTGCAAGGCAGAAAAAGTGCTATATGTCACAACACGCGGCATGAACATCAGGACCGGTGAGCCATTGGAGCAGGCGACGCCATATATCAGGGCGCTCAGCTGGCTTTGGGGACTCGGGGAACTGCATGTTGTGGCGGCGGAGAACATGGACTACAGCAGCCCAGAGCAGATTGAGGCAAAAATTGCGGAAGCAGTAAAGGCCGGCCTGGAAATCTGCCGTGATTTTTAGGCGGCATAAAAGTTTACGGTTTGTGGTAAACTTTTTTCAGGACGGGACAGACAGTTTGCAATAACGTAAACACTTGATGCTCAACCAAATGCCGAAAAACGATTCCCCGGAAAAGGGGAATCACACATCCGCCAAAATATTGACTGACAACGAATTATGCTCCACGACACTGTTCCAATTAACCACAGGACACAACTACTTAAAGACATAAAAACTATGAAAACCAAAAGATTGATTGCATTGGCGTGCATTTTTGCAGCCCTGTCAATGCACGCCCAAAACGCCAGAGAGCAGATTCTTCTGGACGAGAACTGGCAATTCGCCCTCGGGGACGCTTCATCCGGGGAAAAGGACTTCGGATGCGGAACCGAGTATTTCAATTATCTCACAAAGGCGGCCTCCATACACAATGAAGGTCCCTATTCTCCGAAATTCGACGCATCCTCATGGGGCACGGTTGACCTGCCGCACGACTGGGTTGTAGATTTGCCTTACTCCAAAGAAGCAAGCCACAGCCACGGATACAAGACTGTCGGATACAAATATCCTCAGACAAGCACAGGATGGTACCGCAAGACATTCAAAGTCCCGGCAGAAGATCTCGGAAAACACATCTGGCTCCAGTTCGACGGCATATTCCGCGATTCGCGGGTCTGGGTCAACGGTTTCTATCTCGGAAACGAACCGAGCGGCTATGCCACACAGACATACGACATATCAGAATACCTTAACTATGGTGGGGACAACCTCATTTGCGTAAGGGCAGACGCCAGCTTAGAAGAAGGATGGTTCTATGAAGGAGCCGGAATATACAGGCATGTATGGCTCAACAAGGCCTCAAAGATGAATGTCGCGCCATTCGGCACATTTGTCCATGCCGGATTCGCGAAGGGAAAACAGCAGCCGTATGCAGGCCAGGAGGAAATCCCTGACCTGGACAATGCGGTCGTGACGATTGAAACCACCGTGCAGAACATGGGGACGGCTTCTGAAAACTATATGCTAAGGCACACTCTCAGAGACGCTTCAGGCAACATAGCCGGCACAGCAGAAATCCCAGGACATGAAATACCGGCAAAAGCCAGCGACATGACTGCCGTAAATATAACCGTGAAAAATCCGCATCTGTGGAGCTGCGAGGACCCTCATCTATATACGGTAACAACAGAAGTCATTGTCAGAGGTTACACTGTGGACACATATTTGACGACAACCGGCATCAGGCATATCGCTTTCGACCCGGACAAAGGCTTCATCCTCAACGGCAATCCTGTGAAACTCAAGGGAGTGAACATGCATCAGGATCATGCGGGAACCGGCGCAGGCATTCCGGACGCCCTACAGGAATGGCGCCTGCTGCAACTGAAGAAATTCGGATGCAACGCATACCGCTCAAGCCACAATCCCATGACACCGCAGATGCTTGACGCCTGTGACAGGCTCGGATTTCTCGTAATTGAAGAAAACCGTCTGACAGGAGTCAACAGGGAGCACGTCAGGCTACTCGAGAACATGATACGCCGCGACAGGAATCACCCGAGCATCATACTGTGGAGCGTCGGAAACGAAGAATGGGGCATTGAATGGAATGATTTCGGAACAAGAATCGCGGAAAGCATGCGCGAATATTGCCATAGGGCTGATCCGACACGCCCGATGACAGTAGCTTCAAGCGGAGGTCCGGCTCCTCTTGTGCCGGCAGATGTGGCAGGTTACAATTACATCCTGCAGAACCCGGTTGAAAAGCATCGCAGCGAGCATCCACTACGCTGCGCATTAGGCTCGGAAGAGACAAGCGGATGCGGAACCCGGGGAATATATTATGATGACCATGACAACGGACGCATGGTTGCGCATAACCGGAAGAAAAACGGGCCGGACAGCCTTTACAACTGCATAGAACGGGGATGGAAATTCTATGATGAGAGACCTTGGCTCGGAGGGCTGTTCTACTGGACGGGCTTTGACTATAGAGGAGAGCCTAATCCGATGGTGTTCCCGGCCACAGGCTCCCAGTTCGGCATTCTGGATTATTGCGGTTTCCCTAAGGACGAGGCATATTATCTTAAGGCCTGGTGGACGGAAGAGCCTGTGCTTCACATTCTTCCGCACTGGAATCTGAAAGGGCATGAGGGCGAGGCCGTATCCGTATGGGTCTATGGCAACTGCGACGAGGTCGAGCTTTCGGTAAACGGACAAAGGCTCGGACGCAAGCATATGCCGAAGAACGGGCATCTGGAATGGGAAGCGGTTTACATGCCTGGAAAAATAAAGGCAATCGGGTACCGCAACGGGAAGAAAGCCGTCCAGACCATAATTGAGACAACAGGCTCTGCCGTATCAGCGGATATCGGATACGAGTGCATAGGCGACATCGCCGTGGTTCGCGTTGACATGAAAGACGCCAAAGGAAGGCTTGTGCCGGATTCCTGCGATGAAATTGCCATAAGCATAGGCGATGGATGGAATATACTCGGATGGGGCAACGGAGACCCGGCATTCCAGGCCATAGAGAGACCTGTGACATATCACGCCGGAGCCGCATCACCAACCTGCACACCGATTCCGGACAGAAGCGCCCGCACAATGACCGTAAAGGCATTCAACGGCCATGCACAAGTGATTCTGCAACGCTCTACCGATGCCGATACATCAGGCTCTCCAGAAGTGTCCGCCGAACTGGTCCGCACTACCCTCTGAGGCAGCCTTCACGGCTTCAAAAGCCAATTGCACCACACAAAACAACAGACCAAACTGAAAGCCGCCACCTGTATTGAAAGGTGACGGCTTTAATAAAGCTATATTTTACTTTTTAAATGCCCTTGGCAACAATCCGTGCAGCAAAACCGCCTCCTGAGGCCATGCTGACGGGCAGCTGGCGGGAAGAATCGAGCGGGATGATTTCCTTTCTGTAGTCGCTTGCGGCGCGGTCGGCATTGATGCCATCACGGAACAGCTCGACCTCGTACTCACCTTCCGGGAGGAAACTCAAATCAAGCACCAACTGGCGGGCATTCCAATCGGTCATTGCCCCGATATACCACACGTCACCGCTCCTGCGGGCCATTGCAATATACTCTCCTACCTTTCCGTCAATGCCGCGCGTCTCATCCCATACCGTCGGAACAGAAGCGATGAACCTGGTGCATTCCAACTCCTTCATATAATTTGACGGAGAATCGCAAAGCATGTTCAGAGGAGAATCGAATACCACATATTCAGCAAGCTGGCGGCAACGTGTTCCCTGGCTCATAGCCTCGGAATTGACCGCACGGAAATTGCCCCTCGTGGCATTCCTCATCGCACCCTGTGTATAATCCATAGGCCCTGCCATCATGCGTATATAAGGCACAGTCACATCGTAGGTAACCTGGTCAACAGAAGCGTCCGCCCATTTCATCTGCTCCAGACCATGCACTCCCTCATAATTCACGACATTCGGCCATGTCCTGCTAAGACCTGCAGGTTTGTATGTGCCGTGGAAATCAAGCATCAGCCCGTATTTTGCGGCAGTCTCGGCTGCCCTGCGGTGAAAAGCGACCATCACCTGGTCATCACGGTCCATAAAGTCAATCTTGAAACCCTTTATGCCCATCTCGGAATAATGCCGGCAGACTTCTTCCATATCACGATCAAATGCCCAGTATCCTGCCCACAGGATAAGCCCGACACCGCGTGCGGAAGCATATTCCACAAGCTCTTCCAGATTTATCTCAGGAATCACCTGAAACAGGTCAGCCTTAAGGTTCACGGCCCATCCCTCATCAAGTATGACGTATTCTATGCCATGAGCAGCCGCAAAATCCACATAATATTCGTATGTCCTGTTGTTGATGCCTGCCCTGAAATCCACTCCTCGCAGATTCCAGTCATTCCACCATTCCCAGGCCACTTTTCCAGGGCGCACCCAGCTCCAGTCGGCAGACGGATCGGCCGGTTCTCCAAGAAGCCAGACCATGTCATTGCATGCCATGTCAACATCCCTCTCGGCCACGGAAACTATTCTCCATGGAAACTCAACCTTCCCGCTGCACTCCGCGATATAAGGTTCACGGCTCTTTACGAGCATCTGCAGCATATTATGACCACCCTGCTCAAACTCACGCGGATAAGGGGCAAAAACCCCGTCGAGCACAGTAGAAGCGTCATCATTGTAAAGATACATTCCGGGATAATCTGTCAGGCCAGATTCGGCGATGCATATTTTCTTACCGGACGGGCCTTCCACCATAAGCGGAAGAAATGCGAGCCGCTCACTGTTCCATGCGGAAACTGGAGAATGCGAATAGGTATTCTCAAACGAGTTATAGAATTGGCTTTCAAGCGTCTGCGTATGCTGGCAGACATATGCGGTCCACATGTTCCAGTCTTGCGCAAAGGCAAAAGAAGCCTGCTCCGAAACAACCTCAAAAGACCCTTTTGAATCTACGGCAAACCTGTATGCCATACCCTGGTCATATGCCCTGAAAACAAGGCGGAATGTCCTGAAATCCAAAGTCAGTTCATTGTAAGCCTCATGCACCTTGGACTTTTTATATGCCACGGCCTCAAGCATGCGGTCAACGCTTTTCCGAACCGCCTTGCGCACCTTTGCATCACCGCCGCAGACCGTGCCGTCCGAAAGCGTCATGGACACCGGAGAATCTTTCAGAATAATATCCTGACCATGAGACACGGAATATGTGATTTCCTGGCCGGTTTTTACCGTAACGCCCAGTTTGCCGTCAGGTGATTTCAATTCATAACTCTTCGGTGCTGCCGAAGCCGCCGTCAGGACGCATATCATAGCCGCACAGGCAAAAGCAAATCGTTTCATAATCAAATTATTTGTGGAGCATGTTTTCTATAATCCCATTTTTTCTTTCATACCGCGCAACAGGTCAAATGCCTGGAGAGGAGTCATATTGTTCAGGTCAGCCGAATCAAGGTCGTCCTTGAGCGAAGACAAAAGCGGGTCTTCAAGCTGGAAGAAAGGCAATTGCAGAGAGCCGTCGCTCTCTATCCTGCCCTCTTTCACATTATGAGGCTTGACGGTGTTCTTCTTTCCTTTCCCGGCAGACCTGACCTCTGACGCAGATGCCCCGAAAGCACCGCTCTCAAGTTGTGCAAGCGTCTTTTCAGCCGACTCAAGCACCTGGCGCGGCATTCCGGCCATCCTTGCCACATGCAGACCGAAGCTGTGGGCGACACCTCCCTCTACAAGCTTGCGAAGGAAGATGACATTCTTTCCTACTTCCTTCACTGCAATATGGAAATTGCGGACGCGCGGATAGATGTCTTCAAGGTCATTCAATTCATGATAATGTGTGGCGAAAAGGGTCTTTGCCCCGTCTCCGTACTCATGCACATATTCCACGATTGCACGGGCGATGGACATTCCGTCGTATGTGGATGTTCCGCGTCCTATCTCGTCCAGAAGCACCAGCGATCGGGAAGAAAGGTTGTGCAGAATCATGGAAGTCTCAAGCATTTCCACCATGAAGGTTGATTCTCCGCGCGAAATGTTGTCCGATGCACCCACCCGCGTGAATATCTTGTCACAATAGCCTATGGTAGCCTCCGCAGCCGGCACAAAACTTCCTACCTGGGCCATCAGCACCATAAGTGCCGTCTGTCGCAGAAGCGCAGATTTACCGGCCATATTCGGACCTGTCAGAATGATTACCTGCTGCTTTTCATTGTCGAGCCATATGTCATTCGGCACAAACTCCTCACCGGCACGCATCATGGTCTCTATCACTGGATGACGCCCCTGCTTTATGTCTATTACTTTACCCGCGTTCATCTTCGGGCGGCAGTAACGGTTGGACACGGCGAGGGCCGCAAATCCGGAAAGCACATCAAGACGCGCAAGGATACGGCAGTTCTTCTGGATAGAGGCTATATTCCGCTGTATCGTGGCGACAAGCTCAGCATATATCCCGGACTCGAGCACATAAATCTTCTCCTCTGCCCCGAGAATCTTCTGCTCATATTCCTTAAGTTCCTCTGTTATATATCTTTCAGCATTTACAAGGGTCTGCTTTCTTATCCATTCCGCAGGCACCTTGTCCTTGGAAGCATTGCGCACCTCAAGGTAATATCCGAAAACGGAGTTGAAACCAATCTTAAGAGCCGGTATCCCGGTACGTTCCGACTCACGCTGCTGCAAATCAAGAAGATAGTCCTTTCCATGACGCGCCAGACTGCGCAACTCGTCCAATTCGGCGTTTACCCCGGGAGCGATTACATCTCCCTTTCCGACCGCTGCGGCAGTCTCCGGATGCATTGTCTTTACAAGATAGTCAAGCAGTTCAGTACAGTCGCTCATTCCGTTCATCATGGCGTCAAGAGCATCCACGCCCTTGCCTGTGCAAAGTTGCCTTATCGGCCCGGACTGCGCAAGTCCCCTTTTCAGCTGCATGACTTCACGAGGCATTATCTTTCCTGCGGCCGCACGGGAAATTATCCTCTCCAGGTCTCCTATGTCACCGACCATTTCCTGCAGACGGGACAGGTCATCCTGATTGTCAACAAAATGCTGCACGACGGCATATCTGTCCTCAAGCTCACCAAGATCCATGACAGGCATAGCAAGCCATGTCCTCAGCATGCGCGCGCCCATAGGAGAAGAGCATTTGTCCATCACATCGACAAGTGCCACCCCGTCTTTTCCGGCCGTGGATGCAAAAATCTCCAGGTTGCGGAAAGTGAAGCGGTCCATCCAGACGAATGCTCCCTCGTCAATACGTGATATGGAGCAAATGTTTGTGAGGCCGGAATGCTGGGTCTGCTCCAGATATATCAGCAGTGCCCCGGCAGATGTGACTCCAAGAGGGAAACTGTCAATTGCAAAGCCTTTCAGAGAGTCAACCCTTAGCTGCCTTTTGAGTTTCTCAACGGAGCTGTCATAGACAAAGGCCCACTCTTCAAGCGTAGATATGTACCAGTTGTCGCCATACTTCTCTCTCACGCCTTTTTCATAGCCTCTCGGCACAAGCAGTTCTTTGGGAGCAAATGAGCCCAAAAGGGTTCCTATATAGTCCAAAGAGCCTTCCGCCACCTGAAATGTGCCCGTGGAGACGTCCAGGAAGGCAGCACCACATTTGTCCTTGTGGAATGAAAGTCCTGCTATGAAATTGTATTCCTTCTGCTCCAGAAGCTGGTCGCTGAATGCTATTCCCGGAGTGACAAGTTCAGTCACACCTCTTTTGACAATCTTTTTCGTCAGTTTCGGGTCTTCAAGCTGGTCACATACGGCGACTTTATAGCCTGCACGCACAAGACGTGGGAGATATGTCTCAAGGGAATGGTGTGGAAAGCCTGCCATCGGGATGGAGTCCGGAGCAGCATTTGAACGTTTTGTAAGAACGATGCCGAGAACTTTGCTCGCAGTCAGGGCATCATCACCGTATGTCTCATAAAAATCGCCGCACCTGAAAAGAAGCAATGCTTCAGGATGTTCCGCCTTAACGGCAAAGAACTGTTTCATCATCGGTGTTTCGGTCGGTTTCTTTTCTGCCATATCGTCTAAAACTTTTATCTAATACGGCATTTTGCCGTAGGTATCCCGCAAATTTACAAATTATCACGATTATTTCCCGTTTCAGAAGAGCATTTGACGTTTTTATTTGTTTTTCATAGCAGCATAAAAATAAATTTTAATGTTTTGCCTCAAGAAATTTCTCTTTTTTATATCATGAATTTCTTTTTCTTACAATGTCTCCGGATGGATGTCGTGACCTTTGTCATTGAAACGGAATAGTCCGGTTCATAAAAAACAAAAACGATATGAAAGAAGAAAGAGAAGTG
>CAJUEK010000064.1 GCA_910585445.1 uncultured Bacteroidales bacterium | reverse complement strand
GAACCACATAAACCGTTATCGAATCGATATTTTCAAATTTTTGTCATATACTTAGCTAATTCATATAAAAATATTTGATTATGTTTTCTGTTTCACTTTCACTTTTATTTTGTTCCTTCCAGATCGAACCGAAGGATACTGCAGATGTTGATGTGCGTCCTTATGTCCACACGGTAATAGAGGACTTTAAAAAAAGAAAAGATGTGAAGGAGTCCGATGTCGTTTCATTACTCATTCGTGAGATGGAAATAAAAGGTAAGGATGTGATAGAGATATCCGTTTTTCCGGAGGACTCTTTATGGCGTTTTCTTCTTAGCAATGCGGATTCTTTGGGCAGTCCTGCTGTCTCAATTGAATATGAGGAAATTGATGGCCAATTGTTTTATTGGGATGTGGAAGGAAATGTCCTTACTCAAGAAGTCTATGACAAGCTGATGGAATATGACTTCATTGAAAGGCGTGATGTTCCGGACCGCAGATATCTTGTGGGAGAGAGAGGCTGTTTCCAGGACGGGAAAAAGACCAATCAGTATTTTTTCCTGAAGGGTAATCATAAGAGGTTCAAACGTAGATATGAAATATGTTTCTGCCCACCTAAAAGGATGTTTCGAAAATAGTTTGTAGGCACGATAAAACCTTAATGAACATCCCTTGTGGACGGGAGAGTGCATTTCAATTATAATACGGACAAAGATATGCCGGATAATGTATTCAGGAAAACATATTATATTGATGTCTGTGCTTTCGTCCTGTCTGTTGCAGAAAAATACGGATTTGACTCGCTTATGATGACTTTCCCTTATTAGTTGCCGGGACAATATGGATTTTTACTATTGGCATATTTATTTTGACCCTTATAAAGGCAACGGATATATGCAAGAACCCATAAACTGAAAAAGAGATGAAACGAAATATATTCATTTTATTGTTTGTTGCATTTACATTTTCATGCACATGTAAAACGGAGGTGCATGAAAATGACATGAATAAGATAGTTGGACGTTTGCATACCATTGATTATGACGGATTTCGCGGGTCATCTTTTGAGTTCCGGCATGGAATGTTCCGTAGTGTTGTAGGCGAATTTGATAATGTACAGTTCGTTGTCGGGTTATATGGCCGTAATAATGAATTCAGAAACGATGCGAAAAACTATCCTTTGCCTGACTCGCTGAGAAACTGTGAAAACATATATGAAGAAATAGCCAAAAGGAATTTCCCATTGAATCGCCGTGAATTAAGTCTGGTACATGATTTCATTAAAACTGACCTGCTTGAACTGAATGTCGATACGGCCGGGAATGTACGTGGAAAGGTATCGCCGCGAATCAAATTTGCAATATCAAATTCACCGGAACGTGTACAAGAGTTATTGCAAGATGGATATGTGGAGTATGAAAATAAATTTTATATAAAGAGAAATGAATAGAATAACGATATGTATTTGCATGACATTATTGCTCTGCCAATGCTCTGATGCCTCTTATTTTAAGGACATAATTGGAGTTGATTATTCTGATTGCGCCGATACCAGTATAAGCCTCAGGACTTCTGACAGCTATGACGGGATGATAGATGGAGTATATTATACTGTGCGCATAGACAGGCGGACAGGAACTATAGTGAATGATTATAGGGTATATCCTCCAAGGGACTCTGCGATATTTTCAGGGCTTTCAATTGAAGAACAGCGTGAGGATGAAGTCGCAAGGCATATACCTTTAACTGACTCAGAGCTAAGCCGTATTTCCAATTTGATAGAAATCCTCAGACGTCTTGATGCTGACAGTATTACAGTCGATAAGTTTTGTAATGTACATTTCTTTTTTACAAGAAAAGGCTTTGCATATAGCTTGCTCCGTGTCCAGCCGGGATACTCACTTGATGATGTCAAGGAGCGATTTCATCGTGATGAAGATTATGTTCTCTATGAGGATAATTGGTATGTACATAAAGTTGTGGAATGTAAGTAATTTATTATTAGTGCGCTGTTTGAAATAGGTTCCTCGAGGACGGGGAATCGGATATTGTCAAAGCCTTGACATAACACAACTTGGCAGGCAACGGAAAGTCATTTTACCTTGGACCAGACATTTATCAGGAAAACGGTTTAAAGAAACGCCATATTTTTTACCGAATGCTCCCCAAATGTAATTCGGTTAAAAACTGGCCGATTTTTTAAACCGAATTTAATCAGTGAGCGGAATGCAAAATGACTTTACTGGCTATTGCTTCATAAATCAAAAACAATCTGCCCGAATGCCCTCGGATAAAAAATCTATAGACGTTGATTGTTGCCTATTTGATTATCAAAGAGTTCTGCCGGTTCAGACAGGTCGGGCACGTCAGAAATAGAACTGCAGGCCGATGGCGCCGGCAAGGAGCCGGAGCTCTAAGGATGGTTGGGATTTTAGAACCTGAATGTCACATGCACCGACTTTCAATATGATGCCCATCTGTTTTATCGGTCTGACTTCAAATGCTGCCGGTTCGAATGAAATGCCGAACACGAAAGGCATCTCGGCTAATTCGGGGACATCGTCACCTTCTAATATTTCTTTCACGGCACCGAAAGACAGGACAGCTCCGGGCCTGTAGTAGAACTTGTCGCATATCCTCGCATAATAACTGACTGCGGGAGAGAAAGAGAAGAAATGCGCATAGGCATTTACTGTTGATGTTTCATCTCTCGATATTGTCGTTGTGCTCTTCCTTTTCAATCCGTAGGAGATGGCGCTGCGGAGAGCGCAATTGTGTGTGATGAAATATCCGAATTCTGCAGAGACTACCATGGCGGGCGCTTCACGGACGGTCCGTTCATAAGTGCCGGTCACACTTGGTAAACTGATTTTCTCTCCTTTTCCCGCACCGATGCCGAAAGTGCCGGATACGTACATGTCTCCTTTCTCCTGTCCGTAGGCCATAAGCCCGGACAAGACAGACAAGATTGCAATAAATATTTTTTTCATAATCCGAATATTGTTTCCTTCGAAGGAAGTCCGTCATTCATGCGCATTTAACCGAAATCTGTCTTTCAACCGTCTGATTTCCATGTTTTAAGCACTGTCGTCGCCCAAAGCTTCAGGCTGACACTCGCATGCTCCAATGTGGCGAGGACAAAAATAATCAAAGTATTTTGATATACAACATCTTTGGCAGTTTATTCATTGATATGAAGTGATTTGCATGGGCATAGCATGCTGATTGCCGGCAAGAAACAATGGAACTTTTGGTTTTATCCATGTTAATTGCAAACTTTGCGGAATGAAACGCATCAAGACTGTCTTGAAAATATGACCGTAAAGGAAAAATATTATGCGGATTTGCCTGCTGCCGGGATTGCCGATGAGGTGAACCGGCAGTTGGTTTTGCATCCGCGGCTTGTCATAACTGCTCCTCCAGGGGCCGGAAAGTCCACTTTGCTCCCTTTGACTATCCTGGATGGGCTTGGGGATGACGGGCGTATCATTATGCTGGAGCCGAGGAGACTGGCTGCAAGGCAGATTGCGCAACGGATGGCCGATATGCTTGATGAGCCAGCCGGTGCGACAGTCGGATATAGGATGAGGCTTGACACACGGGTGTCTGACAGGACAAGGGTTGAGGTTGTCACAGAGGGTGTTCTTACGCGTATGTTGATTGATGACCCGTCGCTTGAGGGCGTATCTGTCGTGATATTTGACGAATTTCATGAGAGAAGCCTTGCTGCAGATGTAGCTCTTGCGCTTGCAAGGCAGTCACAGGATGTGCTCAGGCCAGACTTGAAGCTTGTCCTGATGTCGGCTACCATGGATACGGAGCGGCTGTGCCGTGAACTGGATGCACCTCTTGTGGAGAGCCGCGGCAGGATGTTTCCGGTTGAGATTGTGCATTGGAATGAGGAGGCGGATGTGTTCAATGTTGCGGAGGTTACGGCTAAGGTTGTACGTATGGCTCACAACAGGCATGAGGGAGATATCCTTGCATTTCTTCCCGGTGAACGGGAGGTCTGCAGGTGTGCTGATATGCTTGAAGGAGGCTTGGGCGAAACACGCGTGTATCCGTTATACGGAATGCTTCCGCTTGAAGAGCAGAGGCTTGCTGTCGCACCTTCGGCCCCTGGGAAACGCAAAATAGTCCTTGCGACTCCAATTGCTGAGACATCGCTTACTATAGAGGGCGTGAGGGTTGTCGTTGATTCGGGCCTTTGCCGTAAACAGGTTTTCGACACACGCAGCAGCATGACCAGGCTGGAGACTGTAAGAATCAGCCTTGACATGGCGGAGCAACGTTCCGGGCGTGCAGGAAGGGTCGCTCCCGGTGTCTGCTACAGGTTGTGGCATTTGGGGGCTGAAAAGAATATGTCACCTGTACGTGTTCCTGAGATTCTGGAGGCGGATCTCGCCGGAACTATGCTGGATATTGCCGCATGGGGAGAACGTATCGGGGATGTCCCGTGGATTGATATGCCTAAGCCGGCCAATATATCCAGTGCAATGGTGCTTCTGGAATCGCTCGGTGCCATTGACGGAAATGGGCGGATTACAAGCCATGGGCGTGCCCTTTCAGGATTACCGTGCCACCCGCGTATAGGACAGATGCTCCTGAAGGCTTCCGGAACGTTGGACAAGGCGCTTGCGGCTGACATAGCGGCACTGCTGGAGGAACGCGACCCTATGGGGAGTATCATGGAGACGGGAATGGACATCAGGGTCTCAGAATTGAGGAAAAACCGCAGGAAAGGTTCCGGAGGCATATGGGGACGGATTTCAAAGGAGGCCTTGCAATATTGCCGTATCTCCGGTGTCGGGACTGACGATTCTGCGGCCGACCCTTACAGGATTGGTGAACTTGTCGCTGCGGCATATCCTGAAAGAATCGGCAAGGCGTGGAAAGAGGGGAGAGGCCGGTTCCAGTTCCCTGACGGCAGTATTGCAGCCATGGATGAGACGGACATGCTGTCTTCGTGCGAATGGATTGTCGCATGCAGTCTCAATGCCAGGAAAGATGGTGACGGCAGGATTTTTCTTGCGGCCCCTTTGGACAGGGAGGATGTCATGGCTATGGCGCAGACCCGTGACCGCGTATTTTGGGACAGCCGTCAGGGATGTGTGGCAGCGCAGCGTGAGACGAGGCTCGGTGCTATTGTCGTCGGGACTGTGCCTCTCCATGACGTATCTAAGGAGACAGTCATTGGCGTAATGTGCGAGGCGGCCGGCAGAGATGGCATGTCCATGTTTGACTTTTCTGACAAAGCGTGTGGCATGATACGCAGAATATCCGCAGTGTCTGCCTGGCATCCTGAACTGGAGCTGCCAGACATGAGTCCGGAATCTGTCTTGGGCATGGCAGAGGAGTGGCTCCCTTTTTATGCCGGGAATGCGAGGTCAGTGCAGGAACTGAAGAAGATTGACATGTGCGAAGTGATATGGGGGCTGCTTTCATATGACCGGCAGCAGGAGGTTGAGCGTCTCGCGCCTGAATATGTCACTGTCCCGACAGGCAGCCGTATCCGTCTGGAATACCGGCAAGGGGCGGATGCTCCCATAGTGCGTGTGCGTCTGCAGGAATGTTTCGGGCTTCTGGACACGCCGAGGGTGGATGATGGCCGTCTGCCTGTTCTGATGGAACTCTTGTCTCCAGGCTACAAGGCAGTACAGCTCACATCTGATTTGCGCAGTTTCTGGAGCGGAACATATTATGAGGTGCGCAAGGAACTGAGAAGGCGTTATCCGAAACACTCATGGCCGGACAATCCGCTGGAAGCTGAGGCTGTGCGCGGACTCCGGAAAAAAGGTGTGTGATGGCTTTTACAGCTGACGCATCGCTCCTTTGGGGCAGTTCTCGACACATGTCCCGCATTCTATGCAGAGGCTGTGGTCCACGACAGGATATCCGTCCTGGTCCTGGGTTATGGCGTCAACGGGGCACAATCTGATGAGCGGACACACATGATTGTGTGGGCAGGTATTTTTATCTACGTCTATCATTGCATTGTTTTTTGTCAATAAATTCAACCTTTCAAAATTGAATTACTTAATAAAATGATAATCAATATATTATAAATTTGATTGATTTTATTGAGAAACAAAACAGGAACAAAATTGTGCTTTTAAGAGATTTCCCATTTTTTTGTTTTCATTGTGTTTCTTTCCTTGCACTTGCTTATACTCTTAACGGCTTTCATCCATTTTCGACATCATTTTTGCCCATCCTGTCCGAACGTCGCATCAGCGAATAATCATTGCAGCCAAAAGAAAAAACAAATCATTCTTGGAGTCTTTGCAAAGGTAAGTATTTTCGTCCAAACACAAACATACAGGCAGGCAAATATGCATACCTATATTTAGTTTACTTTGATTTAGCATATATATAAGGCTAATGTACTAAACTAAACTGAATTTTCGCCCCTTTTTGCGCCTTCTTCCCGTTCTAACCGTGCAGTCAAAAAAGAAAATGAATCCAACTCACATTTTCTCTTTTCGCTGCAATCCCCTTTTACAAGCAATCCTTCTTTTTACAGGATCTTCTTCTCTTCCCTGAGTTCGCCTATCCACTTCCGGTCTGCCTGATACGAATTGTGTCGCAAAGGTACCTGTCATGTCTTTCTTGTATGCAAGGTCATGCCTGACGGTTCACGACAAAATCTCCACCTCTGCTTTGCCGAGGTCGTATTTGGTAGTGAAACCCTGCATAAAGAGCCATGCCACCTTTTGAGGCGACATAATTGAATCAAGCCCGAAAGTAGCCGACAAGCTACAAGAGGGAAAAAAGAAAAAACTTAAAATTTGAGATTATGGCGAACATTGCAACAAACATTTTCCACGCTACCACTGCGAACAAACAAGATCTCGACAAGATAGAGGCTTTCTTGGACGATAATTTTGACGGCTATATCAACCGGTATGCCGATGTTATAGATGCGGAATTTTCTTCTCGCTGGGAATACCCGGAAAAAGAAATCAACAAGCTGGTGGATTCGTTGGAAGCTAAAAACGAAATCTATATGCGCATACTAACTCACGAACTTGAAGATGAATACGTGAGCTTCAGGAAGTTCTCTCAAGGAAAATGGGAAATCAAATTATAACCGCAAAAACATTGCTCTATGTATGAATATGAAGAACCGTCCGACATCATCGGATTGCATTGCACACTGCTTAACCCGTACAAAGGCTACACGGAGGGTACAATCGTGGGCGACTATGGCAACACTATAGTTGTCCGCCTTGAAAGCGGTAAGGAAATTTCAGAATATCGTGATGAAGTGATTATTTATGATTAGCACCAACAGACCTATGGCACAGATAGCAACAAAATTCGTCAAATGGGACGTCCCCGAACTGACTACATTACGGGAAAGTCGTGTTTACAAGCTGCGGGAACGTCTGAATAGCGGCGATAAATTGAACCGTGAGGAGAAAAACTGGATTACCCGTAAAGTGCGGGAAAGCATCTATTTCAGCCGGGGCATTGCATTGAACGGGTATCATTTTGACTTCTCGGATATTCTCAAACGGTACTTTGTCAAACAGTACGGGCAAATTTGCGAGTATTACGCCATTGACAAAACGGCACTACGCTCTGTGCTGTACGGTAGAATTGAGGTCATTGTCGAAGTAAGCAATTAAAACAAGAATATGGAAGTAATAATCGAACACAGCTTTTGTCCCTATTGCGATGAAGCGACGGAGATTTATTTCAGAATCATGAACACGATTCTTTTTTCGGGCAATGAAGCTGAACTCCGTGCGGGAATGGAACATTTGAAGGAGGAAACACAGCTTGAGGAATATTTCACGTTCGGATATGGCGCACATCATATCTGGATAAGCCAGCGACGACCGAGCGACAAAAACAAACTGTTTAAGCATCGTGTTATGATGGCACGATTTTGACCTTTTGACATAACAGGATAGCACAAAATCCATTGACGAGCTATGCGGATTGAGACGGTTTTTCCGGTTTCAATCCGCATTTTCCCATAATGACAGACAAACCTGTCGGCACGATAACCTTTTTTACCTTGAACCGCCATGCGCTTCCAATACAAATGCCTCCGGCACGACAACCACCTTTCAGGAATACCCATTTGTATTTCCTCTTTTGGATGTACCCCTTTTTTACAAATCATCACCCTTTTGCAGGAAACCTTCTCTTCCCTGAGTTCGCCTATCCACTTCCGGGCTGCCTGATACGAATTGTGTCGCAAAGGTACCTGCCATGTCTTTCTTGTATGCAAGGTCATGCCTGACGGTTCACGACAAAATCTCCACCTCTGCTTTGCCGAGGTCGTATTTGGTAGTGAAACCCTGCATAAAGAGCCATGCCACCTTTTGAGGCGACATAATTGAATCAAGCCCGAAAGTAGCCGACAAGCTACAAGAGGGAGAAATAAAAACTTAAAATACAAGAGTATGACGATAGACGAAATTTTGCAGCATGACTTACGCTTCAGATACATGTTATTAGGTCGTTTGCAGGCAGATTGCGAGTATTACTTGGGGTTTGGGAACAGAAACACCGACCGCTTGTGGGCAGGTAATGAGGAAGCCCAAATCGAAACCATGACAAAACTTTATGAAAGTTTCAAAGAGGAAGAAAGACCTGAATGGCTGACGATGGATGAAATCAAGGAATACGGCAAGAAAATGATAGCGGAAGAAGAATAAAATCAATAGGTTATAAACGGGCAAACCGGGACATCCGGTTTCAGCCCGTTCTCTCCGTCGTGGCAGACAACAATCGTCGTCTCCGCGATTATCCCTTTTATCCTAAACTGCTATACACTCCCAATATAAATGCCTACGGTACGATAACCCTTTTTTACTGGAATATCATTTATTCTCTTTTGGCTGCGCCACATCCTTTTATAGCTGCCTTTCCACTCTCAGGACGCCACTCCACCGTTTTGCCGGAAAGGCAGGCTTCCGCCATTTTCCCTTTTCCTGCCTCTCCTTCCTCATATAACAGTCGGATAAGGACAGCGCACTGACGATATGCGGCACACGTCGGTTGTCGGCTCTTCGTCTGATGCACGCTCCACATCACAATGCGCATGGCCGGTCGGACAGCATATCGTTTATTGCCGCTTCCACCCAAGAGGCCGGACGGTACGTTTTCACGCCTCGATGTCCTTCTCCGCTTCATGCCGGAACGCGCCGTAATCTTGTGCCAGTAGGCGGACAGGTCTTTTCGGTTCTCCGAACCTGCCACGATTTGTTTCATCCCGCCTTTTCCGCGACCGGTTCCTATCGAAGTCATCATCATTATTCCGTTGCAAAGATAGTGTGCAGACGGCACCGGTTCCATGAACCTTGACCAATGGCGTACCGCACAAATCTTCCTTTATCAGGCCTCCGGTTTGGAGCTACGCCTCAAAATAAAGAGTATTTATGCGTTATCCTTGGTGCTTTCCCTTTGCTGCACCTACTTTTTCGGCACCGTAAAAATGATTCATTAACTTCAAAAAACAATCGCAATGAAAAAGATCGAGAACAATTTCGTAGTAACCGGATTCGTAGGAAAAGACGCAGAAATCCGCCATTTCACCACCGCAAGTGTAGCACGTTTCCCTCTGGCAATCAGCCGTCAGGAGAAGAACGGAGAGGGAACTAATCGCGTATCAGCCTTGATGAACATGGAAGCGTGGCGCAAAAACGAGAATACCGGGTCGTTCGACCAGCTCACCAAAGGCACGCTGCTCACCGTGGAGGGGTACTTCAAGCCTGAAGAGTGGGCCGACCAGGGCGGCGTGAAGCACAACCGCATCGTGATGGTTGCTGTCAAGTTCTATCCGGCTGTCGAGAAGGAGGAAGCTCCTACGGAGCCGAAAAAGAAAAAGGGCAAGAAGTAATCCCCGCCTTATTCTGAACAGAGCGGTCTCCCGACCGCTTTTGTTTTGCTCGTTGCCGTTCCGCAGAATCACAGCTTTTATACACTCCGTCCATTCTTCGCTTACCCGCCGTCCATTGATTTTCCCTGCAAAGTTAAGGCTGGCGTGAACCGGCAAGGCGCGGCTTCATTTGCGATTAACAACCATCAACTCGCAAGCTCGCCAATACTTCTTAACACAAATGGAACCATCCGTGACTGCCGCTTCCTCCTTGGCTTGTTCCCGCCTTTTCACCTTTTATTCCGCAGTAAAATCGAATCCCGTCGGGCAAGGTAAAAGCCTCCGACAACAGGGATAAAAAAGTAATACATTAACATTCAAAACGTATGAAACACATGATTTGGACAAGCGATGACTTGTTGAACGAAGCAGCCAAGGAAGATTATCAAAATTCCCAACGGGAAATGCTGGACGATGACACCTACGAGGTCAGCGATGAAGAATGGGCGGAAGAAGTTTATAACTGGCTGGACGATGAACGGTGCAACCTGAACAAACAGGTGGACGGCGTTATTATCGTGTTCGGAGACCTTGGATTGTGGAATGGCCGGAAGCAAGGCTACCAGATTTTGGGAAACAATATTGCCGACATCCTTAAATCCTCGTGCGAATATGCGGAATGGTACGGCGACGGCTATAACATTCGGAGTCGGATGACCCACCACGACGGCACGAACTACATCCTGTACAGGGTTGCCAAAGACCGTGAAGAAGCGGAACGTATCGCTGAGAAAATCTACAACCGTGAAATCGACGAGCAGGGTTTCCGCAAGAGAACACGTTCCCTCTATCCGTATGTAGCCGGTGTGTACGGCTGGGAAACAAGGCAGCGCAAGCCGGAGAAGCCTAACAAGGCAGCATAAGGTATCATCCCATAAGAATACCGCAGTCACAAAGACGATTGCGGTATTCTTTCTTATGTCCGACAAAGTGCGGCCCGTTTCCTTTTATAACAGAACCGTCAGTCGGTCCTCTTTCCAGGATATCCCTACGTACATTCCGCTCTATGGAGCGGTGTACCCATTTTTACATTCTTTACTTTCCCTCTGTTTTATTTTCACCGTACCTGTTCCCCCATATTCCATTCCAGAAGCCCGGTTATTTTCTCTGCAAAGTTCGATTGCCGGCTGTCAGCCCTGTCAAGTACCACTTACGCTTGCCACTGGAAAATCTTCCTCTCCGACATATCGGGAGCGTATTTTCCGTGTCCTCCTTGCCTGGACCTGCCACCAATCCTCCGGGCAGAAAAATAATCAGCCTTCGGTACAGAAATGTATCGGAGGGAAAACAAAAAAAATTAATCTTAAAAATTGAAATGATATGACATTCAGAGAATTTATGCAAGAGAACGG
>CAJUEK010000063.1 GCA_910585445.1 uncultured Bacteroidales bacterium | reverse complement strand
AACCATACTAACCGTTATCGAATCGATATTTTCAAATTTTTGTCATATACTTAGAGCAAATACAATAATATTATATGGATATGATTAGCAGTTACAAAGAATTGCCAATTGGCAAGTACAGGAAAATCATGGATTTGTGCAGGGATGAATCGCTCTCACATTTTAATATGCAGATGGCTGTTTTTTCTGTATTGTCCGACATGTCGGAAGACGTGTTGCTTGACATGCCGATTACGTAGTTCCAGAAAATAGCCTCAGCGGCGACTTTTCTTGAAAAAGATATTCCGGAACAGGATGGGCATAAGGTTGCGGCTGTATATCGCATCGGCATTTGGGAATTGATTCCTGATTTGGATGTGAGCAAATTGACAACAGCGCAATATGTGGATTTTCAGATGTTTTGTAAAGAAGACGGAAACATAGCCCAGCTTCTGTCATGTTTCCTTATTCCCAAGGGATGCAAATATGGCCGCGGATATGACATTGCTCAAGTTCATGAAGCACTTGAAGCAGAATTGTCCATATATGACGCTTCTGTCCTGACCGCTTTTTTTTTGAAGAAATGTCAGCGTTCAATCAACGGTATCCTAACCTCTTCAATACGGGACACGAGGACTCTTCCGAAAGCGGTGAGGAAGGAGGTGAAGGCGAAAGTGATGGAGATGAAAGCGCTTTTGTCCGGCGCTGGGGCTGGATTGCAAATGTCGATGCTGTTTCCGAATTGGTACGCTGTCCGTGGAATGATGTGTGGGAGATGAATGTAATGGAATTCTTCAATTTGTTGAGCTACCGAAAAGACAAAATAGAGCATGACAGAAATGAACTGGAAAAATGGAGACGTCTGCACTGAGCATTCCGGTTCTGTTTGTGGAGCATGATACCGCTCTGCAAGCTACGGTAATTTACAGAAACCGTTCAATTCATATTTAATAGAAAAACCAATTACATTATGGCAGAATATAGATTTCAATTTCCTATCTGGCGTGACCAGAAGCTTTCAATAAATGTAAGCTCAGCCAGGTTCACTATTTTTTCCGAGACTAGTTTTGATGAGGTCGTAGGCACCGTTTATGCCTATGCTAAACCAGGTAAGGATCATGTTGAACTCGTGCTTAACAGCATGCTTGCAGATTGTCTCAAAACCGAGTTTCCTGATGTGTCCAAGCTTGATGTGTCCCAGCATGCGATTCAGTTGCCTGACTATTACCGTTCTTTTATTATTCTTGCAGGGCATGACCTGTATATACTGAGGGCTACAAATGACTATTCTTACGATGATAAAATGGCTGTGGGCGCTGTACCATGGACTTTAATCCGCCATGAACTGGACATAAGGATGCCCTTGGTGATACATTGCGTGGCCGACTATGCCAGTGAGTCCAATATGGAAGTCCGTGCCTTGTTCGGCAATGGGGCTGCCTCACCTTCCAGACAAATCCAAATGCCTGTCAATGAGACATCAGGAACAGTGTCTTTCGTCCTTTATGGAAAGGCTGACGAAATATTCGGAGCTAAGGATAATGTTCATGTCTCTGAGATTCAGATACTTTCCGCAGTAGGAAATTCCGTGGATTATCCTCACATCAAAGTCATGAATACCGGTTTGAGATATGCGTTGTATTACGTGGACGCATATGGATATTGGAGATGGCTGACTGTTGCCGGAAGAGTGAAGCGGTCGGAATCATATCAGAGGCAGACATTCAAAAGTTCCAATGACAATTTTGGACCATCTGGCCGTGAGACAATAAATTACTTGAACAGCATTACCAAGACATACGAATTTTCGACAGGATGGCTGAGTGACGGACAGGCTGCATTGATGCATCATCTTCTTGGCAGCGTGAATGTTATGCTCTACGATATGGAAGACGAGTCATTCACTCCTGTCGTCATTATGGATTCATCATGTGAATACAAAACATACAAAGGAGAGGGATGTGGCCCGGTGTTCATGCGGGATATGGAATATATATGAAAGATAATGCGGTAAATCATGCGCCATATGTGGGTATTGGGCTGTCTTATAATTTCATGACTTTCTGAGATGTAAAATGCCAAAAGTGCTTAACTTTGCAACCCGCTCCGGAAGCGGCGCGAAGAAAAACGGATGCATTTATGACCAATATACTGTATATACATGGCATGGGAGGAGGAGGGGACAGCAGAATCCCGTCCATACTCAGGGAGCGTTTCGGGAGGAATGTCCTGGAGGGCTGTGGGGCAGTCAATGTAGTTGTGCGGACTTACGACTTCGACCCGGAGATTGCGCATGCCCAAATCACCTCATGGACAGAGGAACTCCGGCCTGCCCTTGTAATCGGGGAGTCACTTGGGGCCTTGCACGCCCTTAGGATTGTGGGAATGCCGCATCTGTTCGTTTCCCCGGCCCTTAATACTCCTTTGTTTTTCCGGTATATGGCATGGATGTCCGTCCTGCCGGGTGTGACGGAACTGCTTGGCAGAATATACCGTCCTAAGGAAGGCGACAGGCAGAAGCTGCATTTTACGTATCGAGTTCTGTGCAAATACGGAAAGCACAGGAAAATGGCTCTCAGCAATTCCGTCCGGACCGGAAGCCGGGACAAGCACTTTGCCTTTTTCGGCATGCAGGACCACTACAGAAAGAGCGGAATTGTGAGCGTGCACACTTGGGAAAAATATTTCGGGAACTCATATATGATGTATGACGGGACGCATTTCATGGAAGAAGAGTTCATAGATTCCATGCTTATGCCAAAAATATTTGAAGTGCTGGGACATAAATAATAAAACAGAGGTGTTATAAATATTAACATCTCTGTTTTATTATTTGATATTAAGTCTTTAGGGCTTATTTGCCGCTTGTCCTGCCCGGATAAGCTTTGAGACCTTCCTCGAGAATCGTCATGGCCTTTTCCATTTCAGATACGGCAAGTACATATGACAGGCGCGCGTGGTTCTTTCCGTATCCCGGAGTCTTGTAGAAAGACGCAGCCGGAGTTATCATGGTTGTCTCACCGTTTATGCGGAACTCCTCAAGCATCCACTTTGCAAAGCTCTCCGCGTCATCCACCGGAAGCTCGGCTATCGTATAGAATGCTCCCATTGGAAGAGGGGTGAATACGCCTTCCATTTTATTGAGCCTGTCTATCATATAGTCGCGCCTCTTTATGTATTCTTCCCTGACTTCGGTGAAGTATTCGTCAGGAGTGTCAAGCGCTCCGATTGACGCCATCTGGCCCAATACCGGAGGACAGAGCCTTGCCTGCGCAAATTTCATGGCGGCGGCCATCACTTCCTTGTTGCGTGAGATGATGCATCCGACCCTGACTCCGCACAGGTTGTATCTTTTGGAAACGGAATCTACGAGTATTATGTTCTGGTCCAGGTCAGGTATGTTCATTGCGGAAAAATGCGGCTCATCCGTATAGCAGAACTCACGGTAAACCTCATCAGAAATGAGGAACAGGTCGTGCTTGCGGGCGATTTCACCTATGGCGAGCATGTTTTCCTTGGAATACAGTGTGCCGCTCGGGTTGCCGGGGTTGCAGACGAGTATCGCCCTTGTCCTGTCGGTTATCGCCTTCTCGAACTCTTCGATAGGAGGGACCTGAAAGCCGTTCCTGATGTCTGTCGGGATGGCCTTGAGGGTTATGCCGTTCAGGAAAGCGAAAGTGTTGTAGTTCGTGTAGAACGGCTCGAGCACTATCACTTCGTCTCCGGCATCGCATGTTATCTCGAGGGCGAGATTGACACTCTCGCTTCCGGCAACTGTTATGATGATTTCCGGCACTTCAATGTCAATGCCTATTTTCCTGTAGTATTTTTCCACGAGTCCCTGTCTCAGCTCCATGATTCCTGCGGAATGGGAGTATGACACGTGCTGCGGCATATTGCCTTTAACGGCATTGAGCGCGCATTCCGGAGAGTCGATGTCCGGCTGTCCGATATTGAGGTGATATACTTTCACGCCCTGCTTTTTAGCTGCATCGGCGTAAGGTACCAGCTTCCTGATTGCAGATGCCGGCATCTGTTGGGCTTTGGTTGAAATATTGGCCATTTTTATCCTGTTGTTTTCGTATGTACCAAGGACAAAGATAGCGATATTTTATTATCTTTGCGCCCGACTTGACAAATTAATGGATAAAACTTATGGCAACTTTCAGGCAAATGGCTCTAAATGAGTCTGCTCTGCACAAGACGGAGCGTTTCTACGTTGAGAATAGACCTGTTTCTGAGTATTTCGGGGAGAATGTACTTGACCTTGACAAGATGAGAGTGTACATGTCACAGCAGGCTTATGAGGCTGTTCTCGCATCGGTGAAATTCGGTGCCAAGCTTGACCGCAGCGTGTCCAATGAAATAGCTTCAGGAATGAAGGCATGGGCCATGGAAAAGGGGGCGACCCACTACACCCATCTGTTTCAGCCCCTTACTGATTCCACTGCTGAAAAGCATGAGGCCTTTGTCACTTTCAAGGACGGCAAGGCTTTCGAGAAATTCAACGGAAGCGCTTTAGTGCAGCAGGAGCCTGACGCCTCAAGTTTCCCGAACGGAGGACTTCGCAACACCTTTGAGGCAAGGGGATATTCCGCATGGGACCCTTCATCTCCGGTGTTCCTGATGGACGGAACTTTATGCATACCGTCTGTTTTCGTGTCATATACGGGTGAGGCCCTTGACACCAAGATTCCGCATCTCAAATCCATGCACGCCCTCAGCGAGGCCGCCGTTTCAGTGGCAAATCTGTTTGACGAGAGCGTCAAGGCTGTAAAAGTAAATCTCGGTCTTGAGCAGGAATACTTCCTCGTTGACGAGTCTCTCTACAAAGCAAGGCCGGACCTGATGCTTTCGGGACGTACAGTGGTGGGGCATACCTCGGCAAAGGACCAGCAGCTTGAAGACCATTATTTCGGGGCTATACCTTCAAGGGTAAGCTCTTTCATGAAAGATTTTGAGACTGAGGCATACAAGCTCGGCATTCTTCTCCAGACGCGTCACAATGAAGTGGCTCCTAACCAGTTCGAATGTGCACCCGTATTCTGTGATGCCACAAAGGCCATCGACCAGAACATGATGCTCATGATAGTGATGCAGAAGGTCGCGGAGAAGCATCATCTCAAGGTGATTTTCCACGAGAAGCCTTTTGACGGGGTGAACGGCTCCGGAAAGCATTGCAACTGGTCCATAATGACTGATACCGGCGTGAATCTCCTTTCACCTGGCAAGACTCCGACAAAGAACCTTCAGTTCCTTTCGTTCTATGCTTCTGTGCTCAGGGCCGTTCACAAGCACCATTATCTGCTTATGACATCTGTCGCTACACTCGGCAATTCATACCGTCTGGGCGGCAATGAGGCTCCTCCAGCGGTTGCCTCTGTGTTCTCCGGTTCTACTCTCTACGGCATTTTCCGCTCCATCATGGAGCTTGGGGATGCCTGCATGACAGCCTCGTCACAGGAGTCTATCAAGATTGTCAATGCCATACCGGAGATATTCCCGGACAATACGGACAGGAACAGGACTTCTCCGTTTGCATTTACCGGAAACCGTTTTGAATTCCGCGCAGTCGGCTCATCGCAGAATGTCGCTTCAGCAGTTTATGTGGTAAATTCTATCGTGGCCGAGAGCCTAAAGGACTTCCGCCACGAAGTGGATGTTCTCGAAGCGGCAGGTGAGGACCGCTCTTCTGCCATTATGGCTGTCGTGCGCAAGTTCATAACTGAGGCCAAGGACATAATGTTCGAGGGCAACGGTTACAGCAAGGAGTGGGAAATCGAGTCCCAGGCGCGCGGGCTTCGGGCCGTGAGGAATGTGCCGGAGTCCTATGAGGTCTATCATGAGGCGCAGACCTTGGAACTTTTCGACAAGCTTGGCGTTCTTGCTCCCAATGAGGTGGAGGCCCGTTTCGAGATTCTCAATGAGGTCTATGTGAAGAAGCTTCAGATAGAGGCCCGCATCCTCGGGGACATCTGCCTTAACCATGTCATACCGGCGGCGGTGAGGTATCAGAACGTCCTTATAGAGAATGTGAAGGGCATCAAGGACATTTTCGGAGACGACTATATGAATTTCTGCTCTTCTGAAATCGACACGCTTAAAAAGATATCGTTCCATATGAACAACCTGTCCGCGGATGTAGTAAGGCTCGTGGATGCCCGCAAGAAAGCGAACAGGATTGAGGGCATAGGGGAGCGGGCGAAGACCTATTCTCACGAGGTGAAGGATATGATGGACAAGGTACGTTACAGTGCGGACCATCTTGAGATGATAATTGACGATGAGATGTGGCCGTTGCCTAAATACAGGGAGCTTCTGTTCTTTTAGCGGAAGCCCCGGATTTTGTGTTTGTTATGTATATTGAAAGTATAAGTGCAGAGGAACTTGAAAAGCTTGATTACGTGTCTTTCCCCGGAAAGATATACGTGATTGATTCCGTCGGCGCTGAATTTAACCGTGCGCTTGCCTATCTCCGCTCGCAGCCCATAATCGGCTTTGATACTGAGACGCGTCCGTGTTTCTCGCAGGGCCAGTCCCGCTATGGGGTGTCTCTGCTCCAGCTTTCCGGACCGGACAAGGCTTTCCTGTTCAGAATCAAGGATATAGGAATGCACCGCAGGCTTTGCAGCCTGCTCGCCAACGGAAAGATTATCAAGGTCGGGGCTGCCATTCATGACGACATCAGGGGGCTTCAGAAACATCATGATTTTGTGCCTGCCGGTTTCGTGGATTTGCAGAAGATAGTGTGGGAGTGGGGAATCCGTGACAAGAGCGTCAAGAAGATGTCCGCAATCATTCTCGGCTTCCGCATTTCCAAGACGCAGCAGCTTTCCAACTGGGAGGCTCCTGCCTTGTCCGAGTCACAGTGCAAATATGCGGCTACTGACGCATGGGTGTGCCGTGAGATGTATATCAGGCTCATGGCATCAGAAAAGAATCCTTTGAAAGACGAGAATTTATTATGATAAAGGCAGTATTGAAGAAAGGCAGGGAGGAGTCCCTGTACAGGTTCCACCCGTGGGTGTTCTCCGGGGCAATCGCACAGGTGCACGGAACTCCTGAGGAGGGTGATGTCGTGGCTGTGCATGCAGCAGACGGGCGTTTCCTTGCCTGCGGGCATTGGCAGATCGGCTCGATTGCCGTGCGCATCCTAAGCTTTGACTCAGATGTGCTCAGCCCTGATTTCTGGGAGATAATGATATCGCGTGCCCTTGCGGTGCGCATCTCTGCGGGTCTTGCGGCTGACGGGGCTGCCCTTACCAATTGCTATAGGCTTGTACACGGTGAGGGAGATAATCTTCCTGGCCTTATAATCGACTATTATGACGGTGTATGCGTTCTGCAGGCTCATTCCGTGGGAATGTTCCGTGCCAAGAAGCAGATTACGGAAGCTTTGTGCAAGGTCTATGGGGACACCCTGAAGGCTGTTTATGACAAGAGCTCCGGTACTGCGCCTTTCAAGGCCGGACTCGAGCTTGTTGACGGATATATGTACCGCAGGGAGGACTTCGTGGAGAATGAGACTGTCGTGCTTGAGAACGGGCACAAGTTCATTGTCAATTGGACAGAAGGCCAGAAGACCGGCTTTTTCCTTGACCAGAGGGAGAACAGGGCTCTTGTAGGCAAACATGCCCGTGGGCGCAATGTGCTTAACCTTTTCTGCTATACCGGAGGATTTTCCATATATGCGCTGGCTTCAGGAGCTGTTCATGTTGATTCTGTTGACAGTTCAAGAAAGGCTATGGCCATGGTTGACAGGAATGTGGCGATAAACGGTTTTGCACCGGAGAGGCATACGAGCCTGTGCTGCGATGCCATAGATTACCTGAAGGATGTTCCGGAGGGGAAGTATGACCTTATGATAGTTGACCCGCCTGCTTTTGCCAAGCATCGCGGAGCTTTGAAGAATGCCCTCAGGGCATATCAGAGACTGAATGCCGCTGCAATTTCCAAGGTCGCTCCGGGAGGACTCATCTTCACGTACAGCTGCTCGCAGGTAGTTGACAAGGAAGCTTTTGCCCTTGCCGTATTCTCTGCTGCTGCGCAGTGCGGCAAGAGCGTGCGCATACTCGACAGGCTCAACCAGCCTGCTGACCATTCCGTGAACATTTACCATCCGGAAGGGGAGTATCTGAAAGGCCTGCTGCTTTACGTGGAGTAGCACTTTTGTGGACAAATGAAAAGAGCCGGGACGTCAAGCGGACCCGGCTCTTTTGCTTTATTCATTTTGCTTTGTTAAATTCGTTCTGGGCATGTCAATATCCAATTCTATGCCAGACCTGCGGACTTGCGGATGATTTCGGCAAGAGCCTTCATGTCGCACTTCTCAGGTGAATAGGCATGCGGGAATGATATCCCTCCGTTCTGGCTGCCCGGAGTCTCTTCCGGCAGTCCGATAAGCTCAAAACCGAGGGACTGAGCCTGTTCAGCAAGCAGTTTCACGCTTGCCGCCGCCCATGAATATGAACCGAAAGCAACGAATTTGCGTCCCTTTACATTGCGTGCTGAAATGGCCTTCATGAATGTCTCGGCAGGAGGGAAGATGCCTCCGTTATATGTCGGAGAACCGATGGCTATGGTGTTGTATTTGAACACATCACGCAGTGCTTCGGATATGTTTTCCGTGCAGAGCGGATGGATTGTGTTCGGAACGCCGGCCGCCGTAAGCTCCTTAGACAGGCACTCGGCTGCTTCAGCTGTATTGCCGTACATCGAGCCATATGCGATGCATACTCCCGGCTCTGCCTCATATCTGCTGAGTTTTCCGTAAAGGCCTGCCACATCTGCCGCAAGCTTCTCCCATACCGGACCATGAGTGCTGCATATCCGCTTTATCTCAAGTCCTGAGAGCTTCTTCATAGCGGCCTGCACTGTACTGCCGTATTTGCCGACGATGTTCGAATAGTAGCGTATCATCTCATCGCGGTATGGCCCGAGGTCTTCAAGATTGCTGTCCGTAATACCGATTCCAGGTATGCCGAAAGTACCGAATGCGTCTCCCGAGAAGAGAGTCTTTTCGCTTTCGTCCCATGTCATCATTGTTTCAGGCCAATGCACCATAGGGGTCATGTGGAACGACAGGACGGTCTCTCCCAATGAGAGGGTGTCCCCGTCACCTACTGTCTTGATTTTGTCGGCATTTATCCCGTAGTAGCCAGTGAGCATAGGTACGGCACGTGCGCTTGCCAAAATAGTGATGTCAGGCCACAGCTCCATTACAGCGGATACGGATGAGGAATGGTCCGGCTCCATATGGTTGATTATCAGGTGATTTATCGGAGAGTCTCCGGCATGTTCCCTGATGTTTTCAATGAATTTGTCCTTGAATCGCGCATCGACAGTGTCTATCAGCGCATTCTCCTTGTCAATGACCAGATATGAGTTGTAGCTGACTCCGTATGGAAGCGGCCACAGGCCTTCAAACAATGTGGTCTCATGGTCATTGACGCCTACATAGCGTATCTTTTCCGTAATTTTGCTCATTATTCAGTTGTTTGGTAATTATCCGTCTTTGGCAGATGGAGCTTGATGGGGAAGGGACTTAGCCGAGAAGTTTCTTGATATGCGGCTCAATCTGCTCCGGAGTGTCACCCGGTGCGAACCTTTCCACCACGTTGCCTTGCCTGTCAATCAGGAATTTTGTGAAATTCCATTTTATTGAAGTGGAGCCGAGAAGACCTCTCTTCTGTTTCTTAAGCCATACATAGAGCGGGTCCGCTCCTTCTCCGTTCACTTCGATTTTTGCAAACTGCGGGAATGTGACGTCATAGTTAAGCTCGCAGAAGCCCGCTATTTCCCTTTCCGTTCCCGGAGCCTGATGCCCGAACTGGTTGCATGGGAAATCGAGCACGACAAAGCCCTTGTCCCTGTATTTCCTGTAGAGAGCCTCCAAGCCTTTATATTGGGGAGTGAAGCCGCATCCAGTGGCTGTGTTCACTACTAAAATCACTTTTCCGCTGTAAATGCTGAGGTCCACCGGCTTTTTGCTCATGTCTGATACGGTGAAATCATAAATTTTCTTTTCTTTCATAACCCTAACAATTAAAAAACTAACCGGTAGGGCCGTATAGCACAAACTCTGCCAAATGGCTTCTCAGGCTTGCCACGGCTAAAGGATATTCAGGCTCTGCTCCTTTATTTTCTCCAGCTCGTCTTTCATTTTCACGACAATCTTCTGGATTTCCGTGTGATTGGCCTTGGAACCAGTCGTGTTGATTTCCCGTCCCATTTCCTGGGCGATGAAACCGAGCTTCTTTCCGGGAGCGGGATCGTCGCTGATTGTGTCAATGAAATATTTGCAATGCTGGCGCAGGCGAACTTTCTCCTCATTGATGTCCAGCTTCTCGATGTAATAAATCATCTCCTGCTCAAGGCGGCTCTGGTCCGGCTCTGCCTTCAGTTCTGCAAAGCGGGCCAAAATTTTTTCCCTTACGGCCGCGACCCTTTCGCTCTCGTATTGCTCCACCTGCTCGGAATATGCCAAAATGCTGGCGACTTTTTGCGTGACGTCGTTGTATAGGACTTCACCCTCCTGTGCCCTGAATTCGTTGATATTGGCGAGTGCCTTGTCTATGCAAGCCTCCACTTGAGGCCAGTTGATATCCGTTATAACGTCCTGTTTTTTGCAGTCTATCACCTCCGGCATCTTCAGGATGGTTGAAATAAGCTCCGCAGGATTGCCGTTCAGGCTGCCTGCGGAACCGATATGCTCGGCAAGCGACATAATCTGCCCGTAGTACCCCAGGGCCATTTCAATGTTAATCTGCTTCGCGTTTTCTGCGGCGTTCGGCTCATATGCCATGAAAAAGTCTATGTTCCCTCTTTGCAGGGCATTGGCAACCTTATGCCGCACGGCTATTTCCTTGTCTTTCGGAAGCAGGGACGTCTTTATGCTTATGTCCGCTGTCTTTCCGTTCAGTGAACGTATTTCTACGGTTATTTTTCCTGATTCCAGCATGGTCTCTGCCTTGCCGTATCCTGTCATTGATCTTATCATTGTGTTGAAGTATGTTTAGCGGCACAAAAATAAGGAAAATCTATTGAAACGGCCTGCAGAATTTGCGAAATGTCGTTCTATCTTCTCGCGGCCTGTCCCTTGCCCAGGATGAAGGATGCTGCTGCAAGGTAGCATAAGCAGGCTCCTATGACCATTACTGAGCCGTTCTGATTGCCTACGGCGTCTGCGAACATGCCCATGAGAGGCGGAATGACAGCACCTCCGCATACTCCCATAATCATAAGTCCGGAAATTTCGTTCGTCTTGTCGGGACGCGCTTTCATAGCCTGTGAATATATTATGGAGAATATGCTTGAGCAAAAGAAGCCGGTTGCTCCCACGAGCACCAATATGAATGCTGTTCCGGATGCGAATGACATGGCTGCGACAGCTGCCAGCGCCAATATGATGTTTGTCCTGAAATATGCTACATCGTTCATTTTCACCAGTAGTATGGAGCCTAAGAGTGCTCCGGCTACGCTTCCCCGGCCGCCGGTCATGCTGACGCCGCCGATGACGCAGGCCGCGATGACATCCATCTCTCTGCCGTACAGCATATTTGGCTGCGCAGAGGAGTAAATGGAAACCGCCAGCGCGCCGCACAGTCCGGAGA
>CAJUEK010000062.1 GCA_910585445.1 uncultured Bacteroidales bacterium | reverse complement strand
TCCAACGCGGAGCAAGGCCGATTTCCACGCCAAGGTTTACAGTAGCGGCCGCATCGTAAAGAATGTTGGTCTTTATTGCCGCATTCTGTCCGAATGCAGATACGCATAAAGACATTGCAGCAAGCAATGTGACCACTTTACCGAACTTCATTTTACTTATTTTAGAGTTACACACAATTCAATCCTGACGATAAATCATAGGAAAGTCTCTCATAATCTGAAAAGAATCAAGCATTTGAACCTCTTTCAGACGTTGTGTAAGCAAAACTAAACATAATTTTTCAAACAATCAAGCCCATTTTTAAGGCTTTTACTGCCCCCCCCCCCGTAAAACTCATTGAAATTCAATAATTTAAACCGACGGAAAATTAAAATATTTTTTCAGTAAAGAAACCCGGCAGGCATTTCAGCCTTTTTTGATAAGACGCACAGTATCAGCGAACAGCCTCACTGCCGGGACTGCAATCACGGCAGTTATAACAAGACTGATTACCGGATCAACGATGCTCCAGCCGGTAAGCGAGATGACAAGACCGGAAATGACGACTCCCACAGAAACCAGAGTGTCAGTCGCCGCGTGCAGATATGCGGCCTTCATATTGATGTTCCCGTCATTATTCCTCATCAGAAGCCATGTGGTGAATCCGTTGACAAAAATTGCCACACCGGCAGTTATCATAATAGCCGCGCTGTCAACCTCTTCAGGTGCAATGATTTTCGAGACGCTTTCCCTGACGATAAGCACGACGGCCACCAAAAGCAGAGCGGCATTGGCAAGCGTAACATAACGGGACACTTTCTCGCTGTCCCTGCTCCCCGATTTTTCCAACCTGAGGGCAACAAGGGCCAGCATTATGCCAAGCACGTCACTGAGATTGTGTCCCGCATCCGAAAGAAGCCCTGTGGAATTGCTGCAAATCCCGACAACCGCCTCTGCCGCCACGAATGCGACATTTATAATGATGCAAAGCATGAGCGTTCGCCCGTGCACTCCCGATATCCTTGTCTGATGATTATGATTGTGTTCCATTATGACGGCATTTTTAAGAAGCCGCCCGATGCACTTCAAAAAGGATGCAATACATGACAGCATTGACATGTGCAGCCGGTAAAGTCCGATTTTTGCAGTGGCGTGGGCCACAAAAAAACAAACGACGACGAATGAGATATATACTTGCCGCCGCAGGCGTGCTTTCACTGTCCATAGGGATTGCCGGGATTTTCCTTCCGCTGGTGCCTACTACCCCCCTGCTTCTGCTTGCTGCCGCACTTTTCTGCCGCAGCTCCCCCAAGCTATATGACTGGCTGCTCGCACATCCGGTTTTCGGGACATACATAAGGAATTACAGGGAGAACAAGGCCATTCCGCTTAAGGTAAAAATTGTGTCAATCACCCTTCTGTGGGCCACCCTCCTGTATTGTACCTTCTTTGTCACGGACAACATCTGGCTAAGGATAATGTTCCTTACAATAGCATCAGGGGTGACAATCCACATATTGAGCCATAAGACTCTGCGATAAATTCCGGAAACCTGTCACAATCCGGGCATATTTTGCATCTTTGCATGTGCCGTACCGCCACAGGAGCGGCATCAGAACAAATTTTAATGCTCATGAAAGACTTATTGCTCAGAAATTTAGGGCGCATCTTTGCCATGCTCGGATGCACGACAATCGTAACCGCCTGCTATGGAACACCATACAGCATTTATAACGAAGACATTTACGGACGTGTATTAGATGCAGAAAGCGGAAATCCGATACCGGACATAAGCGTAAGAATTACCGATGCCACATCTGCATCTTCAGGAGTTCTTGTTCCTACGGTCGAGATTTACGACGGCAAGACGGACAGCGAAGGCAGATTCTACGGCAGCATTGCGTACAAGCGAGGAAATGCGGTAATTGTGGAGTGCAAGGATGTGGACGGCAAGCTGAACGGAAGCTACCAGCAGAAGCAGGAGACGATTGAAAACTACAGTCCGCAGGAAATCATAATCGAAATGAACCCTCTTGTCAGCGAATAGATGCAATGGCAAAAGAGATAGAAAGAAAATTCCTTGTTGACGGAGATTTCCGGCCATGGGTGAAAGAGAGCGTTCATATAGTGCAGGGATATCTGAACTCCTCACCGGAGCGCACAGTCAGGATAAGGACCAAGGGCGACAAGGGCTACATCACGGTAAAGGGAATGACCGGCGAAGGAGGGATGAGCCGTTATGAATGGGAAAAGGAAATAGGAATCACCGATGCCCAAGAGCTGCTCCTTCTTTGCGAGCCTGGAGTGATTGACAAGCAAAGGCATATTATTAAGGCGGGAAAACATGTCTATGAAGTGGACGAGTTCTTCGGGGAAAACTCAGGGCTGACGGTAGCGGAGATAGAGCTTTCCTGCGAAGAAGAGGATTTCGAGAAGCCCTCATGGCTCGGAAAAGAAGTGACTGCAGATGCGCGCTACTATAATTCGTCGCTGATGAAATGCCCATTTTCAAAGTGGGACAAATAAAAAAAGTCCTGATGCGCAAGAAACTATGCATCAGGACTTTTTTTATTGGGCGGCCGCCTGTTATTTTTTCAGCAGGTCGCGGATTTCCTCAAGAAGCTTGATATCCTCAGGCTTTGCAGGAACCTCAGGTGCAGGTGCCGGCTTTGCCTCTTCTTTGCGTTTGAATGAACCGATAAGACGGATAACGCAGAAAATCGAGAATGCGATGATGATGAAATCAACTGTGTTCTGGATGAAGTTTCCGTATCTGAGGGCAGCCTCAGCAGTTTTGACTGTGCCGTCAGGGTTGAGCACAGCCGGCTTGATAATCCATCTGAGGGAGGTGAAGTCGAGGCCTCCGGTCAGTGTTCCGACAAGCGGCATGATGACGTCGTTTACCAGTGAGGTAACGATTTTTCCGAATGCGCCGCCGATTACCACACCGACTGCCATGTCAAGGACATTGCCCTTCATCGCAAATGCCTTGAAGTCTTCAAGGAATGAACTTTTCTTTGTCATAATAAATTGGTTTTAGATTTATATCGTAATTAATCACTGATTTCCGGTACGGACATATGCTTACCGTCACGGCCGGAGCCGCAAGCCTGGTCATCATGCCGCGAAGATAAGAAAAAATCACATTCCAATGACCGGAAAATCATGATGTTCCGCCTGTATGCATTTTTCTTGCCGAGACCCCCTGACAAACAAAAAAAGGATACAGCCAAATCAGGCCGTATCCTCCCATAATCACGACAATTCAATAATTATTTGCGTTTTCCGAGTTCAGCATCAACAAAAAGCAATCCTGCCTCTCCGGCTTTCCTCAGCCTGTCAACGATTGCAGACGCAGTCTCCTCTTCCTCAACCTGCTCGTCAACAAATCCGCGGAAGAAATTCTCTGTCGCATAGTCCTTTTCTTCAATAGCCAATGCCACGATAGCGTTTACCATTGAGGACACCTTGCATTCATGCTCGTAAGTGTGCTCGAATATTTCCAGAACCGAGCCCCAGACCTGAGGAACGGCATCTGTAACCTGAAGAGTTGCGGCACCGCCCCTGCCCAAGAGATAGTCCGCCATTTTGAGTGCATGTCCGCGCTCTTCCTCCGCCTGGTGAGCCATCCAGCAGGCAGAACCGTCCCAGCCTTCATGCTTGAGGAAGAATGACATTTGAAGATAAAGGTTTGATGACCAAAGCTCTGCAGCAATCTGGTCGTTGAGAGCTTTCTGAAGTTTGTCTGAAATCATGACGTTTTTATTTTTAAAAGTTCAAAATTAGTTACATTCCGGCACAAATGCAAAAAAATCACGGAATAATTACTTTTCTTATGAAAGGAGTCTGATGGCTGTACGGTATAAAGGCAAGCGAAGGCAGCGGTTTTGTAATTATGAGATTCGCTTTTTTGCCTTCCGTTATCGAGCCGAGGATGTTGCTCACCCCCATGGCATATGCGGAATTGATTGTGCAGGCATTGAAGGACTGCTCCGGAGTAAGGCGCATCCTGATGCATCCGAGAGCCATAACGAAACGCATGTCCCCGCTCGGAGATGTTCCGGGATTATAATCGGAGGCAAGCGCCACAGGAAGTCCCGCAGCAATGAACTGCTTTGCACGGCCGTATGGTATCCCAAGGAAAAATGAACAGCCAGGAAGCATCGTAGGCATGGTCGGGCTGCCTTTCAGCGCCTCGATTTCTGCATCCGCAGTCTGCTCGAGATGATCGACGGAAAGAGCGTCATGCTCAACGCCGACCTGCACTCCACCGGAAATTTCAAGTTCGTTGGCATGGATTTTCGGCCTCAGACCGAACTCCGCCGCCTTCTCCAAGATTGCAGCGGTCTGCTCCACTGTAAAAAATCCCTTGTCACAGAACACATCAACATAGTCCGCAAGCCCCTGGGCCGCGACAGCAGGAATCATCTCTTCACATACAAGCCTCACATACTCATCCTGCCGGCCCACATATTCCCTCCCCACGGCATGGGCACCGAGGAACGTTGCCTTGACAGTAAGAGGAGAAGTCTCCTTTATGCGCCGTATCACCCGCAGCATCTTGAGTTCATCCTCAGTCCTGAGCCCGTATCCGCTTTTTATCTCCACCGCGCCAGTGCCTTTGGCAGCAATCTCATTGATGCGTTCCATTGACTGGCGGTAAAGCTCGTCCTCTGAGGTCTCGTGCAGCAAATCGGCAGAATTGAGTATGCCTCCTCCCCTCGCGGCGATTTCCTCGTAGCTCAGGCCTGCAATCTTGTCGCGGAATTCCCCGTCACGGCAGCCGGCATAGACAAGATGGGTGTGGGAGTCACAGAAGCATGGCATGACAATGCCCCCTTCCGCATCAATCACTTCGTATCTGGAATTGTCCCCTGTAGTATCATTGGAACAACCATCCGGATGCCCCTTTGAACAATCCCCCGGATATCCACACGGCCCATCCCCAGGACTATCCCCCGGGCAGTCCTCCATATGGCCGAAGGCGGAAATCAGCCCGTCCTCAATCAACAGAAACGCATTGGTGATGGAAGCGACATCGTTCATCTGCTCCCCTTCAAGCCTCAGGACACCCGCAGGAAGAATCCCGGCGAGAGTCCCGATGTTCTTTATCAAAGTCTTCATGAATTTTCTGCTATAAAACCTGCCGGCCCTACCTTATGAACTCTATGGCCTTTTCTATAAGAGGATGCATATAGGTGTCATCCTCAACGAACGGAACGGCCTTGCGGAAACCCGCAAAAATCTTCTCAATAGCCCAGGAAGAGCGCAGCGGACGACGGAACTCCAAGGCCTGTGCCGCATTAAGCAATTCTATCGCAAGAACGCGCTCCGTATTCTCCACTACCCTCACAAGCTTGGTTGCACCGTTCGCCCCCATGCTCACATGGTCTTCTTGTCCCTGTGAAGAAGGTATCGAATCGGCTGAGGCAGGCATGCAAAGCCCTTTGCTCTGGCTAACTATCGAAGCGGCAGTGTATTGCGGAATCATGAATCCGCTGTTCAGGCCCGGCTTTGCGACAAGGAAATTCGGAAGACCGCGCTGGCCGGCTATAAGCTTGTATATCCTTCTTTCGGAAATGTTCGACAATTCGGAAAGCGCGAGAGTGAGCATGTCTATAGGAATGGCTATCGGCTGCCCATGGAAATTGCCGGCCGACACGATGAGGTCTTCGTCCGGGAACACGGTAGGATTGTCAGTCGCGCTGTTTATCTCAGTCTCTATCACCGATTTTACATAGCGGATGGTATCCTTGGACGCCCCATGTACCTGCGGGATGCAGCGGAAGGAATAAGGGTCCTGCACATGGGACTTTTCCCGCCTGATGATTTCGCTTCCCTCAAGAAGCTCACGGAATCTGGCGGCAGTGTCTATCTGGCCCCGATGAGGACGCACCTCATGGACCTGAGGGCAGAACGGCTCTATGCGCCCGTCATATGCGTCAAGTGACATAGCACCGATTTTATCGGCCCAGTCAGAAAGACGCTCAGACTGTATAAGCGACCAGACCGCATGGGCGCTCATGAACTGCGTGCCGTTGAGAAGGGCAAGACCTTCCTTTGACTGCAATTTCACAGGCTCCCAGCCAAGCTCCGGCCAAAGCTGCGCGACTTCATGTACCTGCCCCTTGTATTCCACTTCACCAAGTCCGATTATCGGCAGGCACAGATGCGCCAGAGGAGCGAGGTCACCGGAAGCGCCGAGCGAGCCCTGCTGATAGACCACAGGCAGTACATCGTTGTTGAACATGTCAACAAGACGCTGCACAGTGGCAAGCTGGACTCCGGAATGCCCGTAGGAAAGCGACTGGACCTTAAGCAGAATCATTATCTTGACAATCTCCGGACGGACTTTCTCCCCTGTTCCGCATGCATGGGACATTACGAGATTGTGCTGGAGCTGAGACAGATCCTCCGCAGGAACGGTTATGTTGCACAGCGAGCCGAACCCTGTCGTCACGCCATATACAGGCCGTCCGATGTCTTCCATCTTTGTGTCAAGATATCTGCGGCATTTGGCAACAGCTTCCTGTGCATCTTTCCCTATGGCTATCTTTTCACCTCCGGCAATTATTTCCCGGACCCTGTCAATTGTAAGTTTTTTTGATGATATAATGTGTTCTGCTTTGTCCATGACAAATCCTATTTTATTGGTTATAAAGTTTTTACGCAATTACGGGTATGCAATTCCACGCACCCGTAATCATGCATCTCACTGATTTGAAGCTATTTGCATTTCGCCAACATGTCCCGAATCATGTCAGTGTCCGCGATGTTAGGAAGCGTCACCTTAAGTCCAGGCGTGCGTTCCATTTCACGGCGTATGGCATTGACGGCCCCTTCATTGCGTGCCCAGCTGCGGCGTGCGATTCCGTTGTTCACGTCCCACAGGAGCATCTCGCGGATATGCCTGTCCGAGTCAGCGCTTCCATCGATTACCATTCCGAAGCCTCCGTTCATCACTTCTCCCCAGCCTACTCCGCCGCCGTTGTGGATGGAAACCCAGGTGGCTCCGCGGAAACCGTCTCCTATGACATTCTGCACGGCCATATCGGCTGTGAATGCTGAACCGTCATATATATTGGAAGTCTCGCGGAACGGGGAATCCGTGCCTGATACGTCATGATGGTCGCGTCCCAATACGACAGGAGCAGTAAGCTCACCCTTGCGGATGGCATCGTTGAAGGCCAGGGCAATCTTGGTGCGCCCTTCACAATCCGCGTACAGGATACGGGCCTGGGAGCCGACCACAAGATTATTCTTTGCAGCCTCTTCTATCCAATGTATGTTGTCATCCATCTGTCCCCTTATCTCCTGCGGTGCATTTTCAGCTATTTCCCTAAGCACCCGCGCGGCGATTGCATCCGTCTTGGCAAGGTCTTCCGGATTCTGGGACATGCAGACCCAGCGGAACGGCCCGAAGCCATAGTCGAAGAAAAGAGGTCCCATTATGTCCTGAACATATGACGGATAGCGGAATTTGCCTTCACCGGCCATTATGTCAGCTCCGGCACGGGAAGCTTCGAGCAGGAACGCGTTTCCGTAGTCAAAGAAATACATTCCGCGGTCGGCAAGACGGTTAATTGCGGCGGCATGTCTGCGCAGAGACTCCCTGACGCACTCTTTGAAACGCTCCGGCTCCTCCGCCATCATGACCTTCGACTCCTCATAGCTGTATCCGGCCGGATAGTAGCCTCCGGCCCACGGATTATGCAGAGATGTCTGGTCAGAGCCAAGGTCAACATGCATTTCCTCATCGGCGAGCCTTTCCCACAGGTCAACAACATTTCCCTGATATGCAAGGGAAACGACTTCCTTTGCGGAGCAGGCTTTCCTGATGCGCGCCATGAGTTCATCAAGGTCCTCATGTATCTCATCAACCCAGCCCTGCTCATAGCGTTTGCGTGCAGCCAATGGGTTTATTTCCGCCACGACACTGACTACACCGGATATGACTCCCGCCTTTGGCTGGGCACCGGACATGCCTCCGAGACCCGCAGTCACGAAAAGCATTCCTTTCATGTTCTCCTGCGTTCCGGCCAATCCTTTAGCCTCCAGCTGTTTGCGGGCAGCATTCATGACTGTGATTGTGGTTCCGTGAACAATGCCCTGAGGCCCGATGTACATATAGGAGCCGGCCGTCATCTGTCCATATTGCGAAACTCCGAGGGCATTGAATTTCTCCCAGTCATCCTGTTTGGAATAGTTCGGGATGACCATGCCGTTCGTGACGATTACTCTCGGAGCATCCTTGTGGCTCGGGAAAAGTCCGAGAGGATGACCTGAATACATCACAAGAGTCTGTTCTTCAGTCATTTCGGCAAGATACTGCATCACAAGGCGGTACTGTGCCCAGTTCTGGAAAACAGCCCCGTTTCCGCCGTAGGTTATAAGCTCGTGAGGATGCTGAGCCACACGGTTGTCAAGGTTATTCTGTATCATGGCCATGATTGCGGCGGCCTGACGGGACCTGGCCGGATATTCCTCTATCGGACGGGCATACATCTGATAGTCCGGACGGAAGCGGTACATGTATATGCGGCCGTATTCTTTGAGTTCCGCAGCAAATTCCGCAGCCAGAACCTCATGATGCTTCTGCGGGAAATAGCGCAGGGCGTTCTGGACTGCAAGCACTTTCTCCTCAGCGTTCAGTATGTCTTTGCGCTTGGGGGCATGGTTTATAGCCATGTCATATGGCTTGGGAGCGGGCAGTTCCGAGGGAATGCCAGCCAATATTTCTTGTTGGAATGTATTAGTCATCAGCTTTTGAAGTTTTATTTTGTCCTTTCCGGCACCGTTCGGAGACTATTCCGGTGCCATTGCGTGCAGCGTAACCGACCATCAATCAGCATTTTACTGAATACCGATTCCCCCGTTTCGGGGCACCGTTTTTCATCATTTAATTGAGAGTCAGTGCATTTTGCTCCACACAGGCCTGCAATGCCGCTCAGCTACCGGATTTTCGAATTGACGATTTGCATGATTTCAGCTTCAGCAGCGGCAGCCTCCGCCTCTATCTCCTGCGCCTGGGCACACAATCTTTCAGCGGCTTCACGGTCTGAAAGTCCGGCAGCATTTATCCTGACATTGAGATGCGCACCCCTCACTGCGGCAGTTGCAGCCAAAGCACCGACACCGGCATCAGAAACTGAATTAGGATTGCCCTCAGAAGCCATCGCCTTAAGTAGCTCATAGCTCCGCACAGATTCCCTCATAGTCTTGAGCGGAACCTCCGTAGCATATAACGTAGCCGCCTCCAAGGCATCGGCACGGGCTTTTTTCTCTTCATCAGACCCTTTCGGCATACCGAGAGCAGCCATAATCCTGTTGAATGCGGCTGTGTCCTCGTCAACGAGAGCAAGCAGTGACCTCATCACGTCCTGCCCCCTGTCAGCCCAGTCGGAAAATTCTTTCCAGCGGTCATCCCACCCGGGCTTATGTGATGAAAGGTTGGCCACCATCGTTCCCAATGCGGCACCGAGAGCACCCATATATGCGGAAATCGACCCGCCTCCCGGAGCCGGGGATTCAGACGCAGTCTCATATGCAAAATCCCGGCATGTCATCCTCACAAGCCTCTCTCGCGCGGCAGTCTCAGCCTCATCCTCAATAAGATACTCGATTACTTTCTCCTTAGGATTGAACGGCTTGAGATCATCCAGCCCCATAGACTTGACCGCTATCTTCATGATTTCTTCATCAGAAATGCCCGTTGAACGGCCCTGCTTTCCAAGGAAATATCTGCCGGCCCCAATAAGGGCCCTCTTCGGCACAAGTCCGACTATCTCCGTCCCGGTAACCCTGAGGCCACGCGCCTGAGCAGCACGGCAGACCTCGTCAAAAGCCACATGCAGAGGAGTCGCATTGATGTCAGTTATGTTCATAGACACCTGGGCTATGCCATATTCGTCTATGTACCAGCCGATGGCCTTGCATCCTTTCAAAGTACCGGGAATCATGACAGTGTTTCCGGCCTCATCCTTCACAATCTTTCCGGTTATAGGATTTCCTTCGCGTTTCGGACGTCCTTTCTCACGCACATCGAAAGCGACGGCGTTGGCCCTTCTTGTAGAGGTGGTGTTCAGATTGAAATTCACGGCAATCAAGAAATCGCGCGCACCGACATTCGTGGCACCGCTTCTGGCAACCGCATCAGTATATTCTCCGGGACCGAAATCCGGCTTTCTCTGCGGGTCGCACACCTTCTCCGGCAGCGCCTCGTATTCACCGCTGCGGCATACGGCCAAGTTCTTGCGGCGAGGCTCATACGCGGCAGCCTCATAGCAGTAGCAAGCGATGCCAAGCTCACAAAAAATGCGCTCAGCCAGCTTTCTTGCCAGTTCAGCGCATTCTTGAAGCGTAATTCCGGAAATAGGGATAAGAGGAAGCACATCCGTAGCACCAGAGCGCGGATGGGCCCCATGATGATGTCGCATGTCTATAAGCTCACTGGCACGCTTCACCCCCTGGAACGCAGCCTCCACAACAGCCTCCGGACTGCCCACGAAAGTGACCACGGTACGGTTCGTGGCCTCTCCCGGATCAACATCCAGCACTTTGACTCCTCCTGACGCCTCAATGGTCCCTACTATAGAATTGATGATTTCCATGTTGCGCCCCTCGCTGAAATTGGGAACGCACTCTATGATTCTTTCCATATATGGTTTTGTTGTTTAGCTTTAGGGACATAAAGGTAGCACCTTTGCGCCAAATAACCAAATGCCGCGGCAGCATCAATCCTATGTTTACATTCCGCTTCAGTTGCATGCCCTACCCTATAACGGGTTTTCCATTTGAGTAATAATGAAAGACATCGGAATCCCTTGACAATTTTTGTATTTTTTTGACCCGGACAAGCACCTTGATGTTTTCATGGCGGAATCCTCCATAACAACCGGGAAAAGCAGTGCTTTTATCGGCTCCATTTGTTCCGGAGGCCGTCGGGACAGCAGCACGCTTCCGTCTTGCATCTTGCGGAGCAGGTTCCCGTCAGATTGGATTGCAGGAATTTCGATGCGATTTAATGATTGATTATCAGCTTGTTCCTGAAACACGTTCCCCCACCCTAGTGGCACCGTATTTCAGCAAAATATTAATAATCATGAATTTATGTGCCATTATCTTATCCTCTCAAACACAAGCAAACATTTCTGAAGTTTTTCAATGCGCATGCGGAAACGGACTTGCCTGCAAAGATATTTTTATTAATTATAGTTGCATGTCATGGCCGGTATCTCCTGTACAATAGCTACTTTTGCATAAGAACCGATGAGAAAGGCAATCACCGGAGATTTTTGCAATGGCCGGAAGAAAGACTTAATTTTCCTCGCCGACAGAGTATCAGGCAACATGACAAGACCTGCCCTATACGCAAATACCGGAGATGCCATTTATACCTTACAAGTGACCAGATATGGAAAAAATAAGAAATTTACTTTATCAGATAGCGATAATAAGCAAAAAGAACAGGGAAATATTAGATGCAACAGGCGGACGGTTCAATATGTTCAGCATCTGCGGCGTGAATCATTATGAAAACACGCATTCGGCAATCATTGCGGAATTATTGAGCCCCAACGGCACACACGGATTGAAATCAAAACTTCTGGAATGTTTCGTTGAAACATTAGGCGAGAGCTTCACAATTCCAGATTTCAACTACGGGAAATCGCGGGTATATACGGAATATCCTACCGAAGAAGGACGCATTGATATTCTCATTGAAGATAACCGGAACAAGGCAGTCATCATTGAAAATTATTGCTGTCCGATAAAACTTTTTGAAGCGAAACAAAATTAGGACTGGCA
>CAJUEK010000061.1 GCA_910585445.1 uncultured Bacteroidales bacterium | reverse complement strand
TTATTTTAGCTTTTCAATCTACAATAAATGCTGCGCCTCGGCATAGTACAAATAAATTTGTCCTCTGCTCTCGGCTTGCAATTTATTTTAAAAAGGATTTTTATGGATATTGCGATTTCAATTTTGGCCGTTGTGGCAGGAATAATAGGTATTCTCGGAAGCATTCTTCCCGGGCTTCCGGGCACACCGGTCAGCTGGGTGGGCATGCTCATCCTTTATCTGTGGGGAAGCGGGACAGACAGAATGGGCAATACCATGTCCCTTACCACTTTGCTGATATGGCTCGGTGTTGTCGTTGTGGTGTCAGTCGTGGATTATTTCATTCCGATGTATTTCACCAGAATCACGGGAGGAAGCAAATATGCGGAACGCGGTGCCATAGCAGGTCTTGTGCTCGGAATATTCTTTACCCCGGTAGGCATGATCTTAGGTTCTTTCCTCGGGGCTTTCCTGTCTGAACTGTATTATACAAGGCAAGGCTTTGTGCAGGCCCTGAAAGCTGCCATAGGCTCTTTCCTAGGATTCATAACCGGAACTGGACTCAAAGTTCTGGTGTCATGTCTGATCATGTGGAAAATAATAGTTTATCTATAGGAATCCGCAATTCTCATGCTGTTGCGTTGCAGCATTAGGGTGTACAATAGGAAAATACGTTTGATAAGAAATGTCGCTGTCTCAGGAAAAAAGGTGGCGACATTTTGTGAAATGCCGGTACGACCGCATGGGATTCTTGCAAAAAGAGAAAACGGTTTAAGATTCGGCCGATTCTTAAACCGAATTGCTTTTTGATATCATTCTGTAAAAAAATTGACGTTTTCTTAAACCGTTTTTTCATGGCGGATATTTTTTACATATCTTTTGTGCCCTTATCTGCATAATGTGTCCCAATACTCAGTTGCCCCCACCTCACCGAAAACAAGAAAAAGGGGCTTGAATAATACTTTTTATTCAGCCCCTTGTTTCATATTCGTTCAGAAGAACTATTACTCATTTCTGTAAACCAGTCCAAAATACTTGATGTCGATTCGGCCGTTTGTAGAAGGCATCGTCATTTCATATTTGATATATCTTGTGCTGAGAGTCTCAGAGAATATCGCATAGTATGTCTCTCTTGTGCCGTTTTCTATTGTTCCGATATATTTCCAGTCCGTTCCGTTGTCGGAATAATAGATTCTGCTTGCCTGAGGACAATATGCCGGACCCCAATGCTGGAAATACAATCCGCTCAAATTCTTGGTTTCATTGAAATCAACTTCAAAGCAAATAAGTCCGTCATTACGTGCTACATCCTGATTTCCATTGCCGATTACGGTATTCGCGTCAGGATTTTCCAATTCGGAGGTGCCGTCTTTTGTATAGAACTTGAATGTAAAATTGACATTTTCGTCTGTACGGTTGTTATATTCATCCCCGAGAGTAGTTGCCAATGAGACTGTAATCTCGCCAGGCTCCGGTTCTGGTTCTGGCTCCGGCTCCGGCTCGGAACCATTGTCTTTTGCATCTTTGTTGACAGTCGCAGTGATAGTGGACTTGGTGTCTGCAGAAACGTTCTCGGCTCCGGTTATGGAAGCGATTTTCACGATGACTGAATAAGCTTTTTCCTCCTCAGTGCCTGCAACTTCAGACCAGTCGCTGATGCTTGCCTTTACGGATGGTGATGAGGTCTCTCCAGCCTTGATTTTGACTTCTGCTGGAGTCAACGTGATTTTGCTGCTGCTGATTCCCTCGCAAGATGCTGACAATTTTATGGTTACATCTTCTTTGACCGGGTTGGAAAGCTTTGCTGTAAGATTGAACTCCACTGTGCCGTGCACTCCGTCTTTGTCGTGAGTAAGGGTGAAGCCCTGTGAGTTGTCAGTGGATTTGAGTGAAACTGTTTCATGATTAGGAGTCTCCTCCGGTGTTTTGCTTGGCTCCTTCTCGCAAGAAGAAAAAATCACACCTGATACTGCACATGCAAGTGTCAGAAGAATACTACGTGTAATTCTCATGATTATTGAAATTGGTTATAAAACTATTTGTTAATAATTAAACATGGCAAATACACTAAAAAGCCGAAAGCAGAAGCAAAGTTTACTTTGAGCCTGCCGAGACGCATCAGTATATTTGTACAGAGCACAAATATAATAATAAATTTCATCCGGAAAAACAAAAAGGGGCTGAATAAAAAAGTTATTCAACCCCCTGTAGTATTAATCTGTAAGATGATTTTTTCAACAGGAACTGCTGTAGCCCGGTCTGTGTCAAGCACTTAAAGACGGTGCTATGAAACTTTCAGACAGCATGTCAGCCGATGGCGGAGACAAGCATTTCTGCAAGCTGCAGAAATGCCTGACCGTCCGGACGGTCGGTCAGAGCGGCGGGTTCGCCGCTGTCTCCCCCCTCACGTATGCTCTGTACTATAGGTATCTGTCCCAAAAGCGGCATGCCATATTTCTCTGCCATCTTCAATCCGCCTCCCTGGCCGAAAATGTAGTATCTGTTGTCCGGCAACTCCTCCGGAGTGAACCATGCCATATTCTCCACAAGACCGAAAATCGGCTTGTTCACGCTCTCATTACAGAACATGTTGACTCCCTTCTCCACATCGGCCAGAGCGACAGCCTGAGGCGTGCTCACTATCAGGGCACCCTCCATCGGAATATCATGCACAAGGCTTATGTGAATGTCCCCTGTTCCCGGAGGCATGTCTATAAGCAGGAAATCAAGCTCTCTCCAGCGCACCTGGAGTATCATCTGCTTCAACGCATTGCATGCCATAGGGCCTCTCCATATCAGAGCCTGCTCAGGTTTTGCGAAATACCCGATAGACATCCACTTGACCCCATATTTCTCTATAGGCATTATGACCTCCTTGTCTCCCTCCTGGAAAGCATCCGGCATAAGCTCCTCTGTTCCGGTCATCTTCGGGACAGACGGACCATATACATCGGCATCGGCAAGGCCTACCTTGTAGCCTTGCCGGGCAAGAGCGACCGCGAGGTTAACCGCGACGGTCGATTTGCCCACGCCTCCCTTCCCGGAGGCGATGCCTACAATGTGACGTACTCCTGAAAGCTCCTCCAGCCCGAGGTCCAGCCCTGGCTTTTTCTTCGGAGCAGCCTCATCCTTTATTATAGTCTTCACCTCCACTTCTGTACCCTCCGGAGCATTCCTTATTACAGCCGCTTTTGCGCTTCCTATAAGATACTCGGCCAAAGGGTCACGATGCTTGGAAAAGCCAAGAGTCACAGTCACCTTGTTCCCCTCTGACTCAACCTTCTCAACCATTCCCAGCTCCACGACGTTCCTGTCACCCTTTGCAGGATGCTGGACCTCAAAGAGCCACTTCATTATCTCATTCTCTTTCATCTCTTGAATATTCCCAATCAGATTCAGATTCTTACTTTACAATATCCATCTCATCAATCAGCCATCCCGCGCCGCCGAACTTGTCCACAATGAACAGCACATAGCGTATGTCCACATTGATGCACCTCTGCAAATCCGGCTCAAACATCACGTCGCTGCTCATTGACTCCCAGTTTCCGTCAAACGCCAGGCCTATCAGCTCGCCGCGCGAATTCATAATCGGGCTACCTGAATTTCCTCCGGTGATGTCATTGTTGCTCAGGAATGCCACAGGCATCTTGCCGCCCTCCATGGCATACTGCCCGTAATCCTTTGTCTCCCAAAGAGTCTTGAGCTTCTCAGGCACTACGAACTCCCAATTGTCCGGGTCCTCCTTCTCCATGACGCCGTCCAAAGTGGTGTAATACCTATAGACCACAGCATCCTTAGGAGAATATCCTTTCACCGTGCCGTAAGTCAGCCTCATGGTGAAATTGGCGTCCGGATATGACGGCTGGCCCTTCTTCCATTCAAGGAGAGCCTCTGTATAGACCTGCCTTGCCTGCGCAAGCTTCTGTTCAATCTGCTGTGCCGGTATGAATGCCCGGAGCATCTCGTTATTTACGGATTTTGCAAGAACGGATGCAGGGTCATCCAGTACTGCCGCTCCCTTTTCAGAGACAGCCTTTCCAAGACTTTCAGCGGAAGTGAATACAGTGTTGTCAAAGAGCCGGTCCACATAGGCGTCAATGTCCATTTCGGCAAAATCCTCCGGCAGCCCTTTAAGATAATACTCCCCGGCAGCATTTTCCCTGTAGAACTTCATCATGGCCTTGGCCACCTTCCTGTCTGTGCCTGCTGAATAGTCCGCATATGCCGGAGCAATGGCTTCATATGCCTGCTGCAGGGCCGACAAAGTGTCTTTTCCTTCCGACAGCGCCCTTTTCAGCATGCTTGTCATTGCGGTTGCAAAGCCCGATGCCTCAATCTTGTAAACAGATTCATATGCTGTAGTGAAGGCATTGTTCAGATAGCGTCCTTCCTCGACACAGGCTGCAAGATTGTTCAGGGCATCGCCGTATTTGCTGCTGCGCTTCTTGTTGGCATTCACCCATTTGGCGAACTCCGCCTCCTCTTTCTCTGCGCGTCCTATGATGTCAAGCTTGTCGAAAGCCAGCTTCATGCCCTGCCATTTCTTCCAGCCGTTGGATGAGCCGGAATACTTGCTCGCATACTGAATCTTGACCTTAGGGTCTGCCAGCATGTCCTCAAGCATCACATTCTGGCGCACTGTGCGTGCTGCGATTCTGATGTCATTCTGCTCTATCTGGAATTTCAGTTCAGGAGAAGTCTGGAAACGGGTAGTGCGTCCCGGATATCCCATAATCATGGTATAGTCTCCCTCCTTTACGCCCGCAAGAGAAATCTTAAGGTGATTTTTGGCCTGAAGGGGCACATTCTCAGGAGAATAGCCGGCCGGGTTGTTGTCCTTGTCCGCATATACCCGGAACATCGAAAAGTCTCCGGTATGGCGCGGCCACATCCAGTTGTCCGTGTCTGCTCCGAATTTTCCGATTGATGAAGGCGGAGCACCTACAAAGCGCACGTCAGTGTAAACCTTATATACTATAAGGTAATACACATTATTATTATAGAACGGAACGATTTCCGCAGTGCAGTGAGGATTGTCCTGCTCGGCTTTTTCAATAATGCCGTCATACTCGCGCTGCAAAGCCTCGCCTATTAGCTTTTCCCCGTCCTCTTTGCCCGCATATTCTTTGGCGGCTTTTGCCTTGGCCTTCTCGATTGCGGCAGTCACATCCTGCATGTACTCAAGGAACGTTACGGTAAGCCCCTCGCAAGGAAGCTCCTCTGACCTGTTCATTGCCCAGTATCCGTCTTTCAGATAGTCATGCTCCACAGAACTGAGCTTCTGTATGCTGCCGTATCCGCAATGGTGGTTGGTTACAAGAAGTCCCTCGGCAGATATGATTTCTCCCGTACATCCGCCTCCGAACTGTACGATGGCATCCTTGAGGGACGAGTTGTTGATGTCATAGATTTGCTTTGGAGTGAGCTGGCAGCCAAGTTCCTGCATTGCCTTGCCATTCATCTTCTGCAGCAGAGGAAGCATCCACATGCCTTCATCCGCCATGACGCTGCCGGCAAATACCGACATAGCCGTGAAAAAACATAAAATCCGTTTCATATTATCTAAAACTTTGTTTGCAATCATTTGAATTATGCGTCGCCCCCCCCGACATGCTTAAAACAAGGCAGGTTCAAGTTGCTTGAGATGGAAACTCTTGCGGTGGTGTATCGTATATCCGTATTCTTTGATGGCCTCCACATGCTCTTTGGTCGGGTATCCCATGTTGCGCTCCCATCCGTACTGCGGGAACTCCTTTGCCAGATTGCGCATATATTCGTCCCTCCATGTCTTTGCGAGCACGGATGCGGCCGCTATTGACGCGAATTTTCCGTCACCCTTTACGATGCAGTCGAACGTAAGTGCCGAATATCTGTCTGCGGTTTCCGCAGGAAAAATCCCGTCTCCTGTTGTCCCGTATGGCCGGAACCGGTTTCCGTCAACCAGAAGATGCTCGGGACGTGTCTTGAGGGAGAATACCGCCCGCCACATTCCCGCTATGGATGCATTCAATATGTTGATTCTGTCTATGTCCTCCGCACTTACCGCCTCTACTGCCCATGCAACGGCTTCCGCCTCTATTATCGGGCGGAGAGTTTCACGTGCTTTCTCTGTCATTTTCTTGGAGTCGTTAAGGAGAGGATGATGAAAGTCATGAGGCAATATGACGGCAGCAGCGAATACCGGGCCGGCCAAAGGACCTCTTCCGGCTTCGTCGCATCCGGCTTCTACCAGATTTGCATGAAGGCTGCTCAAAAGATGTGGGTCATTGTGCATCTTGCAAAAGTACACAAACTATTTTTCCCTATCAAGTGATTTCTTGAGCATTGTGATGATTTCGTTTTTGCTTTCGATTGTCTCTTTGAGACTTTCAACCAGCTTTTCCGGGTCGGCGACACGTCTTTCAAGAGTCGTTACCCTTGTGCTGTATTCTTCCCTTACGTCTTCGAGGGCCTCTCCGACCATTTGTGAGGGACGGTATCCCAGAACGATTTCCTCCGTGGAGGTTTCAAGCAGAGACGCAATCCGCATGATGTTCCCGTTCATCACAGACGTGTTGCCGCGCTCCAGATCCCTGTATGCGGTGAGAGAAATCCCAAGCTTGTGCGCCATGTCTTCCTGCGTCAGCTTCCGGGACTTCCTTATCCGGCGTATGTTGTCTTTGATGGAATTGTTGTCCATAATCCAGTCCATAGTTTGCTGGAGGACAAAATTATTTCTTATGAAAATGTGCAATAAACAAGAAATGCTGATGAAAAGCAAGCAAAGCCATTTAAAATAAAGAAAAAATTATAAAAAAGAGAAATTTTTTATTTGTTTTCCCCGTATTTCGCCACAAATATTTGGCTTTTCCGGCGATGCGGGGCAGATTTGCAAATAAAAAAGCATGATTGACGCAAAACTTGAAACAGCTTATGAGCGCCTGTGCTCAATGATTCTGGACGGAACGGTTTCTTCCGCTTCTTTCGTTCTGCCTGATGCGGCCCTTGACAATCTTTTTTATGAGAGGTTCGGGATGTCTTCCATTGAATTGCTCTGGCAGTTTGAGGCACAAAAGACGCAAAAACAGCAGTGTCCTATTGATATTGTGGGGGAATTTCATTAGATTTGCGAGGATGTGTCACGTCAGCGTGCGCATTCGAAACATAACCAATAACACAAAACAATAGTACAATGAAAGCTTATTCCACTCAGAACATCCGCAATGTGGTTCTGCTTGGCAGCACAAAGTCAGGCAAGACCACGTTATCTGAAGCCATGCTCTATGAGGGCAAAGTAATTGACAGACGCGGAACTGTTGAAGCTAAAAACACCGTTTCGGACAATTCGGAGATTGAGCAGCTCAATCAGAGGTCCATCTATGCCACTCCGCTCTATGCAGAGTTCATGGATGTGAAATTCAATATAGTTGACACTCCGGGTGCAGATGACTTCGTGGGCGGTGCGGTTTCCGCTTTCAAGGTGTGTGATACGGGAGTGCTTGTCATAAACGCGCAGCAGGGCGTGGAAGTCGGTACCCGCATATTCGCAAGATATGCCAAGCAGTATGGGATTCCGCTCATTTTCGCGGTGAACCAGCTTGACGGCGAGAAGGCCTCATGGGAGACGGTTCTTGAGAGCATGAAGGCCACCTTCGGCAAGAGACCTGTCATTATCCAGTATCCTGTGAATGTCGGTGCAGGATTTGACGGCTTCATAGACGTCCTCAAGATGAAATATTATCACTTTGTCGATGACAGCGGCAAGCGTGAGGACCTGGAGATTCCGGCTGAGCATCTTGAAGAGGCAGAGGCTCTCAGGCAGGAGCTTATCGAGAGGGCTGCGGAATATGATGACACTCTTATGGAAAAATTCTTCGAGGCGGGAGTGCTTACGGAGGATGAGATAAGGAAAGGACTCGGCATCGGATGCCGCGCCGGAGAAGTCTGTCCGGTGTTCTGCCTTTCAGCAAAGAAAGATATCGGAGTAAAGAGGCTTATGGAGTTCACCATAAAGGTGGCTGCCTCTCCGGCTGAGCATAAGGCCCTTACTAAAGAGGGAAAGGAAATCGAATGCAAGCAGGATGCTCCTACTTCACTGTTCATATATAAGACTGCCGTTGAGCCGCATCTTGGCGAGGTGGCATATTTCAAGGTCATGTCCGGTGAGCTTACGGAAGGAATGGACCTTGAGAATCCGGAGACCGGTGACAAGGAGAGGATTACGACTATCTATGCCGTGGCCGGAAAGAAGAAAGAGAGGGTCAGCGACTTGTTCGCAGGAGACATCGGATGTACCGTGAAGCTCCGTGCAGCAAAGACAAATGTGACCTTGTGCACTCCTGGAACTGACATAGCGTTCGAGCCTATCAATTTCCCTAAGTCCAAGTTCCGCACTGCAATCAAGGCTAAGGAGCAGAAGGACGAGGAGAAGATGACCGAGGCCTTGAACAAGATGGCTGCCGAAGACCCTACAATCATAGTGGAATATTCTAAGGAGCTTAAGCAGACTATCCTCAAGGGACAGGGAGAGCATCATATAAACATCGTAAAGTGGAGACTCAAGAACGAGAACAAGATTGAGATAGACATGTTTGCTCCGCGCATCTCGTACCGCGAGACCATCACAAAGGTCGCTGCGGCCGATTACCGTCACAAGAAGCAGTCGGGAGGAGCCGGCCAGTTCGGTGAGGTGCATCTGCTCGTATGCCCTTATATTGACGGAGTGGAAGGCGGAAACAAGTTCAAGATTGACGGAAAGGACGTTGTGCTCAATGTAAAGGGCAAGGAATCATACGACCTTCCTTGGGGCGGAAAACTGGAGTTCTACAATTGTATCGTAGGTGGTGCGATTGATGCCCGTTTCATGCCTGCAATCCTCAAGGGTATCAATGACAAGATGAATGAAGGCCCTCTCACAGGCTCGCTTGCGCGTGACATCCGTGTCTATGTGTATGACGGAAAGATGCATCCGGTTGATTCCAATGAAATCTCTTTCGTGCTTGCTGCCCGCAACGCGTTCAAGGAGGCTTTCCGCAATGCGGGACCTAAGATTATGGAGCCGATTTATAATGTCGAGGTCATGACTCCGACCGAGTATATGGGAGCCTGCATGTCCGACTTGCAGAACCGCCGTGCAATCATCGAGGGAATGGGAACCGACAAGGGATTCGATACCATCAAGGCGCGTGTTCCTCTCGCGGAGATGTACAAGTATTCCACAACTCTCAGCTCCCTTACTTCAGGAAGCGCTACTTTTACAATGGAGTTCGCTGACTATCAGCCTGTTCCTGGAGATGTTCAGGACAAGCTCCTCAAGGCTTACCTTGAGCAGGAGAAGGAAGACTGATGATGTCAGTTTATTAGGGTTAAACTGGTGAGGGTGACCTCACCGGCAAACAAGAAAAGGGGCTTGACCAATGCTTTTGGGGTCAGCCCCTTTGTTTTATCAGTACATGTTTTTTTGCGTGATGTAAAGCGGCATTTGTCTGAAGGTGAACGGGTTATCCGAATGACGCGACATCGCCGGCGGAAGCTCCTACGAAGTCCATAAGCTCCTGAGGGTTGATTTCTATCTGGAGACCGCGCACTCCGGCGCTTATGTAGATTGTGCTGAAACTGCTTGCCGTGGAATGGAAGTATGTGGGAAATTTCTTCTTCATGCCTATCGGAGAGCATCCTCCGCGTATGTAGCCTGTGACTCCAAGCAGGTCTTTCATCGGAATCATCTCGACTTTCTTGTTGCCCGAAATCTTTGCGAGGGCCTTCAGGTCCACTTCTCCGTTTCCGGGAATGACGCATACGATGTAGCTGCTCCTGTCCCCGTGGAGCACGAGTGTCTTGAAAACACGTTCTATGGGCTGGCCGAGGCTTTCCGCCACATGCTGTGCTGCCAGGTCGTTTTCGTCGAAGTCGTATGGAATCAGATTATATTCTATTCCTGCCTTGTCAAGCAGTCTGGCCGCATTGGTCTTTTCTGTCTTCTTTGCCATTTTCATTCTATTTGATTGTCCGCTTTACTCTTCTATTTCCAGAGTCTCCTGTGGAACTGAAAATTCCTTGCCTTTTCCTCTTCTCACCCCGATGCTGATTACCTGTCTTGCAGAGGTCGTTATGCTCTGGCCGTTGTCCTCGAGCTTCTTTATCCCTTTATTGTATTCCCCACACGCTGCCTTGAGTTTTTTGCCAAGCTCGCTGTACGAATCATAGAAAGCTGCCACACGGTCTATCATGTTCTGTGCGGCTGCAGTGATTTTCTGTGTGTTGGTGTCGTGCTGGAATTTGTTCCAAGTAAGCTGCATTATCTTAAGGAAAGGCATTATGGTCTGTTCTGTAGCAATGAGAACGCCTTTTTTGTATGCTTCCTGCCATATCAGCGGGTCTGCCTCAAGCGCGGCCCGGAATGCCATGTCTCTTGGCATGAACATCAGCACGTAGTCTGCAAATGGCTTGGCAGCCTTTTTCGCATACTCTTTCCTGGCAAGTTCATCTATATGCTTCCTGACGCTTTTCAGATGCCTGTCAAGAGCAAAGGCGCGTTCCTGTGATGTTTCAGCGTTCATATAGTCCACAAAGGCTGTGAGAGAGACCTTGGAATCTACTACAAGGTCTTTCTGTTCGAGATTTTCCTTGAAATGAAATACAAAATCCGGCCTGCTCATGTCTTCATTCGCCGCTTCACGCGTATAGTGTATTCCTTCCACAAGGCCCTCTCCGGCCAGAATTGCCTCTAAGAAATTCTCACCGAAGCATCCCTGCACTTTGGGCTTTCCGGTAAGCGCTTCCGAAAGAGTGTCTGCCTTCTGCCCTATGTCAGTTGTCTTCTCCTGCATTTCCTTCACGGCCTGCCTGAGCTGTTCGGAGAGCTTTGCAGTGTTCTCCACATGGCTCTCAGCATTGTCTTTCATTGCCTTTTCCATGGCTGATATGCTTTCCTTGAGCGGCTTCAGTATGCCTGACATTGTGGCTTCATTTCCGGTTGCCAGTTCAGTCTCACGTTTTCTGAGCAGCTTTTCCGTTTCGGCTGTCATGCCGGCAAGGACGGTTTCTTTCATCTGTCCGAGTGCCTTCTCGTAGTTCCGCTGTGACTGCTGTGCAAGTTTTTCTGCATTCTCGACTTCCTTGCGGTAAATTTCGTCGAGCATTTTTATCTTATCTTCCAGTGAGCGTATCCTGACAGAGAATACAGAGCGCGTGACAAGCCAGGCTATTGCTGCCGATGCTGCCGCCGTAATGATGATTATGACTGAATTTATTTCCATATGTGCGCAATATTATGTCTTTCCGTTTACGAAGTTATAATAATATAAATAAAGTTTAAAATACTTGTCCCTTAAAAGGATATAAATGCATAAAAATTATTACCTTTACCTCTGTTGCGGCTTTGGGTGCCGCATTCTTAATCTAAATAAAAACAATGTCATGGACAAGAAACCTTTGAGAATCGCCTATGCCGTCTTCATGGCGGCAGTGCTGGCTGCTCTTGTCGTATTTATGATTTTACAAATCAGAAGCGGGTATGGAGAGCACATGAGAATTTATGTCGCCCTATACGGCCTGTTGATTACCTGGGCCGCGTTCCGCCTTTATTCTTTAGTAAAGGATTTTTTTCATAAATAGTTATAGCGACTCTCGTAAGGGAGCTTGTCTGCCTTACACAAAAATGAGGATGCCGGAGCGAAACGGTCATCCTCATTTTTGTGTTTCATGGTGTGTGATATGTCCCGTCCTGAAAAAAGTGTGATAACTTTTGGTGAAATTGCTTGGTGCCACCAGCTGGCAATCTGCAATGGTAAAATGGAAAAACGGTAAAAATTTCGGGCGATTCTTAAACCGAATTTCTTTTTGATAATATTCGGTAAAAATCTGGAGCCTTTTTTAAACCGTTTTTGATGAATGTACCGGCTCAGTGTAAAATGGACCTGACAGCAAATTTCAGCCATGGCCCGAGAGAGAGCCAAGAGCACTGTTCCGTCCTGTGCCCGTCCTGTGTCCCGTCCTAAGAAAGTTTACCACAAAACGTAAACTTTTATGCAATCTAAAATCTATTATTGCTGTCCGATAAAACTCAAATAGCGCAATAAAGTATGGCTCGAACGC
>CAJUEK010000060.1 GCA_910585445.1 uncultured Bacteroidales bacterium | reverse complement strand
CCTAACTTTCAATATTTTCAAAGAACTTTTATGATTTTTTACCGGACACTAATGACAAAATATTAAAAATCAAACTTAAAACTATATCGCACTTGCAATTCATGTATGTGCAGAGACTATCGTCCCAAAAGGTATCTGCGCCAGAAGTCGTGGTTGGACTCCACGAAATGACGGCCCTGGTAGCCGCGGTAGCCGTGCATGCCGTCCGGATAAACCATGTACTCGAATTTCTTTCCGGCTTTCTGCAACGCGTCAACAAGAAGCAGAGTGTTCTGGAAATGCACATTGTCATCTCCGGTGCCGTGCGTCAGTTTCAGCATCACTGCTCCCTCAGGCATATCAACGGCGGTCTGTCCGTCCTGTGCGACAGCTGGCACTACATCAACAGGATAGCGTCCGGCATAATCCAGCACGCGTGAAACCGCATATCCTTCAGGATTGTTCTGAGGAGTGTCCATATAGCGTTCCGTGTAATGCGAATCATACAGCGCCCAATCATACACTCCCCCGCCTGCTATTCCATAATGGAACTTGTCCGGAGCCTGCATCAGAAGCATGGATGTCATGGTGCCTCCGAAAGAGAAGCCCTCCACTCCTATCTTGTCTCCGTCAACATAAGGAAGAGACTTGAGCCAGTCTGCCCATGCGCAGAAATCCTTGATTTCCCAGACAGTCAGCTGGCGGTAAATCATATCCAGTCCGGCACGTCCGTTATGTCCCGCTGCTCGGGGGTCAACCGTTATCTGTATTATGCCGTTTTCCGAATACCACTGGTTCGCTTCAGAAGGGCTGGTCCAGCGGTCACGCACCAAAGGAGTATCCGGCCCGCCGTAAATGTCAACATGCACCGGATATTTTCCGGTAGGAGAGAAATCCTTTGGATAGACCATCATTCCGGGAAGGGTGAACCCGTCCTCTGTCGTGATGTGCACAAGCTGCCCGAGGGCATATTTCGAGGCATCATAACTGCCTCCCGCCATATCAGCCACTACACGGCCTTCCAGGGTATTTTTTCCCTCCGCACCCTTCTTCATCCTGGCAGAAGTATTCGCTCCTGCTATGTCCGTTCCATGTCCATGGGAAGGCACACCGGAAGCATTGCGGAACACAGCAACGCGTACTGGTGTCACGGAATTGGAATATGAGGCGGCAAAATATTTCCCGTCCGGAGAGAAACGTACAGAACGGACATCATATGCAGGATCAGTCAAGGCAGTTACATTTCCTTTGGAATCCACCTTATAAAGAGCCTGCCTTACGGTCGCGTCACGTTTTGCCGTGAACCAGACCTCCTTTTTCTTTTCATCGGCACGCAGCACCTCGACATCCCAATTGGTGCCGTCAGTCAAGCGACGGAACTCTTTTCCGTCATACGAAAGGAAATATATCTGCTGCCATCCGGTCTCGAAGTTCCTGACCATGTACAAGCCCCTGTCGGTGAATACCATGCCGTTTATCCAGTCTATCCACGCGTCAGGATATGTCTCATGATAAATCAGGTTGCGGCTTCCGTCAACGGAGTTTACGCTATACAGGTCAAGCGTATTCTGAAGCCTCGGCATGCGTGATACAAAAAATTCACGGCTGTCCGGTCCCCAGAAAGGCGTGCCGAAATACTGGTCCTCAGAAGGGTCAAAATCAGCCCATGTTATCTCTGGAGCGACATCCTTTTTATCAGAAACAGCGCATGCTTCCGGTTCATGGCCAACACCTTTCCAGCACTCTGAAACATCAACTATGCCGATTCTGACCTGCGGATTCGTCTGTCCAGCCTTCGGATACCTGGTCTCGCTTACCGAACCGCCGATGCCAAGGCGCGTAATTTTGGGACTCTGGTACTGCACCCCGTCAGCATCCCCCTCTGCATAGGAGGCAAAAGGAGAATATATTGGGAAAAGAGGCACACAGCTGTTGTCAAACCTGTAGAACCCAATCTTCCTGCTGTCCGGAGACCACCAGAATGCCCTGTAGCGGGACGGACGGCCGAAAATCTCCTCATAATACACCCATGAGGCATAGCCGTTCAAAACCAGGTCAGAGCCGTCATGGGTCAGCCTTGTCTCCTTGCGGGAAGCTATATCCATGACATACAGGTCATTGCACCTTGTATAAGCAAGTTTTGACGAATCCGGAGAATAGGTGATATTCACAGCCCCTTCGGGCTTTACCGGAAAATCGCTGTATTTTTCCGGAGCGGACACACCGGTGCGCCTCTTGCCGCTGCGGGCGTTCACGACGAAAGCAGTGCTGTCTGCAAAAGTGCCGTCATAAGTGAACAGGACTTCTTCATTTCCGAGCCATTTCCACGAGAGCGGAACCTTGTCAAATTCCCTGGCACCGGCTGCTGACTGCGTCAAAGCGATGAAGCAGGCGGCCGACAAAGCCAGCATAATGATTCTTTTCTTCATATGTCTTCAATTTATTTTTCCTTAAATATCACCGCGTGCCTTGCGGGATGCCTTACACAGCAAAAAGCTCGTCCTTGAAATTCACGAGATATACCTTTTCCGTTGCCCTTGTGATGGCTGTATAAAGCCACTTCAGGTCATCTGCCGTCAGTTCCTCCTGCCAGAAAGGATTGTCAATGAAAACACATTTCCACTGTCCTCCCTGCGACTTGTGGCAGGTTATGGCATCGGCATATTTCAGCTGAAGGGCATTGTAGTATTTGTCCTCACGCACAGCCTCATACCTCTTTTTCTTTGCAGTTATGTGGGCATAATCCTCATTCACCCCCTGGTACAGCATATTTGACTGCTCATAGGTAAGGGACGCGCTTTCCGAATCGAGGGTGTCAAGAATGACCTTGGCCGTCAGTTCCTGGTCATCATAATCGGGAAATGATATCCGCGCCTCGGCAAAATGAAGCCCGTACCTCTCCTCGTAACGCGATATCTTCTTCAGCTTCACGATGTCCCCGTTCGCAATATAATCCATGTCTTTTATTGAGCCGCTGAACTGGTAGCAGTTCTTCACTATCATCAGCTTGTCATCCCTCACAAGCCTCTCTTCCTTGAACTGAACCGCGGAACGCACACCCATATTATATTTTATGGCACGCCGGTTCGAGCGGCACAGGATTACGGTCTCATCTTCCCCGTATTCAGAATAGGCATCTGACAAAGTTTCTATCAGCTCACCTCCGCCTATGCGCACAATATCCGGAAAACCTCCGGTCTCAAGCAGCAATTCATCCACAGGCAGCACCCCTATCCCATTTTCAAGTTCACCTATGAGTGTCCTTATCAATGTGGCATTGTGCAATATTCCGGATTCGCTCTGCTGGCGCACCACAGTCCTCAGTTCGGCAAACGACACGCCGCCCATCATAACCATATAGTCGCGTGAAAGGGCCGGACTGGCATCAAGCCCCACAGGAGGCAGCTGGGCTGAATCGCCTACAAGAATGACCTTGCACCCGACTCCCGCCCTGACGAAAGATATCAGGTCTTCAAGAAGATTCCCCGAACCGAAAGCCGTGCTTGACTGCTGCATTCCGGACTCTATGCCTATCAGGGAGACCTCATCCACAATGAATAGAGTGTCACGGTCTTTGTTGGGGGCAAGGGAGAACTGGCCGAAACCGTCACCTCCGACGGACTTCTGCCTGTATATGTGCTTGTGAATGGTAAAGGCCGGCTGGCCGGCATAAGAGGACAGGACTTTTGCGGCGCGTCCTGTAGGCGCAAGGAGCACGCATTTGGTCTTATGTTCCTTGAGGAAGCCTATGATTGCTGCGATTGCGGTTGTCTTTCCCGTGCCGGCATATCCGTTCACGACAAGTATATCGTCATCGTCAGAGCCTATGAATCCGGCAGCCTTCCTCAATAGGGCGTCCTGGCACGGAGTCGGCGTGAAACTGAGCCTGGACACGAAGCCGGAATAAAGAAAATCAACATGCCCCATTGTCATTTCCTCCTGTTGAAAATCATTGACATGACGACAAGGACAGGATAAATCTCCACACGTCCGAGGAACATGTCGAATGTAAATATGAATTTTGACATGGCAGGCTGGGCTGAATAATTGTCAAGGCATCCGAGAGGCCCCAGACCTGGTCCCACACTGCCTACGGAGGCAATGACTCCCGATACGGCCTCGACAGAATCTGAGCCGCACAGCATGACCGCTACTATGGAAACCAGAATAACCAGCACATAAAGCACGATGTACATCATCACGGCATTGACGGTCCCGTCCGGAAGATGCTGTCCGCTCAAATGGACATGCGACACTGACGAGGGATGTATCCTTCGGCGAAGTTCGTTTCCGATGGCCTTCACCGATATCATAAGGCGGTCAACCTTGATTCCGCCTGTCGTAGAGCCGGAACATCCGCACTGGAAAGAGACGAACAAGAGGACCACTCCTGCAAGCCACGGCCACGATGCGTTGTCGCATATTGCGAATCCTGCGGTTGACATGTAGCTTATCACTGTAAAAGACGCATCCATCAGTGCCCGGCCCCAGCCGTCATATCCGCCCTGCATCTTAAGCGACAATGTGATTATCAATGACATGACCGCGATTGAACCGAAATAGTAGGCCACGACTGAGTTCTTCATCGGCTTGAATGAACGTGTCACGAAAACAGCGAATATAAGTCCGAAATGCATGGCGCAAAGGGCCATGAAGAACATCACAATCATATTGATAAGGTCTGACTGGAAATGTCCGACCGAGAGGTTCCTTGTGCTGAATCCTCCTGTTGCGACAATGCTGAAAGCATGGTTAAGGGCATCAAAGCACGGCATGCCAGCTATCCAAAGCGAAAGGAAGCACGCAAGCGTAAGAAAGCAATATACGACTGTTATTATCCAGATTATCTTTGCCGACTTGTAGCGGTATCCCACCCTGGCAAGCGAGGAGAGTTCCATATTAGTAAGCTTGAGACGGTATGGGCTTGCATCAGGCATGACCAGAAGCAGGAAGGCCACGACGCCAAGGCCTCCGATGTAATGTGTCGAAGAGCGCCAGAAGACCAGGCTGCGCGGCAGGGCCTCTATGTCATTAAGGATGGTGGAGCCAGTGGTCGTGTAGCCGGAAACACTCTCAAACCAAGCATTGATAAGGGTGAACTCCCCTCCCCACAGGACATATGGAAGCATTCCGAAAATGAATGAGAGAGACCATGAGAGGAAGATTGTCAGATATCCGTCATGAAGAGTAAGGGCGGGACTACGCCTTACGAAAATGAAGGGGAAAGCCCCGACAATCAGCGTCACTACAAAGCTGATGAGCAGAGGTCCAAGAGCGGAGTCACCTCCGTCCCATATTGAGACCAGTATGGAAATGAACATGAACAAGGCACTGACCAGCAGCGCCTTGCCTACATTTACGGATATCGCCTTGACATTCATCCCGTTTACAGTTCTGCCGCCTTTTCTTCCGGAGAATCCTGCCCGGCATCAGCTGTTTCCATGCTCCTGTCACGTTCCTCTCTCATAGCCCTGATTCTCTTCTTGAGTTCAAGATTCTCTTCTATCAGTTCGGAAAGGCCGGAATTGATGTTTGCAAGCTGGTCGTCGCCTCCGAATTCATAAGTGTGCCTCACACCGGCCGCCCTGTAGCTGTCAACTCCGTCAGACATCCTGTATATCGGCCTCACATAGTCGGCAAGCATGAAATAAAGCAGCAGCATTACAAGCATGAGTCCCGCTCCGACAGAGACCACCCCGGGGATTATGCTGCGGTAGAATCCAGCATCAAAGTCCGCGGAATCATTCTTGAGTTCTTCATATATGACCTCATTGAGAGCTCCGATGTCATGACGCAGCTTCACGAATCTCGGCTGCAGGACTCCGAAGAACCACTCTCCCGTGTCCACATTGTCGGCAAGGAACACCCCGTCGAATTTGAGCGAAGTCACCATGAAAGCGTCAAACGATGCCACCAATGTGTCAACCATCGGCAATGCCCTCTGCGATGAGCACGAACTGCGCAGGGAGTCGGTCAGTGACACGAAATAATCCATGTCGAAGTCCGGCATTATGGAAATATCGTTCTGCACCACGACAGCAAGCATCTGATGGTTGTATTCCTGCGTAAGGTCAGCGATTTTCTTTGATATGTTTATGCTGCGTATGTCAGATGCAATCAGTTCGGAGACATAGCTGCTCATCCTGCGGTACTCCAATATTGAAATAACGCTTGAGAGCAGGAGTATAGCCGCTATGGACCCCAATGCGCATACAAGCCGCAGTCTCATTGAGGGCCTGCGGTCACGTTTTCCTCTTATATGTTTATTCCACATTCCTGTGATTTTTAGACTTTGTTTATAATTGCTTTCGTCAGCGTAGCCAAGCAGGCCTGATTTGCTCCCGGCCCAATAATTTTGGCTTGCAACCCGGCATTCCCAAACAAGGCAGACAAGCATGGCGTATTCAAGACTGCAAAAATAATCAAAAATATCAGACACCGGATGCATTGCGCGGCTATTCGGCAAGATTCTGCCCAGCAGGGTTCAGCAAGACATTTCCCAGTGATATCGTTTAATTACATGTCATGGACTTTTGCTATATTTGAGCTTATGCTCATATATCGCCTGCGTCTCGGCATAATCAAAGCAAGCTTTGCTTCTGCTCTCGACTTTTGCTATATTTGCGCATCTATGATGCAAAGTCACGATTTGCAAGAAATATCCGCATAATGAAAAGAACTGCATTTTGTATGACGGCCATGGCCGCAACTGCAATTGCCGCATTGTCGGCATCATGTACTACAGGCACTGCCACCCAATCAAACACATTTGAGCCTACATTTCAGCCGGACCCGGAAAGCATCCTGTTTTACGACAGGCCGGCATCAGCATGGGAGGAGACTCTTCCTCTCGGAAACGGCAGGCTCGGCATGATGCCGGACGGAGGCATATCCAGGGAAAGGATTGTGCTGAACGAGATTTCACTCTGGAGCGGATGCGAAGCTGATTATTCAAATCCGGATGCAGCGGAAAGCCTGCACGAAATAAGGGAACTGCTCCAGCAGGGGCTCAATGCGCAGGCTCAGGAAGTCATGTACAACAGATTCGTGCCGCATAAGCCGACTGGAGGCGGGACATACGGAAGCTATGAAGTGCTCGGCTGGCTCAACCTGGACTACGGGAACGATTGCATGGAGACTCAGGACTACGCAAGATGGCTTGACATTTCCTCAGCCACTGCCTGCACAAGCTACAAGTGCGATGGAAAAGATTACAACAGAAAGTATTATGTGTCACGCGACAAGGATGTGATTGTCGTGGAGCTTGAAGTTTCTGAGCCTGAAGGACTCGATTTCACAGTCTCAATGGACCGGGACGGGCGAGGAAAATGCACACTGACTTCAGACGGGCTGATAAAGCTCGAAGGCTCGCTGGACAGCGGCAAGGATGACGTGCAGGGAATGAGATATGCCGCATATGCAGGAGTGATAACTGCCGGAGAAAAAGCTAAGGTACACAATAGCGGACATACTTGCATCAGCGTACATGATGCTGACAAGGCATGGATCATCATATCTGCAGCGACAAGCTATTTTGAAGGGGACGGATATGATGCAAAGGCACTTTCGCTGCTTGAGGATGTCATGGAATCTGCCGGCAGAAACAAAAGTTCCAAAGCAAGATGCAAGGCTATGAAGAAATTATATGACTATTCCGTAGAAAGCCACAGGGAACTATACGCAAGGACATCACTTAGCATAAAATCTGAATGCGGCACGGAATCCATGACTACAGAGCAAAGGCTGAAGGCATATGCGGAGGGTGCGGCGGACAATGCGCTTGCCACCTTGTATTATAATTACGGGCGTTATCTGCTCATATCAAGCACACGTGAAGGAAGCCTGCCTCCGAATCTTCAGGGCCTGTGGGCCAATACGTTCGAGACACCATGGAACGGTGACTATCACACAAATATAAATGTCCAGATGAACCACTGGATAGCCGAGCCGGGCAATCTGCCGGAACTGCATCTTCCTCTTACGGAGCTGGTCCTCAACCTGATTCCGAGCGGTGAAAAATCAGCCAGGGACTTCTATGGTCCGGACGCCGAAGGATGGGTGCTGCATATGATGACCAACGTATGGAATTATACCGCGCCAGGTGAGCACCCTTCATGGGGAGCGACAAACACCGGAGGAGCATGGCTATGCGCACATCTTTGGGAGCATTATGCCTATACCCTTGATAACGATTATCTTGCAAAGGTATATCCCGCTCTTGAGGGAGCCTCAAGATTCTTCCTCTCAACCATGGTAAGGGACAGGAAGAACGGCTATCTGGTGACCGCCCCGACCTCCTCTCCCGAAAACGAATTCTGGTGCGACGGCAAGAAAGTGAGCATCTGCATGGGCCCGACCATGGACTGCCAGCTTGTCAGGGAGCTTTTCAGCAACACGTCATCCGCAGCAGAAATACTGAGGGCGGAAGGACTGTCTAACATCCCGGTTTCTTTCACAGACTCGCTTGCCGCTGCCATTTCGCAGCTCCCGCCTCACAGCATAAGTTCCGGAGGATATCTGATGGAATGGCTTGAAGACTATAAGGAAGTTGACCCTCACCACAGGCATGTGTCCCATTTGTACGGCCTGCATCCGGGCAACCAGATAACGCCGTCTTCAACTCCGGAGCTTGCCCAGGCATGCCGGAACACATTAAACAGGCGCGGAGACGAGGCAACCGGCTGGAGCCGTGCATGGAAACTGAACTTCTGGGCAAGACTCGGTGACGGGGACAGGGCACTGAAGCTTTTTCGGAGCCTGCTTCATCCGGCATATGAATATGCAGACATCAATGATGCGGAATCTGGCAGAATCAATGACGGAAAAGTCTTGCGTCATGTAAGCGGCACATATCCGAACCTTTTCTGTTCACATCCCCCTTTCCAGATTGACGGCAATTTCGGAGGCGCTGCCGGCATATCTGAAATGCTATTGCAAAGCCATGAAGGATTCATCAACCTGCTCCCTGCCCTGCCTGAGGAATGGAAAGAAGGCAGCCTGAGAGGATTCAAGGTACGCGGAGGAGCGGAAGTTGACCTCGAATGGAAAAACGGAATGCCGTCATCAATGACGCTGACAGGAGGAGCGCAGCCGGAAAACAGGCTCAAAGTCCCTTCAGGCATGAGCATGACAGCAGACGGCAAGCCTTTGGAATGCAATGAAGGATACGTCACACTTACTGCACGCCAGGGAGAAAAGGTCTCAATCTCATTTAAAGAAAAAGAAATTTTATAAAGAAACAGAAATATCTTTTATAAAAAATATTTAAATCTCAAACCGGAAGGCTTCCCGAGATGCCATTATTACTATGTTTGCAATGGTGACACAATGCACCGGAACATAGTTTAAATCCAATGGATCATGGGAAACAACATTGAAAGCGGCCGCAAGGGGCTGGAGAAGGGAGACGGGAATAGGCAACGGTATGTGGATATGATGTCCGATGCCGGATTCAAGGCAGTTTTCGGAGACAAAGGAAACAAGGAGGTACTTGTTGACCTGCTTAACCTGCTGCTTCCAAAGCACAGGAAAGTGGAAGAAATCACATATGCCACCACTGAGATCCAAGGGCTGACTCCATCAACCAGGGGTGTCCGCTTCGACCTCAGGTGCAGGGGCGCGGACGGAACGACATTCATCGTTGAAATGCAGAGGGGAAGTCAGGAGTATTTCTTTAAAAGATGCATAAGCTACACCTCCAAAGTGTATGACGCAGACACGGAAAAAGGCAAGTCCAAAGACAAGAGTCCCGGTTATGACATACCGCCGGTATATCTGATTGCTATTCTTGAAGAGTCTATGCCTCATGCGGATGATACTCTGTGGACAGATGAAGTCGTATCAAGATATACTTTCATGGAGACAAGGACCAAAGAATTTGCCGATGAAACGATTTTCACTATCTTTGTCGAACTCGGACGTTTCAAAAAAGGACTTGACGAATGCGAGACGCTCATGGACAAGTGGTGTTATTCATTCAAGAACATGGGGACGCTTGAAGACATGCCGCAAGAAATGGAGAAAGATGTCTTCGGAAAGCTCTTCGACTGCGCGGAAATAGCCGGGTTCGATATGGAAAAAAGACTAATCTACGAAAAGGACATGTACACTGAACGCGACAGAATAGCAAGAGAGGCATTCCTTGAAAAGAAAGGACGGGAAGAAGGAAGAAAGCATGGACTGGAGGAAGGGAAGATGGAAATAGCCGGTAGAATGATTGAAGCCGGAATGCCTTTGGAACAAATAGCATCACTTTGCGGATTGACCGAAGAGAATGTCCGCGAACTGATGAAATGATTTACGGCCGGCCAGTATTCCGCGACATGTCTTGTCTTATTTCATGAAGGCTTTTACCATCATTATTTCGTGGCCGGATGTGTTTACTATCCTGTAGGAGAGGGCTGCGGCTGAAACGACAAGAGTTTCCGCATAATTCAAATGGAAAGTCTCCCCTGCCCGGGTCACGACATCGGCACTCTCACCCTCGACAAGATTCAGCACATGGCATTTTCCCTCTGTCATGACATCTACGGAGGAATTGATTTTATACCTGTGTATATCGTAAGAATGGTTCCTGTGGGTAGGCATGTGCCAGAACTCCCAATCCGGGCCTTTTTCAATCAGAACTGGATGGCCACATGCTCAGCCTTGATTTTGTCTCCTTTGCGGTCAAAGCATAGATTATCCATTGCACGCCTTATGTTAAGCGGCCTCGGTTTGCCGTCCAGGTCAAGTGCCAGCCAGTCATACATCTTGAAAGTGAAGATATAAGGAGTAGTGCTTATCTCAAGTACAAGATTGTTGCGTCCCGAACTGTGGAGTGTTCCCAAAGGAATAAGGAAAAGGTCATGCTTATGCGCAATCTCCGAATTGATGTACTTAGGGACATCGAGCGGAGTGCCTTTCTCTAAGCTTTCGGTAAGGGCAGCCCCGAACTGCTCCGGCACTATGTCATCCTTAAAGCCGAGATACACCTCGGCCCCGGGTTTGCAGTCAAGAATATAATATGTTTCCTCCTGAGTCAGGACTTCACCGAAATTCTCCTGTATATACGGTTTATGCGGATGGCACTGGATTGACAGGTTGCCTCCGTCAAAGTTGTCGAGATAGTCCATGCGTATCGGGAACTCATCGCCATAAGACTCATAGCAATCATGACCGACCACATCCTCACCGGCCACATACATGACAGAGTCAAATGACATCTCAAGCATCCTGTTCCCGCTGCCGAGAATCAGGCCGTTCTCAGGGACGATCAGCTCAAACGACCAGGCATAATTGGGAACATCCTGCGCAAGCGATTTGATATTGTCCCTTATCCACTGGCCGCCCCAAGCACCCGGCTCAAACCAAGGACGCACACGGAAAGCATTTTTGGACATTTTCACAAGACACGCACGGACATCATTGCCTTCCGCCCAAGTGACAGCAGACTCGCGCTGGGCATCCACAAAAACATCTATATTATTGAAAATATTTTTCTTATGCCTATTCAGAACCACCCAGTCAATGAAGTAGAAACGCTTGTACATCTTCTTGGGAGCATCCGGGCAATCCGCCCCCAGATTCGTCACCGCACCTGCACGCGCCCTGAACTGAATCTCATTCTTCGGTATGTCAAGATATACCAGCAGGCCGTCCCATCCGGCAAGCGCAGCACCTATGCCGACAACAATGTTCACCTGCGCCGCATCATCCGGAACAATGGACCCAAACCTGTCCATATTGAAAAAATCCTCTATCGACAGAGGTGCACGGAAGCCGAAAATCGGGTCATCACCGCTGCGGTATGGCTCTATCAGAGCATCAATTTCCTCAGAAGTCTTCATCGCAGCTGAAGTGTTCCACCATACAGGCTTCACACCTATGGAAACGAAAGCCTTGTTCAATTCCTCAGCAAAAATGTCAAATCGGACTCCTACATACCCGTCAATCACAGCCTTGCCTCTCCCTGCTATTCTGCGGGCCAGAGATTCATAGTCACAGTAAATCTTTCCCTCGCCAATATCATGGACAGGATATATGTCATAACCCTCCGCTTCTTTTTTCTCGACAGGCAGCAGATACTGCGTCGTTTTCCTGAAATCCGTCATATCAATCATTTTTATATCTGTTCATAATAAATAATTCCAATCAGTAGTTGAACTACTGTAAAACAGAGTTAAACATGAGCCCCG
>CAJUEK010000059.1 GCA_910585445.1 uncultured Bacteroidales bacterium | reverse complement strand
TCAAAGTCGGGATAACTTTATAAAACTTACAAGATGCAGTTCACCGGAGGCTTACCTTTATTATAGACCTATTGCAAATCAAAAAACTTTATCTACCTTTGCCGATGCTACATACTCATAATATCAAATCTATCTTTTCTGCCGCGAAAGTATTTTCACGAAAGAAATATAGGTAATTGCCTTGCATAAGGGAGAATCCGTCCGGGAAACTTGACGGAGCATATACGGCAGAAATGTTGTGAGTGTGTAGCCTCCCTAAGTGCAGGGCTTTTATCATTAATATTATGTTGTTATGCTACACACTCACAACAAACAAAACATCAGCGCAAAAGCGCTGAGAGCCGCCAAGGAAAGCCTTGGCGAATTCATCGAGAGCACCGCAGCCGTAGCCGGCTGGCAAAAGGCATTTCTGGAGAATTCTTTCCGGGAATGCTTGCAGGGACAAAAACTATCACTATCTTTGCCCCTGCGTAACATAAATATATCATCAGTCTATCTTTTCTGCCGGGAAAGTATTTTCACGAGAAAAATAGATATATTGCCCTGCATACGGAGGTATTCGCCCGGGAAACTTGGTGAAGCATATACGGCAGATGATGTTTGTTTGTGTTACGCCCTCCTAAGTGCAGGGTATTTATCATTTAAAATGTTGTAATATGCGTAACACAAACAACAACATCAGCACGAAAGCGCTGAGAGCCGCCAAGGAAAGCCTTGGCGAACTCATCGAGAGCACTGCAGCCGTAGCTGGCTGGTTCCAGCTCCTTTATGACATCACTGACGACGCCAAGGAACCGCTGCTCGACAAGCAGGTTCTTTCAGAGTGCAGCCAGATGTTCATCACCGTCAACAGGCTACTCTACCAAGAGGAAAGCAGGTTGAAGCACCTACAAATGATGAGGATCGTATCCGAAAAGGCTGACAAGTCATTCCGAGAACTTAGGGCTGACGCAAAAACTCAGGACCCAGTTTTGTTCAACCAGGCTATGTAAGGAGGAAGCGCTATGGAAAGATTTGACATTCTGAAGTCGTACACCGACAAGCAGCTCATGCAGGCGGACGAGCGGTGGTCAAAGTCACTGCGAGAACTGAGGGGAATTCAATTTAGCTGCGACCTCGCAAAATCCAGGGCAGCAAGAGACCTCGGAATCACTGACGGGCCGATTACAGAGCTGGCGGACCATCTGGCTGACGCTATCACGGAAATAGGGGTACTCATCGCGGACATACTCATTGAAGAGGCACGAAGGAGAAGCCTCAAGCTGATGGACAACATGAAAGAGGAGGACAAGTGATGGAAGCAACTGCCATTCTTAAAAAGGCCATGGCGGACATATATTGCCAACAGATGGTCGTCGAAGCCTTGATCAAGGAATTGCCACAACAGGTGAGGACACCGCTAAGGGGAACACCAGACTGCATCATATATTCGCTTCACGAAGCAGTGCAACTCATATCATGCATTATCGTGGACATGAAAAATCCTCAATTACCCCCTAATGAACCCCGGGAAGAACAGGAGGAAATGAAAGGGATATAGCAATAATGATTATATTTGGGCTAAAGCCCATATACACATCCTGGTCTCGGCATAATCAAAGTAAACTTTGCTTCTGCACTCGACTTTGACTATATTTGCATCTGTCATAACAGTTCCCGGGGCGCCATTCCGGGAACTGTAAAATACAGAAGATATGCTATCAGATGAATTCAAGCATGATGTCAACAGCTATATGCAAAGACAGGCAGACAAGCTTCTTGCACACCAGGCGTCCATTGCCCGGAACACATATAGCACCAGGACAGGAAGCCTGGCACGTGCGCTTGCATCGAAAGGCGAAGTCCGGGACATGAAGGTTTCCCTGCCATATCCCAAGCACATCAGGTTTCTTGACATGAAGAAGACGAAGAGCGGTAAAAAAAAGCGCAGATATGAGCCTATTTACAACAAGTATGTGTACGGGTACCTCAAATCTGACATATACAAGATGATGATGGCAGCTATTCCAAAGCAAATGATAAAGATTATTGAAATGGACATTAAAACTTTGTAAAACAAATGAACAACGAATATAGTACAGCGATAAAAATGGCTCTCATTATTGAAACCACCATAATCTTCACAGTATTTGTCATATCGTCGATAATCAATGAGATGTTACTCACCGTATGGGTGCTTCTCATTTTTCTCATTGCCGATATCCTTGCATTGATATTTGTTCTTTTCCTTGAGTTTATATCCCACAGGTTGTAGATGCTGAATATTTTAATTTTATGAGCAGATTCAGAAAAAATTATTGCTTCTTCTCGGAGTAATCGGAGTAATAGCATGGCTTATCTCCTTCATGATATTTCAGAACTTTGAAGTCGCACTAGTATTTCTGCTTGTAGAAATACTTCTCTGGCTCTTTATAGCCGGTGTCCTAAGGATAATGGAATGGCTTCTGGATGACAGCCAATAAGCAGTGCAAGCGGCATAAACATTTAATCGGACAGCAGAATGCTGTCCTTTTCTCGTTAATGGCCATCTTGTAGATTTGTGAGAAAATTTAAGGACATGGCTATAGAAAATGAAATAGTGCGCTTCATTGCCGAAATGGAGCTGGATGAACAGGATATATCTGCATTCAGGGCCGGATTAAAGGGAGCTGAAGAGCAATGCGAATCATTGCGCAAGGCGATTGCGTCCACAGGAAACCAGATGGCTAAGCTCAAGGCCGCAGGAAAAGATAACAGCATCGAATACAAGAAACTGGAACAACAGCAGAAAAATTACAATTCGGCCCTGAAGACCGGAGTCAAGGAATGCAATTCCTATACAGCTGCGCTCGGCATAAATCAGATGTCAATAAAACAACTGCAACAGCACGCCAAAACATTACGCAGCGCCCTTAACACGATGCACAAAGAGGCAAATCCACAGCTATGGAATAAATACAACAAAGAACTTATTCATACAGAAGATCGGCTTAAAAACATCCAAATTGGCTCCAAAGGTATTAAAGAGCCGTTCTTGTCAATACGCAAGATAATTGAAAATGCCAAAACAGTTCCAGCCATCTTGGGTTATATTTCTATAGGTATAAAAGGTTTTATATCAATAGGAAAGCAAATGACCCAGCAAACGCAGGTCTGGGGTGACAGGTGGGCCATGACAACGGCCAAGGTAAATGCAGGATGGGACCAGCTGATTTCAAACATAGGCCAGGGAAAGCATGTCATGAAAGCTTCCATACAAGATGCAGTTGCAGCCGCCGAAAGTGCACAGCTGATATTCGATGAGCTTTTTGAGAGAACCAACTCTCTGAAAATAGAGGAGAAGAATTCTCAAGTTAAAATCAATGAATTGCAGGCCGTAGTCAGAGATGCCACCAAGCCGGAAGAAGAAAGGCTCGCCGCAATTGAATCCATTCTGGAAATAGAAAACAAACTCGCTGAAACTAAGGGAGAGATTGCTGCAGACGAACTGGCCGCCAACCTGGACTTGCTGTCCAAAAAGACACAGCTTTCCGAAAGGGACCTCAAATTTGTCATAGACAGTTATAATCAAAACAGGGACCTGCTGAAAATCGGAGAAGAGTACAATGCCTTGCTGAAAGAAAGAGATGAGCTGGAGACTGCAGCCCGTCTCGCTCCAGCCGTATACTCCGACCCGACAGTCCTGAACCAGGAACTGCAGAAGATACAGAACAAACAAAATGAAAATCATGGCAAAATAGGGGTGATGCTCAACATCCCGGATGTGGAAGAATATGCAAGACTCGTCAGGCAGTATAACCTCGGAAATGACGAGTTGGTAAACAATTATGTCGAGTCCGTCACAAAGCTGACGTCAGCACAGGAGGAGTACTCAAATGCAGTTGCCACAATGAGCGCCAGACGCAGCCGATTGACAAATCAAATGGCAGCTGCAGATAAGGAAGCTGCTGAAAAAGCACTTGCAAACGCCACAGAAACGGTTCAAAGAGCATATACCCGGCAACTGAATGTGTTGAAAACTTCCTACTTGAACAAAGAAATCACAGAAAGGGAGTATCAGGTGAAGTCCCAGGCTGCCGAGATGGTATTCCTTGAAAACAAAAAGACAGTCCTGCTGCAATACGGGAAAGACATATCAGACATCGAGGCGCAGATTTTAGACAAGCGTATCGCTATGCAGCAGGTAGTCCAGAATGCTTTGGCAAAGTCTGACAGCGACTTCAAACAATGGATGGTGAACTCTGCAAAAGAAGCAGAACAGGCCCTCAAGGAAATAACGGATTCCGCACAGGCTGAAATGGATGCCCTTGCTGATTCGCTGGCCAATGACTCCATATCAGAAATGGACAGGCTGCTGGGCAAAGCACAGACCGGACAAGTCAGCAAGGACGCGAAAATTGCGGAAAGCGATGCGTACTATAATTCCGAGATGGCAGATCTTGAGAGCCTGCACAATCTCAAATTGATTTCAGAGGAGGAATATCTTGCACGCAAAAAAGCACTGACGGAACAGCATTCTCAGGATATTACCGCCATAGAACTTGAAGGTTGGAACAACGCCCTCAAAATAGCGAGTGAGACAATAAACGGCATATCGCAATTGGTGTCAGCTTCAAAAGAGGCCGAATTTGCACAGCTTGATGCATGGAAAGAAAAAGAACTGACCGCCGCAGGAGAGAATGCCGAAAAACGAGGACAGATAGAAGCGCAATACGAGTCCCGCAAATTCGAACTTAACAAAAAGTACGCAGACGCGGAAATGGGAATACAGCTGGCGCAGGCTATTGCAGGTGCTGCACAGGGAATAATCAATGCCTGGGCGACAATGCCACCGCCCCTGGCCATTCCGATGACAGCCATTATCGCCACGACAAATGCAGTTCAAATCGCGTCGATAATAGCCCAGCGCAATGCAATCAGAAACGCATCCCCCGGTTCATCAGGAGGAGGTACTCCAGTCAAGACAAGGACTGTAAACGGGTTTTCCGAAGGAGGTTACACAGGTGACGGAGGCCGTCTTGAAGTCGCCGGTATAGTGCACAAAGGAGAATACGTGGTACCTCAGCCGGAACTGCGTGACCCGTCCGTAGCGGCGATGGTCGCCTCCATTGAATCAAAGCGCCGCAGGAGGACCTCTTCCAATACATTGCCGGGGTATGCGGAAGGAGGTTTTGCCGGGCAATACGGGGATTTCTCCGGACAGGCTACCAAAGACCTTCTTTCCGACATCCTTAACGCTGTCAAACAGAACAATGACAGGCCGATCAAAACATATGTATCCCTTACAGATCTGGACGGACAGCAAAGACTCCGTTCACGCTTCAAGGACACAACATCCTTAAGGAAAAAACGATAATTCAGAGCAGAAATGAAACTTATTACAGAACGCGGCGAACTTACTCTTCCTGAGGATTTCAGTTTTGAGGTTGAAGTCAACAATCCTTTTTTCAGTGATGACGGCACGGCTTCCGTTCCGGCAGCACTTCCGGCCACACGGCATACGCTCGAAATCCTTAGCCGTCCGGACCGTCCTGCAAGCGCGATGAAACATGCCAGGACAATGAGGGCAATACTGCAGCACGGCATATTCCTGCGCAAATGCAATATGGTAATAGACTCTTTTGATTCCGACAACGGCGTTGCAGTGTCGCTTGCATTTACGGAATCAGAAATGTACACCGCCCTCAAACAAAAGAAGCTCAAGGATATATTTTCCGGCAAGGAACTTCTTTTCGAGAACATGACAATTCAGCAAGTTGCCGCTTCTCTGTATATGGAATGCTACACAAAGAAAAGCATTGTCTCCACATGGAAGGACTTTTCCATATTTCCGGTCGCGGTTGAAAAAGAATCTGAAGGCAACGGATGCAAAATAGTAAATGAACCAGGGAAAGATACATTCATATGCGATGCCCGTCAGATAGACTATGAGGACACATCTATAAAGGTGCCAGTCGGTTATGGCGTGTCTCCGTTCCTTAAACTCCACAGGATGCTGGCCATTTCATTTGAATTGTGCGGATACAAGGTCGTAAGAAATGATTTCGCCTCAGCTCCCTTCGACGCTATTGTCTTACTGAACAATTGTTCGGATTCACTTTGCCGCGAGCCAAAAATAAGATACAAGGACCTTGTTCCATCTATTACAATCGAAGAGTTGATAACCTGGCTGAAAGACCGGTTCGGGGCAACCGTATCTGTACGCCATTCCGAAGTCAGCATAACCCTCATACAGAATGCCATTTCCGCAGCACCGGACTCGGTCCTTACGCCACATAAGAGAGAAGGAATCTCCATTTCATATCCTGCCAGTTCAAGGGTAGTCCTGAAGTGCAGCACAGACATTGAAACTGCAGAGCCGGTTGCCGAAACCCTTTCCGAACTTCGGGAAAAACGTGCAGTCCTACGCAGTACGGGAATAGAAGGCGACCCTCAGGCAAATGGGATGATATTAAGGGCACCATTAGGCAAGTATTACACTATTACCGGATATAGCGGTCCGGATTCATACAGGCAGAAGTTGGCAGGTTCCAATTGCTTCACTTATGACAGGAACAACTCGGAAGACAGTACCGAGTATTCCGCTGCCGACAGGTTTACCCCGGAAGTTGATATAGACCGGATGCTAATGCCGTATATCGGAGACAGACTGCATTACAACACCTCCATATCCGGAGAGAAAGAAGAAGCAGAACAGCTTATACTTATATGTTTCGCCTTTTGGGACTCGTCCAGGCAGTCATGGTTCGGAAGTCCGTATCCCTATCTCAGATCGGGCGCAAAAATAACTTATAAGACTAATGTCCTGACAGATAAACATTACCCATCACTCACACCTGACGGTCTTTATAGCTGTTGCTGGAAAGCATATAATGAGCTGCTTCTGAACTCCGCCCCCGAAATGGAGGCGCAAATAGATTATCCTTTGTCATCAATACTTTCAATGGATCTGATGACTCCCAAATTGCTTGACGGCCAGAAAGTGCTTATCAAATCTTTCAGTTTCACAATATCAGCGTCAGGCATACAATGCGGCAAATCAGTACTGCAGATGTTGCCGGAATGCTCCAATGCCATCGTAGATGAGCCGATAGAATTCCTGGAGGGATATTTTGCCTGGAAGTGTATGGACACATATGACGACACAATCAAGGAGCTTTACAATCAATTCTCTGAGGATTACGAACGTATCAGCTATGACAATCTTGCAGACTATACCAATTCCGACAGACCGGGCTATGAACCATTGAGAGCCGGAGAAACGGCTATGCACAGGTCAAGATACCAATGGATACGCATTTATGATGTACACACGGAAGATACAATGCCAGGAAAGGAGAAGGTACTGCACACATGGGAGGAATATTTTGTTTCTGTCAGGGAAGATTCATAAAATTCTGTCCTTTCTTTTTAAAAGAAGCGATATGAAATTTGCGGTCATATGAAACTTGAATCTGACATAACAGGGTCCACCCTCTACTTCTTCGAAATGGAGCCATTGACGGTCGTCGATGTTCCTGACAATGCTTCTGTGCGGTTTTGTCTCAAGGATGAGCCGGACGGAGCGATTCTGCTTGATGAACAATACTTTCCTGATTTCGATGGCAAGATAAAAGTGGACATCAGAGATGCCATATCAGAAAAAATGTTTCTTAAACTGCCTGAAATCGGCAAGGAAATTATACAAGAAGATAGTTATCATGATTTTTCCTTAGAAATCGGAGACTTGACACCTTTCTCTTTTACAGTAAACGGATTCAGCCGCAAAGCGCGTCAAGTCATGTCTGACGTGGATTATCTCCGTATTCCGAGAGATTACATTATCCCTGTCTCATTACATAATTTCTCTGTCCGCTCCGGACTTGTGTACGACGGGTCTTATGATTCGATAGAACAGCCGGACTTTATCTGCACAACAGCCTCCGGCAAGGGAACTGTCACAAGACTCATAGCCCTCTCGGATAGCGACGCCTTATCCTTGGGCAATTTCCAGATCAGGCTGGAATGCAATTCCGGAACGATCTTGTCTCCAAGATACCAGATATGCCAGGGATGTTTCGAGCAATATCTGTTCGCAAACAGGTACGGAGGATTTGACAATATAGCAATGGACGGGGCGCTGGAGTTCGCTCCGGAGACAAGCCACGAAGCCGGCTTATATGACGGGGGCAGAGAGCGCATCTCGTCCGAGACACGGCATGTCTACCTACAAAACAGCGGATACGTCACGACAACGGTCACAGAGGCCATGTCCGAGCTGATCTGCAGTCCCCAGATTTATCATTACGTGAACGGAGTCTTCAGGCGCATCATAATCACGGGATCGTCAGTATCAGTAAATTCCGAGGGACATCTGCACAGTTTTTCATTCAAATATACATATGCTGATGCCGTCCATCCTCCGCAGCTGCGCGGTACCGGGACATCGGCCGGCATAATCGGACACAAATCTTGTGCGGGGTGCCTGACAGTAGAAATCGACAACAACCCCATGGTCATTTCACACGGACTCAATCGCTTCCCATCAGTGACTGTGATTTCATCTGACACAGAACAGGTGGAATGTGTGGTAAGGTATGAGAGCAAAGATGTGGTTTCCGTTTCATGGAACGGTGAATTAAGCGGTATGATATATTTAATCTGATAACATTATGGCAAACAGGAAGTTTTTTGTTGACATAGACCTCGGAGGGAACAAGATCCTTCAGGTTCTGCTGGAAGGACTGGCCACGGATCCGGCCGCAAAGGCAAAAGGACGAATTTATTACAACACCACGGACAATAAAATCAAGTATTATAACGGGACTGCATGGCAGGCGTTGACCGACCAGGTGGAACTGGCCGCATTGGCTACCGCCATGGCGACTGACGTAAGCGGAATAAAGACACGCCTGACCACATTGGAGGAGAATGGGACACACATCTCGGCCCAAATGTCAAACTTGCACCAAAAAGTCACAGTCCTTGAGATGACCCAAGGCAAGTTCACCAGCGAATTCTCAAAAATACCGGCAAGAATCGACTCCAGGGTCAAGGCCGGTCTCGGCTGCTCCTACGACTCTTCAGACAAGACAATAAAACTGAAGTACACGGACTCGGCAGGAGCTGAAACCGTTCTCGGAAACATAGACGCATCCATTTTCGTCAGGGACTCAATGGTCAAGGACGTCGCACTGGTCGTGAACCCGGGACAAGGACTTGACGGCACTACATATCCGGCTGGTACATATATACTATTCACGTTCAATGTACCTAACGCAGACGGCGAGAAATACATCTATCTTAACGTCACGTCACTCATCGACGTATATACTGCCGGGAACGGAATCAGCGTATCCGGGAAGGTGATTGCAGTCAAGGTCGCGACCGACAGTACCGAATACATCACGGTATCATCAGCCGGACTGAGCGTCAAAAAGCTGTATGACAAGGTCAGCGGATGGAACAGCGCCCGCGTGGATGAAATCAATGAACTCAAGACAAAAGCGGACGGAGCCTTGAGGACATATAAAGTGAGCGCGACATCAGGGAATACGAAAGTCATCGACCTGGGCACCATTCCGGAGGCCGAAGGAAAAAGCGTACACATCAGGGATGTGGCATGTTTCCTTGGAAAGCAGAAAGTGGAATGCGCTGTTGCGCTCGGTTCTGCGACAGACAGTACGGCAACCGTATCATGGAACGGCACTGTCAGCACTTCATCACCGCTGGTAATATATGTGTTTTACGACCTGAACAATTAGAAATGCCAAGCAAAAAACATCTTGCGGACCAGGACCTGAGCGGGAATAAGATTCTTAATGCCGGGCAAATACAGAGCACTGTACAGCAAGGTACTGCTCCTGTTACCGTGAAATCCACAACCTTAGTCAAAGGGCTCAATGCCGACATGATTGACGGAAGGCATGCTGGAGACTTTGCATTGAAAACGGAGATTCCGGATAACATAGGCAATGCCGTACCTGAATTCGATGTAATCGTTCCAAAGCACAAGAGATTCAGGACGAAATACACCCATTCCGGATTAAATCTGCCATGCATATTGGACAGGACAACAGGACTGAGGTTCATCGGCGCTCCTCCATCAGGAGAATGGACCGTGAAATTGTACATCTATCACCCAAAACGAGGCAAGAAATATATTCCTGTCGAAGAGTGCCTGATGTCAGAAACAACCGCACCATATCCGGACCTTCCGGCCGTGACGTTCCGTGCACTCCCCTCCAGGTTAAGCCTGATGAACATCATGATGAAAGCCTTTATCCCGACAATAGAGGCCGGAGGAAAGAACACTGACACCACAAATGCAAGGCTATGGCTTACATGCCTGACAAAGACGGAACCGTTATGCATTGATGTGCGCAACACCGGAGGAAGCGCGACACCGAAAACATATGGGCGGCGGAACACAAAGCAAGATTCGCTGTGGTGGTCGGCCTCATTCGGGATACGTCTCATCGCTCCGGACGGCACTTACGGAAGCTGCTTGAAGACATTCCGTGTCGGAGTGCTTTACAAAGGGGGCTATACGTACTCATTCAGCATGAAGAACAAGATATGACAACAGCATAGGGAGGTTTATAATATATTACAAACAGTTGGATGTAAAGCTAAGTTGAACACACAGCAGCAGACCTCCCTTTTTTATGACAATCACCATGGAATACATAGCACCTATAATCAGCGCCATAGCCGCTATAATAGCCGGCTGGTTCGCGTACAACCAGAAGACAAAGGACAAGATGACAGACTTGCGCATCGAGCAGATGCGCAGAGATGAAGAGCGGAAAAGCAAAATACGCTCAGACAACACAGGAGCCATCTATGGGGTTCTGTGGCACATATTGCATGAGCTGCAGGCGGACCGGGCATACATCGTGCAGCCACACCCGTTGTCCGACAACCATTTCATATCTGTGAGCATGGAAGTCAAACGCAACGGAATCAAGGGCATGAAATCATCCATACAGAACCTGGAGATAGCCAATGTCGCCTTGTTCGTCTCCGAGCTGGCTTCAAGGGATTATATCCAGTTCCGGGACATCACATCTGAAGTGCGGGACAAACGGGCCAGGGCAATACTGTCGATGAACGGCTCGGTATCATCAGTAATCCGCCGGCTGTCCGATGACAGGTACGACTGGATAGGAAGCATAATCTGCGAGTTCAACGACACGATGAGCACCGACCCCATCTTCTGCAGGAAGACGCTCGAGGATGCAGCTGACAAGATTCAGTACATATTACCGGAAATAAGATAGCGCATGGGAACGATATCAAAAGATTTCAGCTACAAGGAGTTCGAGGTGACAGACCAGCCGGGATTCAAGTTCAAGAACATGATTGCGAGCATGGAGGTTAGGGACAGTGTCAAGGCTCTCGTCAACAATCTGCTTCAGCCGCTGCGGGACGCATGGACCAAACCGTTGCACATCAACAGCGGATACAGATGCCATGAGCTGAACCAGGCAATCCACGGCACGGCAACAAGCCAGCACCTCAAAGGAGAAGCGGCAGATGTCTGCCCTTACGGGAACAGGAACACGGCCGGAGATCCCGACGTAGTCCTTCAACTGGCACAGTTGGCATATGATATGAAGCTGCCGTTTGACCAGATGATCCTTTACCCTACCTTCGTGCATTTCAGCCACAAGATAAACGGCAAGCAGCGCGGACAGGTGCTTTACAGCAAGAATTACAAAGGAGAAAGGGTCAAATGACTTGGGATGTATGAATACCATTTACAGAACACTTGCGCTACTGGCCATAGCGGCAATTTGCTTCTTCGCCGGAAGCCTTGCAGGACGCAGAATGCCAGACAGAGGGGAAACCATAGTCACAACGGATACCCTCAAGCTCCGGGATACGCTGCGCATACCTTATCCCTTATTGGTGGACGTCACAATATCCGAGGATGACATCAAAGTCCCCATTGAGGATATCATCATAAGGAATGACAGTCTTGCCGTACTGCCCATGGAGGTAAAAAGCTACGAAGGAGAGGGCTATAGGGCGCAAGTAAGCGGATACAAGCCACAGCTTGACTGGATAGAAGTGTTTCCCCAGACTACGGTCATAACGAATACAGAAAGAGTCATTGACACAAGAAGACACAACATCTGCATTTCGGCGCAAATGATGTATTCTGATAGGTTCTGCACAGCAACTGCCGTCCTATATGAATATAACTGGAAGAGGGTCACTGTAAATGCCGGAATCGGATATGATTTTATATGCCAGCAATTCATCGTAACAGCCGGCTTTCATGTTCCTATAGCAAAATGGTAACCCGCAATGCACATGCTACCTTAATAAGTAACTTTTTTCATCAAAACCGTTCCAGTACAAAGTTCAGTACAAAATTGTAATGACTTTTGTACTGGTTTTTTATGCTGTCTGAGCCTGCCCCCGGGCTCCCCCCCATTTTTCAAAGAAATCAAAGAACTGTACTTGGAGCGCCCACAAGGCGCAACTGACTAAAAATCACTATATTATATATATTTA
>CAJUEK010000058.1 GCA_910585445.1 uncultured Bacteroidales bacterium | reverse complement strand
CCCCCCCCATAAAAAGACTCCCGCCTTGTCTTTGCCCAATAAATCATCGGCAATATATGGCAAGAGTCTGAAGGCACAGCCGGCACAACGCCCCGGATGACGCACATCAATGGAAAGTCATGTCATTATGCGGCATTTCTTTTCCTTATGACATGGTTTTCCGCATAAATGGCCGCGCAAGAGAGGAAATAATAAATTACGGCCTGGAGCGTCAATGCCCGCAAATGCATACTTACCATGGAGATGTCACAGCCGGCTGTGTTTATGTTGATGAACGCCTGACACCCGAATGTTGACGGGAAGAGGTACGAGAACCATTTCCAGAACAGCGGGAAGGCGAATGTCGGCCATGAGAACCCGGTAAGGAACAGCAGCACCGGAGACATGAAGAGAAGCAGTACGAATACCGATTCCCTCCTTGTTATGAACGTGCTCCATGCCGAGCAGAAAAACACGCAGTCTGTCACAAAGAACATCATAAGCACCACTATGTCACGATACGAGCCTCTCTGCGGGAAACCGCACAACGCAGGGACAATGCACGCTATATATATGCCCAGTCCCAGGAACAAGAGCCAATATGCAGCTCCGCGTCCGAACACTACGCGGCTCACCCCACGTCCGTGAAGACTGTCAGGCAACGTGGCAAAACTCCTGTTTTCCTCACGTGCGGTACCGGCAAGCAATGACATGCCATAGAACATGACCTGCTGCACAATCAGAAGGAGGATTGCGGATATAAGGAATATGCTGTAAGAGAAAGTCCTGTTGTATGGCAGGTTTTCCCCGTAAGGTATGGCCTTTACCAGCTGCGAGCTCTCCTGGCCGGTGAATCCTGCCGCAGAATATCTTTCCACTTGAATCTGCCCGATTTCGTCCAGCATCACGAACTCCGACCCCATAAGCAGATTCTTATAATAAAGGAAACTGCTCATGTCGGCATATACAGAAAGCTTTGCCGTCTCCATACGCGCAAGCCTTTCACCGAAATCCGCAGGAAAATATATTATGCCGTTGACCTTGCGCTCCTCCATCAGCCTGCGGGCCTGCTCCATGTCAGTGCACCTGTACGCAACTGAAAGTTCACGTGTGGCATCAACCTTACGGATATATCGGCGGCTCTCGGCACAATCGGCCCTGTCCACCACAGCAATAGGAGTATCCTCAAGGACACCGTTCCGATACACCAGATTGTAAAGCAGGGGATATCCGAGTCCGGCGACAAAAAATATTATCAGCACTCCCCCGTCGCAGAAGATTGTTTTGAGCTCATGAGTAAAAATCCCCCAGAAATCCCTGAACCACAATCTTATATAATTCTCTTTCATCTTCTATTTCTTTGGAAAGTTCAAATTCACATACGCCCTCTTCAGCCTCGGAAGCACCAGCGGCGGCAACAGAAGGAACATGAGCATATACACCGCCTGCATATGCCATCCGGCAAAACCTGTCCCGAAAATCCCTTCCTGCACATAAAAGAGGTAATAATGCCTCAGCGGAAACATGCACGCAAGTCCCTGCACACCTGCCGGCATTGCCTCAACAGGCAGAGTGAATCCTGTCATGGAAAATGCGAACACACTGAACAGGGCACCGATGCTCAAGGCGAACCTCAACACCGGAACGCATCCTATTATAAGCACGCCGACAGCCTCACAGGAAAGAACAAGAAAAAGCATGCCTATAAGCATATTCCATATTGACCCTGCCAGACGAAAGCCCATCCACCTGTAAAGCAGGAACACGAGAGAAAAGCCCAATGCGGTGAAAAGCAGAGTATAAAGTGCAAGCTTCCCCGCTACCGCAGTCGTGATGCTCCCTCCGGAAGTGTCCAGCAGATGCCTGGAAGTGCCATATTTCAGTTCCGTCCCGAGAGAATATATGACAATGATTATTATTACCATCTCAAGCACTCCCGGAAGCATCATATTGGCAAGGTAAGCCCCGTAATTCATTGTAGGATTGCCGATAAGGTGGACATCAACATCGACGGGGCGGATACGCCCCATAATGGAATGTTCGTTTACGCCTTTCATCCTCAGCACCTCCCTCTGCACAGCACCGGAAGTCAGGTTTATCATTGTCAATATATCCTTATAGGCAAGCGACCCTCCGAGAAAATACAGGTTGTTCACGTAAAAAGTGAACTCCGGCTGCCTCTGTGCCTGCACATCCGCAAACATGCCCTCAGGAAGCACGCACACAGAAGTTATCAGCCCTTTCTGCATATCTTCCCTGGCCTGGCGGAAATCATCATAGCGGACAACCTTGCCGAGCTGCGTCGCATCAAGCTGCGAAATGAAATTCCGGGTAAGCGTGGAATTGTCGTAATCCACCACCCCAATCGGGAGATCGGAAGGTACGCCGTCCTTCAGGAAGGTCAGGTAGAAGATGCTGCAGAATGCCATCACCACCACCGAACCGACCAGATATATGGGACGGCGCCTCCATATTCCCAATTCACGCCTTATTACAGCGACTATACGTTTCATATCGCCCGGCACTATCTCACGACGATTGCACTCATTCCAGGCAACAGGCCCTCAACAGCCGAATCCGGCACAGCCCTGACTTCGAATGTCTTTGCATCGTACATGTCAGTCTCCTTGGTGGCCTTCCATGTGGCATACGAGTCACGCACCGCGATATAGCTTACTGTCGCAGACACTTCCCTGCCGCCCAAAGCAGGAATCCTCAAAGTGAGCTTTCCGCCTATGCGCATATCCTCCAGATAATCCTCTCGCACATTGAACGTGAACCATATGTCCGAAAGGTCGGTTACAGTCATGACAGGAGCACCCTGGCCCACAAGCTCGCCCGGCTTAGGGAATACCGCCGAAATGACTCCATCGGCAGGAGAGGTCAGATAAAGTTCCCCGAGGTATGACTCCACTTCCATGAGCACCCCGTCAGCCTGGCTCACAAGTGCAGCAGCCGCATCCTTATCCTCCTGGCGGGCACCGTTCACGGCCATGTCATACTGGCTCTTCGCCGCTGCCGCCTGAGTCACAGAAGCGTCATATTTCGCCTTCACCTCATCATATTTCTGAGCAGAAACGACCTTCTGGTCATACAGACGCTGAATGCGGTCGAATGATTTTTTCATGACCTCTTCCTGGACCATGGCTGACTGCCATACATTATATGCAGCCGCTATCTGTTCGGTACGCGCACCGTTATGAGCCTTGCGGTTCTGTGCGGACGCGGCAGCCCTTACGGCATTTGCCTGAGCAAGCTTGGCACGCACTTCCGGAGAGTCAACATATGCCAGAGTGTCACCTTTGCGCACCGCCTGGCCTTCCCTGACATAGATCTCCCCTATTCTGCCAGGCACCTTTCCGGAAACCCTATACTCACCGGCCTCCGCCTCTCCATAAACAACCATCGGCTTAGGCCTGGATACGAAATATCCTGACACCGCAATAATAAGAATCACCGCTACAAGCGCAACAACACCAATCACAAGGTTATAGTTCTTTTTTCTCTTTTCCATTTTATATCTATATTAATATTAATCACATGAAAATAATGCATCATTTGCCATATTCACCTTCGGCCTTCAGGAGAGCCGCCATGTTCATCTGCAGTTCAACTCCGGCATCAATGAAATCCGAATGGGCCGAGAGCCATGCCGACTGTGCGGCAAGAGCCGTATTTGCAGGTACGATACCTTCTTCAAAGCCTATCGTCGCAACCCTGAGGTTCTCCTCCGCATTTTCAAGATTGCTCTGTGCCATCCTCAACTTTTCAGTTATCTCGCACCTCTGCCTGCGCAGCTGCTCCACCTGTATGCTCACCATTTCACGGGCATCATCATAACGCACGCGATACAGTCTGGCTTCCTCCTTGGCCTTGCGCGTCTTCTGAAGCGCCTCCGTGCCATGGAAAACCGGAATATTCACGGCGACACCGGCATTGAACATTCCTCCCCATTTGTTCTGGAATCCATTATACAGGTTCGGATTGCTTACCATATAATTGGCCGTCACGGCTATTTTCGGCAACATGTCAGCACGCGCCACATTAACTTTCTGCTCATAAATCTGGGCGGCAAGATCAAGGCTACTTATCTCAGGACGGTCCGCAAATATGCTTTCCATATCCTTGACAGGCAATACACTCACCTGAGGAAGCATTTCCGCATTTTCATCGGCAAGTTTCACATCACTCTCCAAAGGAAGCCCTATTTGCTTGCAAAGCAGCATCTTGGAAAGCACAAGTCCATTAGAGGCCTTGGTAAACAGCATGTCAGCCTCATTTGCCTTTACCTTTACAGTCAGGGCATCAGCTTCAGTAGCCACTCCTTCCGCCACAGAAGCCTCGGCATCCGATACCATGCAATGTAGCAGGTCCGCATAGCTTTCTGCAAGCTTTTTCTTCGAAGCCACGGAAACGACCTGCCAATATGCCTGGTCCACCGCGAGAAGGATCTCCTGACATTTTGAGTCATATTGGCTCATGGAAAGCTGTTCGGCCAAAGCTGCAATCCTGTTCGAAGCCACAATTTTTCCTCCGGCAAAGACCGGTTGCTTAAGCGACACGACCCCGGCGAACACGTTTGTCATGTCAAGATGGAACGCTTTGTCAATCTCAGCTCCGAGAGCATTGAGGGCCGCTGAAACATCTGTTTTCGAAAGCGAACCTATGACAGTCTGCCACATTGGGCTACCCATAAATTCAGCTGCTGCCGCAGGATTGGACATCACAGCCTGCACCATGGCCTGCATCTGCCCCGAGATTTGCTCCTGGACAGCCGTACCCATGCCGGCAAGCCTTGCAGACGTCTCGTCACTGACAAGAGCCATGTCACGGCTGTTATACATGTAGGTTCCGGAAACGCTTATGTCCGGAAAATAATTGGCGCGTGCAATTTTTCTGTCGTAGCCCGCCATACGCGTCATGATGCGGGCCTGCTCCAATTCACTGTTGCTTTCAAGGGCCATCTGCCGGCATTCCTCAAGAGAGAGTACCTGCTGTGCGTTCAGACCCGTCTGGAGCGCCAGGAGCACAATCGGAATAATAACAAGTCTTTTCATTTGTCTTAATGATTTCGGTCTGGCATCTGAACAAAGAATCTGCCCGATATAAGAAAATTCATATATGATTTTTACCCGCATTATTACAGAAAAGTCGCTTTTTCACTCTTTTTAAAAATTATAATGTAATTTTGCTGCCAGAACAATTCCGCATATCATGAAAAATTCATTTTACGACATAGACATAATAAAGCTGGGAAAGTATCTTGGCATTTCCGCAAATGACAAAATGTCAGAAGACTTCATAATTTCTGACATTCGGTACAACAGCGGACTTGACATGCTCAAATATCCCTGCCGTTTCAACGGATATATGGGAATCTTCTGCCTGAAGGGGAATCTTGAAGCCGAAATCAATCTGAAGAGATACAATATCAAGGAGAACTCGCTTATTATCAGCACACCGGGAAACATAAGCAGAGTTTACAAGGCAGACGAGAAAGAATCAATACATTTCATCGCAGTCGCGGCATCGTCAGAATTCATGACAAACATACGATATGACCTTGCAAGACTCTTTAACGAAAGCATGTCCGTGCTGAACAATCCGTGCATAAGCCTTAACGACGATGAATGCGAAATCTACAAAGGCTACTTCTCTCTTGCGGAAAAACTTTACCGCTCCGGGATGCCAAATACGGATGATGCGCTCAAATTCCTCGTGTCATCCGTATTCTGCATGCTCGGGACAATGTGGTCAGACAGAATCTCACAGGCCCTCCAGCTGCCACGCACACATTCCGCACGTTCCAAACTCGTATTCGAGGAGTTTCTCTCCCTTGTTCGTGAACACCACAACGAAGAGCGCAATGTCACATATTATGCTGACAGGCTGTGCTTTACCCCTAAATATCTTTCAAAGCTAATAAAGGAAGTCAGCGGCCAGTCAGCTCCGCAGTGGATAGACTCATTCGTGATACTTGAGGCGAAAAATATGCTGAAATATTCGGACATACCCATAAAGGAAATCGCACAAAGGCTTAAATTCTCAAGCACCGCAGCCTTCCACACATTCTTCAAAGCCAAGACCGGCCTTACCCCTGCTTCTTATCGCGGGTGAGGCTTGCCTACCCTAATTTCCTGTATTCATTCGGGGTCTGCCCTACAACCTGCTTGAACATCCTGCTGAGGTGCTGAGGATATTGGAATCCAAGTTCATAGGCTATCTGGCTCATGGTCTTGTCCGAAGACAGGAGCCTTTCCTTTGCCAGGCCTATGACCTTGCTTCTGATATGCTCAGAAGCCGTATGGCCGGTCTGCCTGCTTATCATGTCACTGAAATAGTTAGGAGAGAGGAAAACCTTGTCCGCCAAATATCTGACTGTAGGCAGTCCTTCCCGAAGCGGAATGTCACTGTCAAAATATTCGTCCAGAATCTGCTCGAAACGCACAAGCACATCACTGTCGGCCTCTGTCCTCATCACGAACTGACGGTCATAGAAACGCATGCAGTAGTCGAGCAGCAGCCCTATGTTCGCCACTATCAGCCTTCTGCTATGCCTGTCGGAGGGGCGCCTCAGCTCATCGGCAATCTGCTGCAGGCAACCCATTATTGTAACACGCTCATCTTCGGAAAGATGCAGAGCTTCATTGGACTCATATGAGAAGAACGAATAACCTTTGATTGCCCTGCCCAGTTCAGTGCCACGAATCAGGTCAGGATGAAACAGCAGGCCATGCGACGAAGGGCGGCTTCCCTGCTCCAGTTCCACATCCACAACCTGCCCCGGAGCGAAACTCACAATCGTCCCGGCCTGGTAATCATAGTCCCTGCGCCCGTATTTTATATTGCCGCACCTTACATCCTTAAGGAAAAGGGCATATATGCCATAGCCGAATCTTGCGCGCTCCGCCCACTTAGTGGCCACGGAAAGGTCAACCACACTTACAAGCGGATGCTCCGTATCCAGGCCGAAAAACCTGTTGTAGTCATCCACGCTGTCCATCCTTATGATTTCTCCGTTCTGCATATAACCTGATTTTATCCGGCAAAGTTAGGACCTGTCATGATTTTATCAAACTTTCTTTTTGCGCCTTGGAGAATCTTTCCGGGCATTGCCCATGCACCCCAGCCCGGCAATGCGGTCCGGAAATCACATGTCACGATAACTGAGGCTTCAGAAAACGGAATTGCGGTACAAATACCGAAGATTCATATACAGTCCGCTTCATTCCAAGCCCTTAACTTTGCATCCGTAAAATTTTCCTGAATCATTTAAACTATCATGAAACACATAACCATATATGCGCTCATAGCATTGACCATCAACATTTTTCCGATTATGGCACAAGACAAAATCAAACAGACTGCAGGACGCGACCAGCTTGGAGAATTTGCTCCGAAATTCGCGCAGCTTAACGATGACATCCTTTTCGGCGAGGTATGGAGCCGCACAGAAGAACTCAGTTTACGTGACAGGAGCCTTGTCACCCTGACCTCGCTCATCAGCCAGGGGCTCACGGATTCGTCTTTGGCGTATCATCTGCAAAGCGCAAGGCAAAACGGAATCACACGGGAGGAAATTGCTGAAATCATCACACACATAGGCTTTTATGCAGGATGGCCAAAGGCTTGGGCCGCTTTCCGCATCGCAAAAGATGTTTGGGAGAAAGAGAGCGCAGAGCAGCCGCAGCCAACTCCCGAGGAAGCCTTCCGGAAAGAAATGATTTTCCCTGTGGGAGAACCCAACACTGAGTACGCGGCATATTTTACCGGACGCAGCTGGCTCGCTCCCCTGTCATCCGGCCCTATAAAAATCTCAAACGTGACTTTCGAACCGGGATGCCGCAACAACTGGCATATACACAAAGCATCCTCGGGAGGAGGACAGATGCTGATAGGAACCGGAGGACGAGGCTGGTATCAGGAAGAGGGAAAACCGGCGGTCCAAATCCTGCCAGGAACCGTAATAAGCATACCTCCCGGTGTAAAACATTGGCATGGAGCCGCTTCTGACAGCTGGTTCGCCCATATTGCATTTGAAGTACCGGGGGAGAATGCGTCAAACGAATGGCTCGCTCCTGTAACTGACGAGGAATATAGGAAAGCCGGAGAATAGCGTGGAGTACAAACCACTACATATCAGCAAGTTACACACATGCGATTCCCCTTTCCCGGGGCATCGTTTTCACACATTACATTATCATACAGAATCTTACGCTCCACAGATACATTGTCTGTAACCATTAAAACCATATTCAATGAAAACAATATCCAACACTGAATTCGGAGGCGAAAGGCCTCTGTTTGGCTCCCATGACCTACGCCTGGACAATGTGACCATACGCGAGGGAGAGTCTGCACTTAAAGAATGCAGCAACATAGAAGCCGTCAATTGCCGTTTTGAAGGCAACTATCCTTTCTGGCATGTCCACGGATTCACAATTGAACAATGCTTCTTTGACAAAGGAGGCAGGTCTGCACTATGGTACTCCGACCATCTGAAAATGAAGGATACCATAATTGATGCACCCAAAATGTTCCGTGAGATGCATGAAATCGACATTGAGAATGTACTGATGAACGATGCTGATGAAGTTTTCTGGAAATGTAACGGAATCAGTGTAAAGAACCTGAAGCTGCATGGAGGCACCTATCCTTTCATGCTCTGCCGGAATCTGCGCATCGACGGCCTGGAAAGCGACAGCAAATATATCTTCCAGTATGTCAAGGATATGGAGCTTCGCAATGCACGGATCACCACTAAAGACGCCTTGTGGGAATGCGAGAATGTAACGGTATATGACTCAGAGCTGAACGGTGAATACCTCGGATGGCATTCACGTAACCTGAGGCTGGTCAATTGCAGGATTTCAGGTACGCAGCCCCTGTGCTATGCTGAAAATCTGACACTTGAAAACTGCATAATGGACAGCAGCTGCGACCTTGCATTTGAATACAGCAGCGTGCATGCGACCATAAACAGCCCAGTGAGAAGCATAAAGAATCCGCGCACAGGCTGCATCAAGGCAGAAAGTTATGGCGAAATAATCATTGACGGCAACATCAAGGCACCTGCAGACTGCAGGATTGAACTTCTTTAGGGTGTTCATGATTACCATTCATGATAACTGTTCATGACAACCGCTCATGATAACTGTTCATGACAACCGTTCATGATAACTGTTCATGACAACCGTTCATGATGGCAACAGGAGATTTCGGGCGGTTCATTATGATTGTTACTTAATATGCTCAGGGTTTCTGTCTGCATCAGAGGAATGTTTCCATGCCTTAAATTTTCATTGCAGCAGGCAAGGTTTTGATTTCTTTAAGTAAATTTGCGAAATTAGATTAAACGGGCCGGCCGACTGGATTCCAGCACAGCGGACCGGCAGGCATATATCACAATATGAAATACGATTTTGACGGAATAACTCCCAGGAGAGGTACAAATTCCTGCAAATGGGACACTCCGCAAGAGGACGGAGTGCTGCCTATGTGGGTGGCGGACATGGATTTCAAGACTGCCCCGGCAATCATAAGCGCTTTGCGTGAGCGCGTGGAGCATGGCATTTTCGGCTATACGAAAGTGCCTCAGGCTTATTACGATGCAGTAACAGGATGGTTCTGGGGAAGGCACGGATGGGAAACCAGGCCGGAATGGATTATTTACACAAGCGGAGTCGTGCCTGCACTTTCGGCAATAATCAAGGCAATGACAGAGCCGGGAGACAAAGTCATAATCCAGACTCCTGCATACAATCACTTCTACTCGTCAATCCGGAACAACGGCTGCGAGCTCTCCTCAAACAGTCTGATTAATAACGAAGGGGAATATTCAATTGACTTTGAAGACCTTGAGGAGAAAGCAAAAGACCCGAAAGCCAAACTGATGATTCTATGCAATCCGCATAATCCCTCAGGACGGGTCTGGACACTTGAAGAGCTTACCAGAATCGGAGACATCTGCTTGAAACACAACGTATTTATAATAGCGGACGAGATTCATTGCGAATTGACTTATAGAGAGCACAAATACATTCCGTTTGCTTCAATTTCTGAAAAATTCCAGAAAAATTCAGTGACATGCGTTTCCCCAAGCAAAGCTTTCAACATTGCGGGCCTGCAAATCGCAAATATAATAGCTTCTGACGAAACCGTCAGGGAACGTATTGACAAGGCAATCAACGAAAATGAGGTCTGCGACGTCAGCCCGTTCGGAGTGCTTGCCACAATAGCCGCCTATAATGAGAGCGGAGATTGGCTTGATTCTCTGCGGGAATACATCTATTCGAATTACCTTTATCTCAAAGAATGGTTCGGGAAATATCTGCCAGAGCTGCGTATCACACCTCTCGAGGGAACATATCTCGTTTGGATAGACTGCAGGGCATCAGGAGAGAGCTCATGCGACATTGCATCCAGACTGGAAAAGGAGCATAAAGTCAAAGTCAATCCCGGCACAATGTACGGCGACCAGGATGGCGAAGGTTTCATACGACTTAACATAGCATGTCCGAGAAGCATGCTTGAAGAAGGCCTGAACCGTATCTTAAGTGCATTCAGAGAGGAAAAATAAACCGCATCGGGAAGGCATGGCAGACAGGATGACAAAAGAGCAGCGCCACAAGTGCATGGCAAGCATCAGGAGCAAAAATACCAGCCCGGAGCTTGCCGTCAGACGTGGTCTGCATAAACGCGGCTTCCGGTTCCGGATACATGTCAAAAGCCTTCCCGGCACGCCCGACATCGTGCTTGCCCGCTGGAAAACCATAATTCTTGTCAACGGCTGCTTCTGGCACGGACATGAAAATTGCTCCAAATATGTCACTCCGCGAAGCAACAAAGAATTTTGGGAAACCAAGATAGCCCGCAACAGGCACAGGGACGAAGTGACAACAGCCCATCTGACCGCCTTAGGCTGGCATGTTCTCACCATATGGGAATGCGAGACATGCGGACGTGACCGCCTTGAGACATTGCTCGACAGAATCACAGACCAAATCCGGATTGTCTTCCCCAAAATGCAAGAGGAAAGCAGACGGCGCAACCAAAGCAAAGCTTCCGCAAAACGCGAACAAGAAGAAATAATGAAGCGCCAAGCCGCCCTCGAAGCCGAAATAGATGCCCTCTACCCCATCCCCAAACGCATAAGGCGCATGTCAAAAGAAGAGGGTGAATTCTAAAAAGTCAGACTAACTCTCTGAGAATTGAATATTTGGAAACAAGGTTAGTTGAGTTGACATTTCCAGAAAGGCTTTTCCTTTACCGGCATGACTTGCAGGTTCTCCTGACAAGTTCCCAACAGAACATCAACAAGCACGTTGGGAACCATAGCAAAGCACAAATAACTATCAATCAACAAATTAGAAAAACAAGAGGTTCCGAACAGAACATCAACAAGCACATTAGGAACCAAAACATATCACAAACCGCTATCAATCACCAACTTAACAAAAACAACAAGTTCCCAACAGAACATTAGAAAGCACATTGGGAACCGAAGCAAAGCAGAAACAACTAACAGCCAACGACTTAACAAAACAACAAGTTCCCAACAGGACCAATACAATCCTGTCGGGAACCAATGGTTATTATCCAAGCATCAATTTGAATTGCCGGCACAAGCCAATCAAACATATGCCACGATACCAACAATCAATGGAATATGTTTAATAATACGACCTTACAAAAGCAATCAAACTCCCAGAATCCCCTAATGACAATCATGATGAGCGCACGCCTCACCGTTGTCATGCAACTTTCTGGCAAGGTAAGCCTCCGCAAGCTCCCTAACATCACCGCTGCATCCGCGCAGCACCTCAATCCTCTGCGCCTCAAGCACATTCTTAGCTCCCTGTCCCATATTTCCGGCAAGCATGACCTCTACACCCATCTGCCTAAGCACAGGCGCAATTCCGCTCTTGCACCCGCATCCCTCAGGAGAAGCCAGCTTGTCCTCAGAAACAATATTCCCGTCAACAACGGTAAAAACAGTATAATAAGCACAATGTCCAAAATGGTCATCAACCCGTCCATCTCTCGTAGGTACAGCAATTTTCATCATATCATCCTATTATTTAAAAGTTCAGCCACGAAACATGCAGCCAATTTACTCAAAATCCGCCAGACCGCACCGGCATGATTACCCCGGCAAACGGAAAGCACCGGCAAAGATAGCAAAGCCTCCCCACAAAACCGCCTTCTTCAAACCAATTTCCAGACATCGCAACAAACCGCATCACCGCAAAATCACCAATGCGGGACAAAGCATCCTCCCAATCATGCAATATATTTGGTATACGAATGAGTTTGCTCCCATTTATTATGACAGCCTGATATGTCATACTAAAACTTATGTATCATCTTTGCATTATCGTGGCAAGATATATTATAGAAGCTATTCCTCCATCATTTTGGGTGTCAGTCAAGAAAAGGGGCAGTAAAAAGTTTTAGCTTCTTTTCCTATCTCAAACAGCGAAGAAGTTCAGAAAAAACGAATGGAGTTATTTCACTATGAATACCAGCGTGAGCGACAACAATACCAGCAGCAAAAAGATAAAGAAGATGATGAAAAACTTAATGCTATTCTGAAATACACACGAGATACATTTAAACGTTTTGATTTGGATGAAAATGAGATTTTCCAAATATGTGAATGTATTCGTTATTTTGTGACCAATAGGCGAGTTCTTTCTATGACTGAAATTCATATCAAGAAACACAGTTCTATTACCCAAATCTCTTTTAAGAACTTCGCTTGGAATATCACTTTCCAATATAATATAGGTAGAGATATAACTACATCATTTGTGACGGCAACATTTGCCGAATGGTTTACCAACTCCACGTTTGACACCGTAAGAAAGAATCTGCGGACTACTACGGGTCGGCATAAAATTGAAATTGACGAAAATATCTTATAAAAATACGGTATCTAATCTGTTTTTTAACTTTCTCATCTAAGTATATGACAAAAATTTGAAAATATCGATTCGATAACGGTTTATGTGG
>CAJUEK010000057.1 GCA_910585445.1 uncultured Bacteroidales bacterium | reverse complement strand
CACTTCTCTTTCTTCTTTCATATCGTTTTTGTTTTTTATGAACCGGACTATTCCGCTTCAATGACAAAGGTCACTACATCCAGCCTGAGACGTTGTAAGAAAAAGAAATTCGTGATATAAAAAAGAGAAATTTCTTGCTACGGAATCTTTATTCCGCCATGAAAAGTAAAGAAACAGAAAAATAATTTAAAGAAACAGAAAAAACAGGGCTGAACCTGTCTTCCGGTTCAGCCCTGTCAAAGCATTCTCAGACAATGCAAGCCCAAGCAGTATAGAATCAGCAGCGCCCGCTGTCCTTTATCATCTTGCGTACAATTTCATTGAAACCGTCTTGCGAAGCAAGCTCCTCAAGCGTGATATGCATACGGTAGCGCCAATAATGCCGCGAATTGGCAGGAACATTTATCCTTTCACCCTCCGGGTCACTGAACCTCAGCTCACCGTCCATAGAAAGCCAGTCCTGCAGAGGAAGCACCGTGAGCATAGCCGGCGACATAAGATGCTGCTCAAGGATACGGCGGCATATCCAAGGCTCACAGAAAGCCGGCGCAGCCCCCTCACCTCCGATTACCTCCTGCCAGAAACGCTCAGTAAGCCATCCGTCCTCTTCCCACCATGCACGGATAGGGTTCATGTCATGCGTCGATGTAGTACATACCGACAGGTAAGGGTAATTGGCAGGATCGGCAAACGTCTCAGTCACAGATTTCGGCATTCTCTGTATCTCCAGAGACAGAATCCTGAGCGAATCCATCACCTCAGGCACACAGGCCGGAATCATACCGAGATCCTCACCGCAGGCAAGCATACCCGTAGAATCCAACAGTTCCGGCAGTTTCATCATGGCCGACTCACGCCAGAAATCATTGTGACGCCTATAAAAGAAATCATCATACAGCCTCTCGAACGCACTTCTTCTGCCTGCATCCAGCGAACGGTAAACATAAGTGGAATGCGCACTGATACGCGGATGATAATAGCCTTTCTGCACCGGGTCCTCTACAAAAAGCACATCATCAATAAGAGCCCAAAGCCCTTCCCTGAGACAAGACGTCCTTTCATCATCTCCCGAAAGCAGCTCAGTCACATTCCTCTGCACGCTATACTCAGGAATCAGGCGTCCGTTCCTGATAAAGTTCTCCTTCACATCCTCAGCAAGGTCCCCGAAAATGCCGTACAGCACATTGTCATCCAAGAGAGGTGACACCCATCTTCCATCCCGGACCTCAAAACCCAAAGCAGCAAGTTCATCTGCAGAATAAGGCATAGCCGGATTGAAATGCCCCAAAAGTCCGTGAACAGCATCTGAAGGAATCTCCCATATCCTGAAAAAGCCGAGAATATGGTCTATGCGGAATGCATCGAAATACTCTGACATCTTGGCCAGGCGGGCCTTCCACCACGCGAATCCGTCCTTGGCCATCCGCTCCCAATTGTACGTCGGGAAACCCCAGTTCTGCCCGAATTCAGAAAATGCGTCAGGCGGAGCACCGGCCTGCGAGTCCATATGGAACAATTCCGGATAAAGCCAGGCATCCACACTTGTACGGCTTACGCCAATAGGAAGGTCCCCCTTGAAAATCACACCTTTGGAATGCGCATAGTCACATACCTCCGACAGCTGCCTGTCAAGATGATACTGGACAAAATACCAGAACTCCACATCCTTCTTGCGTTGATTATAAAGCGGGTCAATCCACTTTTTGTCAAACGTCTGCCAAATCTTGCCCCATTGCGAGAAGTCAGCCGTACCGAACTTGTCACGCAACACGCAGAACATGGCATAAGGATAAAGCCACTTCTTGTTCCTCTCCACGAACAAAATGAACTCATCTTTGCGTGAAAGATATGTATAGGTCCTTGAATAGGCTTTTCTCAAAAGTTCTATCTTCGCCTTGTTGACACGCTCATAATCAATCTGCCCGAGGGCATTCAGCTCAGCCTGCAGCTCCTTGTACTGTTCATCCACCTTAACGCCTGCCGCAGGAAGATTGATGTACTGCGGATGGAGGGCAAATGTAGAATTGGGGTTGTACGGATAAGAATCCTCCCATGTGCCGCTCATCGTGGTATCATTTATCGGAAGCAGCTGAAGCACACTCTGTCCAGTCGCAGCTGCCCAGTCAACCATTTTCTTGAGGTCATAGAACTCGCCTACGCCAAAATCATCCTCACTGCGCAACGAGAACACAGGAATGGCCGTTCCCGCGCCTTTCCATGCATGCCCCCTGAAATCAGCGCCCTCTTCCACAGAAATGACTGTTTCATCCTCTCCCGGCAAATCTGAGAAATACCGGTTCGGGCCATCCTCCCAGAACAAAGGCTCCAGGGTATCTGCATCAGCGATAAGAAACTTGTACTCGAACGGAGCGTCAGCATAAAGCCCGACATTCCATTCCGGAAACAGGAAGGACTCCATAGGAATGATGCGGTTCCAGTTTCCCAGCATATCCGAACTGCCGGCAATGGCAAGCACCTCATCAGGCTTTATGGACGGAGCTGATATGCTAAAGACCACATTGGCCTGCCTGTCACTTGCATAAACATCTGCAATTGCAGCTTTCACAGCAGGCGTATCCTTACCTCGCCTCAAGATGGACCCGGTAAACGCAGACGACAAGAACGGAGCGTCATACGGCCGGTCAATCCACCTGTCACGCAGACAAAGCACCTTGGACTTCAAGAACTTAGGATAAGCAAAACGTCGTTTTTTCCATTCACGGCGTATCGTCTTGCCGTCCTTCACGACTTCATACCAGTATTCCCAGACCCGGTCCGGGCTGAAGCGGGCGGCCTCACCCTGCCATATTCCGTCAGAGACATACGTCATGCGTATGCGCCTGTCTCCAAGACAACAGACAAGTTCCTCACCCCATCGTGTCCTGTATTCAATTGTTACTATCAGTTTCATTAATGTATGTGTTAGTGTTATAAATCAAAGGAAAGCAAGCCGCGCAACATCATGCAGATTCATGCTTATGCTTCATTTTCTTCCAGTTCATCACAGGCAGCGCAAAAGATACCACGGAAGCGGCCATCCAGAACCATGACACAGGCCCGAAATCATACATGTCCGTCCCGCCAGGTCCCATGAACCCCTGTATAAGGTATCCGCTTGTGATGTCCTGCAGCCCGGCAGCCACATAACTTGATATGCCGACTATGCCGAGCGCTGCCCCCGTAGCCTTACGCGGCACAATGTCAACTGCCATCAGTCCGGCCACAATGCAATACAGCACTCCCGTGGAAAGGCTGAACAAAGATACATAAAAGATATTAAGGAAAAAGCCCCCGCCGGCAAACAAGAAAAATCCCAATGACAAAGTTCCCAAAACACCGGACACAATGGCGGGCTTTACCCTATCGCCCCTGAACACCGTGTCCGAGAGCCATCCGGCCAGCACAGTGCCAAGCACCCCGAAAGCGGCTGAGAAAGCTATGACCCTGGAAGCATCTTCCAATGAAAACCCTCCGGCTTTCTGAAGAAACAGCACTCCCCATCCCGCCACCGCATATTTGGTGATATAAATGAAAGCACTCGAAACGGCTATTACCCATATCCCTGGATGCCTGAGAATCAGTTTCTGCAATTCCTTTGTCGGCATCTTGTCCTCTTTGGTAAGTGATTCTCCAGAAAGTTTCTGCACAGACGGAAGCCCGCGGCTCTCAGGAGTATCAGACACGAACAGAAGAATGACCGCCGAACCGACAAACCCGGCTACCGCAGCAGAAATGAAGCCGTACTGCCACCCGAAAGCACCGACAACCGCAGCAGTGGCAATGAAAGACAAGGTCTCCCCAAGATAAGGGCTGGCGCTGAAAATGCCATACCACGTCCCCCGCTTTGACTGCGGAAACCAGCGGGAAAGACTTATGACACCAGGAGGAGCCCCCATAGACTGCATCCATCCGTTTGCCCCCCAAAGAAAAGCAAAAGACAGCAAAATGACCACCTGTGGCAACCCATATGAGCCATGAAACAGGCCCAGCAACCCCATCAGAAGATTGGCGACAGAAGACAGGAGCAGTCCTGTAGCCATGAAACGGCGTATATTGCAGTAGTCTGCGATGAATCCGTTGAGAAACTTGCCCACGGCATAAACGAAAAGCAATGCGGAGCCGACAAGACCAAGCTGTCCGGCAGTCAGCACCCCCTCATCTATAAGCGGCTGCTTAATGACACTGAGGCTCATACGGCATACATAATAAAGGCTATAAGCCATTGTAACGCCCCAAAACGTCCTGTTCCTCAAGGACTTGTAAGTCCCGTCCACCCTATCCTCAGGCACCTTTGCCTCAGAAGGCTTGCTTATCCTGTAAAATGAGTATAAACTCATAGATTTTCAAAATAATTATTCTCTTCTTGCCAACCTTGGATTAGCATCATATTCCCGCTCCCAAGATTTGCGAAAGCGAAAGTAGTAAATTTACAGCAATTATGAAAGTCTAACGAAAGACAATAGCCCCGCGCGGTTCCCGACATGCGCAAATTGGCAGGCAATCGCTGAACTGGCTCATGCCTCCTCCATCAGATGTTTTCACCATCCTTACGCAATGCACTTAAAAATCTTGGCTACATTCGCCATAGCCATGCAAACAATAAACATTACCTATTATAATTCTGACAATAATGCAGACACACTGTCATTTTGGTTCCCAACGGGACAACGGATGGCACATTGGGAACCAAGCTAAAACATAAGACACTAACAACCAACAAATTGCACAACAAGGAAGTTCCCAACAGATAAAAAGATGACAGGTTGGGAACCATAGGTAAACACAACAACCTGCATATCAAGACATTACGAAAGCATGAGGTTCCCAACGGGACAATGCAATGCACATTGGGAACCTCACCAAAACATAACATATTCACAACCAAATGATTACACAACAAGGAAGTTCCCAACAGGCAAAAAAATGACACATCGGGAACCATCACGAAGCATAACAACATGGACATCAACACATTACAAAAACACATAGTTCCCAACGGGACAACAAAATGCACATTGGGAACCACATAAGCCAGGCTAACCATTACAGCAAATTTGTGTGATGCCAAGCCGGCCCAACAGTTTTTTGATTATTTTTGTGAAGTAATTTTCAACACACATGAAACGTATAGCCCTTATCATCGCACTCGCAATGTCCGCCACAACGGCAATAGCCCAGGACCAGTGGCAATTCACAGAAGCATCCGAACTGAATCTCATAGGAAAAATACTTGACGGCACACCAAACCCTTATCATCGTGTGGACACCGTAAAGTACAAAGGCTTCACAAACAGCGAAAACATACAGGTCAGATGCCCTGCCGGACTTGCAGTCCTGTTCAAGACCAACTCTGACGCAATTTCAGTAAAGACAGAATACGGCTGGGAATACAGCGCCCTCAACACAATGCCGCTCTCATACCGAGGATACGACCTTTATATCAAAAAAGACGGGAAATGGCTTTGGGCATCATCCGCTGCAGCAAAACCAGGGAAAAGCGGAGAAAACATCGTCCTTATAGGCAGCATGGACAACTCCGAAAAGGAATGCATGCTGTACCTTCCTATATATTGTGAAATAAATTCGGCAAAAATTGGAGTGCTGCAAGGCTCGGAAATCGCCCCGTTAGACTCCCCTTTCCGACACAGGATAGCGATATTCGGCTCAAGCTATACCCACGGAATCAGCACCAGCCGCGCCGGAATGAGCTACCCGATGCAGCTTATGCGTCACACCGGCCTCCAGTTTCTCAGCCTCGGATGCAGCGGAAACTGCAAAATGCAACCATATTTCGCAGACGTGCTATGCGACGTTGAAGCCGACGCATTCGTATTCGACGCCTTTTCAAACCCTGGCGCCGAGATGATAAAAGAACGCCTATTCCCTTTCATCGAAAAACTGCAGGCGGCTCATCCCGGAAAGCCACTGATATTCCAGCAGACAATCTATCGTGAGAAACGCAATTTCGACCGGACAGTTGACAAAAACGAAAAAGCCAAGCAGGATGCAGCGGAAGAAATGATGCACGAAGCGATGAAAAAATACAAAGACGTTTATTTCATCACGACCGATGCAACGGACAAGCTACACGAGACATCCGTTGACGGCATCCACCCGGGAGACCACGGCTACACGCTTTGGGCGCGCTCCATAGAAAAGCCCCTGCTTAAAATTCTCAAGAAATACGGCATCAGATAATCTCCCGCCACAGAACAAGAGACGCACGACGGGCACAAAAAGCGCCAACCAGCTCACAACCTGCAAATTAACCAAACAGCACGTGCCAAATGGGACAAAAACATGCACAACGGGCACGAACAAAAACACCAACCAACTCACAACCAGCAAATTAACCAAACAGCACGTGCCAAACGGGACAAAAACATGCACAACGGGCACGAGACCGACGGAAAAAGATCAGAGGCGGCGATAGCGGAGAGAAAGGTAGACGGTACGGGCGAGAAGATGGGCAAAATAGGCTCCCATCAAGATATGCATAGCGAGAATGCCATATCTTGTCGCTCCAGAAGAACATGCAGCGGCAAAACATTCGCCAGAAGAACATGCGCCGGACATTCCATATACTGCGTCCCCGGACGTATTTGCCGCATTGAGCGCAAAAATGCCTACACCCCAAGTTAACATGAATGCCGCGACAGCCCACAGCATGGCATTGCGGATATCCTTCGAGGCAGTCGCACCTATATATATGCCGTCCCATGTAAATGCCGCACAACCGACAAGAGGCATAATGAGAAGCCACGGCATATAGCCACGAGCCATGTCGATGACAGCCATATCCGATGTCATCACACCAAGCATCATCATGCCGGCAAACCGATATATCATCATGAAAACCAGAGCTATGCCCATGCTCCACAAAAAAGTCCACCGCACCGTACTGCGCATCATGCCCTTGTCACCGGCCCCCACATACCTTCCGGTCAAGGCCTCCCCGGCATATGCGAAACCATCCGTGAAATATGAGAACAGCAACAGCAGCTTCATCATTATCGAGCCTGTCGCAAGGAGAAGATCCCCGTAACGCGCCGAAATGGTCGTAAATCCGATATATATGGCAATGAAACACAGCGACCTGACAAAAAGGTCAGAATTCATCACAAAAAAACGGCGCGTCTGCTCACCCCGGAACACATCCGTCACATCAGCACGTGACAACCCCGAGAAAACACGCCTGCGATACCGTACAAGCAGCATAATCACAGCGGAGAGCAATCCTGTCCACTGCGCTATCACAGTTCCGGCTGCTATTCCCGCAAAGCCGATTCCCTCATAATGGAAACTCCCCACAGAAATGCCCAGAGCAAGCACAATGCTCATAAAGACATTCATACCGTTCACCACCAAGTCAGTAAGCATCGGGCTTACACTGTCCTGCATACCGATGAACCAGCCCTTGAACGCCATCAGCCCCAGAGTGGCAGGAGCGGCCCATATCCTCACGAAAAAATACATGGACGCCAATTCCCTCACCTGGTCAGTGCAATCCACAACGGCAAACGCCATTGAGACAAAGACCCACTGCACTGCGATAAGCAGCAAGGCACAAGCGAGAGCGATTCCGGCGGCACGCAAAAAAATCCGTGCGCACTCCCTCATGTCACCACGTCCATATGCCTGGGCAGCAAGCCCTCCGGTGCCGACCCTCAGGAAACTGAAATTCCAATAAAGCAGGTCAAACAGCATCGAACCCACTGCAATTCCTCCGATCATGGCCGCAGAATCCGAATCAAGATGTCCCGCAACCGCAATGTCCGCCATACCTACAAGCGGCACCGTTATGTTGGCAAGAATGCTCGGCACCGCCAACTTCAAAATATCCCTGTTAATCTGTTTCATCTATACACTACTACTGACTACCACCCCGAACCTCCTGCCCATCGGCCTTCCCAGGCCCATATGGTCCGGACTAAATGTCCTCCGACATTTTATCTGTATTTGGTCTCATCATCCAGCATCCCCAGATATGACGAATACCTCTCATAGCTTATTTCACCAGCCTCCACAGCCTCCTTCACGGCACAGCCTGGCTCATGGGTATGCGTACACGGAGCAAAACGGCATCCTTCCGACACCTTAAGCATCTCCGGAAAATAAAGTGCAATTTCCTCGCGCGCCACATCCACAAGACCGAATCCCCTCAACCCCGGAGTATCGACTATGCAACCTCCGCATGAAAGACCGTACATCTCATAAAAAGTTGTCGTATGACGCCCCTGCAGATGCGCCTCGGAAATTTTCCCCACACGCGGGTCCAGAGACGGGTCAAGCGCCTTTATCAGAGATGACTTTCCCACTCCAGACACCCCGGAAAACAACGACACGGAGCCTCGGCAGGCATCTCTCAGGGCATCCACTCCCTCTCCGGTGAGAGCTGAGACCTCCATGACGGGATACCCCGCACCCTCATAAATGGCATGGAACGCCTCCAACATCTCCGCATGAGACTCACGATAAAGGTCAACCTTGTTCAGAACAATCGTAGCCGGAATATTATAGACCTCGCACGTCACAAGAATCCTGTCAAGGAACGGCAGCTTCACCTGTGGGAGATCAATCGTGGCAATTATAAACGCCCTGTCTATATTGGCGGCAATCACATGAGCCTGGCGCGAAAGATTCGTGGATTTCCTTATGACATAATTCTTGCGGGGCAGCACACGGGTTATGACGGCAGGGTTCTCCGGAGTCACGCCATCATGGCCGCTCATGTTTTCCGGAACATCCGCCTCAAACTCCACCTTGTCCCCCACTGCGACAGGATTGGTCGAAGAGTTCCCCTTAAGCCTCATCTTGCCTCTCAGCACGGCAGGAAAAAGGTCCATATCCGGTAAGCACGCCAGCATATAATGGCTGCCGGTATGCTTCACTACTGTCGCTTCACCTTTAATAATCATTCATTCTGCATATTGGCCGGCCAATGGCCACATCCATGCGGCAAGACCATAAACCGGAAAAAACAATAAATTTCTGCCACATCATTTCATTGGCGGTGCAAATATACGTAAAGAAGCCGATTAAAAGGAAAATAGACTTTACTAATACTTTTTAGCTTTTTATCGCTACCTTTGTAAGTTGCATCGGCACATTTGCCGGATAAAGTTTACAACAAGACATAAAGCCATGATAAACGAAAGCACCATCGAGACCAGCATCGCACAGATGTTCGGGGAACTGAAATTCAACCGCGAGCCGCAAGGCCTGTACGCACCTTTGACATACATGATGGAAATCGGAGGCAAACGCATACGCCCTCGGCTCTGCCTGACGGCATACGCCCTGTTCAAAGACAGCTTCACACAGGAAATACTTGCACCTGCAGCAGCTCTCGAGGTGTTCCACAGCTTCACGCTCATACATGACGACATCATGGACAAGGCAGACGTGCGCCGCGGAGTTCCTACCGTATATAAGAAATGGGACGAGAACACAGCCATCCTCTCCGGTGACGTAATGTCAATCGAAAGCTACAGGCTCATAGCCAAGGCCCCGGCCCAAGTGCTTCCGCAAGTGCTTGAACTGTTTTCGGAAACTGCGGCACAGGTATGCGAGGGACAGCAGTACGACATGGACTTCGAGAACATGAAAGAAGTTCCTATGGACGAATACATCAAGATGATAGGACTCAAGACTGCCGTTCTGATAGCATGTGCGGCAAAAATCGGAGCCATCATCGCCGGAGCGGACGAAGAATCATGCGGACATCTCTACAGATTCGGCTACGACCTCGGCCTCGCGTTCCAGATAGCGGACGACTGGCTTGACACCTACGGTGACACGGGAGTTTTCGGCAAGGCAATCGGAGGAGACATAATCAACAACAAAAAGACATGGCTCATGACCCATGCCCTCCACAAAGGCGGGAAACTTGAGTCGGAAGGCTCCATAGCTCCGCAGAACGGACGCACAGGCCTGCTTGAGGCAATGGAAATGCCAATAGGCAACAGCCAGGAGAGGGCCGCGAAAATAAGCAGGGTCAAAGAAATATATGATGCTTTGGGAGTCGGAGAAGATGCCAGACATGAAATCATCAGACTTCACGCAAATGCGATGGAATCTGCAGGTATGCTCGGACTGAGCGGAGAAAAATACGGGCTTCTCCAGAGCTATGCGGAAAAGCTTATAGGACGGACCAAATGATGGAAAAGAAAAAATTGGAAATAATGGCGCCTGCAGGCAATTTCGAATGCCTTGCGGCTGCAATACAGGGAGGTGCTGATTCCGTATATTTCGGAGTCGAGAAACTCAACATGAGGTCGCACTCAGCAAACAACTTCAAGATGAGCGACCTTAAGGAAATAGTGCGGATATGTTCGGAAGCCGGGGTCAAGACTTATCTCACCCTCAACATCGTACTTTACGGAGATGACCTGGAGGACATGCGCAAGACACTTGATGCGGCAAAGGAAGCAGGAATCACAGCGGTAATCGCATCTGACATGGCGGCAATCACATATGCGCGCCAAATAGGCTTGGAAGTCCATATCTCCACACAGCTCAGCATATCCAACGCCGAGGCACTGCGTTTCTATGCGCAGTTCGCGGACGTGATTGTGCTTGCAAGGGAACTGAATCTCGGTCAGGTCAAGGAAATCAAATCCGTAATCGACCGTGACAAAATCTGCGGACCGTCAGGCAGACCGGTAGAAATAGAGATGTTCGCCCATGGCGCGCTCTGCATGGCAATTTCCGGCAAATGCTACCTCAGCCTGCACGAATACGGCGCATCCGCCAACAGAGGCTCCTGCTACCAGATATGCAGGCGCGGCTATGAAGTGAAGGATGCCGAGACTGGCAACACCCTGCTCGTGGACAACAAGTACATCATGTCTCCTAAGGATTTGTGTACCATAGAGTTCATGGATAAGATAATAGATGCGGGAGTGACGGTCTTCAAAATCGAGGGCCGTGCGCGCTCCGCAGAATATGTTAAACGCGTGGCATCATGCTACAGAAGGGCGGCAGACGCTGTATGCGACGGCAGATACACACCGGAACTGGCAGCAGGACTCAAGACGGAACTGGCTGAAGTGTTCAACCGCGGCTTCTGGGACGGATATTATCAAGGTGCCAGGCTCGGGCAGTGGAGCGAAGTTTACGGAAGCAAGGCCACACGCAAGAAAACATATTGCGGCAAGGTAACCAACTGGTTCGGCAAACTCGGAGTGGCAGAGATTCTCGTGGAGTCGGCATCCCTGAAAGTAGGAGACACGATTCTCATCATCGGCCCGACATCAGGCGTAGTTGAATACACCGTTCCGGAAATACGAGTTGACCTTAAACCAGTCCAGGAAGCATCCAAAGGCACTTTCTGTTCCATCCCGATAGACTGGAGCAAAGCAGTTCCTGGCGCCCGCGAACAAGAGCAGAGCCTATGCGGAGACAGCTGCAGCGAATCAGCCTGCAAAGCAATAGAAGAAAACCGTCTGCGCCGTTCCGACAAGGTTTTTGTGTGGACCTCCGAAGAATAGGTCAGACAGCAAGGAATGCATACCGGAGGGGCAATCCAGCCAAAACGGTAAAAACACGCAAAAATAAAAAGGGGCTGACTAAAAAGTATTAGTCAAGCCCTTTTTTCTTGTTTTTCGGTGTGGTCAACCTCGACCTGGTTCCCAAATATTGAATTCTCAGAGAGTTATTCTGACTTTTTAGTCATCCTCTATCTTTTTTCTTTGAAAATAGGACACTTTATCCAATCATGTCACCCTCAGGTGCCCCGGATTCTTTGACTTCATCAATGACCTTGAGAAGATACTGCCCGTACTGGTTCTTCAGCATCGGCTTCGCAAGCTCACGCATCCTGTCCTCATCAATCCAGCCGTTCCTATATGCGATGCCCTCAAGACATGCTATCTTAAGGCCCTGGCGCTTCTCAAACACCTCAACATAAATCGAAGCCTCCGCAAGTGAATCATGTGTACCCGTATCCAGCCATGCAAACCCGCGCGGCAGGGTCTGGACTTTCAGCTCACCATCCTCAAGAAATCTCTGGTTGACAGCCGTAATCTCATATTCTCCCCTGGCGGAAGGCCTTATATTCCGCGCGACCTCAACAACCTTATTCGGATAAAAATAAAGACCGGTCACAGCATAATTGCTCTTCGGATGCTCCGGCTTCTCCTCAATCGAAAGACAATTGCCCGCCCTGTCAAACTCCGCCACCCCATAGCGCTCAGGGTCATTCACCCGATATCCGAACACGGTAGCTTTCCCGTCCTCCTCCGCAGCACGGACCGCCTCCTTAAGCATCCCGGTAAACCCGGCGCCATGGAAAATGTTGTCCCCAAGGACAAGACATGCGGAATCGTCCCCGATGAAATCAGCCCCGATAGTGAACGCCTGTGCCAGACCGTCAGGAGACGGCTGCTCCGCATATTCAAAACGGACACCGTAATCAGAACCGTCCCCAAGAAGCCTCCTGAACCCAGGCAAATCCTGAGGAGTGGATATCACCAATATGTCCCTGATTCCCGCAAGCATAAGCACAGAAATAGGATAATAAACCATAGGCTTATCATAAATCGGCATCAACTGCTTAGAAATCCCCTTTGTTATCGGGTAAAGACGCGTGCCGGACCCTCCGGCGAGAACTATTCCTTTCATCGTCCTGCAATCATTTACATTATTAATCCCCAAAAGCCACACCCGACTTTCAATAAAAGCCAACTGCGCTTCCCGGATTTTCCGAACCGAATATATGATTTTTTTACATGTCTTGCAAGCTGGGCTTTTGCTGGGCAAGTTTTCCATCATCCAGACAATACGTCAGCATAAGCAACAGCACACAAGCTGTCAACACATGAAAAAGGACAGCAGAACTATGATATGTCAACGTACTGGTAGCATGGCAGCACGGCAACAATCTCATCTGCAGGGCACAATGATACCGTTCCTTGAATCTTTCCGGGAACGCTACGGTATGCAGAGATGAAGCGCAAGAGAAGAAAGAATCCTTTTCTTGTGGAGAGCCTGTTCTATAATAAGGACCTGGATTTCTATGTCTGTCCAATGGGCCAGCGAATGGAGCTGTTCATATAAACAAGAGTTA
>CAJUEK010000056.1:7741-13371 GCA_910585445.1 uncultured Bacteroidales bacterium | reverse complement strand
GGGAAATCCCTTCCGACTCATTTCCGATGACTATCATGGATTCAGAGGCATTACCAGGCTCCAGGTCAGCTTCCCAGAAATTCCTGCCGTCCAGAAAAGTACCATATACCTTTCCTCCGGAAGAGAGTATGTGCCTTGACAGGGCAGGAAGGTCCACATAATGCATCTTTACACGGAAAATCGCCCCCATTGTCGCCTGCACCGTCTTGGGATTGAAAACATCCACAGTGTCCGGAGCTGCGAAAACAGCGTCAATGCCAAACCAGTCCGCAATCCGCAGAATAGTCCCGAGATTGCCCGGGTCGCGTATGGTGTCAAGACCGAGATACAGTCCCTTGCCGGAGAGCAGCCCTGGAATTCCGCCTTGGCAATCCACATAAATGTCCTCAGGTTTTCTTACTACCGCAAGCACAGGGGAGGGCGTCGCAAGCGATGATATGCGCTTCATGGCATCCTCACCGATTTCATCCCTGCGGTATATCGCTTCAACATGAAAAGGTGAGCGGACGGCCTCTTCGACCATCTTCTCACCTTCCACGGCAAAGAGACCAAGCTCATCCCGGAACTTCTTGTTCTGCAATGATTTCAGTCTCTTTATTTCATTGTTTGATATAGATTTCATCCTTTGATTCACTGAATGGCAAGAGCCGTATTTGGCTAATATCCGAGAATCTTCAGCATGGACTTGTAGGTCTGCTCCTTGCTGAAAAGTTTGGTGCTGTAATCGCCGTTCTCGTCCTTGTCTATTATGATATGCTTCGGGGCAGGCTGCAGGCAGTGCTGAATTCCGCCGTAGCCGGAAATGGACTCCTGATATGCACCCGTATGGAAAAAGCCTATGTACAGCGGTTCGTCCTTATCCTCAATCATAGGAAGATAAATTGCGTTTGCATGCGCATCGGCATTGTAATAGTCCTGGCTGTCGCATGTAAGTCCGCCGAGGAAGACCCTCTGGTATTTGTCATTCCATTTGTTTATAGGAAGCAGGATGAATTTCTGCTTTATGCCCCATGTGTCCGGCAAGGTGACCATGAATGAGCTGTCAATCATGTACCAGCGCTCACGGTCATTCTGCTGCTTCATGTCAAGTATCTGGAATATCGTAGCTCCGGACTCGCCGACAGTGAAGCTTCCGAACTCGGTGAATATGTTCGGCTCTGCCACACCGCGGGCGTTGCACATTGACTTGATTTGTGAGATTATCTCCTCCGCCATATACTCGTAGTCGAAATCGGACGCCAGCGAGTTCTTGATAGGGAAGCCTCCTCCTATGTTGAGTGAGTCCAGTTCCGGGCAGATGAGCTTGAGGTCGCAATATACTCCGACGCACTTGGCAAGCTCGTTCCAGTAATATGCCGTGTCACGCATTCCGGTATTGATGAAGAAATGCAGCATCTTCAGCTTGAATTTCTTCTTCTTGCTTATCATGTTCTCATAGAAAGGCACGATGTCACTGTACCTTATTCCGAGCCTTGAAGTATAGAAGTCGAAGGTCGGGTCTTCCTCTGAAGCGATTCTGACGCCGAGGTTGAGCGATTTCTCCACCAGTTTGTCAAGGGCATCAAGCTCATGCATGTTGTCCAGGACAGGAATGATGTTCTTCCAGCCGTTGTTTGCGAAATTGGCGATGTTCTCGATATATGCGGGTTTCTTGAATCCGTTGCACACAATATACTGTTCCTTGTTCACTGCGCCTTCTGACTCAAGGGCCTCAATGAGGTTAAGGTCAAAGGCGGACGAGGTCTCCAGGTGAATGTCATTCTTGAGCGCCTCAGCGAGCACGAACTCAAAATGAGAGCTCTTGGTGCAGTAGCAATAGTTGTATGTGCCCTTGTAGTCAACCTTGGCCATCGCCACGTTAAACATCCTCTTCGCCCTCTGTATCTGTGAGGATATCTTCGGGAGATAGGTTATTTTCAACGGGGTTCCATACTGGTTGATGATGTCCATCATGTTGATGTCATGGAAATGGAGTTCACCGTCTTCGACCATGAACTCGTCCTGCGGAAACTCGAAAGTCTGCTCAATCAGATCAATGTACTTGTTCTTCATTTAAGGTGATGCGATTAAGTTGGTTTATGCGCCAAATGGCCAATCCGTCTCACCCGGATTGCCAAAAACTGTGCAAATATAGCAAAAGTCGAGAGTAGAGACAAAATTTACTTTGATTATGCCGAGACGCATCAGTATATGTGTGCGAAACACAAATAGTCAAAGTTTTGCAGAAACGCCAACATCAAACTTGTTTGTTAATAGACGGAGCCGCTGAAGCGGATGCGAAAGAATGTTTGCCGAAGCACAAGCAGAGCGACGTTCAAGTTATTTATTATTAGCTATTTAAACAACCTCGGGCATGCAAATCCGCACACCTGAGATTACTTAATTATTTGAAACCACATCGTTATGACTTTCTCTTTGGCTTTCAGCTTCTTGTAAAACGGCACGGTTCCCAACATGCAGTAAATTATCCTGTTGGGAACCCGGTGCATTTGTAAACATCTAACTATTAACATTGTGCGATATGCCGACGTTCCCAATGTGCTGTTTCATGTCCTGTTGGGAACGCATGTCGCGTGTAATTCTCTGTCTTACAACACATTATAAAACTACATGGTTCCCAATGTGCTACAAAATGTCCTATTGGGAACCCTGTGTTTTTGTAAGCCTTTGATTATTAGCGCTATGTTATGCGACAAAGTTCCCAACGTGCAGGTTCATGTCCCGTTGGGAACGCATGTCTTGTGGAATTCTTTACTTTTTTGTGAAATAGCACTGCGCATAAAGATTTTGCCTATGGAAGCAGAATAGTGCTGCGTAACATGGAAAGATTGAGCGCGGACGGGAATTTCTTCCGGCACAAGGACAAGCGAGGATGCTTTTGGCCAAGATTTTGAATAAGGCGCGTCCGCATGCGGTGAGGTTTGACAGGAAAGTGTCTTGGAATCTTCCGAAAGATAGTGCAGAAGGACGATTATATCTAAATTTGTGATATATTTGAGCTAAAGTTCATATATATGCTTGGTCTCGGCATAGTGAAAATAAATTTTCCCTCTGCTCTCGACTTTTGCTATATTTGCGCTTTGCGCACATATACTGATGCGCTTCGGCAGAAGCAAAGTAAACTTTGCTTCTACTCTCAGCTTTTCGTATATTTGTATAATTTGCCTGATACATGTCCCGACAATAGCCACATGCCAGCAGAAATTACGACAGATGAAAAAAGGAGCGATAATATTTTCCGCCATTGCGGCAGCAATTCTGGCAGCATCCTGCAGCACCACACGTGTATTGCAGGATGGCGAATACCGCTTGGCAAAAAATAAGATAAGCGTCAGCAATGACAAGAAATTCAATGCAAACTCGCTTGAGCCATATCTTAAGCAAAAGCCCAACTCTTATTTCCTATTCGGCTGGAACCCGTTTCTGAATGTCTATAACTGGTCCAACGGCAAAGGAAAAGGATGGGACAAGTTTGTCCAGAAAATCGGAGTCGCCCCTGTCGTATATGATTCCGAAATGGTGGACGAATCCGTGGAGAATGTGATGAACCATCTCGAATACCTCGGATATTATGGTTCAAAGGTCGAAAGCACCGTATCCGTGAAGAAAAAAAGGGTCAAGGTTAATTATGACGTGACTCTTGGAAAACGTTTTCCAATCAAAGACATAGAACTTACCCTTCCTCCTGAAGGGGAGTTTACCGAAGATTTCCTGAAGGACACGGCTGCCATCACAGTGAAGAAAGGCGACTGGCTGTCAGAGGCGGCATTGGAGAAAGAGACCGTAAGATCAAGCGCAGTCATGAGAAACAAGGGATATTATGATTTCAACAAGAATTATTATTTCTTCGAGGCTGACACTCTGAGCATCCCGGACACGGCCATACTCAAGATAACCGTCAATGGATATACCAGAAATGAGACTCCGGACAAGGACCATCCTATCAGAAAATTTTATTTCAACGATGTCACGTTGTCATATCCCAAGACTCTGCGCATAAGGGAAAAGGTTCTGCGTGAGCTGAATATGATTGCCCCGGGCAATGTTTACAGCAGCGACGTAGTAAACAATACTTATTCGAGATTGTCAGCCCTAAGGATGTTCAGCAGCGTGAACATAAGCATGACACAGGCCGACACTAATCTTGTTGACTGCGTAATATCATTGTCACAGTCAAAGATGCAGGGGTTCAAGGTGAACCTCGAGGCTTCAACCAATTCTTCCGGGCTTCTCGGAGTGTCCCCGCAGCTGTCATACTACCATAAGAACATTTTCCATGGAGGGGAGTGGCTTAACCTCAGTTTCATGGGAAATTTCCAGTTCAAGTTCAAGGATGACGTTCGCTCAAATGAGTTCGGAGTATCTGCGGGCCTCAGTTTTCCGCGCTTCCTCCTGCTGCCTTACAGCATGTTCAAAGGCCCGATACCACGCACGGACGTCAATGTATCATACAATTACCAGAGCCGTCCGGAATACACCAGAAACATAATTTCCACGTCTTACGGATACAGCGGAAACGTGAAGAACAGGTTTTTCTATCAGGTATATCCGCTCCAGCTGAACATAGTCAGGCTGTTTAATCTTGACCAGAACTTTTACAAGAATCTGGCTGCGGACCCGTTCCTCAGGAATGCCTATCAGGACCACTTTGACCTCGGCTCCGGAGGTACGCTCTATTATACCAGCGCATCTGAAAGCATCCCAAAGCATACATATCATTATGTAAGATTGCAAATGGATATAGCCGGTAATCTGCTGAGCGCATTCAAACCGCTTATGAAACGGGATGAGGCAGGGGCAGGAATGATATGGAACACGCCTTATTCGCAATTCGTGAGAGCTGAACTGACACTCGGCAACACATGGGTATTCGGCAAAAATTCCGGACAGTCAATCGCGGCACGCATTGTAGCAGGAGCCGGACATGCATACGGAAATTCCAATGCCCTCCCATTCGAAAAGCATTTTTACGGCGGAGGAGCCAACAGTCTGAGAGGATGGCAAGCCAGGACCGTCGGCCCGGGACTTGCGAAAAGGGACAGTTCGTTCGTAATCCCGAACCAGACAGGAGACATGCGACTGGAAGCCAATCTGGAATACAGGTTCAATATGTTCTGGAAACTTGAAGGAGCGGTATTCGCTGATGCCGGAAATGTCTGGACACTGAAAAATGATGATGCGGCAGGAAGCGGAGCCATGTTCGATTTCAAGACATTGGGAAAGAGCATCGCCGCAAACTGGGGAGTCGGGCTGCGCTTGAATTTCGATTTTCTCCTGATAAGGCTGGACATGGGTATGAAAGTGCATGACCCTTCACGCGAGAACAGATGGGTAGGCCCGGGGCAATGGCTCAAGAAAGACGGGTATGCTATTCATTTTGGGGTGGGATATCCTTTTTAGTGCCCCCCTCCCGTCCCCCTATGGGGGAAGTGGCATCCTTTGCGCCTTTCCGTATTTGCAAAATGCAAATACACGGCACGGATGCGGCATCTGAGGATGCCTTCGCTTCGCTCTTATTTGGTGCAGGTGATATTATGGAGACCCTCACGTCCCCCGATGGGGGAAGTGGCATCCTTTTGCGCCTTTCCGTATTTGCAAAATGCAAATACACGGCACGGATGCGGCATCTG
>CAJUEK010000056.1:0-7641 GCA_910585445.1 uncultured Bacteroidales bacterium | reverse complement strand
AGGATGCCTTCGCTTCGCTCTTATTCGCGGTATGATATTATGTGCCCCTCCTCCCGTCCCCCTGTGGGGAAGTGGCATCCTTTGCGCCTTTCCGTATTTGCAAAATGCAAATACACGGCTCGGATGCGGCATCTGAGGATGTCTTGTCTTGAAATAGGTTTAAGATTATTGAACTATACGCCGTTTGCGTAGAGCGTAACATATTGATGCTGAATGGGATTAAATTTCAGCAACTTGCTTGTATCCAGTTGCTTGTGTTCCGCGGTTTTGTCAAGAAAAGCTGGGTTGCATCCATGGAAACTTAGACTCATATGGATAAGTCTGTGACAAAATGCATGCTGTCCATGAAATCCGGGTTTTAGGTGGCCTCGTCTTGTTTTCCCACTCTCGTCTTGTTCTCATTCTGTGGCATCCACCCAGAATGGCATTTCGGTGGATAGACCGTTGTTTCCAACTCTCTTGTCCATCCATAGTTGGAATTTCATGGATACCTCCACGCGGTCTCTATACTTGTGCCTATTATCATGAGGCAAACGCTCAGCTGAAAATCCGTACAGGAACCTAGCAACAACAACTTATAACAACCTTAATATTAGCCAATTAACGAATCTTGGGTATGCAAACCGACACACCCATTAAGCCGCAAACAATTGACAATAAAGAGATTACATTCAACCCCAAAAGTAATAATTCTCGTTTTTGTTGACAGCAGCAATATCAGGTTGCGTTTTAAGCAGCATGCAGAAGAGCGGACATATCCGTGGGATGCCATTTCCAAATTTAGGTTGCCCCAAATCGGAGCCTATCTCTGAAAGAAGTTGACTCTGGTTTAACTTATGACTGATACTAGTTGACTTATTGTCTTTATCCCTTGTTTTGGTTGTCTGGCCAGGTCTTATCCCGTTCAGTGCTTGACTGAAAGGCGTAGCCCGGGAGAAGACTGTCATTTCCTGTTTCAGGTTGACTTCGAGCGGAAAGAAGTTGACTCTGTATGCCCAAGCAACTCGTTTATTTAACAGACAAGAAAATTATCCGTATCAGAAATCATGATAAACAATTAATTAACCAATAGGAGACCAGTTCTACTGACACCTGATGCCGTATCAGAAAGTCGATGTCAACATTTCATGCCAAAAGCATCCCATCAACCAAAGGACGGGAAACCGGCACATCACCAGGAAAGTAACTGTCTTACAAGATATTACCCCGGGCAGACAGATTACTTGTAGTATTTTGGCCACAAAGATGTCAGGCGTGAGCGAAGGGTTTCCTCCTGACGGTTGTCGGCCGGCTCATAGAACTTGCGGCCGGAAAGCTGGTCCGGCATGAACTCCAAATCAGCGAAATGGCCGGGAAAATCATGAGCATATTTATAGCCGTCACCATATCCAAGCTCCTCCATCAGCTTTGTCGGGGCATTTCTCAAATAGAGCGGGACTGAAGCGTCAGGAGTTTGCTTTGCAACTGCAAGTGCCTCATTGATTGCCATATAGGCGGAATTGCTCTTTGGAGATGAAGCCAAATAGATGGTCACCTCAGCCAGAGGAATCCTTGCCTCCGGCATACCGATGGTATGCACTATCTGAAAACATGAATTTGCAAGAAGCAGCGCATTCGGATTGGCAAGTCCCACATCCTCCGCAGCAAGTATGCAAAGGCGCCGTGCAATGAAAAGCGGATCCTCTCCGCCGTCAAGCATGCGGGCAAGATAATACACGGCAGCATTCGGGTCAGACCCGCGCACACTCTTGATGAAAGCCGATATCACGTCATAGTGCATCTCGCCGCCCTTGTCGTATATGGCAACGTTTTCCTGAAGGCATGACGTGACCGCCTTATTGTCAATCACCACCGGAGCGCTTCCGAACGAGCCTACAACAATCTCAAGTATATTCAGTAGCTTTCGTGCATCGCCAGAACTATATCTGAACAGGGCCTCCGTCTCATTGACCGTTATATCCTTGTGTGAGAGCACCGGGTCTTCACGCATGGCCCTGTCAAGAAGAAATTGCAGGTCATCCTTTCCCAAAGACTTCAGCACAAATACCTGGCAGCGCGACAGAAGGGGAGTGATGACTTCAAAAGAAGGATTCTCCGTAGTGGCTCCTATAAGTACAATGGTACCGTCCTCTACAGCACCCAAAAGCGCATCCTGCTGCGACTTGCTGAAACGGTGTATCTCATCTATAAACAGAATCGGCGACAGTCCTCCGGAAAAAAGCGAATTTGAACGTGCCCTGTCAATGACATCACGCACATCCTTCACCCCGGCGCTCACGGCAGACAAAGTAAAGAACTCGCGCCCGAGAGACTTTGCCACAATTCTCGAAAGGGTTGTCTTGCCGACACCCGGAGGTCCCCATAATATGAACGACGAAAGATTTCCGTTTTCTATCATATTCCTGAGCACGCATCCAGGACCGATAAGATGCCTCTGTCCCACATAACCTTCAAGATTCTGGGGACGCATCCTTTCGGGAAGCGGAGGCAGCATTCGGCTGCGCCCTATTTCATCATCTCCTATCACCGTCATATTCAGATTTCCTTGGCAAATACCCAGCGTCTCTTATGAAGTTCCTTCTCAAAAGGCGCCCACATGGCCTGCACCTTGGCATTGGTCTCAAGATTGGCATTGGTCTCCGCATACTTGAAGCCCATGTCCTTTACCGTTTTGAATAGGTCAAGGAAAAGAAGAGAATTGACACCCTTGTTCTGCCACTCGGGCTTCACACCGACAAGCAGCAGGTCCAGTGTATCAGGCTTCTTCAGATACATGCTCTTGAGCAGATGCCACCATCCGAAAGGCAGCAGCTCTCCCCGGCATTTCTGCAAAGCCTCCGAAAGAGACGGCATCGTAACACCGGCAGCTATGAGGTTCCCCTCCGAATCCTCGATGAACGTGACCATCCTGAGGTCAACCAGACCAAGATATACGTCAACATACAGGTCAATCTGCTTCTCCGAAAGGAGAGAATACCCGTAGAGTACGCAATATGTCTCATTTATCAGTTCAAACAGCTTGCGGCCGTACTTTTCCTTCTTGACCTGCCTGCGTGTGAACTTCCTGATTTTCAGGCCGTTCCTCTCCATTACAAGGCGCGCCAGCTTAATATGCCTTTCAGGCAGCTCCTCAGGAATGGTTATCCTGTACTCCACCCAGCCGGTCTCCTTTACATATCCGAGCTTTTTCATATGCTCCGGATAATAAGGATGATTATATATGAGGGCCATAGTGCTGAGCCTGTCAAAGCCCTCCACAAGCATGCCCTCCGGATCGAAATCCGTAAATCCGAGCGGTCCCATAATCTGCGTCATGCCGCGCTCGCGTCCGAACTCGATTACCTTGTCCAACAGGGCACGCGAGACTTCGATGTCATCAATGAAGTCAAACCAGCCGAAACGCACCTGCCTTACCTTCCAGGCCTCATTTGCCTTTGAATTGACAATGGCAGCCACACGGCCCACTACCTCGGAGCCTCTGTATGCAAGATAGAATCCCGCCTCGCAGAACTCAAACGCACCATTCTTTTTCTTGTCAAATGTATTGAGATCATCCCAAGGCATGCTGGGAACATAGAAACGGTTACCCTTATATAGATTATTGGCAAACCTGGCAAATATTTTCAGGTCCTTCCTCGAAGTGACCGCCTTTATCAAAATGGCCATAGATTTTATCGTTTTGGTCAGTACAACTCGACAAAGTTAAGAATTTTTCCGTCAATTTCCCCGAATTTTGCTAAATTCGCAATCGGTTAGAACAGGCTCCCGCAGCCGTGACATGAAGCCGGAGTTCCAGCAGTGGAGTCCCGGCCATCTTTTGAAAGAATCTAAAAATGTAGTGTACAAAACGTTATGGAACAGAAAAAGACTAAAATAATCTGCACGATATCGGACATGAATTGCGAAACTGAGTTCATCCGCGAACTTTATCTCAACGGAATGAACGTAGCACGCATCAATTCTGCCCATGCCACAATCGAAGGCGCACAGAAAATCGTGGACAATATCAGGGCAGTATCTGACAAGATTGCAATCCTCGTTGACACGAAAGGTCCGGAAGTGAGACTTACTGCCATGGAGAATGCCGTAGGCTTCGTCGTAAAGGAAGGCGACTGGATTGAGATACATGACGGCCCGCAGAATTTCTGTACATCCAAAGTTCTCTACACCACATGCCCGTTTTTCGTTGAAGATGTCCCTGTAGGGGCGAGCGTGCTGCTCGATGACGGGGCCGTGGAGATTCTCGTGACAGGAAAGGACGGCGGAAAGCTCCTGTGCGAAGTGCAGAACGCAGGAGTCATCAAAGGCAAGAAAAGCGTCAATGTTCCGAACGTGCACATATCCCTGCCTGCTCTCACTGACAAAGACAGGACATTCGTACAATGGGCAATAGAAGCAGACATCGACTTCATCGCGCATTCATTCGTGCGCACCAAGAAGGATCTCATTGAGATACAGGAGATTCTCGACGAGAACAAAAGCCACCTGAAGATAATATCCAAGATTGAGAACCAGCAGGGAGTCGATAACCTTGACGAGATATTGTCGCACTGCTACGGAGTCATGATTGCGAGGGGAGACCTTGGCGTGGAGATAGCGGCAGAGAGAATCCCGCTTCTGCAAAAGAATATCATCAGCAAGTGCCGCGCACGCAAAAAGCCTGTCATAGTAGCCACCCAGATGCTTCACAGCATGATAGACAACCCGCGTCCGACAAGGGCAGAGGTCACAGACGTGGCGAACGCAATCCTCCAGAGCGCGGACGCCATAATGCTCAGCGGGGAGACAGCCTCAGGGAAATACCCTGTGGAAGCGGTAAGGACAATGTACAGGATTGCAGTAGCGACAGAAGAGTCCATCTTGACGCCTCCTCCTATGGACCTTGTAAATGTCACCAAACCGATTGCAGCAGTGCTGGCACGCTCACTTGTTGCCGCGACACTGCAGCTTCCGGTAAAGGCCATAATATTTGACACATGGACCGGACGCACGGGACGCTATCTGGCCGAATTCAGGCCGAAAGTTCCGATATACGCAATGTGCTACAACGGCTATACAATGAGGGAACTTGCCCTCACCTACGACATCTACGGCTATCCTTTTGAAGTTACCGGCACAAAGGAGGGATTCGTCAGCAACTCCATACGGCTGCTGACTGAGGACGGAAAACTCAAGAAGGGAGACCTCGTCGGCTTCATAGGAGGCAGCTTCAACGATGCCATCGGAGCGACCTATATGGAATTCAAATACGTCTGAAATGCCGGAATATGCCTGAACGATGCCTCAAAATAGCCTTAGCGACTTTGCTGCTGTCACTGGCCTGCATATCGGCCTGTGCCCAGAAGCATTGCATAGGCACGGTTTACGGCTATTCAGGCATGGGACTGTATCATGAGCTTGACACGGATGACGGCAGCTTCACACGCGTGACCTTATATGCGGAAACCGCAGAAGCTTTTTCCGGACGCACGTCAATTCCGGGCATATCCGCATCTTTCACATGGAATTTCGCGATTGCCGTAATGGAATCCGTATGCGGAAACAAGATAACCATATTTGCCGGACCTGGCATAGCGGCAGGATTGTGCCGTGATTTCAAATCAGATACAGGCTTCTTCTTTGGCCTGAAAGGCAGGGCCGGCGTAAGGTGCATATACAAGCGCAACGTTGACATATCCATAAGCATAGCTCCAGTCATAGGCAGCCATCTGACTTTCAGGGAGGAAGCCATTGACATGAGATATTTCAAGGGCGGCCTGATGAAAGCGTTCATGCCGGAAATAGGAATAGGATACAGATTCTGAACATGAAGAGAAGACTTGCATATACGTTCATTCTGCTCGCCTGCACTTTTCTCAGTCTTGAGGCCGGAGAAAAGGCCAAGGGTGACGATGAGTACACACGCTTCACTTTCGGGGCCGAATGGAGCTATGTGTCCTCTTTCTGGTCCGGCTGGCATTACAATTTCTTCTCATCGGAAGGCTACAGGATAGACCAGAGAGGAAATGCGGCAGGATACATAAGCAATGCCGAAGCTTATCTCCATGCCGGATACAACTTCAACAGGCACTGGAATCTTTCATTCTATGCAGGATATGCAGGCATCGGACATTATAACAGAGTCGTGCCGATGTCTTTCCGCATCACAAGGTATTTCGGCAAGAACCCGCTTGCAGACAGGTGGCTTACGTTCCTTGACCTCGGAAGCGGCATATGCATAAAGCCAGGCCCGCAGGAAATCGTAACGGCAAAAGCTGGCGGAGGATGGAGAATGTCGCTCAGCCGCTGCACAAAACTTGATTTCCTGGCATCTGCACGCGTCACATACACACATCCTACAGTGACATACGACGGCATCGCTGTCCCTGTTGATATGACGAACCGTAATGAGGCACTTGTCCTGGCCTTGTCCGTGGGAATTTCACTGACATTTTAGCTGTATGCAAAACCGGCTCAGATGTTGGACAGCGGGAAGCTTGCTTGATTATGCTGAGGCGAAGTGTTTGTATACAAAGTATAAAATATAACATATATGGCAATAAAAATCAATCTAAAGAAGACCGACAGGGTGCTTTTCTGCGCCAGCAAATGGTGGGGCGACCCGGACATGCCTGAAAACATGCAATATCCGACAGTACCGGTTACGGAAGACGGGGAGACATACGATTATCCCTTGACTTTCATATGCCAGATAAACTGCGAGGACATAGCTCCCTTCGACCCTGAAGGAAAGCTACCTCACGAGGGCATGCTGTATTTCTTCGCTGCCCTGGACGAGTGGCTCGGATATGAGAACGCCACCGGAAACGGCCCGGGGGAATGGAAGAAAGGGGAGTTTGTGGTAAAATATGCAAAATCCATCAATTTTGAGACATTCCAGAGCTGCATGCTTGTTGACGATGAAGACCAGCCGCTTACTGACCATGAACTTGAAATCACATTTTCCGCCTGCGCAGACGATGAGGAAGGATTCAAGTTGCTCGGAGTGCCGTCAAGTCCGCAGACACGCGAAAATTATCCTGACATGCTCAGCCTTATCCAGCTCGGATGTGACGCTGAACTTGGCCTGCAGTTCCAAGGCAACGGGATGGTCAACCTGCTCATGAAAGAGTCCGATTTGAAATTCGGCAACTGGAAGAAGACCAAGGCATATATGTGTGCCCGCTGACATGGCCGTAACTGACCGCACAGAAAACGAAAAGAGGGTGACCTAAAAAATCAGAATAACTCTCTGAGAATTGAATATTTGGAAATAAGGTCGAGGTTAACTCACCGTTAAAACAAGGAAAAGGGGCTTGACTAATATTTTAGCCAGCCCCTTTATCATTGCATGCCAGTATCATTACCATGGCACGCGGCAATCAATCCCCGCCGTCAGCGCATCTTGTGATACTTCCCGAACGCAAAGCAAAGCATTACGGTAACGTTGGTATTCCAATTGTCTATAGGAATGAACTGAGGGTTTACATTCGCAAACGGCAGGAAAGAGTCCGAACCGACACAGAATGTGAATCCCTGCACATGAAGATTAAGTGCAGCTCCAGCAGAGTGGCCGAAGTCAGATATGGCATAATTGCCCGTAAGACTTAACGTGAGTTCGATGAATTATAACTAAAAGAGTGACAGCTGAATAAGTTCGTT
>CAJUEK010000055.1 GCA_910585445.1 uncultured Bacteroidales bacterium | reverse complement strand
ATGCCGTCTGTTGCTCGGTAATCCGTTTGCCGACTTCCCAATATAAGGCTATCATTTCTTTGTTTACTGCCTTTAATGCTTCGTACTGGGCAGACCTGATGCGGGCGGTTATCTCATTTTTGAAGTTGAGATATTCAGGGGAGACTATAGAACTGTTTTTCTCTTCCATATCCTGTATATATAATAACTGATTACAAAATTATGATTTTCTTTGATTTAACAATGGATTGCCCCTGTTTTATCCTCTCTTTTTTCATCCTATCCATGCAATCCCCAACACAGGTGGATAAACTAATGTCTCCCTTGCCTCCAGCTCAAATAATTCAGTTGCATCCTTAGGGTTGGGCTGTTCCTGTAACTTATGGCAAACGGAGTGATTCCGCCGGCTCAATCATATGATTCTGTTTAAAAAACGGCCAATCTTTAAACCGAATTTCTCTTTGGGTGCATTCCGTAAAAATCCGGGGCTTTTCTTAAACCGTTTTTAAGTGACGGGCAGTTTGGAGGTCTTGTCTTTCTGAATTTGTTTGCATTGGGAGATTTATTGGGATGGTCATGAGTTTTTCTTGTTTTTTTACTGACTTTTGCGGACATTTGAAGGCTGTATCGGAGAATTTTAATAAGAATGAAAAAGAAAATAATGTTCCTCTGCCATGGCAATATATGCAGAAGTCCGATGGCGGAATATGTGATGAAAGACATTGTGCGCAGGGAGGGGCTGGAGAACGATTATGAAATCACGTCCGGAGCTGTTTCGGATGAGGAATGGGGCAACCCGATTTATCCGCCGGCACTTCGTGTGCTGAATGAGAACGGCATACCGTCCGGAAAACATTGTGCACATAAGATTTCGCCCCGGGAATTTGAGGAAGCAGACCTTGTGGTTGTCATGGACAGGTCCAATATGCGGAGACTTGCCGGAATTGTAGGGGATTTCTCGTCAGTTCCTGCCGGTGAGGCGCTTGCAGGAAGCGGAATCGAAGGGAAAGTGCATCTGCTCATGGAGTTTGCGGGCGAGTTCTCAGATGTCGCTGACCCGTGGTACACAGGGGATTTCGCAAAGACATTCCGTAACGTGATGTGCGGATGCCGCGGGCTTTTGGAAAAGACTGATGGAAAATAATATGAGTGATGTAAGGCAAAGCCGTTTGCGGAAATTCTTGTGCAGTCCAGGACATTATTCAAGACTGCTTGCATGCTACTTGTTCGGCCAGTCGATAGGCCGTCTGGCATATCCGTCCTATGTTTTCCGGAGCCGCTGGTTTTTGAATGGACCTGGAGCGCCAGGATGGTCATGGGTTACGGGATGCTTTTTCACCCAGAAGATATTGGGGATAAACAGGCATGTCCCGTGGCCGTGCTCTTCGCGTGTGCTGTGCTGCAATCCCGGCAACATCATTTTTCATCCTGATGACCTGAACAATTTTCAGACAGGAGGAAATTATTTCCAGGCAATCGGCAAGATTCATATCGGAAAAGGGTCTTATATCGCGCCTAACGTGGGAATCATTACCGAAAACCATGACCTTTATGACCCGGACAAGCGTGCCGGGGCAAAGGATGTCAGGATAGGGAAGAAGTGCTGGATAGGAATGAATGCGATGGTTCTTCCCGGAGTGGTTCTTGGAGATCATACTGTCGTGGGGGGGGGAGCGTGGTTACCCATAGTTTCCCGGAGGGCCATTGCGTCATTGCCGGCAACCCTGCCCGCATCATAAAACGCATTGAAGTTTCTGACTCTCTGTAAAGTCTTTTTCGTATCTTTGTCGCAAATGCGCTTTTGCGTATCAGTGATTTTGAGGGCCTCTCCTGATGCTGGAAGGCTTCTTTGGACAATTAGAACGGCAGATTAAAGTATGGACACGCATCTTTTTCTTGAAATGCTCGGTATTGACTCCACTTCCGGAAAGGAGGGGGAGCTTGCGGACATGATGGCCGGAAGGCTCTCTGGTCCGGGCCGTCGCGTGGAAACATTTGAAGTGGGAGACGGCACGCGTAATGTGCTGGTCAGCTGGGGAGAACCGGAAGTATTTTTCTGCACTCATCTTGACACGGTGCCTCCATATATCCCGCCGTACAGCGTCACTGTGCCTTCTGCAAAGCTGACTTACTTTTCAGCAGAAGACAGGCATTGCGCGGAAAAGGCAACTGAAAATAAGGAAGATGGCGAAATTATGTTCCGTGGCCGTGGGACATGTGATGCAAAAGGTCAGATAGCCGCCATGTACGGGGCATGCGCAGAACTCGAACGCAGGGGCCGGACGGGATTCGCGCTTCTGCTTCTTGCTGGTGAGGAGACCGGGTCTTTCGGTGCCAAGGCTTTCTCACAGCAGCATCCCGGAGGAGACTGGGTCATAGTGGGGGAACCGACTGATAACTGCATGGTGTCAGCAAGCAAGGGCACGAAGGCCTTTGAGGTTGAATTTTGCGGCAAGCCTTTCCACTCGGGATATCCTCAGCACGGGGTAAGTGCGGTAATGATGTTCAATGATTTTGTGAATGCATTGAGGGATACGGATTTTCCGGATGATGACATTCTCGGAGACACGACATGGAATATCGGGCGCCTGGTCAGTGACAATCCGCAGAATATCCTTAGTGACAGCCTTGTTTGCCGGATTTATTTTCGGACTACATTTGAGTCAGACGGCATGATAGCCGAAATTATGGACCGAATTGCGGAAGATGTTGCAGCGAAATATTCACTCTGCGTGGCATCAGATAGAGACGGGGGAAGCCGATGCCACAATACTCCAGAGCCTGCCGGCGGAAAACATGCAGGCATTGCGGTGAAAGTAAAATGTCTCGGTGGAGATGTGCCGTCAAGATATGAGACATTCCCCGGGTTTAAGACAAAGCCGGTCGCGTTCGGCAGTGACGCTCCGCACCTTAACCGTTTTAGGCATAAGGCGCTTTGCGGTCCCGGAACCATATTGGTGGCCCATACGGCAGACGAATATATAATGCTTGGGGACATTGAGGAGGCGGCCCGCAATTATGTGAAAATGTTTGAGCACATATGTGGCGAAGCCGGTCAGAAAAGATAATGACAAAAAGATAATGATATGATAGTGATGAAATTCGGCGGCACGTCCGTCGCAAATTTTGAAGCAATAACGAGGACAATCTCCATTGTTGAGAGCAAGCTGACGAGCCGCCCTGTCGTTGTGGTGTCAGCACTTTCCAAAGTAACCGACCTGCTGTACAGGATAGCGGATGCGGCATCTGCAAAAGATGCGAAAGAGACGGCCAGCCTGCTTGGCCAGCTGAGAATGCGCCACATCAATCTTGCAGCGGAACTGCTTGAGCATAGCCCTTCATTGAAAGAAAATGCAATCGGCAGAGTCAACGAAATATGTGACGCTTTGGATGGCATAGCCAATGCCGTGTGCGCCCTCGGTGAACTTTCTGACAGGAACAAGGCCATAATAATTTCCAATGGTGAGCTGCTTTCATCGACCGTTATATGCTTTGCCATGAACGCCAAAGGCATCAGGACCAATTTCATAGATGCCAGACAGATGATGATTACCAGCAATGACTATCTGAAGGGAGAGCCTATAGAGGAAGAAATCTGTGCCCGTGTGCCGGCAATGGTGGAAAGTGCATATAGCGGTGCTGACGCAGTGATTACCCAGGGATTCATCGGGTCGAATCTTGACGGTGAGCAGACTGTGCTCGGAAGGGGCGGTTCGGATTATTCCGCTTCACTCATAGGAATGGCAATAGAGGCGGAGCAGATTGAGATATGGACAGATGTGGACGGGGTACGCACTGCCGACCCGCGCAAAGTCCAGAACACGCTCTCGCTTGAACGCATCTCATTCGAGGAGGCTGCAGAGATGGCCCATTTCGGTGCCAAGGTGCTGCATCCGCTCACAATCGAACCTGCTGTAAAGAAGAGCATCCCTATCTATGTGCTCAATTCCATGAATCCTTCCGGCAAGGGAACTGCCATACTTCGCAACGAGCTTATTGAGGATGGCGTCAAGTCTGTATCATTCAAGGAAAGCATACGGGTAATAAACATATTCTCCATGAAAATGATAAACACTTCAGGCTTCCTTCGCCGGGTATTTGAGATTTTCAGTGAGAACAAGGTCTCTGTTGACCTCATAAGCACTTCGGAGGCAAATATTTCCGTTACGGTTGACGCCTCGCAGAAAATAGACAAGGTCGTGGAGCAGCTGTCGGAATTTGCGGATGTTATTGTTGACGATGACAAGGCCCAGGTTTCGGTGATAGGCAAGAATATAGTGCGTCTGAACGGAATGCTCAAAAAGACATTCACGCCTCTGCGCAAATGCAATGTATATATGATTTCACAGGGTGCTTCTTTTGTGAACATAAGCTTTGTTGTTGATAGGGAGGAACTTACGGAGGTTGTGCAGGAGTTGCACAGGCATCTTTTCGAGCATCCTGAGGAACTCGAGACATTTTAGTAATTTAAGATTTTGATTATATGAAACTGTTTATAAGCGGTTACGGAAAAATGGGAAAGATGGTGGAGGGCATCATCCTTTCCCGTAATATAGAATATGCCGGATGGAGCAATTCGGTCCGCGATGTTGACCCTGCGCTTGCAAAAGAATGTGTCTGCATAGATTTCACTACTCCAGATGCTTTCAGGGCGAACTGGCGTTTTCTTGCGGAGAATTTCCGCGCAGTTGTAGTCGGGACGACCGGCTGGGCTGACATCAAGGATGAGGTGACGGCATATTTCGAGGAGTGCGGAACTACCATGATATGGGCAAGCAACTTCTCTGTCGGGGTGAACGTGTTTTTTGCGCTGGCTGATGCCGTGTCGAAGATGCTCTCCAAGACAGGAGGATACAGCCCTTATATGGTTGAGATGCACCATTGCCACAAACTTGACGCACCGAGCGGAACTGCAAGGACAATTGCGGACATTGTTGATGCCAATTTGGGCGGCAAGACTGAGATACAGTCTGTACGCTGCGGAGAGATTCCTGGCATACATACTCTCGGGTTTGAAGGCCTGAACGACAGGATTACCCTTACCCATGAGTCCTTTTCACGTGAAGGATTCGCTTCCGGAGCCGTTGATGCCGCTCTGATGACGGAAGGCCTGTCCGGTGTACATGAATTTAAGGAACTGATTATTGTAGACTGATATTATGGCAAATGTTATTATTAGGGGCTGCGGTACCGCGCTCGTCACACCTTTCAGGGACGGGGCTGTCGATTACGATGCTTTCGCTGCCCTTGTTGACCGCCAGATAGAGGGCGGGATAGATTTCCTTGTTCCCCTCGGAACAACAGGCGAGACTCCATGCCTGAGTGATGCGGAAAAGATACGCGTGCTTGAAATTGCCAAGGAACATTCATGCGGACGTCCTGTTGTTGCCGGAGTCGGCACAAATTCCCTTGACGGAACCATAGCGAACATGAAACTCCTCTCGGGACATGGTGCGGATGCTTTTCTTGTGGTCGTTCCATATTACAACAAACCGCCTCAGGAGGGCATGTACCAGTATTTCAAGGCTGTTGCGGAGGCTTCGGACAAACCTGTGATATTGTATAATGTGCCTGGCAGGACAGGTTCGAACATGACTGCTGAGACAACTCTGAGGCTTGCCGCATTGGACAATATAATAGCGATAAAGGAGGCGTCTTCCAGGGGGGAACAGATTCTGGAGATATTGCTGAGGCGTCCGGATGGCTTCGGTGTGCTCAGCGGAAATGATGACGAGACTCTCGACCTTATGGAGAACGGGGCGGACGGAGTCATAAGTGTGGCCTCCAATATTGCTCCGGAGCCGGTGACTGCTCTTGCTCATGCCGTTCTGGAGGGACGTATGGACGAGGCCAGGATGCTTCACGACAGGCTTTCTCCGCTTTTCCGCAATTGTTTTGTGGAAAGCAATCCTATACCTGCAAAGGCTGCCCTTGCTGCAATGGGGTTGATAAGCAATGAATTGCGCTTGCCGCTTGTGCCTGCTTCCGAGTGGGCATACGGTATAATGGAAGATACTTTGAAAGAGCTCGGGCTTCTGAAATAGGGTGCCCGGACAACAGATAAACGTTTTCAGAACAGATATGAACGAAGAATTGGAAAGATTCCACCAGGTCTGCGGTGAACTCGAGGCAGGCCGTCTCAGGGTGGCAGAGAAGATAGACGGAGAATGGAAAGTAAACTCTTGGGTGAAGGAGGTAATATTGTCAGGTTTCCGCCATGGAAAGCTCTCTGATATGACACAGGGGCAGTTCTCTTTCTTTGACAAGGACACTTTGCCTGCCCGCAGGTTCACGGCGGACAATGGGGTGCGTATCGTGCCGGGAGGAAGCTCTGTGCGTGCGGGAGCCTATCTCGCCCCGTCAGTCATAATGATGCCTCCGTCGTATGTGAACATCGGTGCTTATGTTGATGAGGGCACTATGATTGATTCCCATGCGCTTGTGGGTTCATGTGCCCAGGTCGGAAAGCATGTGCACCTTTCTGCAGCCTCCCAGCTCGGGGGCGTTCTTGAGCCTGTGGGGGCGCTTCCTGTCATTATCGAGGACAATGTGTTCATCGGAGGAAATTGCGGGATATATGAGGGCACGATTGTGCGTGAGAATGCAGTCATCGGTACCGGTGTGGTAATCAATTCATCCACTGCGATTTTCGATGCCGTGTCGGGTGAATATATAAGGGCTAATGCAGAGGGCCAGATGGTAGTGCCGGAGGGTGCGGTGGTCGTTGCCGGAAGCCGTCCTGTTACGAAAGGTCCGGGAGCGGAGCATGGTGTGCATCTGTATTGTCCTGTGATAGTGAAATACCGTGATGCCAAGACTTCCGGTTCTGTCACTCTTGAAGACCTGTTGCGATAGTCTGGAGAGATGGATTATAAAGAAAAATTTTCAGAAGATGTCGGTTCGTTCTTCCGTTCTCCTGTGAGGGAGATATTCAGGAAGGTCGATTTGAATTCGATATATTCTTTTGCAGGCGGCTATCCTTCTGCAGACACGTTCCCGCTTGAGGAGATACGCCGCACTATGTCCGAGGTGATAGACAAGTACGGTGCCCGTGCGTTCCAGTATGGGGCTACCCAGGGCGTGCCGGAGCTTCGTGAGGCCATCGCGTCCCGCTATGGGGTTGGCGTTGAGCGTGTGCAGGTGACATCTTCGTCGCAGCAGGGCATTGACGTGTGCACGAGGGTGCTTGTGGATCCTGGGGATGTGATTCTGACTTCCGAGCCTTCATATCTGGGTGCGCTGCAGTCTTTCCGTTCGTATCGTGCTGATGTGCGCGGAATCAGGCATGACCAGGACATTGAGATATACAGCAGGAATTGTGAGGAGGCTGTTGAAAGAGCATGCCGTGACGGGAAAAAGATAAAGTTCCTTTATATAATACCGGATTTCCAGAATCCTTCAGGGGAGACCTTGACTTTGCAGGAGCGGCAGATGCTGGTAGGTCTTGCTGAACGCCATGATTTCCTGATTGTTGAGGATTGTCCGTATCGTGAGCTGCGCTACAGCGGTAAGGCGGTTCCTACCATGTATTCCATGGCTCCGGACAGGGTGCTGCATCTGGGGTCGTTTTCCAAGATTTTTGCTCCTGGCTTCAGGCTCGGCTGGGCGATAGCTCATCCTGACTTGCTTGACAGCATATATGTCTGCAAGCAGTCGCTTGACCTTTGCCCTCCTGTCTTTGACCAGTATGTGGCTGCGGAATTTCTGGGCAGCGGCAGGCTTGACTTAAATCTTGCAAAGAGCATAGCGCTTTACCGTGGAAAGAGGGATCTTATGCTTTCGCTTTTGGAGGAGCATATGCCTGCCGGAGTCAGTTGGACGCATCCTGAGGGCGGCCTGTTTCTGTTTCTGACCATGCCGGAGGGCTTTGATGCCGTGCGGTTTTATGACAGGGCTTTGGATGCAGGAGTGGCATATGTGGCCGGTGAGTTCTTCTATCCGCAGCGCGGCGGAAAAAATACTATGAGGCTTAATTTTTCATTTATGGACAAGGAGAGGATGGTTGCCGGCATTCAGCTGCTGGCCTCTCTGCTTAGGGACGAGTTATGCGCGAGGTGACATTCTATAAATATCAGGGTGCAGGCAATGATTTTCTGATTGCAGACAATCAGGACGGTGCCATTGAGCTTTCGGCAGATGATATATCCGCAATGTGCGACAGGCGTTATGGCATCGGTGCAGATGGGGTTATGCTGCTCGGAAAATCTGGTTCTGCCGCATTCCGGATGGAATATTACAATGCGGACGGTTCCGGCGGGATGATGTGCGGAAACGGGGGACGGTGCATTGCCGCTTTTGCTGTTGATATGGGATTTGCCGGCGGGAGTGAATTTGACTTTGAGGCGGCTGACGGGATGCATACTGCCCAGGTTCTCTCTGATGACGGTCGCTGCAAGGTTATCCGTTTAAGGATGAAGGACGTTTCCGGAGTTGTGCGGCATGAGTCGCTTGCTGATGCCGTGGTGCCGTCTGACGGATATTTTCTTGATACGGGTACACGGCATTTTGTGCGATTTGTCGATGATGCTGCGGAATATGACGTGGTGGGCGAGGGACGTGTCATCAGGTATGCCCGAGAGTTTCTTCCGATAGGGACAAATGTGAATTATGCAAGCCCGGGAGAAGGAGGTCTTGTGGTGCGGACATATGAGAAAGGCGTTGAGGATGAGACTTTTGCATGCGGTACGGGCATCGTGGCTTCTTGCATTGCGGCTTATGTGCACGGGATTCCTGGGCGCAGTGCTTCTGCGGGACTTCCGGATGAGACGGAGGGACAGCCGGTTTCTGCGGATGATGCAAGAGTGGCTTATCGTGTTCAGGCGGTGAGGGACATTCTTTCGGTTGATTTTATTCCGCATGAGGATGGCCGCTTCTCGGATGTGTGGCTCACTGGGCCGGCAGTTCGTGTCGCCGAAGTCCGCCTGGAGATTTGATTTTCAAGGCAAATGTCAAGTTATTTTGAGGTTTTATTGTAGTGATTCTGTGAAGCTTGATGTTTGCTCTCAGCTTTTGCTATATTTGTCCTGACGGACATATATACGCCAGGCCTCGGCAGAATCAAAGCAAGCTTTGCTTCTGCTCTCTACTTTTCCGTATATTTGCAGTTTGGTAAAGTTAAAATTTACTGTGACGATGGCGAGAGGGTTGTGGGATAGCCCGAAGTGAATGATGAAACAAAGGGCGGAGTGCAAATCAACCGGTGCTTTGCCGAAGCTGGAGAATTTTAAATGAAATCATTAAAACAGATAATATTATGAAACGTATTTTTTTATTTGCAGCGATTCTGGTATCGGCGGTTTCCTGCTTCAAGAATACCGGATGGTCTGAGTCTTACACACTGAGGGTGACTTTTGAGTATCCGAATGAAGTCTATACGTCATATTTCACTGCAGACAGCCTGTTTTTCGATAAAAAGGGAGACGGCTTCTCGTGGGGAGGAACTGTGCTTGCGTATAAATACAAGGTTGTTGACGAGCAGTTCAAAGGCGGCTTCCTGATGTCATATCAGAAAGGGCTTCCTGCGCCTGTTGAAGGGGGTGCCCAGGTGGAACTTGACCCTACATGGCGCGCGAATGCACCAGCCGGAGCTTATGACAGCAAGACATATGCGGTATTCTATGATAATCCTGACGATAATATGATGCCTGAGAAAGACATGATTTTCACGCATTCATATTACGGAACATGTGGCATGCACTCTTGTATGGTGAACAATACTGCGCTTGTGGCTCAGAAAGTCAGGGAGCATTTCACTCTTGGGGACAAGCTTCTGCTTAAGGCTACAGGGTATTCCGGCGGAACCAAGACCGGTGAGGCAGAATTTGTACTTGCTGATTTCAATTCACAGAAAGATTCAATTGTGTCGTCATGGACAAGCTTTGACCTTTCCAAGCTTGGTGCGGTTGAGCATGTGGATTTTGAGGTCATTTCTCCGAAGGCTGAGGTGCCGGGATATTTCTGCATGGATGAGGTTGTCGCCAATATCGCATTGTCGTCCAAATAAATTATCTCCGGCCTTTTCCCTCTGCTCTTGACTTAACCGTTTATTGTATGAGAACGAACAAAGAATATAAGAATGCCGCATTGGCGGCGCTTAAAGGCAATTGGGCTCCGGCACTTCTCGCAAGTGTCATTTTCATAGGTGTAGTATGGGCGGTAATATTGCCTTATTACACAGTAGAGTTGGATGCATATGGCCTGATCAAGATGGAGCCTTTCCTTATGCTGCTTCTGCTTTCCTTTTCATGGCTTGGCATGCTGCTGCTTGTGAGGCCTATTGGCGTCGGGTTCTCCAATGCATTTCTTCAATTTATGGAAAGAGGGGAGAGTGACCTTACTCAAAAGACATTTAAGGGTGCTTTCAAAGGCTACTGGCGTAATGTCTGGGGAATATTTCTCGCGGGATTCTTTGTTTTCCTTTGGAGTTTGCTGCTTCTGATTCCCGGAATAATCAAGGGGTATTCATATGCCTTGGTACCTTATCTCCTGAAGGAGCATCCTGAACTTAGCGCCAACCAGTGCATCAATCTCAGTTGCAAGATGATGGAAGGCCGTAAATTTGACCTGTTCTGGCTGCAGTTGAGTTTTATAGGATGGGTAATTCTTGCTGCCCTTACCTTAGGCATCGGACTTCTGTGGTTGGTTCCTTATGCTGAGGCTTCCTTTGCGGCTTTCTATCAGGATGTGAAGAGGGAATACTAAATGAGCCCTTCGGGTATGGCCATTATGATTTCCTGATTTTCAGGATCTACGGAAATAATCAAATCTTCGTGGAACGGTATCATTGCCGTTCCATTTTTTGTGTCAACTTCGATGCACGGATTGTTCGGAATTTCAATATAGTCACTGATTTCACCGATTTCCTCCACTTCCAGTTCTTCCTTATTGTCATCAATGCTGCCCTCTGAAGGGGCAAGAAGAATCCAACCTATAAGAGCCTTGAATCCGTCTGTCTCAAGGTCCGGCTGAGGAAGTGAGTCCGCATCGGAAAGGACTGCTTTGCCGACAAGTTCTTCGGCGTCTTCTTTTGTGCATATGTCCGTAAGGTGAACAAGGGCTTTCCTGCTGCCTCTCCGGACAAGCGATTCGATAAAAAAAGGAACCGGCAGTCCATCAAAAATGATGAATACCGGTTCATTCAAGTCGATTTCTTCCGGTCCCATTTCACGAAAGCCCACCACGAGCTCCCCATCGGTACCGTTTGATTTCAACACCTGGGCTATCTGCAGCAAGTTATGACCTACCTTGGACATTTAGGCCTCAGTGTTTTCTGCTGGTGTCTCCTCTGCAGCTGCGGCAGCGGCTTCCTGTGCTGCTTTCTCTGCTGCGGCAGCCTCTGCAGCTGCGCGTGCAGCCTCCTCAGCCTCGGCTTTCTTCTTGGCAAGAGCCTCTGCCCTTTCCTGGTTTACCTTAGCCTCCGCCTCGGCAGCAGCCTTAGCCTTTGAGTCAGCATCTTTCACGATTCCAGCTTTCTTTGCGCTTACCTTTGCGTCCTTCTCAGCCTTCCAAGCCTCGAATTTCTTGTCAGCCTGCTCCTGAGTAAGAGCTCCCTTAAGGACACCGCCCTGAAGGTGCTTCTTGAGAAGAACACCCTCGTAAGAGAGGATACGTTTTGCAGTAAGGGTCGGTTGTGCACCTACGTTAAGCCATGCAAGTGCCTTGTCGCTGTTGAGGACGATGGTTGCAGGGTTTGTGTTAGGGTTGTAAGAACCGATCTGCTCGATGAAGCGACCGTCGCGTGGTGCGCGTGAATCAGCCACTACAATGTGGAAGAATGCGAAATTCTTCTTTCCGTGGCGCTGAAGACGAATTTTAACAGCCATTGTTAATCTGTTTTAAATGTTTAATAAATAACCTGTGTTTTTCCTGCTCGAGGAAAATCATGCAAAATTATGAAATATTCCGTATATTTGCAACCGCACACATTAATTGTCATTTAAAATGAAGAAAATCATATCACTTTGGGCGGCTTTGTTCGCCTTTTTTGCGGTGTCTTCTTTCGTGTCCGCAGCTCAGGACAGCCTTAATGCCTTTGCCGACGGAATCCTCGGAGACTATGAAGTCAGCCATCAGGGCGAATGCAGCAAGGTCAGGATTACCAAGGAAAATGACGGTACATATACCGTGAGGGTATTCTGGGTTCAGGACCGGCTTGACAAAAAAGGCAATGTCCGCCTGGATGACAAGAATCCGGACAAGTCCCTGCGTAATGTTGAGTGTGACAATATAGTTATTGTAACCGGTCTTAAATATGATGCAGAGAAACAGAAATGGGGCGACGCGAAGATTTATGACCCCACAAGAGGCATCAAGGCAAACGTGGTATGCGAGTTTCGTCCGGACGGCCTGCTGCGCGTAAAAGGCTCTCTGCTCGGCTTTCCCCAGTCAGTATATTGGAAAAAATTGCAGTAAGAATAAAAAAAGTTGCAAAAACATTTGCAGAATTAAAATTTTGCAGTACCTTTGCAATCCCAATTCAAGCGGATGTGGCGAAATGGTAGACGCGCTACTTTGAGGGGGTAGTGGGAGTTTTCCTGTGCGAGTTCGAGTCTCGCCATCCGCACTTCACAAGAGAGGAAATTTCGAAAGATTTTTCCTCTCTTTCTTTTTTGTCTTATAAGTGTTTGGTGAACTCTGTGTTTGATTTGAATATCCGGTGGAATGGACACTCTGGGCGGAGTGGACATTCCGGGTGATGAAAATTTTGTAATAGATTGATTTTCTTATCTTTGTAAAGATTATCATTGATGTGTTAAAAAAATGCTTTTTCAGTAGGTCTAAAAATATCCTGTCTTGGAAGATGCAATATTTTTTGAATCACTGGTAAAAATATGTGTTTCGGTATAATCCATTATACTTTGCCAAAAACGTCTCACCTGGAAAAACCTGTGTCAAATCTTATAGTAAAGTCCGAAATCACGGCTCACTGGGAAAACCATGTGTTTGTGACTGGCTAATCTTGGTTCTCATCCATCCCAAATGGCATTTCGGTGGATGGAACATTGTTTTCAGCTCTCCTGTCCACCCCAAGTTGGAATTTCATGGATACCGCCCCGTGTTTTTGTTTTCTGTTTTCTTCATCACCGGCACAAAGCGTGCTGGCAGTGGAAAAATTGGAAACGGTAAAAATATCGTGCGATTCTTAAACCGAATTTCTTTTTGTGAGCATTCGGTAAAAATCCGGCCCATTTTTTTAACCGTTTTTAGGATAAATGTGCCGGCTCAGTGTAAAATCGACCTGTCCGCCAATTTGTGCCATGACCGGGAGATACCTGATGGGGAGACACGGGGACAGAGCTTAAAAATCGTGGTCTATCTTATATTTCTCAGCAGTCCACTGCATTTTTATGTCTTGTCCTGAAATAGGTTTACCGATAATTGAACAATAAGTTGTTAGGACTT
>CAJUEK010000054.1 GCA_910585445.1 uncultured Bacteroidales bacterium | reverse complement strand
GACAAAGCTTGCGTCAGACCGCGCACACAATTATTTCGGCCCGACGAAGGCGGCCATCAGCCTTGTATATTTATTCTGATAAGCAGTAATCAATATGGATAAGAACAGAGCCACAGGCATAATCTCATTATGCGCAGTGTTCCTGTCCTGTGGCGCGTCATACGCGCAGCAAAGGCAGGAACTGCTTGACGGACAGGCTAAAGTGTCGGACGTAGCCGTTTCACGTTCGGAAAACAATGTCTTTGTAGCAATGGACATTGACGTGTCATCATTGGAACTCAAGACAGAAAGGGAAGTTATCCTGACTCCCTATATGTCAAACGGGAAGGATACGGTGGCGCTTGCTCCTGTGACGGTTGCCGGGCGCAACAGGTATTTCCGCCATTTGAGAGATACGGACTTGCCGGAAGGGGCGCAGCTCTACCGTGAGGGCAAGACGGCTGTAATAGAATATCGGACCGTAGTGCCTTTCGAGGGCTGGATGAGCGGGGCTTCTCTTTCCGCTACAGCCCTGGTATGCGGCTGCTGCGGCGCTCCTGTGCGGAGTGAGGAGAGCCTTATTTCCCAGGTCTCGCTGGAACCGAGGCGTTTCGTGCCTTCGTTCGTATATATGCGTCCGCGCGGAGAAGCGGTCAAGATGCGTCAGGAGAGCGGCCGGGCATATGTTGATTTTCCTGTCAACCGCACGGAGATTCATGAGGATTATCGCGGCAATGCTTCCGAGCTTGCTAAAATCATATCCACCATCGATCTTGTTAAAAATGACGCTGATGCACGTATAGTCAGCCTTTCAATAAAGGGATATGCCTCTCCGGAAGGACCTTACGACAACAACGTGCGTCTGGCAAAAGGCAGGACTGCCACGCTCAGGGACTATGTATGCTCACACTATGCGTTTGACGATGGAATCGTGGTGACTTCTTATGAGGCGGAAGACTGGGACGGGCTTGAAAGCTATGTGAGAAATTCCGGTCTGCCGAACCGTGACGGTATCCTTGAAATAATGGGCATGGCCCTCGCTCCGGATGCGATGGAATGGAAAATAAAGTCAACCTATCCGGATGATTATGCCTTCTTGCTCCGTGAGGTCTATCCCGGGCTGCGCCGCTCGGACTATTCCGTGAGCTATGAGGTGAAAAGCTATACCGATTTGGATGAAATCCTCCATCTTCTCAAGACGCGCCCTCAGAAGCTTGACCTTAGGGAGATGTATCTTGCTGCACAGGCAATGGAGCCGGGCAGCGATGAGTACAATGAGGTCTTTGAAATAGCAGTCAGAATGTTTCCTGATGACTGCACAGCGAATCTGAATGCAGCCAATACAGCTATGGGGCTTGGTGACATGGACCGCTCAGCGGCATATCTGGCCAAGGCGGGAGACAGTGCTGAGGCTGTTTATGCACGAGGCGTGCACAGTGCTCTCTCGTGTGATTATGAGCAGGCCGCAGTCCTGTTCAAGCAGGCTTCCGGTCTTGGTGTGGAGCAGGCTGAAGCGGCTTTGGCGCAGCTTGAGGCTCTGAAGTAATATCCGCCTATAAGAATAAAAAACAAACACTTTAAATAATCTTATTATGAAAACAAAACTTTTCCTTGGGCTTGCAGCCGGTATTTTGCTGGCTTCCTGTGCCCAGAAAGAGAATTTGACTCCGTCAGTCAGTGACGTTGTTGAGTTTGACCAGACCCGCTATCTGAGCGTTTCGCTTTCCAGCCCTGCTTCTGCGACAAAGGGATTTGAGGATGGCGATGCTTCCGAGAGCGTTGTCAAAGAACTCATTTTCGTGTTCTATGACAAGGACGGAAACCCTACAGGAAATCTCAAGACTTTCCATGATAATGAACTGGACAATGCATTCAAGCCGTCCGACAATGCTAACGTAACCAGGTTCTGGACTTCGGTCGTGCCAATTGAGATGCTTCAGGGACAGACTGTTCCGGCTTATGTGATGTGCTATGTGAACCCGATAGATTCAAGGAACCTTAGCACCAGCTCGCTTATTGCTGTTGAGGCAAGCAAGCGTCAGGCTGTAGTCGGCAATGACAACACATTCCCTATGACCAATTCGGTCTATTACGGAACTGACCCGCTCACAGGACGTGTCGGACGTCTTATGGCAACTCCTGTAAAGTCTGACCAGCTGTTTGACAGCGAGTCTGCGGCACAGGCTGCTGCTGAGAGCGGCCAGGCACTTGACATCTATGTTGAGCGCTATGCGGCCAAAATCGGTATCGACCTCGCTTCAAATGCAATACAGGACTATGAGATCGATGGACACTCGCTTACTTTCGTTCCGGAGTTCTGGCGTCCGAACGCGATTGACGAGGAGATGTTCGTGACCAAGACTTTCGGTCTCAGACCTGGCGAGGGAGAAGAGTTTGACCCTACCAAGACACCTTCTTATGACGAGATGAACAAGGCATTCGTAGCTCCGGGCTGGACAGCTTGGAACGATGAGGCAAATCACCGCTGCTATTGGGCATGCTCTCCTTCGTATTACAACAATACGTATCCGAGGGTGTCTGATGATATTGATGACCTTGAAAACAGACGCAATGACTATTCGCTGAAATATTTCTCATACAATGAAATAGCCAATGACACCAAGAGCAAGAAATATGACAATGGCTTCAGCACAACTGGTGGTGACGGATATTTCTATTCAAGGGAGACAACTACAGCCATCGAGGCCATAAATGATGTCCAGAACGGAAACCCTGCCGCAGCAGTTGCTTCCGCTGTGATTGTAGGACATTATCTTGTTGACGGTCAGCCTGCTGCCACATTCTATCTTGATACCCATAACAAGAAATATTACGGTTCAGAGGACGCTGCAAAAGCAATGCTTCTCGCAAGGCAGGGAATCGTCTTCACTGATTCTGAAGGTAAGAACATTGCCTCAGATGAGTCTGCCGCGTTCTTTACCGTGGAGCACCCTAAGGCTGCAGTACGTGGCGAAACGCCTGTTGCGGGACGCTATGTGACTCTCCAGCTTACAGAAAGCGCAATCGGGCATCTCTATATCTATGGCGGTGTGAATGAAACACGTGATGTCATCTACACCGAGGTCACTGAAGAAAATATCGCAGAGGTAAACAAACAGCTCTGGTCACAGGTGAATACATTGGAAATCTTCGACAATGGACGCGGATTCTTCAATATACCTATCCGCCACCTCGGCTTTGATGCGGGACGCTGTCTTACTGCTGAAGGAAAATATGACTGGGAAAAGGCTTGCCGCGGAGACTATGGCATTGTACGTAACCATGTTTATAGCATCAACGTGTCAAGCATCAAGGGACTTGCTACCGGACTCCGCTCCGCTGACCAGCCTATAGTCCCTCCTAAGGATGATGTAAACTATTATGTCGCAGCACGTCTCAACATCCTCGCATGGAATGTTGTGACTGCATGGAATGTGGAACTCTAATGATTTTTCCCGGGCGGGCCTGACCGCCTTCCCGGGAGCCGGAAAGAAAAACAAGACTTATAGGCTTATGAAACCCGATATGAAAAAGCTCAAGAGATTATGCCTTATGCCGTTTGCTGCGGCTTTGCTGTCTGCAGTTTCGTGCGAAACCATATATGACGGCCTTGCTCCATGTCAGACGGAGTATAGGGTGACGTTCAAGTACGACAGGAACATCAATGGCGCCGATGCCTTCCATAAGGAGGTCAAGTCGGTGGATTTGTGGATGTTCACTCCGGAAGGCTCTCTTGTGTGGCATGGAAGCGAAGCCGGTGCGGCCTTGCAGGATGAGGACTATGCCATGACGGTGCCTGTCGGTCCGGGTATCTATGATGTCGTTGTGTGGGGAGGGCTTGACGGCCAGCCTGCATATGTCCTCGGGTCATCTTCCCCTGCATCGCTTGATGACCTGAATCTTGCCATAAGGACGGTCTCTGATGCCGCAGGTACATATGTCGGTGAGGACTTGACCGGGCTATATCACGGATTTACGCGCGTTACCTTTGAAGAGCCGGAGTACGGAGGGCAGTCTGATGTGCTTGTGCCTTTGATGAAGAATACCAATGTGCTCAGGGTGATGCTCCAGTATTACAAGATCGAGAATGCCGTAGGCAAGGTGATGAAGCCGGAGGATTTTGATTTCATTATTGATGATTCTGTCTCGCAGATGGGGTATGACAACAGGATTATAGGCAATTCCCCGTTTGCCTACAGGTGGTGGATGAAGACAGCGGTGTCTGCCGGCTTTGATTATGAGGGCACGCGTGCCGGAGAAATCACTCAGGTGAACGGCCTTCTTTCGGAAAGGACTGTGGGACGTCTTATGGCCGACAGGCAGCCGGTGCTCAGGGTTGTGCGCAATTCGGACGGGGAGGAAATCATAAGGCTTCCTCTTGTGAAGTACCTGCTGATGATAAAAGGTGAGTACCGCAAGGATATGGGAAACCAGGAGTTCCTGGACAGGCTGGATGAGTACAATCTTACTTTCTTCCTTGACGGGGATGACAAATGGTACACCGGTGCGGGAGTGCATATAAACTCTTGGGTGGTGGTTCCTGGGCAGGATGTTGAATTTTAATGTCAATTGTGACGGACAGTTATGGCAATATCAATCATATGGCATAGGATACTAACGTTTTCTGCTGTTTGCGGTGTGCTCTTGCTTGCCGGAAGCTGTGTTTACGACAGGCTTGGCACGTGCCCGGACGGCAGTGCTGAGGACGTTAGCGTCACTTTCCGGATTGCCACTCAGAATACGGCAGGGACAAAGGCGGACAATATTGCCGGACAGGAGACTGGCACTGCCGCGGAGAACTGGCTGGAACTTGAGGGACTCCGGTTTCTGATGTTTACGGAAGGCGGGGCATTCCTGCAGGATTTGAGCGCGATAGCGGAAACCATGTCAGAGAATGAGGACACATGGAATCTTTATACCGTAAAGGCTACATTCAAGGAACCTTATTTCAATAATCCTTTGTTTGTTGGCGGTGACGTCAGGTTCAAGCTGATGGTTCTCGCAAACTGGCCTGCGGAAGCGGTCGAAGATGTAATAGCCGCAAAAGGCTCTGTAAGGGAAATAGAACGCGTGCAGGCGGTTTTTGAGATGTCGCCTGAGTTTTTCCCTGAGACGGGAAAGGCGGGAATCCCGATGTTCGGCCTTATGGATTGCACGGTGTCATGGTCTGCCTTGGTGGCAAGTGATACGGGCAATTATGTAGATATCGGTGATATTCATATGCTCCGCAGCCTTGCCAAGATTGAGGTCTTGGACAATATCGCCGACAAGGATGCAGATGGATATCCTAAGGTCTCCGAGGTGAGACTGATGAAATGGAACGGCATCGCCCGCCTGATTCCGGACAATTTCCGGAATGGGGTGCAGGTTTCCGCGGCAAGCTATCCTGCCGCTCCGGGATTTGTGGATTCTGAGCAGGGGCGCCTCTTCAGGCAGCATGAGTACAGTACGGAGTCTCTTGGTGCTCCATATGAGTTTGACGGATTCACCACATATGTTCCGGAAATACGGACAGGGCAGCTGGCATTTAGGGTTATTGTTCAGCAGAGCCCAGCTGCCGGTGATGCCGTGTCTCATGATTTCGCCGTGCCTGAGGCCGGCAATGCATGGGGAGCGGAAATCCTGAGGAACCATATCTACAGGATAAACGTGAACGCAACTGCGGAAATATCACTGGGTTATACCGTATGCCCGTGGGATGAGACCGGGGTAACAATTCCTCCTTATCAGGAGAATTGAAGTTGAGCATAACATTGATTGGGCTTTAGGTCATATATGAAACAGAACATGAAAAGGAATTGTCATAAATATCTGGATTTGTCTTTGTTGGGGAGGTTCCGCAGTCTGAAGGCCATGGCGCTTCTTCTGACGGCAGGGCTTGCTTTGGGGGCATGTCAGATGGAGGATTTCGGCAATATTGAAGAAAGGCCCGAGGGGCTTCCTGCAGAGGTTTCGCTGCGTCTGTCGCTTCCTGCGATGGAACTGCAGACCCGCGCGCTTACTGATGACCAGGTGTCTGCCGTGAACAATATTTGGGTCGGAATCTATGATGCGGGCCAGGGCGGCCGGCTTAAAGGATGGCATTACCAGGAGGTGAGCCATGAGGACAGGCATGTCCTTCATCAGCTTACAGGCATCAAGGCAAGTTCCGGAAACGCCTATATAGTGGCTGTGGCAAATGCAGGGGGCAATTATGGAATGAGCAGCCTTGGCGAAGCACAGGACGGCAGGCGCACCAATCTTCTGGAGCTGCTTCGTGAAGCGGACACATTTGAAAAATACAAGTCCATTGCGGTTGCCCTGCGCAGTCCGTCAATCGTGGAATATACGGATGCCAATGTCGTTATGACAGGTGTCTGGTCTTCGGAGCCTTCAGGAACCCATCCCGGTGGTCCGGGCATAGAGCCTGTATATATAAAAGGAGGCAATTCTGTCTTGGACGGACGGATACATCTTCGCAGGGTGATATCCCAGGTGACATTCAATATAAGGTCCGGTGCAGCAGGACTTGTTTTCCGTCCTACTTCATGGCGTGTAGTAAACAATCCGCGCATGAGCTTTCTGTATGAGAGGGCTGACGGGGATGCCTACGGGCTCACCAATGCCTCGGATGAAATCATTGGACATCTTGATGACTCTGCCCCCAATGCCAATTACGGCGCGACAACTCCGGAAACGGAGGTGCAGGGTTCTTCCGGCGGGGGATATTCGTTCAGCTTCTACACTTATGAGAATAAGAGGACCGGTAATGCCGCAGATTATGATTCACGTGAAAAGGAGCACAAGGATGCTGACGGAAAGAACAGCGGGATTTATGTGGCACTGTGCGGTGACAGCATGCAGACGCCTGATTTGAAGAACGGTGTCAACAGGAACAATTTCGCCACGTTCGTCGAGCTGACCTGTGAGGTTTCCTATCTTGTAGGCGGTGTGCAGCGTACCGGCACGGCCCGTTATACAGTCCATTTGGGCTACATGAATGGAGATGCTTCTGATTTCAATGTCCGCAGGAATTACAAGTATATTTATGACATGACTATCCTCGGACTCAATCAGATAGTGCTGGAGGCCAGGAGCGAGGAAAATGCGGGTGAGGTTCATCCAGGCCTTGAGGGCAATGTGATTGACGCCACCGAGGAAATCGTTACTGTTGATGCGCATTATGGTGCATACAACATATCACTGAGCAACTCCGAGCGCGCACGTCTTCATTATCTTATAGAGGCCCCGTATGGTGACGGCCCGGCCCAGGTAATCGAGGGAGGATATGTGTCGAAAGACAGTGATAAGCTCCCTGCTCCAGATAGGGATAATGAATATTACAACTGGATACGCATAAAACCTACCTCCCGTAAGGATATTCTTGCCGAGTACAAGACTTCCGCTGCAGATGAGCCTTGGTATATGGATGACCTTGTGGGAGTGGATGCCGCGCATCGTGGATATGGTGATGATACAGGTAATCTTGATGATGATACCCAGCGCTGGTACACGGTTTTCATAAATGAGAATGTCTATGAGGGTGATGCTCATCCGCTTTCGGATTGGGTGAATTATGTGAACAAGGATATGAGGACTGTGCTCTTCCTTGTTGAGGATATAGCAGTTTCACCGGATACGGAAAGCAGGTATTCACAGGGAAAGTATCTGATAAGGCAGAGGTCGATTCAGACTTACTATTCCACTGATTTGGCAAACTACGGCACTTCAGAGCCGACTGCCCTCGGTGTGGAGCATATCAATGAGTCTTACGGAAAGAATATAGACTGGCGGTGGGTCGCGCCTGCACGTGATAGTAAGGGTGATCCGACCAATACTACTGATTTGTCGAATTCCAACGGAAGGTGGAATCTGTGGAAATTCCTGAATAATGCGACAAATGCCAACAGCAATTCCGGCTTGGGCAATGCGGAGGCAACGCGTAACTGGTGGTGCGGCAATGACTTGTCCAATGACAATGGCAGAAATGGTGCTTATGGGCTTGTCCGTTATGTGAATACGCAGGGCAGTAACCAAAATACGCGTACAGGCTATATGAAAGCAGATGAGGGGGGTATGCCGTACCTGCTTTGGCATATTATACGGCTCCGTCAAGCACTGCGAGGGAACAGGACCCGCAGGCCGGAAACAACAGATACTATGAGGCTTCAGCCTTGTGCATGAGCCGCAACAGGGACCTTGACGGTGACGGGCGGATAAGTCCGGATGAGGTGAGATGGTATTTGCCGGCGGAAGGTAAATATGAGCGAATCATGCTCGGCAGGAATTCTCTTGCTACGCCGATATTCTCAGTGTCAAACGGTTTGTATTATACGAATCCGAATGATGAGGTTGCAGTGGAGAACAATAACTGGGGATATGACGGGAGCATCGGCTCAGGAAATGATAACCAGGTCCAGTTCATATCGTCAGATCATATGAAGTTTTTTCCTGAAGAGGGTGGTTCATATAATAGGAACGTATATGTGCACTGGGCTGGCGGAAGCGGAATGCGATATCCTTGGAATATCCGTTGTGTGCGTAACCTCGGGGTCAACCTTGCCGCAGTGACGCAGGATCCTGGTGATGACCCGGTTGAAAAGGCTTATTCTTATGATGCTTCCCGGCGGGTGTTTGACATGACGCATTATTACGGCAATTCTCTCCGTGCGGCTATTGACACCTATATAGAGGTGCATACTCTCCTTGAGTTGGACAAGAACAAGACTCCGAAGAAGCTGAAGGTGTCACGGACAAGCTGTTCTTATGTGCTTGGGGATCTTGTCAACGGAAACCAGAGGTATAACACGGTCGATGCCGCCCTGAATGCCAATGTCCCTTGTGCCGATTATCATGAAGATGATGACGGCGGGGCGACTTGGAGGACACCGAACCAGAGGGAGCTGATGATGATGCTTAACGAGAAACTGATTGGCGGAGAACTTACTTTCTCATGTACCAAGGAGGGATACGGCAGCGGCGGACGTTTCGCCTGCTCGGAGGTGCGCGGAATCATGTATATGAACTCGGATCGTGTTCCTGCCGTGGGAGGCATTCTCAGGGTGCGCTGTGTCCGTGACCTTGAATAGTTTGAGGTGTCATCATGCTTTTGCCGCCTTGTTTTTGGTCGCCCATTTGCCTGCTGCCTCTATGATTGTGACAAGCAGGAATCCGGCTATTGCGAAGAGCACTGCGCTTCCGGTCTGAGGGTCTGCCAGTTTTGCATATTCAGTTACGGCCATGTCAAGTGTATTCCTTGCGGCCTCCGCTTCAGGGCCTGACAGGGTTGCCGCATTTTCTGCCATGCGGGCTATTTCAGGGAACTGCGAGCATACTATCGCTTCCGTATTGCTCCATGGCCACACTTTCACCAGCGAGCCGATTATGAAGCCGGCAAGCACGATTAGAGTCTCCTTGTTGTATTTTGCCAGAAGCCAGTGGAGGAATTTTGAGAAAGAGAGCAGGCCGATTACCGCACCTATGCCGAATGTCCCGAGAATCAGAATATTGTGTCCGGTCGCTTCACCTGATACAAGGCCTGAAATGGCAGACATCATATATTGGTACTTGCCGAGAATCAGGAGGATGAAGCTGCCGGAGATGCCGGGAAGTATCATGGCGCATATCGCTATGGCTCCGCTGATGAAAATGAACCACAGTCCGTCAGGTGTCCTGGTGGGGGAGAGGGTGCATATTACGGTTCCGAGCACGATTCCGAAAGCCAAAAGGCATATTTCCTTGACTCTCCAGTCCGAGATGCCGCGCAGGATGAATATTGACGAGGCTGTGATGAGTCCGAAAAAGAAGGCCCATGTGCGTATCGGATGGCTGCTGAGCAGATATTGCATCAGTCCGGCGAGGGAGATTACGCTTATGCCGATTCCGATGAACAGGCTGAGCAGGAAACTGCCGTTGATGTGCTTCCAGAATGCCTTGAATTTTCCGCTCAGAAGCAGTTTTACAGCTTCCGTATTGATGGATGCAAGTGAGCCGACAAATTCGTCGTAAATACCCATTATGAATGCGATTGTGCCTCCCGACACTCCGGGAATGACGTCTGCCGCTCCCATGCATGCGCCTTTTACGGCGACTGTGATGTTCTTGAGTATGCTTTTCATTTTACTATGTTTCAGGTTATCTGATTTTGTCGATGAATTCCGTGATTGCAGAGAAAATTTCCCTCGGGCCGGCCTGCTCCTGGGTGTCACCCTGGGTCATTACCATGTCGAATGCATGTCCTTTGTATCCGTGCCTCCCGATTTTGAACCGTGCCTTTGTGCATTTGCTGAGGAAATCTATGGCGGGGCAGCTGTTGCCGATAAGCGAGATGAAAACATCGCTCTTTTCTTCGAGCAGGCCGCTCACCTTGCCGCCCTGAGGCATTCCGAGCCAGTCCAGGTCTTTTCTGAGGATTGCCGTGCCGTCATTTTCATGAGGGACGCCGTCCTTGCCCGGTTTTCTGAAATCAAAGACATAGATGCCTACATCAAGCCCTTTCTTTTTGCCCCATGCGAGAATATCCCCCTTGAGCTTGTCAAAGTCAGGCTCTTCTGCATCAATGACCACATTGACGGATGATTTTTCCGCAAGCGGAATGAACCCTGTCTGGACATTGCTTGCGGATTTGCGGATTCTCCTGCGCCTGAGCATGTTCTTTACAGGTCCGAACATGGCTGTTTCTCCGGAGTATTGGCTGCGATAAGCTCGCGTATTTCCTGCTTTGCCGCTTTCCAGCGCGGTATGTCAATCTTTGTCCCTATGACTTCCACCACTTTGGCGGCTATGATTGACCCGACTTCTCCGCAGACTCTGAGAGGCATTCCGAGCGAGTGGGCATACAGGAAGCCTGCCGCGTATGTGTCACCGGCTCCTGTGGCGTCTATCGGCGCGGCCGGCCATGCCTCAATATAATGGTATTCGTCTCCGCTCTTTACCATAGAGCCGTCTTTGCCGACTTTCACTACTGCTATCTTGCAGTGGCGTGCGATTTCGTCAAGAGCCTCGCGCGGCTCCAGCTTGGTGAATGCCTTGGCCTCGCTCTCGTTGGCGAATACGATGTCCACATATTTCTCAACTATGTCGTGAAGGAACGCGTCGTTCGACTCCACTACATTGTATGAAGCCATGTCTATTGATATTATGCATCCGGCATCCTTGGCCATCTTGACGGCGCTGCGTATCAGGGCCTGGTTCTGTACAAGGTATCCTTCTATGTGGAAATAGTCATAGCCGTGGAAATATTCCGGTTTCAGGTCTTCCGGAACAAGCTCGAGGGCCGCTCCGAGATATACCGCGAATGTCCTTTCCGCATTCGGCGCCGTGATGAACACCATTGCCCTTCCGGACGAGTGCACGCCTTTGAGCAGAGTGGATTTGATGCCGTATTGCTCCTGGTCGCTCTTGAACAGGTGGCCCAGGTCATCGTCACCGACCTTGCCTATGAAACCTGACTGCATGCCGAATATGGCTGTTCCGGTTATGGTGTTTGCTGCCGAGCCTCCTGCTACAAGCTGCACTCCCATCGGTTTGAGGGTCTGCCATATTTTGTCCCCGGTTTCCATGTCAACGTGTTGCATGCTGCCCCTTGGGAGGTGAAATTTTTTCAGAAATGTATCGTCGGGAAGGACTGCGAGTATGTCGGTCAGTGCGTTCCCGATGCCTAAGATAGACGCCATAAATGTCATGTTTTGCTTTAACGGAGGCAAAGTTAGCAAATTTTGGATATGCACGCAGTAAAAAGTTGCTACCTTTGCTGGCTGCATGTGCGGATAAGGACGGATTTGGAGTGTCTGCTCCGGTACAGCCGATAATGTAATAATGGAATGAAGGTCAAGGAGATATTGAAATATGTGCTGTCTGCGGCAATTGCTGCCGTGCTGCTTTATTTTTCTTTCAGGGAAGTGAAATGGGAGGATTTCGTAACAGGTCTGAAGGGCTGCCGCTGGGGCTATGTCCTGCTTTCCATGGCCGCCGGAGTGCTTGCGTTCTGGTTCCGGGGGCTGCGCTGGCGCCGTCTTCTTCTTCCCGTTGATCCGGGTACGGCACGTATGACCGCTTTCAATGCCGTCAATATAGGCTATCTTGCGAATTTTGTTATTCCGCGTATAGGGGAGTTCGTGCGCTGCGGTGTTGTTAGCCGCAATTCGGCCGGCAAGAAGGCTTCGTATGAGAAGGTCTTGGGTACGGTCGTGTTGGAGAGGGCCTGGGATCTTGTTTCCATGCTTATTCTGCTTGTTGTGCTATTGGTGCTCAGGTGGGACATGTTCGGGGAGTTTTTTGTGGAGAAGATGTGGGAGCCTTTGTCGGAAAGGGCGGATTTCAGCCTTTGGTGGATTGTGGCATGCGCGGTTGCGGCCTGTGTCGCTGCCGGTGTCGCATTGTGGCGTCTGCGTGACAGCAATGTTTTCTGCAGGAAGGTATGGTCCGTGTTCAGGGGATTGTGGCAGGGAATGGCCAGCTGCATGAGTATGCCGGACAAATGGCGTTTTTTTGCAGACACGGCCCTCATATGGGGAATGTATTGGCTTATGGCGGCAGCTACCATGTGGGCGGTTCCCGAGCTTGATGCTCTTGGGGTTGTAGATGCCCTGTTCCTGTCTCTGGTGGGCAGTCTCGGGTGGATTGTTCCGGTTCCGGGCGGATTCGGAGCTTTCCATTTCGTGGTGTCGCTGGCATTGTCCACAATCTATGGAATACCTTTCGGCATGGGCATCATATTCGCCACCTTGTCACATGAGTCTCAGGCCGTGACAATGATTCTGTTCGGAGGCGGGTCGTATATTTATGAGACTTTCCGCAGGCGGGATGCCTGAATGTTTCCGTAATCCGTTTGGCAGGATTGTTGGTTTTGGTGCTGATGCATAAAAACAAATTGAGCATGAAATCACCAATCATTCACATTAAGGAGAAAAAACGTTTTGAAATGGAAGTCGGCGGATATCTTGCGTATGTCGAGTATGTCGAGCGCGACGGTTGTCTGGACATCATACATACCTATGTACCGAAGCCAATCGGAGGCCAGGGAATAGCATCGGAACTTGTGGATGCGGCATACAGATATGCAGACTCAGCCGGACTCGGAAGACGCGGAACCTGCCCTTATGCGGCAGTCTGGCTGGAGAGATACAAGTAGTTTCTGCATGAACTGAAATTTTATTTGCCTATATTTTACTGGTTTTTCAGTTTTGGCACACGGTTTGCAAATACTCTAAATCGGTTAGTTTTAGTTGTTAATAATAGGGTTATAGTTCTGGCGGAGGCCACCGGTGATCGGTTGCCTCCGCTTTTTTTGTGCACATTCATGAATCATGTATTGCTGCTGTCTGGCAGTAATGGCGGAGTGTAAGTTGTTGATAGCCAGTTAAAAATAGAATCACGGGTATGCAGATTTACATACCCGTGATTCTGTAATTGACTGATAAATAGTTTGTTGTGGCTTGTTTCCGGTGTCCCGTCCTGAAAAAAGTTTACCACAAACCGTAAACTTTTATGCAATCAAAA
>CAJUEK010000053.1 GCA_910585445.1 uncultured Bacteroidales bacterium | reverse complement strand
ATGATAGCCTTATATTGGGAAGTCGGCAAACGGATTACCGAGCAACAGACGGCATCTGGTTGGGGAAAATCCGTTGTGGAAAACCTTTCACGGGACATACAGAAAGAGTTTCCGGGAATAAAAGGATTTGGAGTTTCCAATATGTGGGACATGGCACGCTTTTATGCTGAATATCAGTCCGATGAAATTCTCCAACCACTAGTTGGAGAAATTAGCTGGTCGAAACATATCGTAATTCTTACGAAGTGCAAGGAAACCCGCCAACGCCAATTTTATATATTGGCCACCAAGAAATACGGGTGGACTAAAGATGTCCTTATCAATAAGATAGAAGCCAAAACTTACGAGAACTATCTGCTTGGACAAAGTAATTTTGACATGACCCTGCCTGAGAAAATTAAGAACCAGGCCATACTTGCATTGAAAGATGAATATACATTTGACCTTATAGGGCTTGCAGAGGAACATTCGGAATATGAACTTGAACAGGCTCTTATTAAGAATATCCGTGCGCTCCTTATGGAGTTCGGTACTGATTTTTCATTTATAGGCAACCAGTATCGGCTGGAAGTGGACGGGAAAGAATACTTCATTGATTTACTGCTGTATAACAGACGTTTACAGGCTATGATTGCCATAGAACTGAAAATCGGAGAGTTCCAGCCGGAATATAAAGGCAAAATGGAGTTCTATCTGAACGTACTGAATGATACAGTAAAATTGCCACATGAAAATCCGGCCATCGGTATCATAATCTGCAAGTCCAAAAGCCGCATGACAGTGGAGTATGCCTTGAAAAGTTCCAATATGCCTATCGGGGTGGCAACATACAGCCTTTCTTCCGAATTGCCAGAAGCCTATAAAAAGCTATTGCCTACATCAGAAGAAATAGCCAAGAAGATAGAATTGCTGACAGAACGATAACACTCGCCGTATCATAAATCCATGTCACCCGGACATTTTGAGTGACAGATTCATAAGAAATTTTCCATGTTGACATTTCGGAAGATCTGTAAATTTGATTTTGGCCGACAAAAATTTTGGCTTTCTCGGTTAGCTTAAGTAACTTCCCAGCACAAATAATTGAGTATAAATAGGACTTGGCAGTTAAAATAGATGGATAACGGACAGATTATATTATTTCAGACTCAGGGTGGAGAGACGAAAATTGAGGTCCGGCTCTCCAATGAGACCGTGTGGCTTACGGCAGACCAGATGGCGGAGCTGTTTCAGCGCGACCGTTCAACCATACAACGACATATCAAAAGGATATACGATGAAGGTGAGTTAACAGCCGATTCAACTTGTGCATTTTTTGCACAAGTTCAGACGGAGGGGAAACGGCAGGTTGAGCGTAAGATTCCCATTTATAACCTTGACATGATTATAAGCGTGGGGTATCGTGTCAATTCACATCGTGGCGTGCAGTTCCGGCAGTGGGCTACCCAGGTACTGAAAGAGTACATGATTAAGGGATTCGTCCTTAACGACGATTGTTGGCTCGCATCCGCGACATCCGTAGTTCAGAGAAGGTGTTTTATCGCAAAGTGCTGGAGATTTATGCCCTCAGCATCGACTATGACCCTCGAACTTCCATCACTCAACAATTCTTTAAGACAGTGCAGAACAAGATGCACTTTGCCGCTCACGGACATACTGCAGCAGAGGTTATCTATGACCGGGCTAATGCCGAAAATGATTTCATGGGCTTGACAACATGGCGTGGAGCCATGCCGACCAAACAAGAGGCAGAGATTGCAAAGAATTACCTATCGGAAGAGGAAGTCGATATGCTGAACCGCATCGTCAACCTGTATCTTGACTTTGCCGAACTTCAGGCCAAGAGTCATGTCCCGATGTATATGAAAGACTGGATTCAGAAACTCGACGACTTCCTGAAACTATCCGGTAAAGAACTGCTGAACCATGCCGGCAGCGTGTCCGCTGAAGTTGCCAAACTGAAAGCCAATGAGGAATACGACAAATTCCGTGAACGTACCCAATACCAATTATCTCCGGTTGAAATCCACTTCCTCGAAGCTTTCGAAGCAGAAAGGAAACGACTCGGAGTCAAGAAATCATAATTCCCGTCACCATTCACCGCCACGACACTGCGTTGACAGCGAAGCTTCGTTGACAATTTTTGAGAAAAGAAACAAGCCAAACTGCTGTAGATTAGCAATTTGGCTTGTTTTATTGGTGATCCGGTTGGGATTCGAACCCAAGACCCACAGCTTAGAAGGCTGTTGCTCTATCCAACTGAGCTACCGGACCAATCCTTGTTTTTTTTTGCGTGCCCCGCGCGTGACGGGACTAAAGCGGATGCAAATGTAGGAATTAATTTGCGAACGGCCAAATAAACTTACATGACAGAGTTCCTAAGGAACGACCTTTGTATTACTTGCCGGAGGAACCGGTCTGAAATGACCGCAAATGCCCAAGACTCCCCATATATATCTTGGGTACGGAGGACGGTTCCGGTAACAAACGAATTTAAAAACACAGAATCATGAAAACTACAGAAAACAGGACAAAGGCTCCGTGCAAGACACAACAGCCGCCAAAGAAGCAGGAATCCTCACACAAAAGGCACCATGTCGTGACACAGCTCACGCCGGACGACCTTATGACAGAAGACTGCCTGAGAAAGTCAAAGACCGGAACAGACGGAGAACCTACCGCACAGCAGCTCAACCAGGAGGTTACGGCAATAAACCCGTCTGTGGAAAGCATGGATGGAAGAGGATAATTGCCGCGAACGCAACAAACTTAGCATATTAAAGAAACCCGATGCCCCAATTCATAGGCATCGGATTTTCATATACACATATTGAACATTACAAAATTCACCTATTTGTTGAATTCCCTGTCCAGAAGGGTTGCACGCTTGTCAGACAGCTCACGGATTCGCTCAATCTCCCCCGCATAAGTCTTGGCCGGCATCTTGGCTTCCTGACTGTACTGATAATAGAACTTCCAGACTGTGAAATTGGCATCAATCGCTTTGGAGGCCTTGGCAGGAATCTCATTAAGAACCCTGTCTGTCGCAGCCTGCAGTTCTCCTTTCTTGGCAGCCCAGCGCTTGGCCACGAATGCCCTGAAAGTCTCGTCCTGCCAAACACGCTGGAACCAGTCGTTTCTGATATTGTTCGGCAGCCAGAATCCCGCAAAAATCATCAGGCTCGACAATGGCTGGTACTCCCAATGAGGAACACGCTTGTCATTATCCCAACCCTTGTCACAATCCCATACCGGGCCGAAAAACAATTTGTCATAACCGCGGCGCTTATACATATAGGTTGCCGTATAGCCGTCCATATCACCCACGAACTCCTTGAGAATGATATAATCAGCAAGAGTCTTCTCGTCAAACCATTTCCTCCATCCGTTCACAGGGTCCTTGAAATTGCTTCCGTACAGCGCATTCTCCGCATTACCGATGAATTTCGTGATATAGTCATACTGGGCCGGGTCGAAATTGTCATCCTCAGGATACTTATAGGTCATCTTCACGCCCATCCTTGGAGAATAATGATTACCCTCATGAATGTCAGTCTCGATTATATAGCCTCCTGTAATCTTGTCCGGAGCATCGCCGTCCGCAGCCTCAAGCTTATCCACCTCGATTCGTCCCTTGGCACGGTCCATCTGGTCGCTCATCTGATATACTCCGAGATACTCTCCGTCAAGATATTTGGTCTCCCTCGTATCCTCATAATAATAGTAACCGGTAAAATAAACATTAACCAGCTTCATGCAAGGAGTGAAATTCAGGGCCTTCTCATGATGATAATTATCCTTTGCATTAAAGAGTATCCGCGAGTATTCGAATGCGATGCAGTTGCGTATCAGAGACTTGTCCATGTCCTGGGCCATGATGACCCAGCTCTTCTCTTTGGCATGGTCAAGGCCGATAGGACTGAACTTCTCCGTGAACTTCAGGCGGAACGGCTTTTTCGGAAGCCCCCATGTTGAATTTCCTCTTCCGCGCATCTCTATCTTGCCCTTCTCCGCACTGTCCCACCAGCCCTGTGAAGTAGATTCAGGTGTCTTGTCGTAAAGCTCTACGTATGTCTGCACGTATTTGTCCTTTCCGCGTATCAGCTCGTCCGGCCTGACATGAAGCACAGCAAGCTCACGGTTTATCTGAGGGCAGTTCAAGCTTACCGAATACTCGTTGCATGCACCGCTCTCAGCCTTGACAACCAAGGTAAAGTCATCGGAAAACGGAATCGCGGTCTTGCCGGATTCTATTTCGACACCGTTCACAAGCACGGCCGCTCCCTCGTAAGTAAATGTAGGCACAAGCATCTCCGGATTCTCTTTCTCTATCCAATACAGATACTTCGCGTTAAGAGTCTTGTTTTCCTTGTCAAGAGTAAATACGATATCCTTCTTGAGTTTTGCCTCATTCTGTTTGTTAATTCTGAAAGTCAAAAGGTTGCAGGTAGGATCCTTTGTAGGGTCCTCGGCAAGAGCCTCCTGCTCAATGCTTACAGAAACATTGTCGCAATCCTGGGAACGAAGAACCAATTCAGCCATGCGGACTTCAGCACTTCCATTAGGTGAAACGATAATCTTCAAATATTTGCCTTCGGACAAACCGCCGTCTGAATCTCCATCGGATTCATCCACTATGGCCGCTTGCACCCAATCAGTATCATTCTCAATGCCGATATCTCCGCTTGCGCTTATAAGAGAATAAAGGACACCACCGTCAGAGCCCACTGAAAAATCTGTTTCTGCCACATTCAGGTATGCCCTGCGGACTTTCTCTGTAACATCAACTTTACATGAGAAAACAAATAACCCCAAAAGGAAAGAAGCCAGTATAACGGCAGCGGAATTTAGTGAATGCGTAGTCTTCATGATGGTTTTCCAATAAAAAAGGCCGGGTCTCCGAAAGGCCCGGCCTGAAATCATATCCGGTTTTTAAACCGCAAATCTATAAAATAATGCTGAATAAAAGATTTATTCCACTGTGATAGGACCGTCAAGTTCTACCCAAGTCGCACCTGCTGACCAAGAGTAACCGTTCGGCATATTCTGCGCAGTGAAGTGGTTTGCGTTAGATGTAGCATCATAAATGGTAGAGCCTTCACCTTCGTCCATCTTCCAGTAAGCGATAAGACCTTCAGAATCGGCAGGTACTGAATAGTAATGACCGTCAGCCTTGATTTCATCCTGGGTAAGTGCCCTGTTCCAGATACGTGCCTCAGCGATATTACCTTTCCAGTCACGTCCATTTCCATAGCCCCAACCGAAGTAGAGACACTGGGTAGCTCCATTGCCGGTATATGACTCTGTGAAATCCACATCTTTGAAGTCTGACGGCAGGACGTCTTCTGCAACTGATTCACCGTTCAAGTAAATGACAGCCTTTGTTCCGTCAAAGGCAACTGCCACATGGAACCACTTGTCAGCAGGCAGATAGTTGGCTGAATTATTTACCTGAAGTTTCCACTCACGGTTCTCACCATTAGACTCTTTTGAAGTTCTTGCACAAACAAGCTCCCATGCGTTCTTCGGATAAGTGTCACCATGTCTGATAAGGAAACGGCGCTCAATACCGAAAAGATAACCGAGGGTGTTCAATGAGCCGTTATGCCTTGCGAGCATCTCGACAGTAAATACCTTGCCCACCTTCATAACCTCAGCGTTAGGCCACTCGGCAGGACTTGCTATACGCGCGTTTGCAAGGTTGATTGCATATCTGAGGTTGCTCTGTCTTACGCTTACAGTCGCAACAATAGCCTCAGCGCCTTCTGCAGGATTCTTCTCTGTGAAGATGATGGTAGCGGTTCTCTGCTGGCCCTCCTGCGTGAATGCAGTGTAGTTCCATTTCTCAACGTTTCCTTCTTTCTTATGTCCGGTAAGCCAGTCTGACCCCTCGCCATAAGTGATGTCATACTCAACGTTAGCCCTGACAGGAATCTCAAGAGTACCGGCAGTTGCAGGATCAAGAGAGTATGAAGCTGATTCAGGCTCAATGGTCGGCTTAGGTGACTGAGTGAAAGTAACTTTTACAGGGTTTGCGGCTCCGCCTTTGAAAGTGATTTCCGCAGTACGGGACTCAAGTTCTGAAAGAGCGTCATACCCAAAGTCAACATTGACTGTATTCTGGGTATCACCCTCGAGTACGATGAGTTTGCGAACCCACTCCTCAGAGCATTCAACCTCAAGCTCGCTCTCAGCAACATTCTTGAGAGCAACGGCAACAGTGAATCTGCCTGCCTCATAAGTTCCCTTCACCTCAGCACCTGAAGTGACAGTAATCGCAGGAACTTCACCCGGCATAGAAATGATAGTGAAAGGGGCAGTAGCCTTGCCGCAAGAGAACACGAACTCTGCTGTCTTCTGCTCTTCCATATTAGGTTCTACTACGAACTTCACGATGTCTCCGTCAACTCCGGAAGCCTTGTCTGAAGTAACCCAGTCATATGACTTTCCGTCTTTGGATGCGAGAGTCCAGTCACCTGTACTTGTAACGATTACCTGGACGTTACCGCCATCTCCGCCGACTGTCCTGTTCTCAGGAGCAACTGTAATATCGTCTGAGGCAGATGATGTGGCACCATTCGGGTCCTTACACCCTGCCAGTGCCAAGATTGCAGCTGCAAACAATAAAATCTTTTTCATATAGCAGTTAATAATTAAATGGTTCTATTAATATTCGTATGGAGTATCGTCATACTGGCCAGGACCTACCTTTTTGTAGTAAACAGTAGGCTCAACGAGCTTGCTTTCATAGCAAAGCTCAGCAGTCTCGGAAATAAGAGACTTGAGCGCTCTTGAGTTGGTTGGGTCCCATGCAAACCATGCGGCACCCCAGCCATAACCTTGATCCATCCTGTCTTTAATCTGAGAAGCGCTTGAGCCATAGCCACGGGCACACTCGATACTTACACCGCAGCAATCAGCCAAAGTCTGGTCGTCCTGTGGGCGACCTGAACCGCCATAGTTTGCCATTACGCAATTACAGAATTCAGAAACATTGTGCTCAGAATTGTCTTCAGGATCTTTAACAGGGCCGAAGTTGATGCCATACTGGAAGTAAGACACATCTATAGGCCAATCGCAGACTGCAGAAGCCTGTTTCCACAACTGGTAAGCCATGAAAGATATACCGTCGCCATAGGTATTGTCTGCAGATTTCCTAACCCACTCGCTGCCCATCGCACCTCCATGGCTACCTGTGTACTCTTCGTCAAGGAAGAAACCGTCGAGATAACAATCCTTTGCAATCTCTGCCATTTCTATTGCAAACTGCTCGCACCCCCAGTTGGAGATGTTGGTAAGACCGGCATAGGTATGGTGAGGCATAAGACCCATGTACACCTTGATACCTGCATCGTGGATAGGCTTGATATATTTCTCAGGCTCGCTTATAAGAGCTGCAGTATTGGCATTGATAGAAGTCTCACCGTACCTTTTGTTGAATGCCACGCGATTCTCCTCAGGGTACCAGCCGATGTTGCCTGAGAAAAGAACAAGGGCATCGAAGAAATATGAACCGTCTTCAAGCTTGTAAGTAAGGACGTTAAGAGGATTGGTATCGTTGAACTCCATAACGCAGAGCTGCTTGCATGTACGAGGGCTCTTTCTCATTACGGCATAGTTCAGACGGGCATCAGAGTTCTTTGCGAAAACTGCATCACCGGAAACGACCTCCGCTTTCAAAGGAAGAAGGTACTGGGTGTTGTAAGGAAGCGCCCCACCATTGAAAGTGAAAGGAAGGGTAACTTCAGTCTCGCCTGCAGCAACAGTAAGCTTGGTGCCACCTACAGAAAGAGTGTAGATTTCAGCCGGAAGAAGAGTGCTTGATGTACCGTGAGCATAGTCGTACTGAGGGATGTAGCTTTCATCTACAGAAACCCTTATCTCCACAGCCTCGGAAGAAGCCTTGGAAAGGGTAAGCTTGAGTTCTGCGCTGACAGTCAGCTCCTTTGCGATTTCAACCTTTACATCGTTCGAGCCGGAAGCATCGAGAAGAACAGCTGAGGCTGCATTAGGGTCAACAACTCCGCCGCCGTTGACACCTTCCTGCATAACTGAAACATTTACAGCTTTTGCAGAACCTGCAGTGAATGAGATACGGCCTACAAGCGCGTCCTCAGAAGTGTTGTCGGCTTTTGTGTTGACAACAAGGACATCACCGTTGCGAGTTGCGGAAATCCACTCAGGAGCGGTATATGCCCAATCGCCGGCGTCAGTAGTGACCGTGAGGGTCACATCAGAGTTACCGCTTGCCGCAAAGACAACCGGTGCAGAAGGAGAGACAGACAAGCTGTCAGTCTCATTGGTCTCCTGGCATGAGGTCATACCAAAAGCACAGCACAGGAATATTCCTGCCAATTGTTTTAGATTTTTCATGAAAAAAATGAGTTGGTTATTATGATATTAAATGCATTTTATTCTATCGGAAGACTTACCGGATACCAGACAAAATTCTGGTTGCCTGTCAGGTCATTTCCGTAAATGGACCAGTCCTTGACTGTCTTGCCTTTTGCGTCATCAAACTTCCAGTAAGCGACCAGGTCTTCAGGGAAACGCCCTGTCGCCTCATCCGGATACAGCTTGTAGAAGTGCGAAGGGGCATTGATTTCCTCCTCGGAAAGAGCCCTGCTCCACATACGGACCTCAGCCATCAATCCGTTGAAACTTCTGTCTTTGTCATAAGAATAGCCCAGCCAGAAACAACGCGGTTTGTTGTTGTCTTCCTCGGAATGCTCAACCATGAAGTTGACCTTATTCTTAACCATGACATTGCCGTCAGCATCGGTAGCGGTTGATTTGCCTTGTATCTTCAATTTACCGTTGATATAGAACTTGATATCGGCTCCGTCGGTCTTATCTTCACCTCCGTCAAATGTAAGGGCGATATGATACCAGGTGTCAGCCTTCAGCTGCATGGTCGGGTCTGTGAAATGATTCCTGTAAGTCTTTTTGTCCGCATCCTGACAAGCAAATGCAATCTGAATCTGGTTCGTCGCAAGACCGGCATCACCCACACGGATAAGGAAATCGTCCTCGATTCCCATTATGGTATTGATATAGCTTTTATTGGTGAATCCGCGCGGATTAATCAGGGCTTCCATTGTGAAATGCTCCATATCCTGCACCTCCGTAAAGTTGTCCCATACAGGCCATGCACGATTTTCATACATATCCGCAGCCACATTGACCAAAGCAGCCTTCATTATCACAAAATAAACAGTCTTTACACTTGACAGGACATCCACCCCGTCAGAGTTTATGTTCACTGGAAGCACATATTTCTTTGTGTAATCCAATCCCTGGCCCTCGTCAAGATTTTTGAACGGAACCACAATGTCTTTACTCTCAACTCTCCCCTGCTGTATCTCAGCAGACACTCCGTCAAGACTGTAGTGCGCTTCCGGAAGCAGCAGCACGGCATCATCCCCATACATTTCCTTGTATGTCGCCAACATTTCCGGAGCGACAGCGAAACTGACATCCAAATCCTTGGTCACAGGACGGGCAACGCAAACCTTGAATGTGAAATCCATATTCTTGACATGCTCATCTACTGCAACCCTGACTTCGTTCCTTATGTCGCAATCGATGTAAACCTTGTTTTCAAAGTTCTCATCGTCATTACATGCGACAAGAGAAAGAAGTGAAAGCAATGCTATTGAAATTCTATTTTTCATATTCATTTAATATTAGTTTGCATTGGCAACCAGATAATTGATACCTCTGCGAATATTTACAAAACTTCCATAAAACACCGGACGTTCTTTCTTGATGTCATCAGCCAAGAAATAGCTGTCATTGAAATAGTCATCATTTGCATTAGATACAGCCAGTCCCAATGTCTTGTAGGTAGCTCCGCCGGACACATAGTCTCCAAGTTTCAGAATGTCTTCCGCACCGTCATATACAGTCTCGCCGCTCGGATTCGGCTCAGCAGCACTTGGAACTACTGTCTCGAAAATAATCCTGTCTTTCTGGTCGATTCTTGCAAGAACGCTTCTGATTTTTGACCTCATGGCAGTTACTCCTTTGTCCCCGCCCATCACCAATATGAGGTATTTCGCATCTGTCAGAATAGATTTGTCTTCAAGCAGATTGAGATTGCCACGCATCATGAAAAGTTTATCCTTATGCGCTGCCCTCCACTCTGATACAGCCTCCATAAAGCCGGACATGCTTGCTTTATCCTCGTCATTGATAAGAGTTCCTGTGAAAGAGACAATCACTCCTTCGAATGAGTACTGTCCACAATATTCAAGCTGCTTATGGGCATGCGTCTTGAAATATGCCTTGCACTCATCTATAGTAGGTGCAGGCTTTCCATTGTCCGCAAGCAAGATTTTATGGTCGATATAATCGGCATACGCAACTGAAAAGTCAACGGCAGATAAAACGGAAGTACCTTTTTTCTCCTTGACCAGCGGAATCTGTTTTACAAACTCAGGATGGAGATTCTCCAGATTGTTCACACAGATGAAGTCTGCGCTGTCCGGCATAGCCATCAGGACCTGGGACTGGGACACAGGATAAGCATCTGTGCCTTTCATATTCAGAATCATCACCTTATGTTCGGAAGTCTTATAGTTCCTGACAGATTCCAGATAAGCAGCATAGCCGGAAGGGTCAGAGTCCTCAAAAGTCTTGTGAGTATAATCCAGCGCCTCAGGCTTTGTCCAATCGCTGCAGGAAGCCAAGGCAAAGACGGATGTAACAAAGACTATAAATATTTTTTTCATACTATCTTACAGATTAATTATTTATTCACCGCAGGATTGCAATCCCACCATAATCTTGTAGCCATATTGTCTCTTCCGCCGAGAAGATTTGCAACAGCATAGGAATAATTGGCGGCATTGCTGGTACGCTCATCCTGAGGATAAGGCATACGGCGCGCTCCGAATTCGTTATCCACAATACCTCCGCTCATGTTTCCTTCATCCGAAGCCGGGAAAAATTTAGGGTATCCGGTACGGCGGTGGTCAGCCCAAGCCTCATTGCCGAGGTTGAAGTTCGCAATCCATTTCTGGATAAGAATACGCTCCTGCTGTTCGGCAGCAGTGGCAGCATCGTCCCATTTGACAGCCAGTTCAGTCAAGGCTGCAGGACGGCTTTCACCCTCCGGATTGACATAGGTTACAGGAGTCTTTTTATCATTGCTGATGTAAGCGGCATAAGCCGAGCTTACCCCATACTGGTCGAATGAAAGACGGATACCTTCGTTGTAATACTCTTCGGCATTGCCGCTGATTACTCCGAGAACCACAGCTTCCGCCTTAAGGAAAGCGACCTCAGCCGCATTCATCCACTGGAGAGGGTCATTATATCCGATATTCACACCTGCATATTTCCTTCCGACAGTTCCAAGCGGCGGTTTCACCACGCTGATAAGGGCTCCTGTATATTTGAACTCTTCACCTTCAAACTCCGACTCAATAAAATATTTCTCGCAACGAGGATCATTGTATGCAGTCATATATGACGTTATGTCAGCTGCCGCATGGGTATCTCCACCTGTATTTGAGCCTGCTATCTGGTTATATTTTACAGCCGTATAAAGAGGATTTCCCTTGTCTCCGAATGCAACAGCCTGGAGAGCCGCATTATCAGCATTCGAAGTGAAGGCCCCGATAGGGTGCTCCATTACTTCTTTGAATTTCTGAGCGGCCTTCTCTTTTCCGCCCTCAGTATATACAATTCGCATTGCAAGACGCAGCTTGAGTGAATTGGCCAATTTGCACCAGTTTCTTATGCTGCCCCTATATACAGGGTCGGCATTGGCTGAATAAGTCAAAGACGCATTGTCTTCAAGAACAAGGATGGCGGCATCCAGTTCCTCAAACATTTTGTCATAAACCTGCTCCTGTGAATCATATGGAACAAGCAATTCCAAATCTACACCAATTTTGCTGTAAGGTATAGGGCCATAGGTATCCGTTACCCTTTGCATAGCAGCAACCTTAACCACTGTTGCCATACTATGGATTACAGGGTCATCTGTAATTTCACGCAACTCCTTAAGATTGGTAAAAAGAGTAGGAATTACCCTGTCGCTGGACATGAATACCCTTGTCCAGTCATCGGTAGCATTGAAGTTGTCAATGGTCTTTCCCCAGCTTCCGGTAGAAGAGTAATATCCTCCCATAGGACCTCCGAGAAGGCAATCTGTGAACTGTGCGGTGTTCACGTCAGTCGATACGACTGTTCCGCAAATAGCAGACAGGGTAGCTCCGATGATATAATCATCCTGCATCATCTGATCTTTGTCCACTTCATATGGATGAGTGTTTATGTTCAAATAATTACCGGTACAAGCTGCTGCAGTTGAAAGTGCAAGCAATATAATCCCGGCTTTGATTATGCTGTTTTTCATATCCGTTCCAATTAGAAAGTAATCCTTACATTAAATCCGAAGTTGCGGAGCGAAGGCATCATGAAGTGGTCTATCCCCTGGTAATAGTTGCCTGTGGTCGCCACTGCCTCCGGGTCAAACGGAGCCTTGTTGTAAATCATCCACAAGTTGCGGCCGACAAGGGAAATGTTAAGGTCACATACGTCACCCAACATCTTACGCGGGAAAGTGTAGCCGATTGAAGCTTCCTGCAACCTGACGTTGGTTGCGGAGTAAGTGTATGCCTGAGGAAGCGAGCCTGTTCCGCCAACTGTTGAATACCAGCTGTTTGCAGAAATGAGGTTTTCACCTCCATTAATCCATACGCCTCCATTGTCGCGGGCAACAGCAGACGCCTCTGAGACACCGTAGTAGTCGAGATAGGCCTGGGTGCTTGAATATACGATGCCGCCGAGACGGGCTGTAATCAAGAAGCCGAAAGTGAAGTTCTCAACCTTGAAATCATTTCTCCAAGCCATATTTGCCTTCGGGAGCACGCTTCCGAGCTTTACATAATCACTCTCCGAATTGATAGGCTCCACGTTCACTTTACCGTTCACATCGACCATTATCTTGTCATTCGAATCATATTTGAAGTCACTGAGTGAATAAAGGTCACCGAGCGTACCGCCTTTTTCCAAGATAAAGTGCGCCTGGCCAAGACCTTTCATATCAAGCTGAGATACGCTGAAGTATTCTCCGGTAGCAGGATTCCAAACATTGTCTGCCAATGCGATTATCTTGTTCTCATTCATTGACAGAGTGTAGTTGGTATTCCAAGAGAATATGCCCCAGGTGTGATTGAACCCGAGATTGAACTCGAGTCCCTGGTTCATGACATCACCGGACTGCACATAAATCTTTGAAGAACCTGAACCGGTCGAAATCTGAGGGTCAAAAGTCTGATTCCTTGTATTTGTGTGATAATAAGTCACATCCAAATTGAAATCCTTGAGGAAACGCATGGTAAGACCGACCTCGAATGAATTTGTACGCTCTGGCTTCAAATCGTACATAGGATAATCGGTTTTCATATTCCATGACAGACTGCTTCCGTTCCAGCTATACTTCGGATTGGCGATATAACGCGCAAAAGAAGTACCGACTGAAGCCCAGGAACCACGGAGTTTGATATATTCGAGATTCACAGGCATATTCGGAATAATTTCAGAAATCACTACTGAAGCACCCACTGAAGGATAGAAGAATGATTTTGTGTTCGAGTGAGGACCTGCAAGCATTGAAGGCCAGTCGTTGCGGGCGGTCAATGTAAGGAAGTACGTGCTCTTGAATCCAACCTCGGCCGAGCCGAAGACGGACTGGACCTGCTCACGCCATCCATCCTGCAGACGTGTTGTCTTCGGAGAGTTGCTTAAGTTCTGTATGTTGAACACATTGGCAAGCCCTGCCTTCTCATCCGTGCTTTTTCCGTCAGCGATAGGACCACGGTTTTTCATTACATCGTAGAACATATCGGAAATAGATGCACCGAGGTTCGCCTGGAATGTCCAGTCATCGTTGAACCTCTTGTTGATATTCACAAGGGCGTCTGCATATATCTGGCGGTCTTTCGACTGCTCGATACCGAAGAGACCGTTCAGCGAGCCTTCAGTGAGCTGTGTCGCTGTAGTTGCGTGGAATTTTTCGGTATATGTGTTGAAAGACTGGTCCATGCGTACACGGCCGGCAACATTCAACCAATCCAAAATGTCGTAAGAAAGAGATGCATTGAGCATGAAACGGTCTTTCTTGTTTTCACGCACGTTTCTGTAGTTAATCCAGTACGGGTTCTGCATTGTCATACCTGCATCACCTATTGGCCAGTATTGGGTGTACATTTTCCTGTCGGCATCGTAACGCTCGAACATACTGTACTCTTCCCAGTAGTTACCTCTCGGGAACAGATACGCACCGACCAACGGGTTGTTATATGTACCCTGATTGATCATGTTGCGGTCCTTCTGGAGGATATAGCTTGCTCCTACGTCAAGATGCATCTTGTCGTTCAGGAACGCTGTGTTGTTTCGGAAAGTAAAGTTATAACGGCTGTAGCCATTATTAGGCACAATACCGTAAGAGTTAATGGAAGAAGCGGACAGATAAGTCTGGTTCTTGTCATTACCCATTGACACTGAGATACTCTCGTTATGTACAAAACCTGTGTTGAAATAATCCTTTGCCGGGTTATAGCCAGGATTGTTTGCAGAATTAAGCTTAGCGCCCCAGCTGCGGTCAATCGAACCTACCGAAGAACTGAGGTCGCCTGTACCATAGGTGTTCTGAAAACGAGGCAGCACGAACGGATTCATCATCTCAACCCCAGCTGCGACAGTCGCAGTGACCTTTCCGGCCTTACCTTTCTTCGTGGTTATGACAATGGCTCCATTGGCGGCATCCGAACCGTAAAGTGCGGCAGCTGCAGCACCTGTCAGAACTGACATTGATTCAATATCGTCAGGATTGATGTCGGCGATAGGGTCAGTTGAGCCTTGGGAGCCGAACTCTGTCGAACCGTCCTTTGCCGCAGTATACATTGGCACACCGTCGATGACGTAGAGCGCATTTGAAGACTGCGAGATGGACT
>CAJUEK010000052.1 GCA_910585445.1 uncultured Bacteroidales bacterium | reverse complement strand
GGGATGGAGACATGACAGACACAGCACAGAACAACAGAAGAATAGCTAAGAACACGTTTTACCTGTACTTGCGTATGGGCATAACGATGCTGGTGCAGTTGTATACTTCGCGTATCGTTCTGCAGGCCTTGGGTATTGAAGACTACGGAATCTACAATATTGTAGGTTCTGTAGTCGTAATGTTTTCATTCATAAGCGGCCCTTTGGGAACTGCGACACAGCGCTTCTATAATTTTGAGCTTGGGAAAAAGGATGGGGGCAACTTGAATACGATATTCAATATAAGCCTTTATTGTTTTCTGATTCTTGCGCTTGTGATGTTCTTGCTGGTTGAGCTTGGAGGAGTATGGTATATCAGCAACAAGATGAATTTGCCTCCGGACAGGACTGGAGCGGCGATGTTCGTGTTTCAGTTCTCGCTCCTGACATTCTTGCTCTCACTTGTCAAGACACCGTTTGAGTCGTTGATAATCGCCCATGAAAACATGTCGTATTATGCTTATGTAAGCATTCTTGATGTTGTTCTGAAATTGTTGAATGCTTTTTCTTTGACATGGTTTCTTGGGGACAAGTTGAAACTATATGCTGTCAACCATCTTGTGATTGCATTGATAATTTTCATGTGCGTGCAATTCTATTGTCATCGGAGGTTTACTGCAATACGTATTGCTAAAGTGTGGGACTCCGGGATATTCAAGTCTATGGCATCGTTTTCAGGATGGAGCCTTTTCGGATCTGTCGCTTCGATGAGCGCCAATCAGGGCTTGAATCTGCTGCTGAATTTCTTTTATGGTGTGACCGTGAATGCTGCTGTAGGTGTGGCGAATCAGGTAAGCGCAGCTGTCAATCAGTTCGTGGGGAATTTCCAGATAGCGTTCCGTCCGCAAATAGTTAAATACTACTCGGGGGAGGAGCTTGATGCATTGCGTGCACTTGTGCACAATACAGCGAAGTATTCTTATTTCCTGCTTTTTGCATTGGCTTGTCCTGTGATGTTCAATGCGCAGTTCCTTCTTGAGATCTGGCTGGGAAAAGTTCCTGAATTTGCATCTGCATTCGTTGTGCTGAACCTCATTTATCTGCTTTTGGAGACGCTTTCCGCTCCAATGTGGATGACGATTCAGGCTACAGGTAAGATTCGCAATTATCAGATAGTGATAAGCAGTGTCATATTCTTGAACATAATAATATCTTATTTCTTTTTGAAGGCCGGATATTCGCCGACAGTAGTGATGGAAATAAAGTGCTGCCTGGATTTGGCTTATTTGGCCATACGCCTGCTTTTTATGCGTGCAAAGATTCAGTTTTCCATAAGGGAGTTTGCGCGCAAGGTGCTTTTGCCGGTCTCGCTTGTAACTGCATTGTCAGTTATTCCAACCGCTATATTGTCATATCTTGATTTGGAGGGTTGGAAGTATTTGATTGCAAGTGTATTGACTTTTATGGTGTTTTATATGACTTCCGTTTTCTTTATCGGAATCGGCAGGTCCGAACGGGAGAGGGTGCTGGTGCTGCTTAAACGAAAGCAAATTGTTTCATAAGTTTTTGTGAGAATCATATGAGTGACAAACAGCGGAAAATTTGTTTTGTAGGTTTGTACAATGAAAAAAATCTGGGGGACCCGATTATTTTTGATTGTACGGAATGGCTGTATGGGAAGTATGTTGAATCTGGAGATTTTGTTTCCCAAAGACTTTATCTGGATTATATAAGAAAGACATACAGGCCTTCGATTATGCGCAAGGTCAGGAACAGGGCCGCCAGAATCTTTAATTCCGGCAATTCATATTCATTGAGTTTTGAAAAATTGCTTTTTGAGAAGACGCGTGAATATTTCGAGACTTATATCAAGGATTTTGATCTTGTCGTAGTGGTCGGAGGCGGAATCGTCAAGTGGACGTATCAGTTTTTTTATACAGAGTTGACTGCGCTTCTGAATGCGGCCGAGAGCCTGAATGTTCCTGTTGTCTTCAATGCCGTAGGAGTTGAAGGCTATAGCGAGTCTGATTTCAAATGCCAGATGCTCAAGCAGGCGATGCAGCTTCCTGCTTTAATTCATGTCTCGACGCGTGACGATTTGGAGACGCTGGCAGGAAAGTACTATGATGGAAATCCGCGAAGACCTGTACTGCGTGTCTCGGATCCTGCCGTGTGGGTCAGTGAAGCTTACGGAATAAAGAAAAAGGATAGCCGGAAAATAGGGGTCGGTGTCGTCAGAGGCGGTATATTCAATGATAATGCGATAGACTTCGGGCCTGTGGAATTGCTGACATTATATAAAGATGTCATAAGGAAATTGGCAGAAGACGGGTGCGATGTTGAAGTGTTTACGAACGGGCTTCCGTATGACAATGATTTTGCCGGGCAGGTGTGTGCAAGTCTTGCAGAGGAGGGAATCAGCGTGTGCCGGAGATATCCGGAAAATACTTATGAACTTGTTGACATTATCTCGGGTTACATGGCTATAGTGGCTGCACGCTTGCACGCCTGCATAATTGCATATTCTCTTGATGTGCCGGCTGTCGGTCTTGTGTGGAATGACAAACTTCAGCTTTTCGGGCGCAATATACATGCGGAGGATAATTTCATCAGACATGATGATTTCAGTGCCGCAAATATTGTGGGGCAATTGTATAAGGCTGCGGCTGCCGGATATGACCAGGCCATCAAGTCTGAGTTCAGACAGACAATAATTGAAGATATAATGGAGATAGACCGTAAGACCATTTCAATGGAAATGAAAGAGCATATTGTGATAGGGGGGGGAAGATACGACCTATTCATATATTAAATAATAGGCAGTAATTGCGCTTCTGCGCCTGAAAATAGCAGAAGCATATGGAAAAAAGATTAATAGGGCTTGTTTCTTATAACATCCATTCTAATCACATGAATTATGGTGCTGCATTGCATACATATGCTTTTCAGCAGTATCTGAAGAAAAAGGGGAAGCAATCAGTAGTAATAGATTATCTTCCAAGGACATTAGAGAAGTACAATTTAAAATATCCGCTATTCAATATCTTCAGCATGCGCAATTTGCGCGGTGCCGTATGGTGTTGCTTGAATTGGGGAGTTTTAGGTTTTTTCCAAAATATCAGAAAGTTTAGAAAATTTCAAAAGTTCTTTGACAAATATTATGTCAAAACGGCTTTCGAATATGATTATGATGAACTGATGTCATTGGAATCAATTGAAAATCTGGATATAGATACTTATGTGTGTGAAAGCGATGTCATCTGGAAATTGTATGGAAACAATGATTTTGATGATATATTTTTCTTGAATGCTCCATTTGCGAAGAATAAAAACAAGATTGCATATTCACCTTCAATCGGAGCAAGGCCTTTAGATGAAAAGGAACAGGAGCGCATTGTTTCCATGACCAAGGATTATCTGGCAATAAGTTGCCGCGAAAGAGAAGGTGCTGAGTATTTGCAGAAGGTATTAAAGCGTGATGTTTCATGGGTTCAGGATCCTACTCTATTGTTGGGCAGCAGTGATTACGACCCGATAACAGCTGTTCCGAAAGAACGGAATTATCTTCTGGTTTATAATTGTATGACCAATGATAAGCAAATGCTTTTGGAAGCGGCGAAGTTGGCGAAGCAGTTGAATCTGGAAATGATAGAAATAAGTAATTACAGCATTAATAAAATCCGGTTCAGGCATAAGGTTAAAACGGATTTGGGTATTGAAGAGTGGCTTGGATACTTTAAGTATGCGGATTATGTTGTTTGTAATGCTTTTCATGGCTGTTGTTTCTCTGTTTTATTTGAGAAGCAGTTTACTTTATTTCAGCGTGACGGGTCAGATTACAGAATGAAGAGTATTGTTGATGGTTTGGGACTTACTGACAGGCTGATTCCTTATGATGACAAAAGAATCCCGCAAACAATAACTCGAATCGATTATAAGGATGTCAATATGAGGTTGTCTGCTCTTAGAAAGCAATCATTTGATTTCATAGAGAGATATATTGTGCGTGGATGACCTCGATGAGTGCCTTGCTCATAAAGTTGAATATAGAGTCAGATTATTTATATGCATAAAATGATGGGGAGAGTTGATGCTATGGGTGATAATCAGCGTGTCGCATATTTGGATTATGCTTGCGTAATTGTTGCCCTGCTTGTGATTGTTGGACATCTTGTGACGTATGATTGCAGGGGCAATGGACGCATGTATATCTATGCTTTTCATATGCCTTTCTTTTTTATGGTCAGCGGGATGCTGCATAAATACAGGGGAGCAATTGAATGGAGAAAGTATGCCAGGACACTTCTGCTTCCAGCCGCTGTCTTTATCGGGGCATATATTGCAATAAGCAGTGTGTTGTTTTATCTTGACTTTTGGGACTATGCTGCTGTATATCACCGTCCGCTGCCTTCTGGCGTAATTGGAATCGGAATGGATCAAGTTTATGTTACTCTAAAAGGTATAGCTCGCGGAACTCAGATTGCAAATATTCCATGTTGGTTTCTTCTTGCATTATTCTGGTGTAAAGTAATGACTGATGTACTGGAGAAATATAAAAGATACCTCTATCTATTGATTGGGGGGGGCATATTGTTGTTCATATTAATGTACAAATTTAATGTCCTGTATTTAAAGCAGGCTCTTATGGCATTCCCGATATATTATATTGGTTATAAATATAAGAATGCAATTGATGGCTGGCTGAATGTGAAGTTTCCGTTTTTGGTCATGATTGTTTTGTTTGCCATTTTCATTTTGTCTGCAAGATTCAATGGCAGGACATCAATGAGCCTGGTGCGGTTCGGGGCACATAAACTATATAGCATACCGCTTTTTTACTTAAACGGATTCGTCGCTTCAATGGCGGTCTTATATTTTTCATCATTGTTCAAAGAACGTCAGCTTGTTGTGAATGTCGCTAACTCACTTGTGACAATACTTTGCGTACAAATGCTGTTTTGCTATACGGTCAAATTTACGATAGGCTGGGCTGATGAACTGACCTTGCTGTCGTTTGTCTATACATTGGCCATTGCTTTTGTGATATTGATCTTGTGTTATTTGATTCATCAGATATTGTACAAACACCTGCCATGGATATATGGCAAGTGGTAGCCTGATAATACATTTATGAATATTGCTGTAATTTTTGCCGGAGGTGTCGGCAGCAGGATGAACACCAAGTCGCGTCCCAAGCAGTTCCTGGACTTGAACGGCAAGCCGGTTATAATATATACGCTTGAATTGTTTGACAATCATCCGGATATAGATGCCATTGTGGTCGTGTGCATTGAGCCGTGGATTCCTTTTCTTGAGAAAATGCTCAAGAAGTTTGAAGTCAATAAGGTTGTGAGGATTGTTCCCGGCGGCGAGACCGGACAGCTTTCCATTTATAATGGCCTTTGTGCGGCGGAGGAGTATGCGGCGGGGCAGCCTGGTGCTGTCGTGCTGATTCATGACGGTGTACGCCCGCTGATTACGGAACAGACAATCTCTGACAATATAGCCAAGGTCTCCGAATGCGGAAGCTGCATAACCTGCATTCCTGCAACGGAAACCTTTGTCGTAAATACGGGGGAAGGCCTTGAGATACCGGAACGTAAGAATTCCCTTATAGCACGCGCTCCTCAGAGCTTCAGGTTGGATGACATATTGTCCGCCCACCGCAAGGCACTTGCAGAGGGCAGGCGTGATTTTGTGGACAGCTGTACGATGATGAATCATTACGGCCATAAGCTCGGACTGATAGAAGGCCCGATGGAAAACATAAAGATTACGACTCCGACTGATTATTTCATTTTTCGTGCAATGGTGGAAGTGCATGAGAATCAGCAGATATTCGGTTTTTAGCAACAATCATATCAAAACAGGAAATGTTCGGATACGGCAACAGCATAGTGCAGCAGGACTTGAGTGAAATGGCAGGTTCTCCTGTCGAATGGTCAAGGTTTGACGGCAAGACGGTTTTCATTACAGGTGCCAATTCAATGCTCGGTACATATACAGCTTATCTCTTCTTGTATCTGAAGCAGCATGCCGGGATTGATGTCAGGACTGTTGTGCTGACGCGCTCGCTTGACAAGACCAGGACGCTTTTCAGGGAAGTGCTGGAAGAGGATTATTTCGGGATTGTGCATCAGGACATTGCATCTCCCATAAGCTATGAGGGACATGCGGATTATATTTTTCATTTTGCCGGCAATGCCAGCCCTCATTTCATAAATTCAGACCCTGTCGGCATAATGAAGAGCAATCTTCTCGGCACTTTCAATGTGATGGATTTTGCCAGGCGTTCGGTTTCTGAGTGCGTTGTGTTCGCATCGACACGTGAGGTGTATGGCGCAACGGAGGGCAAGACTCTGCTTGATGAGATTTCTTTCGGGTATCTCGACCCTTTGGATAATCGGTCATGCTATCCGGAGAGCAAGCGTGCGGCAGAGACTGTCCTGAGGAGCTATTATCTTCAGCATGGTATTCGTGCCGTCAGCGTAAGGATTGCCCACAGCTATGGCCCGGGCATGAAGACAGAGGGTGACGGGCGCGTCATGGCGGACTTTATCGGGGATGCTCTGAACGGGAGGGACATTGTGCTGAAAAGTGCCGGCGATGCCGTTCGTGCGTTCTGTTATGTCAGTGATGCGGTGATGGGACTGGTCTATTCCGCATTGTACGGCAAGGGAGGTGAGGCGTATAACCTTGCGAACGAGACCGAGCCTATGCCGATACGGGACGTGGCTGGACTTATATGCCAGGCTGTGCCGGAGCGTGGCATTGCTGTCCGGTTTGAAAATAATGCCGATATGACAGGCTACTGCAATTATGCGCGTGTGGCATTGGATACGGCTAAGATTGAGTCGCTTGGCTTCCGGCCGTCTGTCGGTTTGCGTGAAGGGATATACAGGACTCTCAAAAGTTTCGAATGATGGGAAAGGAAATAGATATCAAGGAATTGCGCGAGATACAGCTTGGCATCCTTGACAAGATACATGCATTCTGCATGGAGAGGGGCATCAGGTATTCTCTTGGCGGCGGCACTCTGCTTGGAGCTGTGCGCCACAAGGGGTATATCCCGTGGGACGATGACGTCGACATCATGCTTCCCCGGCCCGACTACAACAGGTTCCTAAAGGAGTTTGACGGGCAGTATCCGCACCTTAGGATACAGAATGCGTTTACTGATCCGGAATATATACTGCCTTTCAGCAAGGTAATCGATGACAGGACAATATTGGAGGAGAAGGTCTCTGAGAAAGAAATCCGTAAAAGCGGAGTTTTCATTGACGTTTTTCCTGTTGACGGCTTGCCTTCTGAAAAGGAACTTGACAGGTTCTGCAAGAAAATCGCTTATATAAGGAAACCGATGATATATACGAGCCAAGCAGATGATTCATTTGTAAGATTTCCTTTTTTGAAATTTATATGCAGGCTTTTAATAAATCATGATAAGGCTGTAGTCTGGTCAGAAAGAGCAATGTCTTCCATAGATTTCAGAACGGCAACGTATGCCGGTGCCATAAGCGGAAGATATGGAGAGAAGGAACATATGCCTTCTGATGTGTTTCATGAGTACTCAGACATTGCTTTTGAAGGCCGCACTTACAGGTGCATTTCCGCATATGATGGATATCTGAAAAAACATTATGGTGATTATATGCAGTTGCCTCCGGAATATATGCGTGTCAGAGCACATAATTTCAGCGCATGGTGGAAAACCGGAGCAAAGCGAACTATATGAATTTCCTACAATAAGATTAAAATGAAAAATATATTTTCAACGTATTATTTCGCATTTCTTAGAGCAAAATTATCGGGAAATAACAAGGTTTTGATAGATTTCTATCGTAAGAAAGGAATAAAAATAGGCTCAGGTTGTTCTATCTTTTCTAACATATTGACGCCTGAAGCATACCTTGTGACTATCGGTAACAATGTCACTATTGCTCCTGGATGCAGATTATTGACTCATGATAATAGTGTGTCAAAAGTATGGCCTGAATATACGGATGTTTTCGGCCGTATAAATATCGGAGACAATTGCTTTATAGGCGCGGACTCTATAATATTGCCGGGAGTTACATTGGGGGACAATTGTATTGTGGCAGCAGGAAGTGTTGTATCAAAAAGTCATCCGGGGGGGGCAGTAATAGCTGGAAATCCGGCAAGGCAGATAACTGATATAGAACGTTATAGAGACAAGGTGCGTCCATTCTGTTTTTCTACAAGAAATATGAATGAGATTGATAAAAAACATGCAATTCTTACAGAAGCACGTCTCATTAAGAAATGAATTATATGAAGAAGTGTTCATGTGCATATTGTAACGGTGACATATATAAAGTAGATGTCAATTCTTTTGCCCGAGTGCGCCGGCGTGGTGTATCAGGTATTTTAAGGGTAAAAAATGATGCTGAGTTTTTAGCTGAATCAATTGACTCTTGTATAGATGCATTGGATGAACTCATAATTGTGTATAATGATTGCTCGGATGAATCTCCTGCAATAATTAAAAAAAAGGCAGAGCAATATGGCAATAAGATTCATTATTATGAATATGAACCTAAGATTTATGCGAATAACCTTACAGCAGATGAGTTCAATTTTATAAAATCACAACCGCAGGATTCCCCTCATTTATTGTCGAATTACTACAATTTTGCTTTGTCGAAAGTAAATTATGAGTTTGTTATGAAAATTGATGCAGATCAAATATATCTGACAAACTCTTTGGTTGAGATCTGCAATGCATACCGTTCAGACAAGAAAGTATTCATAAATCCGTGGAAATTGTTTTGCTTCGTATTTTTTTATTTTAATCTGATTGCATATAAAAAGTGTGGAATCAGCATCTTGTGTTGTAAAAAATATTTTTTCAGACAATATAAAAGATGTTTGCTCAACCTTATAAATAACTATAAGATATCCATCTATCTTTCAGGATATAATGTTTCATGGTTTGAAAAGAAATGGTATGTTCCATTAGGCCAATTAAATGAGAAAACACCAAATATTCTTTGCCCATATAATGGAGTAACAGATCATACGATTTTCAGATTAACATCTGAAACATATTTTACCCCGGCAGAAATAAAAGAATATGCACAACTGAATTCGCACAAATATTCTTTAATAGAAACATTATGTGGCTTGCCGATTGCCGTTCCGTATGGTTTTATATGGATTCATCTAAATGGCGTGCGAAGGCATATATATGATTACCAGATTTCAAATTGGGAATTGTATAGAAACCGGTATATGAGTTTTGGGGAGTTCATAAAAACTAAAAGCAAGAATATTCCATACTCAGAGGATGCCATAATATTTCCGAAGCAAAACCGTTTGCTGTATTCATTGTTGCATGACAGCAGTGATAGTTCCGGGATGAACAGGCATATTGAAAAGTATCACATGGCTACTGAGCATTCATCATTTTATTTGAAAAAGTAATCTGATATGTTTCCGTATATATTGGTTTTGGGCGTCCTGGTCTTATTTTCTGTTTTTGAAATATGCAATTATGACAAGAATGGAAAAAATGCAAGATGGATGTTTGCTTTAATACTGCTTTTTCTCTTTTCTGGATTGAGATGTGGCGTCGGAAAAGATTTTCCAGCATATGAAGAACTATACAATGGCTCTTTATTTGGACTTCATCCGGAAATCAAAGAATTGGGCTGGGCTTTTTTCTTTCATTTGTTTCGCAGTTTGAACATGCCGTTTCAAACTGTCATTCTAATAATATCTTTTTTAACAATTTATTGTGTCGCGATTTTCATCAGGAGATATTCCCCATATCCGTTTTTTTCACTGCTCATCTTCTTTTGTTTCGCGCAGTATTATACATATACGTTCAATGTAATGAGGCAATGCATGGCAAGCTATATCTTTTTTGCATCGCTTGAACATATAGAAAACAGAAATTTTATAAAATATTTCCTAAACATAGGGTGCTCTATTTTTTTTATTCACTTTTCGGCTATTATATGTTTACCGTTATATTTTATTCTAAGACGTTCGTATCCTTTATCTGTGAAACTTGGATTACTGGTGATCATACTTTACGTCGCGCAATTTTTCATTCTTATTGTAGCATCATTGGATGCTTATAAAATTTATTTGAATTTTGAACAATTTGCCAGTGAAATCACCATAACGACTTATATGCTAATGCTTCTCTCGACAGGGCTTCTGATATTGGACAAATTTTTGGGGGAAACGTATAAAACGGTGACATATAATATTTTGCAAAATATCAATTATGTGGCCTTGGTGTTTCTCTCCATTACGTGCTTTTTTGCTGAGACTCCTTTGACTCTAGTGTTTTTGAGGTTTGCTTGCTTCTATACTCCTATTCTGATTGTACTGATTCCGAAGTTCATCAAATACTTCTTTTCTTTGAATAGCCAAAGAATAGTTATAGCATGCATATCAATGGCATATATCGCTATTTTTTTTCATACGCTTCACTCAGGAGGTGAAGTAAATAAATTGCTTCCTTATAAGTCAATATTATAAATTACAAGTAATGTATAAAGTAACCGTAATAATTCCTGTATATAATGTGGCAGCATATATTGAGGACTCTTTGTTGTCTGCATTCAATCAGACATATGATAATATCGAATATTTGATTATTGATGATTGCGGTACGGATAACAGTATTTCTATTGCTGAGGATATCATAAAAAGCCATAAACGTAAGGATAACATAAAAATCATAAGGCACGAATGCAATAAGGGTTTGTCAGCGGCACGTAATACCGGAATTGAAAATGCTGCCGGAGATTATGTGTATTTTATGGATTCCGACGATGAAATCACTTCAGACTGTATTGAGAAATTATGTAATGCCGCTGCAAAGCAGAATTCCGATATTGTCTTTGGAAATATACGGCTTGTCGGTGCGGATTCAATACATATAAAGAATCTTCAAGAGAAGACTATAACCGGAAAGGAGATTCTGAAAGATTTCTTAAAAAGAAAATATAATATTGCAGCCGTCAATAAATTATATAAAAAATCATTTTTGGATTCGAATTGTATCAAGTTTGTCCAAGGCATACTGCATGAAGATTTTTTGTTTTCTTTTCAATGCTGCAAGAATGCGGATGTCATTAATATTATGCCGGAGTACACATATTTATATAAAGTCCGTAATAATTCGATATCTCAAAGTAAAGTTTCTCTTAAACGTATCAACGATCTGTCATTTATCATAGATACTTTTAAATTAAGTAGGGAACAATCTGCCCCGGAATTAAAATCATCTTTCGATAAATATATCCATTATTTGGTGTTTCTTACTTCTTTGCAGCTTTTGAAGTCGGAACTTTCGGATGACGAACGCAAGAGAATATACAAAAATTTAAGAGCAGATGGCCTGTTTTTCAGATTATCAGCTTTTGCTGTTTTAAATCTATTGCCATATCCGTTATTTGTTTTGTTTGTCGGTTCGCTCTATTCAATTTATAAAAAATAGGATGGGCAATGTGCATGAATACAAGGCTAATGCAATAAAACGAAAGTGTATATAACATAAGCCAGCAGAATGCAAGACGCAATAATCGTTAACGCAACATCATTGAATGAAAGTGGAGCATTAATTGTTTTAAATCAATTTGTAAGCCACATTCCTGAGAATAGGTATCAATGGCTCGTCTTTGTTTCTGAAAGGATTTCAATAACGCCACGCCAACATAATGTCAGGATTGAACAGATTTCCGGTGTCAAGTCGATGCTGAATAGATTTCTATGGGACATATATGGCCTTAATAAATGGATTACAAGAAAGTCCATTAATCCGATTGCTTGCATATCTTTACAGAATACAGGCTTTCAGGTAAATAAAAAAAACATTCATAAATTTATATATTTTCATCAGTCGCTGTCTTTATCATCAGATTATCAATGGAATCCGTTTGATAAGGAGCAACGGATATTATGGTTTTATAAATGTATTTATCCGCTTTTTGTACGTCTGTCTTTGACTAAGAATACGCATGTATTCGTACAACTGGATTGTATAAAGCATGGGTTTGCGAAAAAATATAAGTATCCCCTTAAAGATATCCATACTTTTTCTCCAGCTGTTTTGCCGATTGATGCTGAGCCTGCATTGGATTTAGACGTCTCTCGCCTTAATTTGTTTTATCCGGCTACTGATTATCAATATAAAAATCATTCGACTCTTATTCAGGCAATTAAAATAGCTGATAAAAATGTAATGTTATATCTGACGGCTGTGGAAAATGATAGTGGCTGTAAAAATGTCCATTGCCTTAATACAATTCCACACCCACAGATCTATTCTATATATAAAGCATGTGATGCTTTGGTGTTTCCAAGCTATATGGAATCTTACGGCCTTCCTTTGATAGAGGCTGCTATGATAGGTTTGCCGATTATCGCGGCAGATCTCCCATATGCAAGAGAAGTCCTGGAAGGTTATGATGGCGTGCAGTTCGTTCAATATGATGCCGTACAAAAGTGGAAAGAAGCGATTGAATCTTTGCAGAAAGGACAGAGATATAAACCGATAGATATTTCACAAAGGCAGAGCTGGAAAGAAATGTTTGAATATATTGAAAACACGATAGACTGAAATCTATGTCACATGTATTGTGAATATAAAAGTACCATACTTGAACAGAATCGTTGTGTTAATTGAGAAATAAGATATAAATCAGTATTCTCTGATAGATAAAATTCAATTGGCGTTACAAAGTTTCTATGTCATAATGCCAGGATGATTCAGTTTCCGATTGATATACGGGGAAGAAAAAATATTGATTTCTACCGGATGCTTACAACTGGAAGATATTGCAGATTGGAGGCATTCAAGACAGTTTCGGCTATAGAAAACAAGAAGAAAATAATTTCGGAGATAACATATTGATTACCAGTTATGTCTATGTTTCTGAAAATAGTCCTGGCTCATATAAAGGAGATGAAAATGATTTAGCTCCTGATATTCCTCCGGAAAAACGGCAGTATAATGTTCAACATGTAAAAATCTGCAGTAACGTTTGGATGGGGGAAGACGTTATAGCTCAGATGTAATTAAAAATAGGATGTGGAGCGATAATTAGGAGCGCACTCAATTGTAAACTGAAATATTCCAGAATATTGTATTGCTGTCGGTTCCCCGGCAGAATCAGTCAAAAGATTTAATCAGAAAACTAAAAAATGGGAAAAGATATGATTAATGCCTCGCTTGTGATTTATCATAACTCTAAAAAGGATGTCAATAAACTATTGGACTGTGTATTGTCATGTCCAATAGATAACCTTTTTATCATAGATAATTCAAGGAATGATTTTTACCGAACCTTAGAATGCCGTTCCGAAAAAATCAGGTATATACACAATGAAAATATAGGATATGGCGCTTCTCACAATATTGCGATTCGGGAATCCATAGATATGGGAGCGAAATATCATGTTGTGCTGAATCCTGACATTTATTTCCAAGATGGCACGATTGAAACTATCGCACAATATATGGATAATAATGAGGATGTAGGACAAATAATGCCAAAAGTCTTTTATCCAAATGGCGATTTGCAATATTTGTGTAAAATGATACCTAATCCAGTAGATTTGATATTCAAGCGTTTCTTGCCTTCAAAACTTATCGAGAACAGGTTGTATAAGTTTCAATTGAGATTCACCGGCTACGACAAAATTATGAATGTTCCATATTTGTCGGGGTGTTTCATGTTCTTTAGGGTTTCAGCATTAAAACAGGTCGGTTTGTTTGACGAGCGTTTTTTTATGTATCCCGAAGACATTGATATTACCAGGCGCATGCATCGTCTATACAAGACTGTGTTCTATCCATATGCATCAATAGTTCATGAGCACGCAGCTGCTTCAAAGACAAATAAACGCATGCTTAAAATACATATTTTGAATATGATAAAATATTTTAACAAATGGGGGTGGTTTTTCGATAAAGAAAGGCGTATGGTAAATAATGCATTATTAAAAGAGCTAAATTACTGATTAACATGAAAATTACACTTATAGGTGCAAGTGGCTTTGTCGGCACAAGGCTGCTTGATTTGTTGCATGATGCTCCAAATTATAAACTTAAAAACATTGACTTGCAGCCAAGTCATTTCTTCAATGACTTGACTGTCATCGGAGATGTACGTGATCAGGATTGTATGGACAAAGAAATAGCCGGATCGGATCTGGTGATATTATTGGCCGCGCAACATCGTGATGATGTTTCTCCTGTATCTCTCTACTATGATACAAACGTAGGTGGGATGGAGAATACCTTAAATGCAATGGAGAAGAACGGGTGCAAAAGAATCATCTTTTTTTCTTCAGTTGCAGTTTATGGCTTGAATAAGAACAATCCAGATGAGAATCATCCAAAAGATCCGTTCAACCACTATGGAAAGTCTAAATGGCAGGCTGAGCAGGTGCTGCAGGCATGGTACGAGACGCATCCTGATTGGAATATCAATATTATACGTCCGACCGTTATTTTTGGTGAAAGAAACAGAGGTAACGTGTATAATCTGCTTAAACAGATTTCAAGTGGCAAATTCCTTATGGTAGGGAGTGGAAACAATAAAAAGTCAATGGCTTATGTCGGCAATATAGTCGCTTTCGTGAAATTCATGATTGAAAATTGTGCATCGGGGTATAATGTCTTCAATTATATTGATAAGCCGGACTTTACTATGAACGAACTGATTGCACATGTCAGCAAGGTACTTGGCAAGCATATCCCGGCTACGCATTTCCCGATGTGGCTTGGCATGTTTGGAGGATATTGCTTTGATGCACTGGCGTGGGTTACCCGAAAAAAACTTACCATAAGTTCTGTCCGGGTAAAGAAATTCTGTGCTACAACAGAATTTGACGCATCAAAGATGTTGAAGTCAGGTTTCAGTGCTCCTTATACATTAGGCGAAGGACTTGCAAAAACTCTTGAATTTGAGTTTGTGCATCCTCGAACTGATGATATTACTTTTAAGACAGAATGACGTTAATAATCGTTTAGTTAATGAGAGACTCGTGTACTTTTAAGGTGGGAAAGTGACAAGAAATCTATAGCATATGAAAGGCATAGTCCTGGCAGGCGGCAGCGGCACCCGCCTATATCCGATAA
>CAJUEK010000051.1 GCA_910585445.1 uncultured Bacteroidales bacterium | reverse complement strand
GAATCATGCGCTCTAACCAGCTGAGCTATCCCGCCATTTTGGGATTGCTCCCAGGCTTTGGAACTTTTCCTCTTTTCAGAGGATGATTGTGTTGAGATAGAAGGACTCGAACCCTCACTGACAGAGCCAGAATCTGTAGTGCTACCATTACACCATATCTCAATATGAACTTTCCCGTTTTCTGTTTGGGACGGCAAATGTACGAAGTATTTCCGAATTTGCAAAGAAATTTTGATTTTTTATTGAATTTCTTTCTGTGTCCTATTGTTTTGCCTTTGCTTGTGCGCTTTTGTTCTTATGATTATACTGGAAATAAGTGTCATTTTACAAGAAGTGCGACGGCATAGACCTCGCATCCTTCTCCGCGGCCGACAAAGCCGAGCTTTTCCGTAGTGGTCGCTTTGACTGACACCCTGTCCGCCCCGATGCCCATTACATCAGCGATGCACTCGCGCATGGATATTATGTAAGGTGCCAATTTGGGGCGCTGCATGGCTATCGTGATGTCAACATTGCTTACGGACCAGCCTTCAGACCTGACAAGGTCCATTGTGCGCTTCAGCAGCAATTTGCTGTCTATGCCTTTGAATTCGCCTGACGTGTCCGGGAAATGCTTGCCGATGTCACCAAGGGCCAAAGCTCCGAGCAGGGCGTCGCAGAGGGCATGAAGGGCGACATCTCCGTCAGAATGTGCTATGCATCCTGTCGGGCTGTCAATTTTCACGCCGCCAAGCCATAATGGAAGGCCCTCAGCCAAGGCGTGTACGTCGTATCCGTTACCGATTCTGATGTCCATAATACTTAGAGTGTGCATAAAATAATTCCGCAAAAATAAATAAAAGTTGTTAAATTTGCGAGAGTAAAAATGTTATAAGACATGGGATTCAACTTCAGCTTCTTCGGAAGACAGGAACATAGGGTTTTCAATTACAAGCCACGCTTTTACGATCCTGAAAAGGAGGAACGCAAGCAGATGTTCGGTCATGTGGACGGGACTTCAGGCAAAAAGGAATATGCCCCCGGGTCGTATATCTCGGGAAGTTTCCGTGACGGGGCATATCAGAAGACCAGGGAGGCCAGCCGCTATCAGAGAGTGATAGGCGTTGTGGCTCTTATCCTTGCGTTCGCTGTTATATATCTTATAGCGAAATATTATCCGCTTATGTGGCAGTAACAAATGGGAGAATGGACATAAGAATCTTACCGAGCAATATAGCGAATATGATTGCCGCGGGGGAAGTCGTGCAGAGACCGGCCTCCGTGGTGAAGGAACTTGTGGAGAATGCAGTTGATGCCGGTGCGGACCAGGTAACGGTCGTGATTCAGGATGCCGGCCGTACTCTTGTGCAGGTGATAGACAACGGTTGCGGGATGTCTCCCGACCAGGCCGTGCTTTGCTTTGAAAGGCATGCTACATCCAAATTGTCCTCGGCCGAGGATCTGAACAATATACTTACCTTCGGTTTCAGGGGTGAGGCTCTTGCTTCAATTGCCGCTGTAGCCGAAGTGACTCTGAAGACGCGCCGTGAGGAGGATGAAGTCGGGTGTATCGTGGAATTTGCCGATTCCCGCCATATTTCGACGGAAGAGGCAGCCGTCCCGCGCGGGTCGAACTTCTGTGTGCGCAACCTTTTCTATAATGTTCCGGCAAGGCGCAAGTTCTTGAAGTCGGATACCGTTGAATTCAAGCACATCATCTCCGAGTTTACGAGAGTGGCCCTGACACGTCCTGATGTGGGCTTCACACTGACACATAACGGGAGGGACATATATGTTCTGAAACCTGCCAAGTCGTTGAAATTCAGGATTCAGGATATACTTGGAATGAGCGTGGCCAATGATGTGGTGGATGTGAGCGTGCAGACTTCTGTTGTGGGAGTTCAGGGGTATGTGGGGCGTCCTGAGGCGGCGAAAAAAGGCTTGGGCAACCAGTATTTCTTTGTGAACGGCAGATATTTCCGCAGTCCTTATCTTCATAAGGCTGTCATGAAGGCATATGAGAATCTGATTCCAGACGGCACGACTCCTTCGTACTTCCTTTATCTTGACATTGACCCGCATTCGGTGGATGTGAACATACATCCGACCAAGACGGAAATAAAATTTGAGGATGACAGTGTCGTATTTCAGATATTGTTTGCATGCATCAAGGAGTCTTTGGGACGCAATTCTTTCGGAGGCAGCATTGATTTCGACCGCGACGGAGTGCCTGAGATTCCTGCTTTCAGCAAGAACTTCGATGAGTTCAGGCAGGTGGCGGAACCTCAGCCTGGAGCCGACTCCACATACAATCCTTTCGACAATGACGGCTTTCCTTCAGAGAGTTCTGTTTTTGCCAATTCGTTTACGCCGGTCCGTCTGGACGAAGGAGCCGGAAGGCGTAATGCGGCGCAGGGGGCTTTTGATGACGAATGGGCTGTTGCAGACCGTAATTTTGCTGATGATGCGGCGTTCGTGAATAATGATGTGTTTCCTCAGGAAAGTCCGGTTACAGCATTCGGAGGCCATATGGGAGGTTATCCGCATGGCACAGACGCCGGCCGCTTCATAGAGAGACGTGACGATTACGGCAAACTGTTCGAGGACAAGCTTGCCCCTTCAAAGTCGGTACTTACCCTTCAGGGGAAATATATTGTGACGACTGCACGTTCAGGGCTGATGGCAGTCAATATATCGCGTGCCATGGAACGTATCCTGTATGAGCGTTTCCTGGATGTGCTTTCCAAGAATTCTCATGTGACCCAGGCTGCCTTGTTTCCTGTTACGGTGCAGGTCGGGGCTGAGAACATGTGCCTTTTTGAAGAACATGCGCAGATGCTTTCCGGGCTGGGATTTGACATAACTCCTTTCGGGACTGACACTATTGTGGTAGGCGGTGTGCCTGAAGGATATAGCGTGGAGCCTGGCAAGGTGCAGTCAATGGTGGCGGACCTTATGCTGATATTGTCTGACGACCATAGCGCCCTTCCTGAGATGATGGCTGCCAATATGGCATCACGTTTTGCCAAATTGGGCGCTGCGGGGAGTGATCCTGTGACGAATCCGGCACAGGCACAGAGGTTGATAGACCAGCTTTTCGCATGCGGAAATCCGGAATATACAAGTTCCGGAAGAAAAATCGTGACCATAATCACGATTGATGAAATAGACAAGAAATTTTAAGACAGAATGAACGGTTATTATTCATACGGAAACGGCGGCGGTAGAGGGTTCCTGAGGAATGTCCCGACAGCAGTCAGGAACATAATCCTGATAAATGCACTTGTAATGGTGATGATATTCCTCAATGAGGACTTCATGATTAGGACATTCGCCCTGTTCTATCCGACTTCATGGTTTTTCAAGCCTTGGCAATGTGTCACTCACATGTTCATGCATGGGGGATTCTGGCATTTGTTTTTCAACATGTACACTCTGTTCATTTTCGGAAGTGTGCTTGAAAGGGTCTGGGGCGCAAAGAAATTCCTGCTTTTCTATTTCTTGACCGGACTTGGTGCGGCACTGGTCCATACCGGGGTGGAGTGGCTTGAGATGCAGCATTGGATGACGGATGCGGCAGCAGGCTCACAGGCGGCCGCGCAGGCGATACATAATCTCAAGATGACCCCGACTGTCGGTGCTTCGGGAGCAATCTACGGCGTTCTAATGGGATATGCCATGCTCTATCCGGACTCTGTGCTTACGCTTATATTCCCTCCGATATCCATGAAGGCAAAATGGTTCGTGCTTATATTCGGTGCCATTGAGCTGCTGACCGGAATTACCGGCACAGGAGGGGGAATCGCACATTTCGCGCATCTTGGAGGGCTGATTTTTGGTTTCCTGCTTATCTTGTTCTGGAAGAAAAGGCGTACACTGTACAGCCGCTATGACTGATTGTCTCTGCTGTGCAATCGGCTAACAATAGGATGTCGTAATGTCAAGGAACTGGTTTTTCGGACTTACATCACGTGTGCTGATGTTGATTGCGGCGGCGCTGCTTGTGCTGTCGTTTGCAGCCATGTTCGTCAATCCGGCAAAATTATGGATGATTTCCGTAATCGGCATTCTGTTCATTCCGCTTTATGCCGCCAACTGCTTTCTTCTGCTGTGGGCAGCCGTGAGACGTTCAAAGGCGTTTGTGATACCCATGCTTGCGCTTTTGCCTGCATGCCTGTTTCTTGGCAGGTATTTCCGCTTTTCCAATGAGCCGGACTTTCCTGTTGACGGGAACCCTGTAAGGATAGTGACATGGAATGTCGGCCGTTTTGTCCATTATGACGGGGAGTCCGGGCTTGAAGGATGGAGAGAATGTGCGGATTCGGTATTCCGTTTCATAAAGGAGCAGGATGCGGACATCATCTGCCTGCAGGAGTTCCATGCCAGCGGAAATGAACGCATGAAGGCATATATAAAGAAAAAACTTCCCGGATATAATGCTGAATATTATCTTTTCACTGGCCCGGAAGGCTATTACGGCAACATGACTCTCAGCCGGTTTCCGGTGCGCAACAGGGGGCGCATAAAATTCGAGTCCAGCGCCAATCTTGCAATATTTACCGACTATATGGTCGGGGAAAGAGTATTCAGGATATATAATTGCCATTTTGAGAGCTATAACATTTCTTTTGCAGGTCTGGTACGCGGACTGATGAAGTCCGGCTCGGATGTGTTTGCACAGACAGGTACGAAAATGAAGCGCTCCATAACACGCAGGCCGAAGCAGGTTGACAAAGTCCTGTCCGACATCGGAGGATGTCCGGTTGATGCGTTCGTGTGCGGTGACTTCAATGACACTCCCATGTCCTACACGTATCACAAGCTGATTCGTGAGCGTAAGGATGCTTTTGTTGAGGCAGGTGAGGGTTTTGCCGCTACTTATGCATTGTTGTGGCCGCTGTTGAGGCTTGACTATATATTGTGTCCGGAGGAGTGCTCCGTTGTGCGGCATGAAATTCATGACATCGGCTATTCGGATCATTATCCTGTGGTTTCGGATGTCATATTATGATATTGGACGAGAAAATCAATAAATGATGAAAGAGACAATTGAAAAGGCGCTTGCCGTGCTTCGTCAGGGGGGCGTAATCCTGTATCCGACGGATACCGTATGGGGAATCGGATGCGATGCCACTGATCCTGAGGCCGTGGCGAGAATCTATGATATAAAGAAACGTGCTGACAGCAAGTCACTTGTGCTTCTTGCGAGCGACATGGACATGATTTGCCGCTATGTGAAGGAAGTTCCGGAGATGGCGGTCCAGCTGGTTGAGGTGAATGACAGGCCTATGACGATAATTTATCCGGGAGCCTTGGCCGGGGATACTCCTTCGGACGGTTCTGTTCCAAGGCAGGACAGGCATTGCCTTGCTTATAACACTGTCGCAGGGGACGGGTCTGTTGGAATAAGGGTGCCCATGATGGCTTTTTGCCATGACCTTGTGGCTCGTCTGGGCCGCCCTATAGTATCAACGTCAGCCAACATCTCAGGCGAGCCGTCTCCGAAGAATTTTGCAGGAATATCAGATGCGATAAAAGAGGCGGTTGACCATATTGTGGAGCCGGAATTGGAAAAGCATTCTTCCGGCAAGCCGTCCTCTATAATAAAGGTCGGGCTTGACTATTCTGTGGAGATAATAAGGAAATAGGTGCCGTGCCCGCGTGATGGGGCATTGGTTACATGTACCGGAAATAGGCGGCTTCCACTGCGGTGAGGGCCGCCGTTTCTGTGCGAAGGCGTGACGCTCCGAGATGGACGGGTATGAAGCCGTTTTCAAGTGCAGCCTGAGCCTCTTCTTTGGAAAAGTCTCCTTCCGGGCCTATCATCACGATGATTTCCGTTCCGCTGAAACTGCTGAGGACTTCTTTTATGCTTCTTCTTGGAATATTCTCGTCTTCGAAGCAGTAGGCTATGAGCCGTAATGTGTCTTTTGCGCCGTGCATGAGGATGAAGTCTTTGACACTGACAGGCTCATTGAGTGCCGGAATTGCTCCCTTGAGAGACTGCTTTGACGCGCTTGTGAGAATTTTCTGCATCCTTTCCGCCTTGAGAATGCGTCTTTCCGAATGCTCTCCTATGATCGGGGTCAGCTCGTCAAGGCCCATTTCGCATGCCTTTTCCGCAAACCACTCATATCTGTCTATGTTTTTGGTCGGGCACACCGCCATATGCAGTATGTAAGGGTGTCCTCCCCAGTTTTCTGTCTTGCCGGTTATTATGGCTTCTGCCTCCTTGGGATTGTCGGAGGTTATCCGGCAGGTATATAATGTTCCGTGTCCGTCAATTACGGATATGATGTCTCCGGCGCGGTGTCTCAGCACCTTTATGCAGTGCGCCGACTCGTCATGTCCGAGGCGGCAGATGTCCCCTGTTATTTCTTCGGAATAGAATAGCTCCATTGTCAAAAACTGAAATTCATTGCAAATATAGCTAAAAGCTGAGAGCAAAACGTCAAGTTTGCTTGTTAATCAACGAAGTCGCTGGAGCGTATGCATAAGAACTTTTGCCGAGACACCCCGCATGTGACAAAGAATAGCTATTTTTGTCAGCAAATGAACTGGATATGTTTATAGGACTTATATCTGATACGCACGGAGTCTTCAGTGAGGGATTCCGTGACTTTCTTGAACCGGTGGACCAGCTTTGGCACGCCGGTGATTTCGGAGGAGGGCTTGAATTTGCCGGCTCCCTTGCGGAATTCAAGCCTCTTGTAGGCGTGAGCGGCAATTGTGATAATTATGAACTGCGTTTTGAACACCCTCTGTACAGGTTTTTCGAATGTGAGGGCATGAAAGTTCTGATGACGCATATTGGTGGATATCCAGGAAGGTATGATCCGCGCGCAAGGGAGCTGATTGACAAATACAGGCCGGATATTTTTGTTTGCGGCCACTCCCATATCCTGAAAGTCATGCGTGACCCCAAGCGCGGCGGTATGCTTGTCATGAATCCCGGGGCTGCGGGAATACAGGGCTTTCATGTCGTGAGGACGGCTCTCCGTTTCCATATTGATGAGGGAAATATCCACGATGTGGAGGTGTTTGAGCTGGACAAATGATATTTTCATGTTGTTTTGTGCGAAAAAGGCGTTTTTTCTTGCATAAATGGTACGGGAAATCTAATTTTGCAGATTAGTGTTTTGTTTAACCCTTTTAATATAAATGACCATGAAAAAGGTATTTATGTCTTTGGCAATTGCCGCTGCTATGGTTGCTGCATCTTCATGCGCATGCAACAACTGCAATTCTAAGTCAGAGTGTGAGTCTGCTGCAGCAACAGAGTGCTGCGGAAACTGTGACTCAGAGAAGTGCGCTGACTGCGACAAGGCAGCAGAATGCGACAGCACAAAATGTGCTGACTGTGACAGCTGCTCTGTAAAGGATTGCTGCAAGGCTGAGTAATCAGTGCAGACAGAATGGGCTTTTCTGCCCTGATGCCGAGATATTGTCCTGTAAAGAACAATATCTTTTTTTGTATCTGCAAGGCCTTGGGCGAATCGGATTATTATGATAAATTTGTATTCCTGTGATGTCCTTATGCCCTTCTGGGCGGGAGCAGTGATGAAGGCTGTCCGGGGCATTGTATAGGAAGATTTGTGGCAACTGAAAATATTTCAAGTATGGCAACGGTTAAAACTAAAAGCGTGTGGTTCTGCAAGGAATGCGGAAATGAAAGTCCCAAATGGATGGGGCGTTGTCCTGCATGCGGGGAATGGAATACGATGGTGGAGGAGACTGTCGCAACAGGAAAGAAGAGGGCTGGAACGGAGATTACCGTGCCTGGCTTGGGGCACAAGCCTATGCCGCTTGCAGATATAAGTTCATCTGTTGAAAACCGCATATCGCTGAACAATAACGAAGTTGACCGCATTCTTGGCGGAGGTCTCGTGGAAGGCTCACTCGTGCTTATTGGCGGCGAACCAGGAATCGGCAAATCGACCCTCTCTCTGCAGATACCTCTCCATTGTCCTGAACTCCGTACCCTGTATGTAACGGGAGAGGAGAGCGCCAAACAGGTCAAGCTGAGGGCTGCGCGTATAGGAGGGGATGACTCCGGGTGCATGATATACAGCGAGACACTTATGGAAAATATTGTGGCGGAAGCCCGTGCAATGATGCCGGACCTGATGGTCGTCGATTCAGTGCAGACTATGTTTTCTCAGAATGTCGAGTCGTCTCCGGGTTCAGTCACGCAGATAAAGGAAACTGCGTCCATGTTGCTGCGTTTTGCCAAGGAGACCGGTGTGCCTGTCATCCTTATCGGACACATAACCAAGGAAGGAAGCATCGCCGGGCCTAAGATTCTGGAGCACATTGTGGACGTGGTGCTTCAGTTTGAGGGGGATAACCGCGGTACATACCGGCTTCTGCGCAGTATAAAGAACCGTTTTGGCTCCACGTCGGAACTTGCCGTGTTTGAGATGACGGGCAAGGGGCTACGTGAAGTGAGCAATCCGTCCGAGATGCTGATTCCGATGCATGACGAAGGGCTCAGTGGTGTGGCGGTGAGCGCGATGCTTGACGGGACAAGGCCGTTTCTTATAGAGGTGCAGTCGCTTGTGAGTTCTGCGGCATATGGCACTCCGCAGCGCAGCGCGACGGGTTTTGATGTCCGCCGTCTGAACATGCTGCTTGCGGTGCTTGAGAAAAGGGCCGGCTTCAAGCTCGGGGTGAAGGATGTGTTCTTGAATATGGCCGGCGGTCTCAGGGTAAGCGACCCCGCGTGCGATTTGGCTGTTGTAAGCGCCGTGCTTTCGTCCAATTTTGATTTTGCGATACCTTCCGATGTGTGCTTTGCAGGTGAAATCGGACTGAGTGGTGAAGTCCGTCCGGTCGCCCAGACGGATAGGCGTATCATTGAGGCAGCCCGCTTGGGATTCCGTAAAATCTATGTGTCAAGCTTCAGCAGTCTTGATGATTCTTCGGAAAGTTCCGTACAGGGAAAAACTGCCGGGCAGCGCTTCGGTGACATCGAGATTGTGAAAGTCGCTGATGTGCCGTCACTTTGCCGCTCTCTTTTCAAGGGGCAATAGCGTCAGTTCATAAGCGCAATACTTTCCATGAGCCTGTCGAGCATAGGTTTGGTTTTCCAGTTTGGTGATGTGCAGTTGTTGACAAGTATTGAGAATACAATCGTTTCGTCCTTGCAGCCCTCACGAGGGATTACATATCCGCTGTAGCAGCGCACTCCGTTCATGGAACCGCTTTTGACTTTTATTCTCTCCCTGGTCTGTGCAGCGGTATTTTTCATGTTATATCTCAAGGTCCCGTTCTCTCCAGGAGACGGGAGTGAGCTTGCAAAGTCTTCAAAATGAGGAGTGTCCATCATTGCCGTCAGGAATTTGCAGAAAAATTCCGCGGATACATAATTCTGTCTTGACAGTCCGCTTCCGTCTTGTGCATGTATTCCTTTGGAGGTGCTTATGCCAAGTTTTTCAAGAATCCCTGTCATGGCCTTTATGGCCGCACCATATTCGGCGTCCTGGCATATGGTCTTGCCCAATGTGCGCAGCAGTGCCTCTGCGTAAAGATTGTTGCTCGCATGGTTTGTCTCAAAGACAATTCTTGACAGGGCAGGGGATTCCGTTTTTCCGATTGTCTTTATTTCCGTATGCTTTGTTCCTGTCTGCTCATCCGAATCCATCCATGTCCTGTCAAGCTTGAAGTCTCCGGGGCCTTTCGTGCATTGGATGCCATGGGTTTCAAGGTAGTCCGCAAAATATTTTGCGCATGTATATTCAGGGAACTTGTTGCTGCAGTCAACACGTTTGCGGAACATGTCTGCCCCGAAAGTCCCGCGTATCTCGGCTACGGGAGCAAGGTCGCTTGTGTACATGTAGAGCTGGTCTCCTGTGCCGGCTTTCCCTGTGGAGCATGAGTACCGGAACTCCATCCATGGCGCCTGTGGATATGTCGGACTGATGTTTACAGGCTCGCCTTCGGCTTTTCCGGGACTGACGAGGAATGACTGCATGTTCTCGTAGAACATAAGGCCGGTAGCTCCTGTGCCGTAATATGTTCCGATGTCGTTCCACAGCCAGGTAGGTTCTTCCGCCATTCCTCCGTACCATCTTCCGTCTCCGATTATATGGCCCTCAATTTTGCGTATTCCTTCTTTTCTCAGCATGGCTTCCCATTGTGAGAATGTCTTTCCGATTTCTGTGGCGATGGAGTCCTTTGATCCTAATGTCGGGTCGCCTCCTCCTATTATATATAAGTCACCGTGAAGCACGCCGGATGTGACGGTTCCGCTGTAGCCTATGGACGTACTGAACCGGAAATCCGGGCCAAGGCTGCTTATGGCCGCTCCTGTCGTTATGAGTTTCATGTTGGATGCGGGCACGAGCGTAGTGCCTGAGTTTATGTCAAGTATGGTGCGTCCGTCGCCTGTCATTGCGCAGATGCTGAATGTTGACTGGGAAAATGCCGGGTCGTGCATTATTTCCTCAGCCTCCGACTGTATGTCCGTGTGAAATGCGGCAGCCTTGGAGCTGTCCTGTCCGTAAGAGCAAATTGCGGAGGCAGCCATGGCGCAGAGCGTCAGTATTGCATTTGATGTCTTTCTCATGTCTTTGAAACTAAAACTGCTGATGCGGGCGCAAAAATAATATAAATTATTCTGCTCATGTCAAACGTTTTTCTTTTTATACATATGCAATCGGGACAAAATGCTTATTTTTGTAAGATTTGTGTTTAATTTGTGGCTGCATAAGGCAGAACATGAAAATCTTTGATAGGTATGAAAAAAAGGGTACTTGTTTCCGGCGGGGCCGGATACATCGGCAGCCATGTGACTGTCGAACTTATAGCTGCCGGCTATGAGGTCGTTGTTGCTGACAACATGTCAAATTGCGACATGACATGTTTTGAAGGCGTAAAGAAGATAACTGGGCGTGATGACATCCCGTTCGAGAAAATCGACTGCTGCGATTTTGCTGCCGTGGACAAGCTTTTCTCAGATTATGCTATTGATGCAGTCATTCATTTTGCGGCTTTCAAGGCTGTTGGCGAGTCTGTAGCCGAGCCTCTGAAGTATTACAGGAACAATCTGCTGTCTTTCCTGAATATTCTTGAGGCTGCGAAAAGCCACGGCGGATGCAATGTGCTGTTCTCGTCTTCAGCTACAGTGTATGGGGAGGCGGAAACACTTCCTGTAACTGAAAGCACTCCGCGTATGCCTGCCACCTCTCCTTACGGCAACACAAAGCAGATGTCTGAGGATATTCTCCGGGATATCGTGTTTGCTACCGCCAAATATGACGGCAAGGACGGCCAGTGGCCTGTAAAGGGCATTGCCTTGAGGTATTTCAATCCTATGGGGGCGCACCCGTCTGCTCTGATAGGCGAGCTTCCGCGAGGTGTACCTAACAATCTTGTTCCGTTCATTACGCAGACCGCCATTGGCAAGCGTGAGTGCCTTAGCATATTCGGAAACGACTATCCGACCGAGGACGGTACATGCCTGAGGGATTATATAGACGTTGTTGATCTTGCAAAAGCCCATGTGGCAGCCGTTTCGAGAATGGTTGAGGGAAAGATGAAGGAAGACTATGAGATTTTCAATATCGGAACCGGCCGTCCTGTCTCTGTGTATGAACTGGTAACGGCTTTCGAAAAGGTAAACGGGCTGAAGCTCAATTATAAATTTGCTCCGCGCCGTCCCGGGGATGTCGTGGCAATCTGGGCCGATACGTCTCTGGCCAACAATGAGTTGGGGTGGAAAGCGGAACGTACCTTGGAGCAGACGCTTGCTTCGGCATGGGCATGGGAAAAGCATCTTGCTGAAAATGCCTGACAGGTATCTTGGAAAATGCAGAAAGGGGATGACCAGTTTATTTATGGTCATCCCCTTTCCGTATGAGACCGCCGGTCTCCCGTGTAAGGATTATGCTTCTTTCGAAACGATTGTGCTGAGCTTCTCGCAGAGTGTGTCAATCTTCTCGAACATCTCTTTGGCAAGTCCGTCATAGTAAGCCTTTTTGTTTCCCTCAGGATGGTTTGCCCTGTTCTTGAGGTCATTGTAAAGGTCAACGGCTTCGTCAACTATCTGTGCGATTTCGTCAGTGTCCTTGTGCGGGGTGAGTGCTGTGAAAAGAGCGCAGTCATCAATGAATTCCCCGACGAAGTACTCGATGTCTTTTTTGAAAACTCTAAGGTTCATGTTATTGTAAATTAAGTATTGTTGTGTCAATATCAGAGCGCAAAGGTAATAAAAAATATTGATTCTGCATTAAGCTGCACCGATGTCTTGCACGAATACCATTAATTGCTAACTTTGTCTTTGCTAACCTTTGATTAACGCCTATGAAATGTCATGCCGGAGATATTTTAGTCGCAATCATATTGTCCGTCCTATGTCTGTCATGCGGAAATAATGCCGATACTGCAAGGCGGCTTGATGCAGCCGAAGCCATTATGGACTCTGATTCCGGCGCGGCATTGGATACCCTTGAATCCATTGACGGCTCTGCCTTGGGTTCCCGCCGTCTCCGTGCGCGTCATTCCCTTCTTTATTCTATGGCGCTTGACAAGAACTATGTGGATCTGAAGACGGACAGTATAATAGCGCCGGCAGTTAAATATTATAAAAATCATGGTTCTGCTGATGACAGGTTGAAAGCTTTATACTATCTTGGCCGAGTTCAGTATAATGCCGGCGACTATAACTCAACGATAGTTACATTGACGGAGGCCATCCCTTTGTTTGCACGCTCTTCGGCAACAAGATATTTTTCATTGGTTCATTGCGCTATAGCTGATACATATAACATGTCCTACATGTTCAATGACTGTTATGAAAATTTGGAGATTGCATATTCATACGCCTTGGAATGTCATGATTCGGTATTGGCTGACATTATACGATATCGTAAGGCACAGGCTTTGTTCAACCTCAAGAAATATAATGAAGCGGACAAATTATATGTTTCTGTAATGTCCGACAACCGTATCGGGGATCGGGTAAGGGCAAGAATATTGGCTGATTATGCTTTGTTGCGTTTGACTGCTTTTACTTCAGATACTGATTCTGTATGTAATCTTTATAAGCATGCTTTGGCTTTGTCCGGCGGATTTGATGATATTAATCATTGGGGAGCCTATGCCTATGCTTTGAATGAGTCCGGTGACAGTGCCGCTGCTGAAAATCTCTTTGCACAGATGTCTGAGTCCGGGCCGGATTTTCATCCTTTTTATTGCTCATGGAAAAGTAAGGCTCTGGCAGCGGCTTCAGACTATAAGGGTGCATATTTGCTGTTGTCTGAGAGTTTGTCAGTTCAGGATTCATTAGTCCGTCAGCATATAATGCAGTCGGTTGCCAAATCTCAAGGGGACTTTTTTTCTGCTAAGAACGCAGAATCATATTCTAGAATCAGAGTTCAGCGCATTGTAATTTGTCTTATTGTAATATCATTTATTTTGCTGAGTGTGATTGTGTATTTGCTTTATAATAGAAAAGTTAATGTTTTCAAAGATGAGTATGACAGATTGATTGATATCTATGAGGAGACAAAAAGCCAGTTGAGGGAAGCTGACAAATTTGTCAAATCATATATAGCCACAATCAATGATATGAACAGCGAAATGGTTTGCTTACGGGAGAAGGGACAGGACCTGCTTGCTCTTAGAAAAGAATATGCAAAAATGTACAAGGCCCAGTTTACGTGTATAGGTAATCTTTGTGAAGTATTTCTCAGGTCTAATAATCGCCATGATTCTCTTAATGCTGTGTATGCAAAGGTTTTGGAAATGTTACAAGACATTATTGGAGATGCTTCCAGTCAATGTCACTTTGAAAATATGATAGACAAGACTTTAAATGGTATCATGGCCCGTTTCAGAGCTGATTTCCCCTCATATAGTGAAACTGATTTCCGCTTTGTGTCATATCTTATTGTTGGTTTTGATGCAACTCTGCTTATGATGATTTTCAATATGCCGTCTCAAGCTTCGGTTTATATGAAAAAGTCCAGGATTAAAAAAATGGTGGAACAATCTTCGTCACCATATAAGCAAGATTATCTTACTATGCTTTTCTGATTGTGCTTGAAAAAGTCTAACATGCAATGTTATTCTGATTGTTTGCTAATTAATTGATAATCAATTGGTTTTCGTAATTTTGATCATGGGGTGTTAGGTTGATTTCTAACACGTTGTTTAAAATGTGCCTTGCAGGGCCTTCTGACGCGGTTTTTGTGTAACTGGTCTGTTAGATTTTTTTATTTCATTTTTTGTGGATGTTTAATCTGGTTTAGTAAATTGGGGCAAAACATTAACCACAAACCTTATGAAATACATTCTTACTTTGGGAGCATGTGCCGTGGCACTTTTCTGTTCTGTATCTTTATTTGCAGACGAAGTTGAAAAACAACAAACTGCTACACCGACAATTATAATGATTGTCAAATCCGGAACCTCAATTACAAGAAGTTCAGTCAACGTTCCTTTAGAAGCAGTATATTATCCATCTTTAAGTAATATAGGTGTATCGTTTTGATATGCTGACATCGAGGTTGTAAATCTTACCACGGGTGAGTCATACGTCTGGGGTATCGATGCATGCGCAGGAATGCTGATGTTGCCTATTCCCTATGCTTCCGGTGAGTGGCTTATTTATATGTTTTGTGATAATGGTGACGTTTATACCGGTGAGTTTACGGTTGAATGAAAGGAATAATTGTAGCGCAACAATAAGGAGGCTTCCGAAAATCCTTTTAACAGAGTAGGACTAACTCATTTATAATCTTAAATATGAACAAGCGAAAGTTTCTGTATGCTTATTTGCCATTGCTTTTGACTCTTGCGGCAATTAGTCTGTCTTCAGTTTGTTTTGGTGGATTGAAGCCAAGACCTCCTCAAGACAGTGGCACAGCACCGCAACCACAAACTTGTGAAGAAATGTTTAAAGGCAAAACGATGAATCTGGCTTTGTCTTCAGTGAATCTCAAGTATGATTTATCCAAGTGTTCATATAGTATTCCTGTTTTGCATGAATTGATGGCATATCATTATGAGATTATGGAGCCAAAAGGTTCGATTAGGTATCTTTCTACCATTTTAAATAGGAGGGATGATATGGCAGATCAAGATCGCCAACCGAGCATCAAGGCGACATTTTCAAGTTCGATATGTTCCCAAGCTATAACGAAAACATTCGAACCATATGAGGTCGGAAATTTGGAGGTTAAAAATATTCCTGCTTTCGGTTCTCATTTGGAGAAACTTGTGATGTCAATAAAATCTATAAAAACGGCAACGAACGGGGCTCAATTGTGTTGGGAAGCCAATCTGTCTCTTAACAATCTGGCTGATATTAAAGTTGATGCGGATTCAAAACTTGATTGCGAATGCTCATGGTTTTCGTATGTAAAGACGATAATACGCGATGATAGGATAGGTGTAAGAGAGGTTTATCATGGTGATAATATTACCTTGCAAGAAGTGGCGAATACCGGGATGACATTAAAAAGAGGGGGTAATGTTGAATACATTATATCAGATGATATGCCATGTATCTCTCCTATTCTTGAACAACCGATATGCGCGGAAGGAAGAATTGTTGAAGACCTGCAATGGGATGCTCCGTTATTATTAGAAATTAAAGAATGATGAAAACGAATATGAAATATTTCAGTATCTTGGTACTTATGATTTGTCTGCTGTCATGTGCGGGTGACGATAAGTTTGTTTTGAAAGATTGTGGTATATCGTCTTATGTTGGTGATATTGAAGTAATACGATCTGACAATAGCTTTTTTAATGAAATTAAGAAAGATACTATAATTGCGGATGATTTGGGTAAATATCTGTCTTATAGCTTCTATACGGACTATATCGCCGGAATATCTTCTATACGTGAGAATCCGTTAAAAAATGAGTTTGTATATGGATTTTCAACTCCACTCGGTGGAAATATTATGACAAGGTCGGGGTGTGGCGATAACAATACTTTTGCTGTAAGTGTTAATTAACGTCAGTTCGACGAAATTAAGTTATTAATTATTAGTAAAATAGCAATA
>CAJUEK010000050.1 GCA_910585445.1 uncultured Bacteroidales bacterium | reverse complement strand
TTCTCAATGCCGTCCTGAACGTTTCTTCCGAATTTCTCGATGAGGTCGTGGTCACGGCCCTCGGTATCAAACGTTCTGAAAAAGCTCTCAGCTACAATGTCCAGCAGGTGGATTCCGATGAACTTCTCCGTTCAAAGGATGCCAACTTCGTAAACTCACTCAATGGAAAAGTAGCCGGTGTCCAGATTAACAAGAGCGCCAGCGGAGTCGGCGGAGCCACACGTGTAATCATGCGTGGTGCCAAGTCACTCGAGGGAGACAACGGCGTGCTCTATGTGGTTGATGGTATTCCTCTCGTGAACACCACAATCGGCAAGGGTAACGATGTGCTCGGAGACTCAAGGGCAACAACAGAGGGTATCGCTGACTTCAACCCGGAGGACATCGAGAGCATCTCCGTGTTGAGCGGTCCGTCAGCAGCTGCGCTTTACGGTAGTAGCGCCGCCAATGGTGTGCTCCTGATAACCACCAAGAAAGGTAAGGACGGAAAGGTCTCACTTTCATTCTCTTCTACTTCGGAGTTCAGCACTCCTTACATGACTCCTGAATTCCAGAATACTTACGGAAACAGGAAGGGAGCATTCGAGAGCTGGGGCAACGAGCTTGCCGCTCCTACTTCTTATGACCCTAAGAAAGACTTCTTTGAGACAGGAATGACCTTCATCAATTCCCTCACCTTGACAGCCGGAAACAAGTTCAACCAGACTTTCGCTTCCATCTCGTCAACCAATTCACAGGGAATCGTTCCTAACAACAAGTATGACCGTATCAACGCAACAGTGCGCAATACGACATCGCTCCTCAATGACAAGATTCAGCTTGACCTCGGTGCATCATTCGTGCATCAGACAGACCAGAACATGGTGTCACAGGGATTGTACAACAACCCTACAATGGTCGCTTACCTCTTCCCGAGGGGAGAGAGCTGGGATGCCGTGAAGTCATTCGAGCGTTACAACCAGAGCCGTGGCTTCGCTACGCAGTACTGGCCTATTTCAGACACTACATACGGAACAGACAACCCTTACTGGATGGCTTACCGTACTGTCATGCCGAGCAAGAAAGACCGCTACATGTTCAACATCGGTCTTACATACAATATCCTTGACTGGCTTAATATCACGGCCCGCTACCGTATGGACAACTCATACACTGAGTTCGAGAGAAAATACAGCGCTTCCACCAACATGATATTCACCGAAGGCTCTGACAAGGGTCTCTATGAGTGGAGCGATTTCAAGGACCGCCAGGAGTATGCGGATGCTATGCTCAACATCAACAAGCAGCTCGGCCAGTTCCACCTTACGGCCAACATCGGTTACAGCTACTCTAACTACTGGACAAGGACAAGAGGATATAGAGGTCCTCTCAAGCTTGTTCCTAATATGTTCTCATTCAGCAATATCGACGCTGCAGCGGCGGCTTCCATCGAGAAGGACGGAGACGCAGCGGTACGTAACAATGCAGTTTTTGCCAGCGTTGAGCTCGGATGGAGGAACATGCTTTTCCTTTCTCTGACAGGACGTAATGACTGGAACTCGCGCCTTGTGAATACCAAGGATTACAAAAAAGGCTTCTTCTATCCTTCAGTAGGTCTCTCGGCAGTCATTTCCGAGATGGCGAAGATGCCGGACTTCCTTTCTTACCTCAAGGTACGCGGTTCATTCACTCAGGTAGGTGCTCCTGTATCACGCTCGGGACTTACTCCGGGAACCGTGACTACTCCTATCGTCGGAGGTGCTCTTCAGGAGACCGGCATATATCCGTTCACCGATTTCAAGCCTGAGAAGACAAATTCATATGAGTTCGGTCTTGAGCTCCGTCTCTGGAACAGCCTCAGCGCACAGGTGACTTACTATCATTCAAACACTTTCAACCAGACTTTCCTCGGCGAACTTCCTGAATACTCAGGATACAAGCAGATTTATCTGCAGGCCGGAAACGTTGAGAACAGGGGTTGGGAGGCTTCATTGGGCTACAACAATACCCACAAGGGCGTGGGCATTTCTTCTATGCTGACATTCTCGCGCAACGTCAATGAAATCAAGGAGATGGTTCACGACTATATGACTGAAATGAGCCTTGAGCCTATCAATATTCCTGAGGTTCTTAAGGACGGCGGACGTGTCATCCTCAAGGAGGGCGGCAGCATCAACGACATCTATGCCGACACATTCCTTAAGAAGGACAGCCAGGGATATGTCGAGGTTAAGGACGGAGTATATTCTCTTGAGAAGACCGACCCTGTATATCTCGGCAAGACAACCCCGGACTTCACTCTCGGATGGAACAACTCGCTCTCATATAAGGGCTTCACCCTCGGCTTCCTGCTCAACGGACGTTTCGGAGGTGTCGTTACCTCATCAACTGAGGCTATCCTCGACAGGTTCGGAGTTTCAAAGGCATCCGCACAGGCACGCCAGGACGGAGGATTCATGCTTCCTGACCAGGGACGTGTTGATGCAGAGGGCTATTACAAGAAAGTCGGCACGGGAGATTGGCATACTTCGGGCTACTACGCCTACAGCGCTACCAATATCCGTCTTCAGGAGCTGAGCCTGGGATATACATTCCCAAGCAAATGGTTCAAGGACGTGCTTAAGGACCTTACCCTTACATTCGTGGCAAACAATCCATGGATGATTTACTGCAAGGCTCCGTTCGATCCTGAACTTACTCCGTCTGTCGGAACATATGGACAGGGCAACGATTATTTCATGCAGCCAAGCGTAAGAAGCTATGCTGTAAGCCTCAAATTTAGATTCTAATATGAAAATGAAAAATATAAACAAAATATTGTCAGGCTTAGGTGTGATTCTCATGCTGGCGTCTTGTGACTACCAGAGGATAAACACCAATCCCTACGAAATGACAGAGGAGCAGGGAAAGATGGACGGTATCGCACTCGGTGCCAGCATTACCCTGATGCAAAGATGCGTTTTCCCTGTCGGTACACAGGCCAACCAGACCGATTACATCAATGCTTACCAGACCGCATATCATTTGTCTGTTGACGGCTGGAGCGGATATTTCGGACAGGACAACAACTGGTACAGCGGAAATAACCAGCTGACCTACTATATTCAGGATGACTGGACTACCTCAACCTATAAGGAGTCATACACCAATCTTCTCCCTTCTTGGAAAAAAATCAAGACTCAGTCAGAGAAGAACGATACTCCTGAGGTATTTGCACTTGCCCAGATTATCAAAATTTCTGCATGGCACAAGACTCTTGAGGCTTTCGGTCCTATCCCTTATTCACATGCAGGCGAAATGCAGCTTGTCATACCTTTCGACAGCGAGGAGGAGGTATATAAGGCTATGTTCGCTGACCTGAAGAGCGCAATCGAGGTTTTGGAACCTATGGCTGAGTCAGGTGCGAGCATCATGGCGAACTATGACATCGTATATGGCGGTAACACGCAGAAATGGGTGAAATATGCCAACTCCCTCATGCTCCGTCTTGCCATGCGCCTGAAATATTGTGCTCCGGATCTTGCAAAGCAGTGGGCTACATATGCATACGCCAATGACATCACACGCCTGATGAACCTCAAGGATGACGAGGCTCAGGTGAGCAAGGGGGCCGGATATGTATTCGTGAACAACATCAACCATTGCGCACGCAGCTATGGTGAGACAGCCATGTGTACATCAATGTTCGCATATATGAACGGTTACAAAGACCCTCGTATGAGCAAGTACTTTACCGAAGCGCAGCAGCTTGAGTCCACAAAGCAGATTCCTGCCTGGGCGATTGACGGATATGACGGAAAGAAATATGCTCCTGTGCCTCCTGGAACATCTTCCGGCGCCAAGACATTCGAAGGACGTTCAATGCCGAACTTCACTGCTGACACTCCTACATATTGGATGCGTGCATCTGAGGTTTATTTCCTTCTTGCCGAGGCCGCATTGGAATGGTCTGAGTTCGGCTCTGCCGCAGATTGGTACAGGAAAGGTATCGAGATGTCATTCGAGGAGAACGGACTTGCCGCTTCTTCTGCTGCTTCATACATCAACAATGAGAACAAGCCTCAGGCTGTCAGCGTGAACGTTGGTTACAGCGTAAGGTACAGCGCGTCTGCCCCTACTCAGGCTACCGTACAGTTCGACAACTCTTCTAAGGAAGCCTCATTGGAGAAAATCATGATTCAGAAATGGATTGCCCTTTATCCGAACGGAATGGAGGCATGGACCGAGTGGAGAAAGACAGGTTATCCTAAGCTTAATCCGGTACATGTCAACAACAGCCCTGACGGTGCTACGAAAGAGACAGGAATCCGCCGTATGGTATATCCTAACAGCTTCTCACAGTCTGCGGAAGATGCGGAAAACTATCAGGAAGCATTGAATAAGCTTGGCGGAGCAGATAAGGCTGTTACCAAGCTCTGGTGGGACTGCAAACGCTAAACAATTGAAGATATGAATATTTTTAAAGCATTACTATATGTTATTCCTGTAGCCGGGATGTCTGCCGCAGTTGCATGTACGGACGTCGAGAAGCTGGAGATTGACCACAATGGCGGCTACAACACGATGTTCAACGAGGAGAGCGAGGCATATTATGCCAGCCTCCGTGAATTCAAAGACGAGATATGGAACTACGGCCGTCCTGTGTCTTTCGGATGGTTCTCTGACTGGGCACCTTCCGGAGCTGCACGCAAGGGCTACCTTTCAGCTGTGCCTGACAGCATGGACATCATCTCCATGTGGAGCGGTGCTCCGAGCAGGTCTCAGATTACTCCTGAGCAGAAGAGGGACAAGGAGTTCGTGCAGAAGGTAAAGGGCATCAAGCTTCTTGAGGTGAGCCTTCTTTCTTATCTTGGCAAAGGAAGGACTCCGGATTCTATCTATACTCCTATTTATGAGCAGGCGGCGGAAGAAGGATGGAGCCAGAGCAGGATTGATGAAGAGAAGAAACATGCACGTTGGGACTATTGGGGCTTTACCTCGCATGACATCAACAATATTGAGGAACTGAAGGAGGCCCACTCACGCTTTGCCAAGGCTCTCTGTGACTCCCTGTTCACAAGTGACTGGGACGGATTCGACATCGACTGGGAACCGGGAAGCGGCTTTAATGATGCAGACAAAACATTGGCTGGCAACACCCGTCAGGATGAGCTTATCGTACATCTTGTAAAAGAGATGGGAAAATACATAGGCCCTATGAGCGACCCTGAGGGCAAGGGACACAAGCTCCTTTGCATTGACGGTATCATGTATGTTTTTGAACGAGACTGTCCTGAGTATATCGACTACTTCATCGAGCAGTCTTATGGCGGCACAAGACGCATTGACGGTCCGACTCCATATAAGTACATTCTCTGTGAGAATTTCGAGCAGTATGCTGTGAGCGGCGGAGCAATAATGGGACATGCGCGCTATATGCCGGATGAAGGATACAAAGGCGGATTCGGAGCATACCGTTTCACCAAGGATTATGACAACACTCCGGACTACAAATGGATGCGCAAGGGTATCCAGGAGAACCTGAGGGTATTCTATGAGTGGAAGGCTGCCCAGGAAGGTGCCGGTGAGGAAGATAACCAGTAATCTTACATTTCAATATGAAAATAATATCAAGAATTATATTCCCGTTGGGCCTGTGCGCAATGCTTCTTGCAGGATGCCAGGACAAGGAGACGGAACTGCTTGTGCCAAAACTTTATTTTGAGGCATCAGAGACCGTAATTGAGATAGATGGGGAAACTACCTATTCTGTCGAACTGAAGTCACGCCTTACGACTATGGTTGAGGAGGATGTGAATGTGACATACACCATTGAGGGTGAGGATGTCGTGAATGCATACAATTACAGGTACGGAAAGGCATATCGTGTCCTTACTTCAGCTGAACTTGTAAGCAAGACTGCAGTAATCAAGGCAGGCCAGATTTATTCTGATGCCATTGAACTGAAGCTTGAAGACCTTAACAATCTTATTGAAGGTGAGGTGTATCTTCTTCCTGTGCGTGTAAATACAGGTAATGTACATGTGATGGAAGGAGCTGACATTGCTTATTATGAGGTCAAGAAGCCTGTGAAGATTATGAAGGCAGCCGTGTTCAACAACAGCTACATCACTTTGCCTCTGACTCCTTTGGATGTGTTTACCGAGGCTACTTACGAGGCTGTAGTCAATGTCTCATACTTCGGCAACAACAACACAGTCATGGGTTGTGAGGGCGTGATGATCATGCGTATCGGAGATGCCGGCGGCGGATCTATTCCAAAGGATATTCTCCAGGTAGCCGGCGGCGGTGAGATTACATGGACAGGCAATCCTCTCAAGACCGGAGTCTGGTATCATCTTGCATTCACTTGCAGTTCGCAGGGTGTGGCCAACCTCTACGTGAACGGAGAGAAAGTTGTCGCAAACGGAAGCTTCCAGATGTCGCCTGACCTTACAGCCAATGGAGCTGATTTCGGATTCTCAGTAGGTATGGTGCCTAACTTCATGTGGGGAACCCGTCCGTTCAACGGTCTGATGAGTGAGGTAAGGCTTTGGAATGTAGTACGTTCTGAGAACGAGATTAAGGAGAACATGCTTTCAGTTGACCCTAACAGCAAGGGCCTCGTGGCTTACTACAAGCTCAACGGCGGTGTTGTTGATGCCTCAGGACATGGCACTCCTAAGACCAACCTCCGCAATTTCAGAGACTTGGAGAAGCCTATTGCAATAGGCGGCGGATTGTAGTCCGTTGTCTTGCAGCATTTGTATCTTGGAGACGCTCTTTAACGGGGCGTCTCTTTGTTTTTTCTTGATGCCTGCATAAAGAAAGCCTTCTGTTCCGGAGCTGCCAGCCGTAATGCAGATATTGGATGAATAACTTTTAAAAAGTTGCAGGATCGTCAATAAATCGTATATTTGTGAACTTTTTATTAACCAATCTAATTAATTATGTTAAAGACATTCAAATTGTCGATGTTCAGATATGTCCTGTCAGCCATGCTTGCAGTGGTGGTATCTGGCATACTGTCTCCTGTTGCGGATGCTCAGGAACAGGTGGGGACAGTCAGTGGTGTAATTACTGATAACCAAGGCCCTGTAGCCGGCGCGGCTGTCATGATCAAAGGCGGCTCCGGCGGAGTCATGACTGGTGTGGACGGTGATTATGCTCTTGCCGGAGTCAAGCCTGGCGATGTCATCGTAGTATCGCTTCTTGGCTACGAGGAACTTGAAATCCCTTACACCGGACAGGCCGTTCTCAATGCCGTCCTGAACGTTTCTTCCGAATTTCTTGATGAGGTCGTAGTCACGGCCCTCGGTATCAAGCGTGAGGAGAAGACCCTTGCCTACAATGTGCAGCAGGTCAAGGCTGAAGAGCTTACAGCTGTAAAAGACGCCAACTTCGTCAACTCTTTGGTCGGCAAGGTCGCAGGAGTCCAGATTCAGTCAGGCGCGAGCGGCCCGGGTAGCTCAACGCGTGTCGTTATGCGTGGTATGAAGTCCATCGAGAAGAACAATACCGTTCTTTATGTGATTGACGGTATTCCTATGTACAACAAGAGCTTCGGAGGTTCCGGCGGTGCAATGGAAAGTCCTACGGGTTCAGAGGCTGCTGCCGATATCAACCCTGATGACATCGAGTCGGTGAACATGCTTACCGGTCCTTCCGCAGCTGCCCTTTATGGCTCGGAGGCTGCAAACGGTGTAATCATCATCAACACCAAGCGCGGTTCTGAGGGAAAGACGACCCTTACAGTAAGCAACAGTACGACATTCTCGACAGCTTACATGATGCCTGAGATGCAGAGCCGCTATGGCATGAGCGCAAACGGCGAAAGCTGGGGCCCGGCACTTTCTTCCGACTACAGCTTTGACCCGCGCAAATTCTTCAACACGGGTACAAACGTAATCAACTCAGTGTCGCTTTCTACCGGAAATGAAAAGAACCAGACCTACATATCTGCTTCTACGACAAATTCTACAGGTATCGTTCCTGGAAGCAAGTACAACCGTTACAACTTCAGCGCACGCAATACCACCAAATTCCTGAATGACAAGCTCATCCTCGATTTCGGAGCCAGCTTCATCATCCAAAATGACCACAACCTTGTTTCACAGGGTACATACTACAACCCTATCACGGGCCTTTATCTTTTCCCGAGAGGAGAAGACTTCAATGAGGTACGTGCATATGAGAGGTGGAGCAGCGCACAGGGACGTTATGTCCAGTATTGGCCTTATGGTGCCGGTGTGCACAATATCCAGAACCCTTACTGGGTGCAGAACCGCAATAACCGCGACATGAACAAGCGCCGCTATATGCTCAACGCTTCTCTCCAGTACAACATCACAGACTGGATTAACGTCGTGGCACGTGTGAGGACCGACGAGTCCACATACAGGAACACAAGGGAGTATTATGCTTCTACAAACCAGACATTCTGCGGTGAGAACGGTGGATTTTATCTGGAAAAGAGCTCAGACCGTTCTTTCTATGGTGACATCATTGCGAATATTGACAAGAAATGGGGTGACTGGAGGCTTATCGCAAATGTCGGAGGTTCAATCAACGACCAGAGATATGAGTCAAATATGGAGGCCGGTGACCTGCTCATCGCCAACCATTTTGCAACCAACAACCTGAATGTAGCGGAGAAATACAAGAGGAATGAGTCAGCATGGCATGACCAGACTCAGTCTGTCTTCGCGTCTGTTGAGGTCGGCTGGCGTAACGCTCTCTTCCTTACTCTTACCGGACGTAATGACTGGGCTTCGCAGCTCGCATTCTCGGACCAGTCTTCGTTCTTCTATCCGTCAGTCGGCCTTTCTGCTGTCATTTCCGAGCTTGCGCCTATGCCGCAATGGTTCACCTTCCTTAAGGTGCGCGGATCTTTCTCTGACGTTTCAACTCCTTTCGCAAGGTTCATCTCCAATCCGAGCTTCGAGTATAATGATCAGACCAACACCTGGACACAGAGCAAGATTTATCCTTACAGAAACCTCAAGCCGGAGAGCACCCGTTCATGGGAACTCGGTCTTAACATGAGGTTCCTGGAATCACTCAGCCTGGATGTTACATATTACCGCTCAAATACTTACAATCAGACTGTCTATGGTAACCTGGCGGCTTCTTCAGGATATGAGAAGTTCATCGCCCAGGCGGGTAACGTCCAGAACCAGGGAGTCGAGCTTGCCCTCGGATACACCAACAACTGGGGTGGCTTCGGATGGGACAGCGGTCTCACTTTCACATTCAATGAGAACAAGATTATCGAGCTTGCCAATGACATCAAGAACCCTATTACAGGAGAGATCGTTGATATTCCGGAGATTCAGAAAGAATTCATCGGCCAGAACAATGTCGCTCCAAGGGTAATTCTGCGCAAGGGCGGTTCATTGTCTGACATTTATGTGAACCATCTTATCGCACGTGACGCCAATGGCAATGTGCTGATAAACTCTGACGGAACACTCTCAATGGAGGATGTAGGATATATGAAGGTCGGTTCTCTCGCCCCTAAGGCGAATCTCGGCTGGACCAACACATTCAGCTACGGCGGTCTCTCTCTCGGAATTGTCCTTACTGCCCGTATCGGCGGTCTCGTATATTCTGCGACACAGGGTATCCTGGACTATTACGGAGTGTCTGAGACTTCTGCCGTTGCCCGTGACAATGGCGGTATTCCTGTCAATTACGGCATGATGGATGCGCGTCTTTTTTATAACAAGGGAATTTCAACATCAGGCGGCGGACATGGTGCTTATTATCTTTACGATGCCACCAATATCCGTCTTCAGGAGCTTGCCCTCAATTACACGCTTCCTTCCAAGTGGTTCAAGGACAAAATGCGCATGACAGTCGGATTCGTTGCAAGAAACCTTGCCATGATTTACTGCAAGGCCCCTTTTGATCCGGAACTTTCTGCATCTACTCAGAGCAACTATTATCAGGGAGTTGATTATTTCATGCTTCCGAGCACAAGGAACTTCGGTTTCAATGTGAAATTCCAATTCTAAGGAGGACAATTATATGAAAAATATTATAAAGATATTCTCTGTGGCAGTTCTCCTTTCGGTTTTAGGGGGATGTACTAAAAATTTCGAAGATTATAATACCGATCCGAAAGCCATCAGAAAGGATGACCCTTCCATTATAATCCCTTCAATGTTTGACCCTTTGATGTATATCCAGCAGAACAATTCCCAGTTCGTGGATATGATGGTCGGAACATTGGGAGGCTATTTCGCAGACGGCTCCCGCTGGGGAAACCAGAACTATGATACGTTCAATGTGAGCGATGACTGGAACCGTCATACTTATGACAAGGCGTTCACTGCCATCTATTCCAACTATTTCAAGGTTGAGAAGATTACCAAGGGCGAAGGCCACTATTATGCTATCGCGAAGCTGCTGAAGGCTGCAGCCATGATCCGTGTGACCGATTGCTACGGTCCGATGCCTTATTCGAAGGTCAGGGACGGTGAAATGAGGGTGGAGTATGACTCTCATGAGGACGTTTATAAGAACATCATTGCAGACCTGAGCGATGCTGCGCGTGTGCTTAAAGCATATGTGGCGGAAGCTCCGAACTCAAAGCCTCTCGCCCTTTCTGATCCTGTGTTTGCCGGAGACTATGGCAAGTGGGTGAAGTTTGCCAATTCTCTCATTATGAGAGTGGCCATGCGTACTGGTGACAGGGATGCGTTTGTCGATGCTTACAATGCAGGCGAATATATCAAGACCAATTCTGACAATGCAATGATGGACCCTAAGACTCAGGGAAATCCTTACAGTATAGCCCAGGCGTGGAACGGCGGTGAACTGTTTGTGGCAGCTTCCATCATTGACTATCTTACCGGATATAACGATCCGAGGATTGAGGCTTATGCCCTCAAATGTACGAAGGACCAGCATGCCGACAAATATATAGGTCTTCGCAGAGGTTATGAGAAAATGCCGACTGACCATAAGCTTTATTCAAGACCGAATGTGGTGGCTTCAACCAAAATTCCTATGCTTGTTGCGGCTGAGGTGCAGTTCATGATTGCTGAGGCTGTACTGAACAACTGGATTTCCGGTGATGCGAAAACTTTCTATGAGACCGGTATCAATCTTTCGTTTGAGCAGTGGGGCGTTCCTGTCGGAAGCTATGTCACGAATGCTGATCTGATTCCGGCTGATCATAATGATCCTCTTGACGCCAACAGCGGTTATGACCGCAAGACTACCGTCAAGATCGCTTGGGACGCAGAAACTTCAGAGGCAAAGCACAGGGAGCAGATTGCGACGCAGAGATGGATTGCAGGCTATCCTAACGGACTTGAAGCATGGGCGGAATGGAGGCGTACCGGCTATCCGGAGCTTTGTCCTTCAGTAAAGAGCCTGAATCCTAATGTGATTCGGGACGATCAGCAGTCCAGGGCATACGGAATGCGCCGTCTCCGCTATTCTTTTGAGGAGGCCAGCCTGAATACAGAGAATTACAACAAGGGCGTAGCGCTCCTTAAGGGTGCGGATAATGAGGCTACCAACCTGTTCTGGGCCAAGAAGTCATTGCCGAACTATAATTAACATTACACGATAAAATAGAATTATGAAATACAATATTTACATTCTCCTTGCCGCGGCTACGGTGCTTGCCGGCTGCAGCAAATGGATGGATGCCGAGCCGATTCAGGTGGATCCGTATCTTCCTAATGAAGTCGCAAAAGACGATGCTTATTATGAGGCACTCCGGGCGTGGAAGAAATCTGACCATGCAGTCAGCTTCGGCTGGTACAGTGAGTGGGGTGAGGGCAGTGTCAATACCGGCAACATGCTTTGTGCACTTCCTGACTCCATGGATATAGTTGCCCTGTGGGATAATGCTGATGAACATAAGCTTACTCCCAAGAAACGGGAAGACCTGCGTCGGGCACAGGAAGTCAAGGGACTTAGGGTTGTCGTAACTTCTTTCGTATGGAAAATCGGCGATATATATAATCCTCTCGGACCTGATGCTACATTGCCTGAGATCAAGGAACATTACGGCTGGGTTGACGGACAGGTCGAGAACAATAAGGAGGCGATGAACAAATGGATTAAGGATGTCGCTGACTTTCTTGACAGATGCGGCTATGATGGAATCGATATCGACTACGAACCGGGTGAGTATCGCGATCCTATAGGTAATCCGGATCCTATTATGCCGAATAGAACTTATATCATTCATTTCGTCAAAGAAATGGGAAAATATATCGGCCCTCAGTCTGGTACGGACAAGCTCTTTATTCTTGACGGATATATTAATACTTTCCCGAGCGAGTGCGGACCTTATTTCGACTATTTCGTATCTCAGGCATATAGCGTGTCTTCAGGTTCCGGTTCTGAAGGTTCCTCAATGAGGGCCAGCAACTTGGACTATAGGCTTTCTCAGGTTGTCAATAACTATAAAGATTATTATACGGAAGAAGAGGTGACCAATAAGTTTATCTGTACAGATAATCTTGAGAGTGCTTCTGTCTGTCTTGCCGGAGGATATATCTGGTATGATAGCCTTGGACGCAGATGGGATCCTGCCGTAATGCCTACCCTTGTAGGTTTTGCCGATTGGAAGCCTTCCAACGGTTTCCGTAAGGGCGGATTCGGCGGCTACCGTTTCAGTAATGAGAGGGCGAACAATCCTCCTTTCAAATGGATGCGCAAGGCAATCCAGCAGCAGAACCCTGCTCCTGGGAAAGATATAATTACTGATGAGGACTATAAATAGTCCATGGTTTTAAAAGAGAATAAATATGAAGAATATTTTTAAACTGAGCCTGTTGGCCGCATCAGCCTTGTTTGTGGCAAGCTGTAACGATGCGGAGTACGGGGCTATTCAGGTCGGTGAGGGCAATCTTCCGAGGGCGTATTTTGTAGAAGGCATATCGTCTTCTGTGCCTGGAATCCAGGCGCTAACTTTGGACTTGGACGAGGGAGTCAAGAGAAATCTTACTTTGCAGGTTGCCCTTTCTGAAGTTTCAGACCAGGATGCAACTTTCAGGGTTGTGATAGATGAGGCTGTCCTTGATAAATATAATGTTAATAACAATACTTCTCTCATAATGATTCCGGAAGAGTACGTTTCATTGGGAGAATCCGTGACTGTAAAGGCGGGAGAAAATGTATCTGAACCGATAGTGATTACTTTGAGCGGTGTTGCAGGTGACTTGGCGGCAAATCCTTATGCAGCTCCGGTTAAACTTGAAAAGGTTTCAGGAAATGTTGAGGTGACTTCTACTTCAGGTGCCTATATATATGCATTGACGCCGAAAGTTATCAATACGCTTGCCTGCTTCAATGGGGCTACCGGGCTTGGGGTGGCTGACTTGAATGCCCAGTATGAATCATGGACATTGGAAATCCGTTTCCAGGTCAGCAATACTGACAACCGTAACAGGGATGTGTTTAATGGCGGAAGTGTGCTGATGCGTTTTGAGGATCCGAATCCGGGCGGAAGCGCACCTGCGTTCCCATATCACTCTCTTGTTCAGTTCCAGGGCTCCGGCGGTTACCTTAATCCGTCCAAGAATTTTGAGCCTAATGTATGGCAGCATTTGGCCTGCACTTGGGACGGCAAGACTATAACTCTTTATGTGAATGGTGAGAATGCTGGTTCTAAAGATTTTGATTCTTCAGTCGTAGGCGACGGTAACTTCCCGACGATCTCATGGATGGGAGGTTCTGCCGGAGGCGGACATGGAACAGGCAGTACGTGGTGGAGGAATTGCAAGATCCTGGCTACGGAGGCCCGTATGTGGTCCGTATGTAGGACGGCAGACCAAGTTGCCAACAATATCAAGACCATTGATCCTAATTCCGCAGGCCTTGAAGGCTATTGGAGATTCAATAAGGCAAGCCATACTCAGGACGGCAGCACCCATATCTTTGAGGACCTTACCGGAAACGGACACCCGTGTGTAACCGGTACACAGTTCACATGGGTTGAAAATATAAAGGGTGATGATACTGCGACACCTTGGCCATAATTGACCTGTCTGATTGATGCAGGAGCGGCAGAAATATTCTGCCGCTCCTTTTTTGTATCTCAGCTTAAGTCGTTGTCTTGTTTGTTTATGATAAATGTTAATTAAATAAGCGTTATTTGATTGTATTTTAAATTATATTCCCTTTATTTGTTGTGGATTTAAATTTAATTACTATGAGATACTATTTATTGTTACTTAGTCTTTTCTTGCTTCCGTCATGTGCGGTGGCGGAACTTACTGCCGAGAGGAACGATGGACAGGCTGCTTCAAAGACTTCCGGTGTGTTGATTACGCGGTCTTCCGGTGTGCCTTCGGATTCTCTTGCGGTGCTGTCAAACTTTCAGTCTGATGCAGAGCTGATGCTTCTCAATCAGATTTACTATAAGGACGGCGTCCTTGTCCTAGCGCTTAGCCGTGAAGAGGCATTGGAACTTGGAATTGCTGAGCATTTGTATGACAAATATGAGCGTGATGTCAAGATGGCTAATGCCGGCCAGGATGAGAAACGTCAGGAGCAAGACAGCAGGTAGTCCCATTTTATGTTAAGCTTAAAACTGTAGAAGCAATGAAAAAACTTATATTCTTTCTTGTCCTGTATTTCGCAGGAATGACTGTTCTTTCGGCTCAGAATATCGAGGATAATGTTGCCGTCAGGGATGCTCTTGACAAGATGCTGGAGCATCTGGACAAGACGAAGGTTCCGACCGGTCTGCTTCGGGACTACGCTTTTGACCTTGTTGATTTTGACAGGTATGACGGTGCTGCTCTCACAGACAGCAATTATGTGCAGAGAACTACGTTCGAGTGCCTTTTGCGTAGCATCAGGTCGTCTGCCGTAGGAGTAAAGCCTTTTGGTGATGTCAATGCGATTCTGGATGACATGTCACGTGGTAATGGCAATACTCTTAATATCGGCCTTTTGCTGTTCAAGTACAACTACATAAGGGAGGATGCCCTTGACAATAATCTGATTAAATATGAAAATGACAAGGTTTATGACAGCTATGACTCTGGCGGGAACTGGAAGAACCCGTATGCTGAAAAGCACGTCATAGGCTTTTCTTCTTATAATTTGGCCAGTTTGTCTTCTGTTACGTCATTTTCATTTCCGTCAGATTTTATCTTTTAAAATGCTGGGATTGTCAAAATGGAATTTGATCCGGGTGACGGCAGCGGTTATCGGACAATCTCAGCCGGCAGCATTGTTTCCGTCTCATATCAGGAAGGGGAAGTGGAATTGAAAATGAGAGTCACGCTGGAGGATGGGAACGTCCTGGTCTGCCATAGCCGGTTGGTGTGTGCTCCTGAGGGCATAAAGTTGGAGGGCTTGCCTCCAATGGGTGATGATTCTTGTCTCCCTGGGAAGGTGGAGAATTTTAGCCATATTTCCGGAAATGCTTTGATAAGTGCCCGGGCTTCGGTCTTTTATGCCAAGTCAAACCCTTCGCAATCAATCAAAAAGCCTTTTGTCGTGGTCGAAGGATTTGACCCGGTTGATTTGGTTGCCGTCAAGGAGTGGCTTGGTATTTCTTTGTCCAGCTCTTCCGTCTCGGGCTATTCTGATTCCGGCTTTACGACCGCGCGGTCTTATTATTCCGGAGTTTTATATTCTGGTTCCGGCATTGCCGATACTTACGATATCATCTATGTCGATTGGATGAACAGCGAAGCCGATATCCGTGACAATGCCCGTTTGCTTATTAAAATCATTGACTGGGTGAATGCGGAAAAAATCACAGCCGGAAGTGAAGAACCTAATATCGTCTTGGGAGAGAGCATGGGTGGCCTTGTGGCAAGATATGCTCTCCGAACAATGGAACTTGAAGGCCGGCCTCATGAGACGGCAGCGTATATAAGTCATGATTCTCCTCACTTGGGTGCACACGTTCCCTTGGGTGCGTTGTATGGCATTTATGGTCTTATGCAGTATTATTATAACGGAGGGCTTGGATTTGATATAATGAAAATGGTTCTTAAGACCGATTCCGCCGCTTATGCCTTGAGGAAATACCTGTATTCTGTTTCTGCAAGGCAGATGCTTGTCAACTATGTCAATTCATCGGGAGTTCTCGATAACCGTGTGCATGAAGATTGGCAGAATGAACTGAACCGGCTCGGTTTTCCAGCCGGAGATCCCGGAAACAGCATAATGAATCTTGCTGTAGTCAACGGTGGAGTGATAGACCCTCCTGTCCGTAAGCCTTACCTTACGGCGGACGGCAAAGTATATACAAGCGGCGTCACTGATCTTGTGAGCGGTCTGGTTTCAGACTTTTGCGCAATCTTTCTTGGAGTGAAGACCAACTTGTGGGACAAGTTTCCGGGCAAAACGACTCTTTCATGTCATGCTGAGATAAATCCTTACTTTACTTCCGGCACAAAAATATTTGATATTATTGCTGTCCGATAAAACTTTTTGAAGCGAAACAAAATTAGGACTGGCACCT
>CAJUEK010000049.1 GCA_910585445.1 uncultured Bacteroidales bacterium | reverse complement strand
TATGGGGGGGGGAGGGAGGGGCTTGGGTTTCATATTCCTAAGACTGGTGTGTCCTTTTGATGCAAAGAAATTGCGGAACATATTCTGCAAAACCGGAACAGTTTGTAACTTTGCGGCCGGTCCGAAGTTAAGATTATTATGGTGGATTATCAGAAAATATTTGATGACATTTGGAATGGGATAAGCGTGTTTGCTGGGGTAGGACATCAGGCTGATTATATCCCGGCGCTGGCAAAGGTGAATCCTGACCAGTTCGGGATGTGCCTTCAGGAAGTGTCGGGTGCTGTGCACACATATCGCCAGGCGGATGAGCGCTTTTCAATACAGAGTATCTCCAAAGTGTTCGCGCTTGCGATGTGTCTTTCGCTCAAAGGCGAGAGTCTGTGGAAACGCATCGGGAAGGAGCCTTCTGGCACGGCGTTCAATTCGCTTGTCCAGCTTGAGGTTGAGAAGGGGATTCCGCGCAATCCTTTCATCAATGCTGGTGCGATAGTGCTGTCTGACATCCTGATTACGGAGTTGGAGAGACCGGAAGATGAGTTCCTGGGTTTTGTCCGTGAATTGTGCGGCGAGCCTGGAGTGGATTATAACATGGATGTGGCAATGTCTGAGAGGGAGCACGGGTTTCTCAATGCGGCGATAGCCAATATGCTCAAGTCGCACGGTACCATAGTGAATGATATAGAGCGGGTGCTGATGTTCTATTTCAAGATGTGCTCTGTGGAGATGACTTGCCGTGAGCTTGCCGCTGCCTTTATGGCATTTGCGGACCGTTCTCCTTTCTGTTTCGCTGGATATTCGCTGACCAATTCACAGATAAAGCGCATGAATGCCGTGATGCAGACTTGCGGGTTCTATGATGAGGCAGGGGAGTTCTCTTACCTGGTCGGTCTTCCCGGCAAGAGCGGTGTAGGCGGAGGGATTGTTGCGATATGTCCGCAGAGATATTCAGTTGCAGTATGGAGTCCGCGCCTGAATTCAAAGGGCAACTCTGTAATGGGAATGAAGGCGCTTGAATTGCTTACGACATATACAGAAGAGTCGATTTTTTGATTTTTTTGAAAAAAACGATATTTTTTTGAGAAAAAGTTTGCAGATATAGAAAAAAGCAGTATCTTTGCACCCGAGTTGATCAGAGAGTTGTTCTGAAGCTCTCACAACTTATTGGTTATTAGTTTTAGTGTTATTAATTATGTGGTTAGTATGAGGTGTCCCCGCGCGAGCGGCGATGTCTCATTATTTTTTATGTGCTATCCTCTTTAACAAATCATCCTTCCTGTGCGGTTTCAAAACACGTGACTGTATCCATGAAATTCCAGCTGGGGATGGATAGGAGAGCTAAAAACAACGTTCCATCCATCGAAATGCCATTCTGGGTGGATACCACAGAGTGGGAACAAGACGAGGGTGGGAAAACAAGACGGGAGTGACAAAAGAAAAAGCCGTTCCCAGCTTTGTCCAGAATTATAAATTCTTGACAAGGACAAGAAACGGCCTTTTTGTTTGCTCATCTTTTTGCTAAACAGCTTCTTGCTGAGATGATGGCTGAACATTTGGCTGAGATGCTGGACGGTAAATTCAAAACCAGTTCCTCAATGTATCAGGCTACCGTGCGTCATATGGCAAATGTGTGTATGTGCAAGCCATGCGCGCAATGATGAACCTTATGCGTCAGAATGCCAGAATGCCTCTTACGAAAGTATATTCTTCTCCTTCTCCCCAAGATTTGAAACTGTATGATATTGGAGTTTTCAGATCCTCGAAGTAGCAGTTCCAGGCTGTTTCGTTTGTGATTTGATTTCCATCGAATTCAGTGCTTGACCAGAATGCCTTGGTGTTCATTTCAGCCTTTCCTATGGCAGAGAGCTTCTGATTGATTATCGCAATATTGGTCATAGGAACTTTTGCCTTCACGTACACATTGCCTTCCGGTTCACCGCTGCGCAGCAGATACAGCTCTTTTGGTGACGGTATGTACCAGTCCGAACTGCTTGCCGGAGCCGGAACCTCAGAGCGATAGCTGACAACCCATTTGACAGGAGAGACCTGGCAGCCGGAGTTTGCGGCGGCTGCGTTGAATGCCTCAATGGCTTTGGTATTGTTATATCCTATCATCTTCTGCAGGGGAGCGTCTTCTGCCTCTGAACTTCTCGGGAGGGCATACTTGCTGCCATTGCTGCTGAGCCATTCGCTTACGGTATAGTTGACGGACTCGTAAGCCGGCTGCCATGAGAGTTCTGTGCCGCTGTCAAGACCTACTGCAAGGCCGTGCACGCATTCCGGGTGGTCATTGCGCAGGGCAGCATCGTCAACAGACGGGTCGCCGGCCCAGAATACTATTCCTATCACATATTTATCAGCATCAATCTCAGATGACCATGAACCGTCGGAATAATAATAGTCGCCAATGTTTGGCGCAGGAAGGCTTACGGTTACCTCGCAGGTTGCGCTCTTGCTGTCCGCTGTTGCGGTTATGATGGCCTCTCCGGAGCTTACTGCTGTAACGAGCCCGTCTTCTGAAACTGTTGCGACGGCGTCGTTGCTCGTAGTCCAGGTCACATCGGAATTTGCCGCATCGGAAGGTGTGACGGTGGCCTCAAGCTGGGCTGTTTCTCCTGGCATCAGAGTCAGCTGGCTTGTCTGGATTGTCACGGACTCCACTGTGATTACCGGCTTGGCGTCATCGGTGCATGATGCGCAGCAGAATGCCGTAAATGCAGCTGCAAGCAGATAGAATGTCTTTTTCATGATCTTATAATATTATATTGATTTTCAAGTTATTGTTAAATTTTAAGAGGATTTGTGCTACATGCCTTGTCAGAATGCGAGCACGCAGCGTATCATCTGGTTGTGCCTTCCGTCCTTGGCCACGCACATTATCGAGCCGTCGAATGCTGATACGAAGTAGGCCTGTTTGGCGTCATAATCTGTACTTGTCCAGAAGTCATATGCCCAGTCTGCCCTGCCTATCAATTGAGCATCTGGGACTTTTGACAGGGCGGCGTTGATTTTAGCCTTGTTGATGCACCTCTTGTTTTGGGCGGCATTGTTGAAATCCAGCACTTCTCCGTCATATACGTCATTGATGAGCAGTGAAAGCTCTTTTGTTGACGGGAGGAACCATCCGCTTGAGGAGGCCGGTGCAGGGTATCGGATGCGGTATGCTTCAACCGCCTGTATGGCTTCTACAGGATATGAAGGATTGGCTGCATTGAATGCTTCAAGAGCTTTTGTGTTGTTGTAGCCAAGCGTCATGCTGCGGCGTGTATCACGCTGGTAGAGTGATACCGGCGACTGGTAAAGGTCGCCTACGTTGTTCTCCACCCAGCTGCCTGTCGTTGAGTTGTATATGTTGCAGGTGCTTTGCCAAGGTGACGGGTTCAGTTCTGAAAATGCCGCCACTACCAGTCCGTGTGTGCACTCCGGATGGTCACGGCGAAGGGCTGCGTCGTCTGTCGTGGCATTGCCGAGCCAAAATACTACTCCTAAAAGTGTCTTGCTGGATATGATGGCGTTGGAAGTTGTGCCGTCCGAATAATAATAGTCGCCGACTGCAACGGCGCGCTCCACAATTACCGGGACTGAAGTTTTTGCTGTGCCTGAGCTGGCCGTAACGGAAACTGAGCCTCTCGCTATTGCGGTTACGTTTCCGTTGCCGTCAACTGTCGCGATGCGCGAGTCGCTTGAATTCCATTCCAAAGGAGCGTCTTCCGGTTCAACCGAAAAGTCAATCGGGACGGTCTCTCCGACGGCTAATCTGATGTTATCATGGTTGATTGTGATTGTTACTTCCTCCGGTTCAGGTAGGGGAGTGTTTGGCACGTCAATGGCTCCTCCATTGTCGGAGCATGATGCAAGGCATAGCGATATGGCGGTCGCCATCAATAGTTTAGTTCGCATAAAATAGGGATTATATAAGATTAGTTATAAATGAATGGCAGTGACCATATTCTTTGGGGACAATGCCGCAACGTGCAAGTATATATTGATTAAGGATTGCGAATATAATCTATATTTTGTGAAAATGCAAGAGGAATGGACGCTGCTGTTTCGGCATAGCCAAAATAAATTTTGTTTCTGCTCTCAACTTTTTCGTATCTTTGCCCCATATGTGCCATGAACCAGGCGAATGCAGGGTTCCGGGCGGGGCCCGTACTCATGGCGTACATGAATGAAAGCAATTGTAATTAATTGATATGGGAAAGATTATATTGACAGGCGACCGTCCTACCGGCAGGCTCCATCTGGGCCATTATGTAGGCTCGCTCAAAAGGAGGGTGGAACTGCAGAACTCCGGAGAATTTGAAAAGATTTTCATAATGATAGCCGATGCACAGGCTCTTACGGATAATGCTGACAATCCCGAGAAAATACGTCAGAACATAATAGAAGTGGCTCTTGACTATCTTTCATGCGGACTTGACCCGGAGAAAGTAACGATTTTCATACAGTCTCAGGTTCCTGAGTTGTGCGAACTCGCGTTCTATTACATGAATCTCGTAACAGTCCAGAGGCTCCAGCGTAATCCTACCGTAAAGTCGGAAATACAGATGCGCGGATTTTCCGAAGGCGACGATGAATCCCAGCAGTCCAGAAAGGGTATTCCGGTCGGCTTTTTCACCTATCCTATCAGCCAGGCTTCTGACATCACAGCTTTCCGGGCCACTACTGTCCCGGTCGGTGATGACCAGGCTCCGATGATAGAGCAGACCAGGGAAATCGTGCATAAGTTCAACGCAGTCTATGGCGAGACACTCGTCACTCCCGAGATGCTGCTTCCTGAGAACCAGACATGCTGCCGTCTTCCCGGCACGGACGGCAAGGCCAAGATGAGCAAGTCACTTGGCAACTGCATATACCTTTCGGATACATCAAAGGAAATCAAGAAGAAAGTCAACAGCATGTTCACCGACCCGGGGCATCTTCAGATAACTGACCCTGGCAAAGTTGAGGGCAATGTCGTGTTTACCTATCTTGACGCTTTCAGTGAGCCGGAGCATTTTGCCAAATTCCTGCCCGAGTATGCCAATCTGGAGGAAATGAAAGATCATTACCGCAGGGGAGGCCTTGGTGACGGCACATGCAAGAAATTTCTTTATAACATAATGGAGGATATCCTGAAGCCTATCCGTGAAAGGCGCGCTTCATATGAGCAGAATATTCCTCTTGTATATGAAATCCTCAGAAAAGGCAGCGAAGTTGCCCGTGTGGAGGCGGCAAAGACTTTGGCTGACGTGAGGAAGGCAATGAAAATAGATTATTTTGATGATGCGGAGCTGATAGCTGAGCATACGTTGAAATATAGGAAATAAAACCGTACCGCAGGGGCTGTGCTGATTTTCGGCACGGCTCCTGTCATAATTAATGTATAACTGTACTGAAACCTTTGCTATAATGAAGAAATGGTTGACCCAATTCGCCTCCGAAGACTGGATTATAGTTTTCGCGGGCGCGGCAGTGCTTGCTCTTGCCGTAATTTTTCCGGAGGCAATGCCTCATATGCCCAAGACTTTGTCCTCATCTGCGGACTATCTGGCGGCAGGATATATGCTGCTTTCCGTACTCGTTCTTGTGACTCTTACATCTTTCGCCTTGCGCAAGCCTCTCAAAAGCATCCTCTCGTCCATACCGGCGCTGCTTGTGATTTTTGCGCTTACACTTGTCGCCCAGCTGTTGGCGAATATACCGGCGATTAAGGAATTCGGATTCGAGTCCGTATTCTTTGCGGTGATACTCGGTCTTGTCATAAGCAATTTCTTTAAAGTTCCGCAGTGGATGAAGCCTGCGGTGAACAGCGAGTTCTATATAAAGATAGGTATAATCTGCCTCGGTTCCACAATCCTTTTCGGTGATGTAATGAAATCAGGGGCATACGGCCTTGCCCAGTCAGTGCTTGTCGTATTCTCCGTATGGTATTTTGCGTACTGGATAGGCCGCAGGATGAAAGTGGACCCGGAGATGGGGACAATGCTTGCGAGTGCGGTGTCCATTTGCGGTGTGTCGGCTGCCATCGCGACATGCGGAGTCATCAAAGGAGACAACAAGAAGCTGTCTTATGTCGTGTCGCTTGTGCTCATTGTGGCTGTTCCAATGATGTATATTCTCCCGTGGCTTGCGAATCTGATGAATCTCTCTCCGGAAGTTACGGGCGCATGGCTCGGCGGCACAATTGATACAACAGGTGCTGTGGCTGCTGCCGGAACGCTTGCTGATACTCCTCAGACAGGTGACCTTGCTGCACAGACGGCCATTATCGTCAAATCATCGCAGAATGTGCTTCTTGGAGTCGCCGCATTCATCATATCGCTCATGTGGACTTATCAGGGACGCACTGATGAAGCCAAACCTACTGCGGGACTCATATGGGACCGTTTCCCTAAGTTTGTCGTTGGATTCATCCTTGCTTCGCTTGTGTTCAGCTTCTGCATGGAGCCTGAGACAGCCAAGGCTGTTGGAAAAGTCACCAAGGGTTTCCAGAACACTTTGTTCAGCATCGCCTTTGTTTGCATAGGACTTGAAACAAGATTCAAGGAAATCTTCAGCAGGGAGAACAGGGTTCCTCTCAAGGTGTTCCTGTCTGCCCAGGCATTCAATGTGGCCGTCACGCTGGTGATTGCATATGTGATTTTCGGAATCATCAAGCCGGCTCTCTCATAGTGCCGGTATATCAGCATATAAAAAACGCCGTGGCAAAATCAGCCACGGCGTTTTTTATATATGTTCCCGAAGGTTATTTGCAGATAAGGAAATTTGATTTTCCAAGTCTTTTTGCCTTGTCATGGACAGATGAGGCTGTCGCTTCAGGTGCATCTGTGAACTCCGGCAGAGTGCCCGTGAATGTTCCGGATATCTTGTGCGGAGTCACAGACGGATCCTGTCTGTTGAAGTCATCATATACTTCATAGCTGAAAGTATATTTGTTACCTGACTTGCTCACTGTCACTGTGCCTTTTACGAGGGGGGCGGCAGCGACTGCTTCTTTGTCCTCATTGTATTTGACATAGCATGACGGTGTGGCGTCGTCTCCCAAGTTTCCAGGAATCATAGTCCATGCCTCCTGTGTATCTGCGATGGTGAATGTGCCGGTAGGGAATACCTGGTCGTCTCCCTGTGTCTTGGGCGAGAACATGTCAAATGCCAGAACTTCTTGCTCAGTTTCAAGGAATACCATATAGTTGGTAGTATTGTTTTCATACAGGTCACCGAAATATACTATCTCCGTGCATGCGAGAGGGTTGCATACTACATCTTCCGTCAAAGTCGTCTGTGGAGGTGTGACAAATTCCTCTATTGCGCTCGTCCAGCTGCCTTTTACGGAATACCCGTCAACTGTAGTGAGATTCACGTTGAAAGTGTATGTGTCGTCCGAATTGCGTGAAATCTTTATTTCGCCCTGGTTCATTACGCAATATTGTATGCTCATGTTTGCGTTGACGCGCTCGCAATATGTTCCTGCGGCAAAAAGTCCCATGCGCTCTCCCGGCTCGAAAGTTCCTGCCTCTTTTCCCGGCCTGTATGTTCCGGCAAAGTCTCCTCCTTTCGGTACGCGCAGGCTTATCTGGAATTTGGTTCCCTGCTGGTTGACGTGCAGGCCGTCCGGTGTCACGTTCCTTGTGTCAAAGCAGCGGATCAGCCAGTTGTCGCAATTGTCTTCCTCAAAAAGTGTCTTTGTTACATATGTAGGAGCGAGGGGTACATCTTTTCCGATTTCCCAAGTTTGTTCCACGTCATTGCTCCAGTCATCCATGCTCACGGAGCCGGTATATGTGAACTTGTACTGCTTGCCTTCGGTTGTTGTGAGTTCGGCCTTGATGCTGTATCCGCCGTCAACGTGGCTTACCTCAATCGTTCCGTCCTTGAACCTGATGTTCACTATCTGGAACTGCTCTCCCTGCTGTCCCTTGTTATATACTGCCAAAGTGTTCTTCAGGTCGAATGCGCCTTCTGCGCGCCCGTTATTTGCGGTATATGTGCCTTCTGGTAAGATTGGCTCTGTATGATCTTCACAGATTGCGCCCCAAAGGTCAAATGAAAGGATATAGTCGCCTGCGTTCATAGGTACTGTCACTGCACCTCCGTCGTCTATCATTCCGATTTCTCCGTTAGCAAGCTCGAAGTAGTAATTGGCGTATCCCTCTTTCCAGAAATCACCGAAGTACATGCCGCTTTCCTCAACCTCACGGTCAAGCACTATTTCTGTCTGCCCGTCTGTACCTGGCTCCGGCTCAGGATCTGGCCCCGGATTCGGAGTCTCAATCGGATCCTGACATGAAACTGCCAGAGAAGCGAGCGCTACAGCTGCGGCTGAAAGTCCTCTCCAGTGAAAAAAGTCAATTTTCATAATGTGTAAACGTAAAAATAATTGTAAATATGTTATAAATTGTAAGTAAATCGGCTTTCATTCTTATGAAAAGTCATTGCAAAAATGCACAAAGCCATAATTCCGCAGCCATATATGATAAATGGGCAGTATCTGTCCTTGCGAAACGCTTGGCAAACATAGGTTAATTTTTTTGCAGGAAAAAATTTTTTAATAAATAAATTGATATATTTGCATGCTCTACAATGTGATTCGGACAATTTTCAAATGAATTGTTTCGTGTGTTGTCACGGTTTTGAGCGGGATTTATAAGCATATCTCAAAATTAACTTATAATTTATAATCATTATGAAGAAAATTTCTTTTTTTGCGCTTGCCGCATGCGCACTGGCCTTTAATGCGTGCAACGGTGATGACACACCAGACACTCCTAAGACACGTATCGAGACCATCTCGTTTGAAGATTGCGAGTTTGACGCAAAGAAAAGTGACAATACTGGAGCAAATAATCAGGAAATATCGTACGAAGAGTTCGGGGCGACATTTGTACATTATAATAAGTACGGCATGTATGGGGGGGCCGTGATTGGCGGGTCTGCGGACACTTCTGTTGACGGTTCTTCCCAGTCAAGCCATCTGCGTGTGAACGGTGACAAGACATCTGAGACGCCGGGAGCAGCAGGAACGGCAAAGTTCGTGTCATTCTGCCTGAGCAAATATGTGAAGGACTATGACATGTCTTTCTCTTTCGCAGATGACAAGGAACACAAGATAGTTTCCGCTTTTGTAAACAACTCCGCATGCATGTACCAGCTTATGAAATTCGGCCGCTACTCGACAGAGGGATTTGTTGCCGGTGATTATTGCGAGGTCGTATTCACGGGTTATGATGCAGCCGGCGAGGAGACCGGTTCGGTTTCATTCGCTCTCGGAGATTACCGTGACGGCAAGGAGTTCGTGTGCGAGGATTGGACTAAGGTTGACCTCACAGCTCTTGGAACAGTCAACAAAGTCGTTATTACTGTAGATGCTTCAAATGCTTCTGGCCTTGTCGGCGCTGAGGCTACAGCCGGCTTCTCAGTATGCCTTGACCAGATTGAATTTGAGGTTCCGGCAGGGGAGTAATTCCTCTTCCGTATCCTGAAAAATAAGGAGGTGCCGCCGTTCTGGTTGCACCTCCTTTTCTTGTGAAGTTACCGGAATTTCCGGAAGCCCTTATCTTTCGTATTCTACCTTGGCCCTTACTTCTGCGATTGTCTTTACGTATTTTATGACATTGTCCCTCATGGAGTCTGCCTTATAGGCTGCGAGTGCCTCCCAGCTTTCAAAGTCGGCGAGCATGACGGCATCGTAGGATGTGGCCCCTTCGTTGCGGTTTATACCGATTTCAATGTTCAGCAGTCCAGGCACAAGTCCCATGAGAGACTCATATTTTTCCTTGACTTCTTCCGCGAGTTCCTTGGGAGTCTTGTCATCTGATGACTTGAACTTCCACATTACGCAATATCTTACCATAATCTGTGAGTGTTTAGTGTTTTAACCGACGACTAAATTATGCAATTTCAATGACATTTCCAAAAGAATATGCCGGCAAAGGACAAATATTTCTACAATATGAAATAGACTTCATTTAATTGCGCATAATTTATTACATTTGCTATTTGTAACTGTCCAGGCCGCGTACCGGATTCATGCGAAGGTGCCTTGTGCCGCGGACATTTGCCAAAGCCGTATATGACGACGCCGATAGAAAACGAACATGCTACAAAAGGAAGGCTGATAGCCCGTAACACCCTGATGCTTTACGTCAGGATGCTTTTTCTTATGCTCGTGAGCCTCTACACCTCAAGAGTGGTCCTCGGTGCTCTCGGAGAAGAGGATTATGGCATATATAATGTCATCGGGGGAGTCGTGGCAATGTTCACAGTCATCTCAGGGGCTTTGAGCTCGGCCGTCACGCGTTTCATAACATTCGGTCTTGCACGCGGGGACAGGGAAGAGCTGGGCAGGATTTATTCTACGGCAGTGACTGTGCAACTGACCATAGCGGTGGCGGTTGTTCTGCTTGCAGAGCCTTCCGGACTGTGGTTCATATCAAACAAGATGACAATCGACCCTTCGAGGATACCTGCTGCGAGGATGGTCCTGCATTTTTCGGTTTTTTCGTTTGCCGTGAATCTTATGAGCGTGCCGCAGATGGCTTCGATAACGGCCCATGAGAGAATGGGGGCCTATGCTGGAATCGGTATTTTCGACGGCCTTTGCCGCCTTGCCGTGGCTTTCCTTATAATGGCGTCTCCATCTGACAGGCTTGTGTCCTATGCCGCTCTTATGGCTGTGGCCACCTTGCTTGTGCGCAGCGCATATTGGCTGTGGTGCAGGATGCATCTTCCTGAATGCCGTTACCGTTTCATATACGACCGGAAACTCATGCGGGAGATGGCGTCATTTGCCGGGTGGAATTTCATTGGGGTGACATCCGGGGTGCTGAGAGACCATGGTGGCAATATACTGGTCAATATTTTCTCCGGTCCGGCAGTCAATGCGGCCAGGGGAGTGGCGGTGCAGCTCAATGGAGCGGTGCAGGGATTCGTTTCCAATTTTATGACGGCCGTAAATCCCCAGATAACCAAATCATACGCCTGCGGGGACAGGGAGTATATGTTTGCTCTTATGCGCCGCTCCTCAAGGATGTCGTTTTATCTGCTGCTTGTGCTTGCCTTGCCGGTGATTTTCAATGCTGAATATATCCTCGGGCTGTGGCTTAAGGATGTGCCGGGGCATTCTGCCATGTTCGTCAGGCTTTTTCTTGTTTTCGCGCTCAGCGAGTCGCTGTCTTCTCCGCTTATAACCGGTATGCTTGCCACTGGAAGAATCAGGAACTATCAGATTGTGGTCGGAGGGCTTCAATTGCTGAACCTGCCTGTGTCGTACATTTTTCTTAAGGCGGGCTGTATGCCTGAGGTTACGGTGATTGTGGCCATAGTGCTTTCTCAGGTTTGCCTGTTCGCGCGTCTGGTGATGCTTGGAGGCATGACGGGATTTCCGGTCGGCACATATATAAGGAGTGTGTGGCTGAATGTGATACTTGTGGCATTTTCCGCTTGCGTGATTCCGGCTTTGCTGCATGGGCGTCTTGGCGGGGGATTTTGGGGCTTTGTGCTGAGTGCCGCCGTATGTTTCTTATGTGCGTGTGTCTCTGTGCTTTGTGCCGGCTGCAGTGGAGATGAGAGGAGATGGATATGGAATGTTGTCAGAAAAGGAGGTAAGGCATGATAACTATAATTGACAGTGCGGCTTGCTGCGGATGTACGGCTTGCGTTAACATATGTCCGGTGCAATGTATTGTTATGCGCCGTGACTGTGAGGGCTTTGATTATCCTCTTGCCAATCCGGACAGGTGCATAGGCTGCGGAAAATGTGAGTCTGTCTGTCCTGTGCTCGAGCCTCTTGAGTCGCGCAGTCCGTTGGCTGTGATGGGAGGACGCAGTGACGAGTTTGTTGAGGAAAGCGCGTCAGGAGGAGTGTTCCCTCATGTCGCGCGAAGAGTTATCGGTAACGGTGGAGTGGTGTTCGGTGCCGCTGTGGAGGAGGATATGACGGTTGCCCATTGTGAGGCGGGAAGCATGGATGAAGTCAATCGCTTCAGAGGGCCTAAATATGTGCAGAGCGAGTTGTATGCGGCGTTTGAGGATGTACATGACAGACTTTGTGATGGCATGGATGTCCTGTTCTCTGGTACTCCTTGTCAGGTGGCCGGTCTGAGGAAATATTTGGACAAAAAAGCGCATGGACTTGATCTTTCTGCCCTTGTGACTGTGGATTTCGCCTGCCATGGCGTTCCCGGGCCGGGGCTTTGGGAAAAGTATGCAGGCTCTATGGAACGGGCTTATGGCTCAGGAATGACCGGAGTCAGGTTCCGTGACAAGAAGCGCAGCTGGTTCCATTATGATGTTGTCTATGAATTTGCATGTTCTGCAGACGGTAGCTCTGTGACCCGTGATGACGGGGCTTGCAGCTCGTCTGTACGCAGGAAATATGTTGAAGACCCGTATATGGCACTTTTTGTCCAGGACATGACATTGAGACCGTCGTGTTATAAGTGTCCGGTCCGGTGCGGGCGAAGCGGGAGCGACCTTACTCTTGCGGATTTGTGGAGCGTAAGGCAGTCGATGCCGCGCCTTGACGATGACAGGGGAGCGAGTCTTGTGCTTGTCAATACTGAAAAGGGACGCAGGCTGCTTGAAGGTCTTGGACTGGAGGAACTTGTCCCGGAACTTGCTATGGGAAATAATGGAGGTTTCGCGGAATCGGTGCCTGTGCCTGAACGGCGCAAAGAGTTTTTTGATTCTTTGGATTCGGCGGGTGACCTGCAGTCCTATATGTCAGGATTTGTACGCAGGGTTCCGCTTTCCAAGAGAATTGTCCGGGCTGTGCGTGCGGCTCTGGTCGGATTGAAGAGGAGGATCATACGATGAGGATAGCTATAGTAACGTTGCCGTTTCACACGAATTACGGAGGTGTCCTTCAGGCCTATGCGCTTAGGCGGGTTCTTATGGAAATGGGACATGAGGCCTCTGTTCTTGCTCTCAGGCACGGTATGCCGCTTCCGGTTTGGTGGAAGGCTCCGGCTGTATATGCCCGCAGGGTTTTTGTCAGACTGTTAAGAGGTGCCGGTGCTCCGGAAGTGTTCCGTGAACTGCGATACCGAAGGGAACTTCCCGTTGTGTCCTCCCATGTGGGCCGTTTCGTGTATGAGCATATAAGCCCGGAAGTCATTAATTCATACCGTGACATCCGGGAGGGACAGTATGATGCTTTCATCGTCGGGAGCGACCAGGTGTGGCGTCCGAGGTATTTCGGCCGGATTGAGGATGCTTTTTTAGGATTCACAACGGGCTGGGAAGTGTTGCGTGTGTCATATGCAGCGTCTTTTGGAACGTCTGAATTGGAGTATAGTCCGGCTCAGCTTGCGTCATGTTCAGCTCTTTTGGGGAAATTTGATGCTGTCTCTGTGAGGGAGGAGGATGCTGTCGGGATTTGCCGGGACTGGTTCGGGTGCGGAAATGCCGTGCATGTGCTTGATCCGGTGATGCTTCTCGGGCGGGATGTCTATTTGGATATTGTTTCGCGTGTGCCTTGCAGCGGGGCTGGGGGGAAACTGGTAAGCTATATTCTTGATGATGATTTCCAGAAGGAGCATGTGGTCCGGTTTGTCGCAAATGCCGGCGGAATGGAGGTGCATGATGCTTCGGTGAGACCATATGACAGGAGGCTGCCTGTCAGTGAGAGGGTCGTGCCGCCTTTGGAACATTGGCTTGCGTGCATTCGTGATGCCGCGTTTGTGGTGACGGATTCGTTCCATGCCTGTGTTCTCTGCATCTTGTTCCACAAGCCGTTCATCGCAGTCGGCAACAGGGCGAGGGGAATGGCGAGGCTGAAGTCGCTGATGGAGATGTGCGCTCTGGAGCAGAGGCTTGTGCATGGGATAGATCCCGGGGATGACTGCCGGTTTTTCCTTGACGGTCCGTGCTGGGATGATGTTGACAGGAGGGTTCTTGCGCTGAGGCAGGTTTCCCTTGATTTCCTTTGCGGAGCATTGGAAAAGTGATTTGTAAATTCTGCTTTTTGACGTGCTCCGGGAGTGGACTGAAGAAAAGCAATTAATATTGATGATATATGGATAAGAACATGGTAAGCATAATAATACCGGTTTACAATGCTGAGGAGTATCTGGACAGGTGCCTTGGAAGTGTGCTGGCGCAGGATTTCACCTCATATGAGGTCATTCTGGTCGATGACGGTAGCACGGATTCCTCTCCGCTGATATGCGACAGGTACTCTGCGACATCGGCGCGTTTCCGTACTTTGCACAAGCCGAATGCGGGGGTCAGTTCCGCGCGAAATGCCGGCCTTGACATCGCTGAGGGCGCGTATGTGATGTTCGTGGATTCGGATGATGCGCTTGCTCCGGGGGCTCTTTCCGCCATGATGAAGGGTGTTTCAGGGGAGGATATGCTGCTCGGCGGATATTCCGTATATGTTGACGGGATACCTGTGAAAGATGTCCGTCCTCTGCGTGCCGCTTCGTATTGCCGTGATGAGATGGACAGCTTTTTCCAGGAAAACATAAGGCATAACTGCGAGATGCTTGATGCGCCATGGGCCAAGATGTTCCGCCGCAAGGCCATAGGCAAACTGAGGTTCTGTGAGGAACTGAGTTATGCGGAAGACAAGCTTTTCGTGTTTAATTTCATGGCGGAGTGCAGTTCTGCCCGCGCATGTCCGGTTCCTGTATATGAATATCATCTGCGGGTAGGCTCTTTGGGCAGTGACACTTCTTCAGACCGTCATCTGATGCAGCTCAGGAGGTTTCTTCCTATGTATGCTGATGTGCTTTGCCGTCTTTCGAAGAAATATCCTTTATGCGTGAAGGTAAATGCCCTTTACCGGAAAGACCTTATCGGACGTTATGTGTGCCGTGCCCTGAATATATTTGCTTCGCGCAGGTCGGCGCTTCTCGGACGGGAATACCTTGTTTGGCTGTATGGCATGATGGATGTGGATTCCGGGCTTGGCCTGTTCTCTTTGCGTCCGGGACAATTCTTCAATCTGCTTATGTATAAGATGAATAATGTAGATATGTCCTTGCGCGTTTATCGTTTTACATCCGGAATATTGGACAGGAAGAATGCGTGAGAAAATAAAAGTAGCCGTGATTTTTGAGAGCAGTCCCTTTGACCGCAAGGGGCTGTTTAATGCTGTGCATGAGCGCATAAGGCATCTTGCCGGAACTGGGGAGTGCGAGGTTGATGCGTTCTGCATACATGCGCGTGACAATGTGCTGACACGTATGCTCAGGCATACTTCCAAGGTGCCTCATCCGGACTCGGTCGTCATTGATGATGTGAAGTACAGGATGCTGTGGTACAGGTTTTCGGTGACAGACCATATGCTTGTGTGGAAACTTCACCGTGAGCCCCTGTTTTTTGGGGCGCTCGTCAGGCGCGCGGTCACTATGCTCGATGGCTATGACGTGGTGTCCGCTCATTCTTTTGCAGGCGCTCTAATTGCAGCGGAAGCGTCCGCGAGGTTCGGAATTCCGTATTATGTGTCCTGGCATGGTTCGGATGTCCATACTTTCCCTCGGCGTAATCCTTTGGTGCTGAGACGGACAAAGGCTTTGATGGAAGGGGCCACGTGCAATTTCTTTGTGAGCAGGGCGCTTTTGGAGTCTTCGTCATACATCTGCACCGATGCATGCAAGAGGGTATTGTACAATGGCGTTTCAGAGGCTTTCGTACGTTTTCCCGAGCAGGACAGGCTTTCGCTTAGGGCGCGGTTCGGGGTGGATGGCAATAGCAAGGTTGTGGCTTTTGTCGGCAATCTTGTGGCGGTGAAGAATGTGACGGTGCTTCATCCTCTTTTCCGTGCCATACGTGCTGGATATGAGGGGCCTCTGCAATTCTGGATTGTGGGAGACGGCAAACTTCATGACAAAGTTGTTCCTGCGATGCTGGCAGACGATATGATTGACGTGCGTTTCTGGGGTAATGTCCCTTCCGAACAAATGCCAGCTCTGATGAATTGCATTGACCTTCTTGTGCTTCCGAGCCTGAATGAGGGCCTGCCTCTCGTGACCGTTGAGGCTCTGAAATGCGGCACTGCTGTAGTAGGGTCAGATGCAGGCGGCATTCCGGAAGTGATAGGACATGACTGCACCGTTCCCCTCGGCCCTGCTTTTGTCGAAAATATGGCAGTTCTGGCCTGCCGCATGCTCTCTGATGATTGTAGCGGCAGCTCCGGAAACGACTGCTCCGGAAACGACTGCTCCGGAAACGGCTGTTGTGACAATGGCTGCTGTGACAACAGCTACTATGGCAACAGAAGGACACTTCCCGATGAGATGGACTGGGACAAGACTGCAGCCGCCGAGCTTGATTTTATACGCGGGCTGGTCTGAAAAAACTATCTCCTTGATGTTTTCGTGAATATAGATACAGACGAGGCAGCACCATACATATGCAATTATGACAATGGCGAAAAAATTGGCCATACGTTCCTGGATTCTGATGTGTGGGTCTTCAATATTTAGGCCACTGCTCTCCAAACCTTTGAACATCGTCTTAATCTGCCATCTCCGCCTGTACATGTCAAGAGCTTTCGCAGCAAGGGTGTGAAGCTTTGACTTTCCTTCCTTGTCCTTGATTTTAGCCCCCAGTGTGGAGTGGTATGAGATAAAGGAGGCGGAATAATCATAGTA
>CAJUEK010000048.1 GCA_910585445.1 uncultured Bacteroidales bacterium | reverse complement strand
TCAGCGTTCGAGCCATACTTTATTGCGCTATTTGAGTTTTATCGGACAGCAATATGAAATAATCTGTTCCCATGAGCGTGTGGGATGAGGACGCTATGACTTCCGGGTCGAAAGGTGCCTTGCAATATAGCATGCACAGGTTTCTGCCTGTAAGCTGGAGGGGCAGTTCGCAGACGTTGCCGAGCATTTTGCGCGGGAAAGTATAGCCTATTGATGCTTCCTGAATACGTATATTTGTAGCTGAGTATGTGTAATATTGGGGAATGCAATGTTTGCCTCCTATGGTCGAGTACCATTTCTGCGGATCTGCCAATGTTTCCCCATCCACATTTACGCCTCCTTTGTCGCGTGCGGCAGCTGAGGCTTCTGAGACTCCGTAGCTGTCGAGTAATGCATTTGTTAATGATACTGCTTTTCCTCCGATTCTGGCGCTGATGACCATCCCTATGCTGAAGTCTCCGATTTTGAAGCTGTTTGACCAGGACATGTTTGCCTTGGGCAATACGTTCCCTATTTTTATTGCATCATATGTCATCGTTAATGTTGGCCGGCCATTTTTATCAAGGACGATTGAGCCTTTGCCGTCCGTCTCGAGTTCTGCATAGGAGTAAACGTCCCCGAGACGGCCGCCTTCCTTTATTATTTCTCTGAAGTAATACGATGTCGGGTATTCTATGGATAATATATGGATATCGTTCGGCATAGCCATAATCCTGTTGAAGTTGGAGGAAACCATATATCTGCTGTTCCAGCGGAACGTTCCCCATTCTTTGCTGAAATTGAGTGCAATCTCCACTCCGCGGTTGCGTATGGAAACATTATCTGTAATGTAGCTGTATGCCGCCATAAACGGGCTTCTGGTAGTTACGTTGTAGAAAGTTCCGTTCAGATTGAACCATTTGAGGAAATCCATGTCGACTCCTACTTCCCATGATCCTGTAATTTCGCGTAGCATGGAGACGGAGTCTGTCGTGTCGAATGCCCGCATGCTGCCGGAATGTGATGATGCAGTGGCATAGGAACCGTATATTTTTACCCTGCTCAGATTCTCCGGCATTTTCCTGAACATATTTGAAACGATTAAGCTGGCTCCTGCCGACCAATAAAACCCGAAATGTTTTTCAGTATGCTTGCCAATCAGGCGTGAACTCCAGTCGCCCCGCCCGCTTGCAGTAAGGAATACCATATTCTTGAATCCTCCCTCAACAGAGGCGAATGCGGCTTCTGACTGTTCTTTCCGGTTGCGGTGTGAAATGGACATATATGTACGGTCAAGTGCTTCCAGACGGAAACAATTAGTGAAGAAATCGATAAGCGGACCTTCTATTTCTTTTTTTGAAGAAGCTATTTCATTGAAGCTTCCGCCGGCATCCGCATGCAGGCTCCAGTTTTTCCAATTCTTGCTGATGTCAAGCAGAAGGTCGGAGTATATCTGCCTGATATCCGAGTCCTCAGTGCCGTAGTAGCCGCTTTTGGACTGCGTTATGTACTCCGGGGTTGATGCGGAGAGTCTCGTTTCCTCTCTGATTCCGGCAATGTCGGCATGTGCCCGTCCTGACAGCTTCATCCAGTCGGTTATTTTGTATGAAATGCCGAAATCAGCTATGCCTCTCGTCTTTTTGCCGGTGTACAAGTTGTTGTAATTTATCCAATATGGATTCTGTAGGGTAAGAAAAGAACTGCTGAATGCCCAGTTCTGGACATCTGTATGGGATTGCGGGTCATAAATTTTGAAGACCTTGGCCTTTTCCCACGATTCTCCTCTGGGGTAAAGATAGGCGGACGGCAGTGGATTGGTTCCCGAAGCTCCAGAGTTTACTGCATTCCTGTCATTCTGGAATATCAGTTTGGCTGCCATGTCAATCTCCAGCTTGCCATTGAAAAGGCTTGCAACATCCCTGAATGAAAAATTATAGCGGTTATATGTCGTGTTGGGTATTATGCCTTTGGAATTTACGGCGGCTGCGGAAATATGGAACCTGTTCTTTTGTGTTCCGGAAGATATGGTAATGCTTTCTGTCGTTGTTAAGCCTCTCTGGAAATAGTCTTTGCGCGGGTCGTAGTTTTCCCTTAATGATTCCGGCAGCAGTTCTCCCCAGCTTAGTGAGTTTGTTGAACCGTACCTGTTCTGGAACTCCGGCGTTATGAAAGGAGAGGTGAACTCAGTATTGTTTGAGATAGTCACGGCAGTCTTGCCTATGGTTCCGCTTTTGGTTGTTATGAGTATTGCGCCGTTGCCTGCGCATGAACCGTACAATGCGGCAGCAGATGCTCCGGGAAGCACGCTGATTGATTCAATGTCTTCCGGGTTGAAGTCTGCTACTGCTTCTGTTTTGCCTGCAGTGCTGTTGCTAAAGTATGACATGCTGGCAGGTTGCATGTCTGCGTACATGGGGATGCCGTCTATTACATACATCACATTCGATGGCCATATGGCAGATTTGATGCCTCTCATTACGGCATTGACTGCCGCTCCGGCTCCTCCTGCCGTTGAATTGACAACAAGGCCGGCTGCTTTCCCGGTCAGGGAATTGATGATGTTCGCGTCTTTGTGCGTAACCAGTTCTTCTGCATGGATTGTCTGCACGGTGTAAGGAACGGCGTCTGAAGCGCGTCTTATCCCGAGCGCAGCCGTTACGGTGTCTTTCGCTGCGGTTTCCTTGAAAGTTTTTTCCTGTGATTCATTTGCATGAGCAGCGGAGGATGCAAATAATGCTGCGGCGATTAAGCCGGCTGCAATAGTTTTAGGGTCCATAGTAAAATGCAGTTTATGCCGCAAAGATATGCATAAAAATCAATATCTTAATGATTTATGCAAATGGGACCGGCTAAAAAAAACACTATACGGCCGGGCAGGAGGTCCGGAACACCCTTTAAAGGTGTGAGCGAATAACAAAATAGCCCGGTGGCTTTTGGTGGCGGGCGGTAAACGATAATTTTCGGTGTTGATTTGGTCAGTTTTCAAAGAAAAACGATTGAGGGTGACCAAAAGTAAATTTTTGCTCACCCTCATCCGTTTTGTATGCCATGGAAGCTATGATACCAGCTTTCTGCGTTCAGGAAGTGCGGCGTACTGTTCGTCCGGGGATTGGACGGCAAGGTCTTTTCCGGAAGCTATCAGTTTCTTTATCTCTTCTTTGTGCATGTACAGGGACTCATTCAGCAGTTCCACGCCGCGCGGAAAGAATTTCTTGAATTCGCCCGGGGTGTCGCACATCATTTCGCAGCTGAACATGATGCTTTTCATGTCATCCAGAACCGTAGGCTTGACTATGAACGACTCCATCATGGCCGCATTGGACGCCTCGAGGAAAAGGCCGTATGCCTCCTCATCTATAGTGAAGAACAGCCTTATGGAAAGTATCCCGTCCTCATATTCGACAACGGCTGAATTTTCGTCGAGTTCAAAAAGAATGTATGTGCTCTCGTATGTAGGATTATATCCCTGCTTTGTCAGGAAATTAAAAATGCTCCTCATTGTCAGGGAGTTGTGGCTGCCTGCAGCCTTTTTAACATTTACTTGTCCCATAATATGAATCTTTTATGCATTGTCTGTCCACGGAATGGCATATATGATGCCGCGCGGGTGACGATGCCTGAAAAATATATGAAAAACATTCCTCCGGATATTGGAATTCCGGTCTTTTTCTTAAATTTGGGGAAATTTATACGGCTCAGGGGCAACCTTTTGGGCCGCTGACACACTAAGACTATAACGGAAATATTTTCTGAGCATGAAGCACATCATTTTGCCGGAAGAGGGTGACAGGAGGCTGGTCTTCTACCTTGCCATGGAGGAATTTGTGGCGAGGAACATATGTGAGGACGCCTTTTTTCTGTGGCGTGTGGCACCGACTGTGATAATCGGGCGCAACCAGTCGCTTGAGGACGAGGTTGACACTGGCTATTGTGCGGAAAACGGAGTGCAGGTTTATCGCCGCAAGAGCGGGGGAGGATGTGTATATGCGGACAAGGGAAATCTGATGATATCCGCCGTTACGGGGATACATGGCACTGCGGATGCGTTCGGGAGCTATCTTTTGCATCTGAATTCTTTTTTGGGGAGCCTGGGACTTGATTCCTCGCTATCAGGGAGAAACGACATACTTGTTGAAGGGCGCAAGGTCTCCGGCAATGCCCTTCAGATGCTTCCGGAGAAAAGCATAGTGCACGGGACGCTTCTCTATGATGCTGACCTTGATGCCATGCGGGATGCCCTGAGGCCTCCGGTTGAAAAGCTCGGGCGTCATGGAATCAGCTCCGTAAGGCAGCGCGTGGCGAATCTGACGGAATATTCTTCCTGCATGAAAGGAATACATTGCATGGAAGACCTTATGGACTCTCTCGTGGAGCATTTCTGCAGCGGGACCATCATGCTGACCCGTGGGCAGGTGGACCGGATATGCGAAATCGAAAAAGGATATCTTGACCCGGATTTCATAGCAGGACGTTCCCCGCGTCAGGAATAGAAGAACATTATGACTCGATATGGAAAAGGAAGAACTTCTCAAGACCTGTCTTCATGACAGGCATGTTGCCCTCGGAGCTCAGATGAGCCCTTTCGGCGGCTTTATTATGCCTATACAATATTCGTCCATAATTGACGAGCACAATGCGGTAAGGAATGATGCCGGAATGTTTGACGTGTCCCATATGGGTGAGATAACCGTGTGCGGGCCAGATGCGGAAAAATTCGTGAACTTCATTTTTACCAATGACGTCTCGGGGATTACTTGCGGGAAGATATTGTACGGTATGATGCTTTATCCCGACGGAGGCACTGTCGATGACCTTCTTGTATATAAGGAGTTTGAAAATGACAGCTTTTTCCTCGTGGTGAACGCCTCAAATACGGACAAGGATTATGAATGGATATGCGCGCAGGCGGAAGGCTATGACGTGGACATCAGGAATTGCTCCGCCCAGTGGGGCGAGATTGCCCTTCAGGGCCCTTCGGCGGAGAGGCTCATGACTGAAGTGCTTGGCATTCATGATGCCGCAGACCTTGCATTCTATACTTATTTGCGGACGCAGTGGAAAGGTTCAGAAATGATTGTCAGCAGGACAGGATATACCGGAGAGGACGGCTTTGAAATCTATTGTTCTCCGGAGGCGATATGCGGGATATGGGATGCACTGCTTGATGCGGGAGTCATGCCTTGCGGTCTGGGATGCCGTGATACTCTCCGTTTTGAGGCCGGGTTGCCGCTGTACGGACATGAATTGAGCGAGTCTATAACTCCTCTGGAGGCCGGGCTTGGCATGTTCGTGAAGTTTGACAAGGGTGATTTCATCGGACGCGAGGCTCTGCTTGCACAGAAAGAGGCCGGATTGCAGCGCAGGATAGTGGGAATTGAGATTCAGGACAGGGCCGTGCCGCGTGCAGGCTATCCGGTTGAGGTGGCAGGCGTGCAGGTCGGTGTCGTCACGACCGGATACAGGTCAATCTCCACGGACAGGAGCGTATGTGTCGCCATGGTCGGGAAAGAATATGCGTCACTGGATGCCCAGGTTGAAATCCGGATACGCAAGCGGACGTTTCCGGGCACGGTATGCAAAAAACGTTTTTACACAACTAATTATAAAAAATAAAGATTATGGCAAAGATTGTAGAAGGACTCCTTTACAGTGAGTCACATGAATGGGTGAGAGTAGATGGTGGTTATGCTTACATTGGCATTACTGATTATGCCCAGCAGGCTCTCGGTGCCATTTCTTATGTGGAAATGCCGGATGAAGGTGAAGAGTTCGCCAAAGGTGAAGAGTTCGGCGCCGTGGAGAGCGTAAAGGCTGCAAGCAACCTTTATTGCCCTGTTTCAGGTGTCGTGTCACAGATAAATGAGGAGCTTGTCGATGCTCCTGAGCTTCTGAATCAGGATGCGTTTGCAAACTGGATCATCAAGGTGGAATTAGACGCTTCTTCGCATGTGGATGAGCTGATGGATGCCGCCGCATACGTGGAGATGTGCAATAAGCTGTAGCAATATGGGCTTTGCATATTTTCCTCATACTGATGAGGATATAAGGCTGATGCTGGAACGTGTCGGAGCGGGACGCCTTGAGGACCTGTATTCGGATGTTCCGGCTGATGTCATGTACGGGAAGGAATACTCTCTTCCTGATGCCATGTCGGAATTGGAGATAAGGCGGTATTTCAGCGGCCTGGCTTCGCGCAACAGTAAACTGCTCTGTCTGTGCGGTCTCGGGGCATATGACCATTATTCTCCTTCCGTAGCTTCTTCTGTCATATCGCGTTCTGAGTTCCAGACTGCATATACTCCTTATCAGCCGGAAGTCTCGCAGGGTACTCTGCGCTATATTTTCGAGTTCCAGAGCATGATTGCCGAGCTTACGGGCATGGATTGCGCGAATGCTTCAATGTATGACGGCGCGACATCCGCTGCGGAGGCTGTCATTATGGCTGTGTCTTGCGCAAAGAAAAAGACAAAGGTGCTCGTTTCGGAAGGGTTGTTGCCGCAGGTAGTTGATGTAGTGAAGACCTATGCGTCATATAACGGCATAGAGTTGGGCTTCATACCTTGTTGCGTTGGCGTGACGTCGGCGGAGGCGATGAAGGAGGGGCTTTCAGGAGAAGACGTGGCCGGAGTTCTCGTTCCGGGAATCAACAGATATGGCATCATTGAGAATCTTGACGGTTTTGCGGACGAGGTGCATTCGCACAAGGCTCTGCTGATGGTATATTCGGACCCTTCGTCGCTTGCGGTCATAAAGACACCGGGAGAGTGGGGCGCAGACATCGTGTGCGGTGATGCCCAGAGTCTCGGCATGCCTTTGTGTTTCGGAGGGCCTTATGCGGGCTTCCTTGCATGCCGGCAGGAATTTGTGAGAAAACTGCCTGGACGTATAGTCGGAGCGACTTCCGATGTGGACGGCAAACGTGCTTTTGTGCTCACACTGCAAGCCAGGGAACAGCATATACGCCGGGAGAAAGCTACGAGCAACATTTGTTCGAACCAGTCTTTGATGGCTTTATATGCTACGGTCTATATGTCGCTTATGGGACCGGAAGGACTGCGTGAGGCAAACGCGCTCTCTTATGGCGGTGCCCATTATCTGCATGATGCCCTTGTTGATACCGGTCTTTTTGAGGATGCTTTCGGCAAGCCTTTCCTGAAAGAGTTCACTTTGCGGGCAAAGGTGCCTGTGGATTCGCTGCAGAAGGCTTTGCTTGACATCGGAGTGTTCGGAGCTGTTGAGGTGGGGGATTTGCTTGTGAATTTCTGTGTAACGGAAAAGGTTGCCAAGGAGGAACTTGACAGGGTTGTGGAACATCTTAAATCCGTCTTGTATGAAGTATTATGACAAACTGATTTTTGAGCTTTCCAAAGAGGGACGCAAAGGATATTCATTGCCCCGGAACACATGGGGCAGGACTTTGGAGGAATTGCCGCAGAGCCTGAGGCGCTCATCCGGGCCTTGTCTTCCGCAGGTGAGCGAGCCTGATGTTGTAAGGCACTATACCAACCTGTCGCAGATGAACTTCGGAGTGGATTCCGGTTTTTATCCATTGGGAAGCTGTACGATGAAGTATAATCCGAAGATTAATGAGGAGATTGCCTCTATGCAGGAGTTTTCCGGTCTGCATCCTCTTCAGCCTGCTTCTTCGGTGCAGGGTGCACTCATGCTTTATCGTGATTTGGCACGTGCCCTGTCGGAAATCACAGGAATGGCAGGTTTCACTCTCGCTCCATTTGCCGGTGCGCACGGGGAGCTTACAGGGCTGATGATAATCCGCAGCTACCATAATAGCCGCGGGGACTTCAGGCGTACACGCATAATTGTTCCGGACAGTGCCCATGGGACTAATCCGGCATCTGCGGCAGTCTGTGGCCTGGAGGTCGTGCAGGTGAAGTCCAACAGTTCCGGTCTTGTGGATGTGGCGGACTTGAAGCCGCTTCTGGATGATACGGTTGCCGGCATCATGATGACCAATCCGAATACGCTCGGGCTTTTTGAGAAGGACATAAAGGAAATCGCATCTTTGGTGCACGAGTGCGGAGGACTCCTGTATTATGACGGGGCAAATATGAACCCTCTGCTCGGGACAGTGCGTCCGGGAGATATGGGATTTGATGTAATGCATCTGAACCTGCACAAGACATTCTCCACTCCTCATGGCGGAGGAGGGCCTGGGTCCGGTCCTGTCGGGGTGGCGGCTCATCTTGTGCCACATCTTCCTGTGCCGAGAGTGTGCGAGTGTGAGGACGGTGTTCTTCATGTTGACGGGGGACAAGGTGCGGATGATGCGTCATGTGGAAGGGTTTCAGGCTTTATGGGCAATTTCGGTGTGCTTCTGCGTGCCTATTCATATGTTCTTGCGCTCGGAAAGCAGAACATAAAGATGGCCGGTCCGCTTGCCGTGCTTGGCGCCAATTATATAAAGGAGTCTCTCAAGGACTGTTTCAGACTGCCGGTTGAAGGCGTATGCAAGCATGAGTTTGTTTTTGACGGGCTTGCTGACCAGTCTTCCGGAGTTACTACCCTGGACATTGCAAAAAGGCTGCTTGATTACGGATATCATGCTCCGACGATATATTTTCCTCTTCTTTTCCATCAGTCAATAATGATTGAGCCGACCGAGACCGAGTCAAAGGAGACTTTGGACGGGTTCATTGAGGTGATGAGGAAAATTGCAGGCGAGGCCGTGTCTGACGCTCAGGCTCTGAAGTCTGCTCCGCATGGCACGCCGGTAAGGAGACTCGATGAGGTTACTGCGGCCAGGCGTCCGGTGCTGACATATAGGGCCTTGACTGATGCCGGATTGGCTGCAGGACGATAAGGTGACTTTGGATGTACTTGTATTCATGCCGCCTTTTGGAGGCAAGATAATCATGACAATATGAGGATAATCATAATAGGAGCCGGACCGGGCGGTTATGAGACCGCCCTTCTGGCTGCAAAAAGGGGAGTGGAGGTTACTCTGATTGAGAGCGGGCCTGTAGGCGGGACATGTCTGAATGAGGGATGCATTCCGACAAAGGCATTTTGCCGCAATGCACGGGTTATGGATGAGATTCGCGGGGCATCTGCTTTCGGCTTTCATGATGTTGCGTACAGCTTTGATTTCAAATCTGTAGTTGAGAGGAAGAATGCCGTCGTGCAGCAGCTACGTTCCGGTGTGGAAGGGCTGCTTGCGCATAAGATGATAAATTTTGTACGCGGCAGGGCATATTTCAAGGCTGCCGATACTGTCTGTGTTGATTCGGACGGGGAGGTGAAGGAGTTTACGGCAGATTATATGATAATGGCGACAGGTTCCGTCCCGGCTTCCCTTCCTGTTCCCGGGGCTGATCTTCCTGGTGTGCTGACTTCGCGTGAAATTCTTGATTCAGAGGAAGTGCCACACAGGCTCTGCGTCATCGGTGGAGGTGTAATAGGGCTTGAATTCGCTTCCATATTCAACAGTTTCGGCAGCGAGGTCACCGTGCTTGAGTATTGCAAGGATATTCTGCCGCGTTTCGATTCCGACCTTTCCAAACGTCTGAGACAGAGTTTTGGCCGGAAAGGAATCGTGATAAATGTCCAGTCTCAGGTGACCGGAATACGGAACTTCGGCAATGGTGAGGAATATGAAGTCTCGTTTTTGCGCAAGGGTTGTGAGGAAACAGTTGTTGCTGACAAGGTGCTGATGGCTGTCGGAAGAAAGCCTGCCGTCTCTTCGCTGAATCTTGAGGCGGCAGGTGTCATCTATACTCCTAAAGGGATTGCAGTCAACGGATCTATGCAGACGAATGTGCCGCACATCTATGCTATAGGCGATGTAAACGGTATCATGATGCTTGCCCATGCGGCAGTCTTTCAGGGAGTTGTGGCGTTGGACCACATCATGGGGCAGGAAAATGGAATCAACCTGTCTGTGATTCCGTCAGCGGTGTTCACAGTTCCCGAGGCTGCATGTGTCGGCAAGACGGAAGAGGATTGCAAGGCTGACGGAATAGCATTCAGATGCCTGAAGTCGTTTTTCAGGGCTAACGGCAAGGCGGTCGCTATGGGTGAGCCTGAAGGATTCTGCAAAATCATCGTGTCTGACGATGATCAGGAGAAGATTTTGGGCTGCCACCTTTTCGGAGCGCATTCCGCCGATATTGTTCAGGAAATGTGCGCCCTCATCACATGCGGTGCCACTGTCGGGCAGGTTCGTGATGTTATACATGCCCATCCTACACTTTCGGAAGTGCTGCAGAGTGCATTGCATGCCTGAGGGCGCGGAGCCTGTGTCCCTGATTTGTGCCTGTCTGATTATCTTTACGGTCTCAGGCCGCTTCCTCCCTGGAGGGTGATGGTCTCGCCTGTGACGTATGAGGCGTCATCCGATGCAAGGAACACGCATACCTTTCCGATGTCTTCCTTAGGGTCTGCAAAATGACCCAGAGGAATGCCCTGTATCGTCTTTGCATATAGTTCCGGATAGTTTTCTTTCCACTCCATGAGGCTTTCTGTCATTGCGAGCGGGCATACTACATTTACACGGACACCGTCAGGACCCCATTCGGCTGCGGCTACCCTTGACATGCCCCTTATGCCTTCCTTGGCTGCTGCATACGAGGACTGGCCCAGCTTGCCGAACAGGCCTGCTCCGGATGCGAAATTGATTACGGAGCCTTTGCTTTCCTTGAGATACGGGAAGCACTCACGCATATAGAAGAACGCGGCATACAGTCCCGAGTTGATGGCAAGGTCGAAGTCCTCCTTTGTGTGCTCGACAAGCGGAAGTCCGGACTTGGAAACCTGCGCATTGTTTATGAGTGTGTCAATCTTTCCGAAATGCTCTATGGTCTTTGCCACGACATTCTTGATGGCATTTTCATCCGCGCCGTCTGCTGTTACAGGAAGCACTTGCACATTGTACTCTTTTTCAAGCTTTTCCTTTGCTGCTTTCAGCCTTGATTCTGTCCTGCCCGTAATCACGAGATTAGAGCCTTCAGCCGCAAACGCCTGGGCAAGCCCGTAGCCGATTCCTTTTCCGCCACCAGTTATTATGGTGACATTTCCTTCAAGTCTCTTCATTTCAAAGATGTTTCTGTTGTGTTGAACGTTGTTTGGGCATTGCTGTCCATTGCAGGCTCTCCGCCTGTGATATAACTCAGCACTTCAACCAAAAGACTGACTCCTATTATTACTGCCAACCACATGTTTACCTCCTTTTTAAAGTTTCATGTGGCAAAAATAAGGTCAGCTTGTGCCAAAGTATAGCCCAATATGTGTTTTATAAAAAATTATGTCAGGAACAATAAGGCACTGTCATTCATCTTATGCCGCAAGGGCCCTCGAAACGCCAGTGTGTCATGATGAAGTACAGTGCCTATTTTGGTTTCAGGTCGCCTTAAAGCTGGTTGCACAGCCTTTTTATAAGCGACGGGTCTTTGTCAGTAAGTTTTTTCAGCTCAATGTGGGTGCATGCCTCTTCGCTCAGCAGACGTGATGTGGAGCCTGTGTCGGCCGGGTCCCAAGTGAGAAGGATGACATGAGTCTTGAGAGCCTTGAGTTTCTTGGCGAGCATCTCATGGTCTGCGTCACCGCTTATCAGAACCACATAGTCAAAGTCCCTGTATAGCGTCATTTCGTATGTGTCGAGTGCGAACCACGTGTCGATTCCTTTCTCTATTACAGTCGGTCCGTGGCTGCCGTTCACCTCACGCAGATGCTTGTAATGTATTATGATGTCGTTTTCAATCAATGAGTCTTCGAAAAGCCTTTCCGAGAACAGCAGATGCTTGTTCTGTGCGTCGTTTACCCTGTACCGTCCCCTGTAGTAATGGCTTTCCGTGATGAACAGCTTTTTGCTGTCCATGTCATCCATTTGTCCTATCAGTTCCGGAATGAAGCGGAAAAGGGCCTTGATGTTGACACTCATCTTCATCTGACGCTCAAGTGCTTCATTGACTTTGGCAAAGTAACCTCCGTCAATGAATACGCCTATGGATTTGTTTTCAAAATTTGCCATCAGTGCAAGCTTGTGTTTTTGCAAATGTATGAATTAATTTCTTAATAAGCATTTGAATTATTCCGCAAAACTCATCTCGTCAAGAAGATGCCCGGCTCCGGCCACCTTGTCAATGGTGAAGAGCACGTAGCGTATGTCAAGCGCGATATTTCTGCAGAAATCCGGGTCGAAAGCGATGTCGCTCATTGTCCCTTCCCAGACCCTGTCAAAATTTATTCCTATCAGATTGCCGTCCGAATTGATTACGGGACTTCCTGAGTTTCCTCCCGTGGTGTGGTTGGTCGCAATGAAGCATACCGGAATCTCACCGTCCTTTCCGGCCCACTTGCCGTAGTCCTTGAAGGCGTAGATGTCCCTCAGTCTTTGCGGTATGTTATAGTCGAAAATTTCCGGATTGTCTTTTTCCATTATTCCCTTGAGTGATGATGACGGCTCATAGATGACTCCGTCAGCAGGGGAGTAGCCGCTTATATTGCCGTATGCGACGCGCAGTGTAAGGTTTGCGTCAGGATAGAATTTTTCAAGCCCCTGTTTTCCGCTTACGGACTCTTCGTATTCCATCATACCTCTCATATAGTCCCTGTATGCAAGCTGGAGTTCTCTTTCAGTATCGGCCATGCGCGGCCAGATTTCGTCCGCATACCATTGGGAGAAGCTGTCTGCAAATATATAGGCCGGATCTGAGAATACTTGCTCTGCTCCGTCTTCTTCGAGAGTCTCCACAATGCCGCGTCTTGTGAAAATTGAATTTGAAAAAAGGGAATCGGCCCATACTGAAACGTTGCCATAGACAGAAATCGAATTCTTCAGGTAGTCCGGATGGAACTGCTCCGGAACATTCCTGAGGTACTCATCCATCATTGACGCAAAACATTCCATGTCAATAGGAATATAGTAGTCCCTGTAGAAATCAGCTGACATTTCCTCAAGACTGCTCTTGGAGAATTTGCCAGATGAGTACATTCTTCCTATTTTGGCCGCGAAATTGGCGAGTTCGATTGTGCGTGCTGTTTCTGCATAGTAGTCTGTGGCATAACTGTATGGCTCGAGTTCCCTGTACAGGGAGTCTATCCTGCCGACAAGTCCTTCGTATCTGCTTCCGCATGCCCAGCGGGAGAAGTTTTCTTCAAATCTTCGCTTGGTGTTGACGGTGTTCATTTTGCGCAGGCCTTTGGCTTCTCCCTGCCATTTTTTCCATGCATTGGCGACGGAAGCATTCTTGGATGAATAGCGTATCCTTATGTCCTGGCTCTGCTGCATGTATTTTTTCTGTATGCCGAGCCTGATTGTGCGCAGGCGTATCTTGTGCGGGTCCGATATTTCTCCTATATATCTTACTCCTGAGGAATGAAGGTATTCCTGCGTGCGTCCTGGAAAGCCGTAGATGAATGTGAAATCGCCCTCTTCGACTCCTTTGAGTGAGATAGTGAAATATTTTTTCGGTTTATACGGGATGTTGTCCTTGGAGTATGGGGCAGGCATGTTGTCTTTGCCTGCATAGATGCGGAACATCGAGAAGTCTCCTGTGTGTCTTGGCCACATCCAGTTGTCCGTGTCTCCTCCGAATTTTCCGACAGCCGACGGCGGTGCCCCTACAAGGCGTATGTCGCTGTATTCCCTGTATATGAAAAGGAAATACTGGTTGCCGTAGTAGAGGGATTCGACTGTTGCCCTGAGTCCTTGGCCTTCTGCGGTGGCGTCTTCTATGAGCTTTTTTGAGTTGGACTTTACGAGTTCTGCCCTCTGAGCCTCACTCATGCATTCCGAATATCCGTTGAGGATTATTGGTGTGACGTCTTCCATCCTTTCGAGAAAACTTACCGTAAGTCCTTTGTTCGGCAGTTCCTCGTCCCGGTTCATTGCCCAGAATCCGTCTTTGAGGTAGTCATGTTCCACGCTGCTGTGCTGCTGTATCTGTCCGTATCCGCAGTGATGGTTTGTCAGAAGCAGGCCTTCGGGAGAAATAAGCTCGCCGGTACATCCGCGTCCGAACAGTACTACGGCGTCTTTGAGGGAGGCCTGGTTGATGCTGTAAATGTCTTCCGCATTGAGCCTGAAGCCTTTGTCCTGCATGTCTTGGATGCGTTGTGAAATAAGTGACGGTAGCCACATGCCCTCGTCGGCATGGAGGGCGGATGATGCAGCGATTGCAAGTGCGATGGTCGTTATTATCCGTTTCATTTTGTAATTGTTTTTCCTGTTAATTATGACACTGATGAATTATGACACTGACGAATTGTGGCGCTGAGTTCATTTAAGCAGGCCTTCGTGCATGTACATTGTCCTATAATATTCGGCTTTCTTTTCAAGGGCCAGGGGATAGGCGCGGGATGAGGAGGGCATTCTCCAGAATCTGATTGTCCTTTGCCTTGTATTTTGTCCCGCCGTGTGGTATTGGCTTAGGTCCTGGTTGGTCAGGCCATTGCATGTCATTACGGGTCTTTTCCCCGATGTCTTGTTCTTTGCATCATCCATTTCGTCAGGTGACGGTATGGTAAATTCCGTCATTCCTCCCACAGGAGGTTCCGTGCAGCCGAATGTCTCAACTATAACGTCTGTGGCTTTCTGGCCTGTTGTCACTATCGCATGGCATTCCGGTATTGCGGCCAGCAGGCTTGTCAGGTCCGTGGCCTGTACGACTTCAAGGAATTTGTCGGAGGCGTTGTCTTTGAGCCTCCGGACTTCGCATGCAGTGTCATAGAGAGCTATGCCTTTGGCTGTGCAGAAGCTGACTATCTTTTCCTTGTTGAATTTGTTAGGCTTGATTTTCTTTGATGTCTTTCTGCACTTTCCGTCAGTCGTGTCAGCCTGCTGTATGCTGTTTTGCTCTTTTGGCAATTTGCCGTGCTGTTCTGTTATATGATTGCCTGGCTCAGTATATTGTACATTGCATTCTGCACCCGAAGATGATGTGCCGTCTTGTTGGCCGATTGTGCTTTCTGCGATGAAATGTTCTTTGTCACCGAAGAAAATGTGGCCTGTGATGCGCCACATGTCGTTTATGAAATTAGGATAGAAGAAGTCCATCGACCATCTCTCCCGTTTCGGCGGAAAGCTGCCGAGCATAAGTATCCTGGCCCCCTCCGGCAAAAACGGCTCGAGGGGATGCTTCTCTGTCTGTATGTCTGTTGTTTCCATGCTAACAAAGATACAACAACTCGCCCACATACGGATGGATTTCGGAGGAATTATGCAAAGTGTTTGAAATCTAATGAAATATGTGTTTTATAGATTATCTCTAAAAAAGTCTTTACGGCCGGTTCGTATATTGATGATTTGAATAAAAAGATTGATGAGGCAGAAGATATACCGGGTATGAAGAGGAAAACAAAAGCAGGTCGAACCTATCACCCACTTGGCCGAATCATCACATATCAAGATTATTTATTGTTAGCATTTTCTCATTTTGAGAATAATCAAGCCAAACTGTCTCATAACGATTATGAAACTTGTCTTCGGGCAATGTGGAATGAAATAAGTAGAGTTTATGCACATAGGCCAGTTACAATACCTTTACTTGGAGGAGGTATAACGCGCATTACAGACAAGAATGAATTTCATTTGCTTCGTTGTATTCTTTGCACACTTAAAACATCAAATGCTCAAATATATCAACCGATAACGATTGTATTAACACGGGAATCTATAGATAAAATTAATTTGTACGATATTAAAAAAATATTTTAGCCATGTATTATAGAACAAGAACTTACATCGCCGGAGATTGGGATAATGACAAAGATGCCGTTGACGCATTGCACTGGTGGAATGACAGTTCCCGGTATGGACTTTCATTTTCGGATGCTCATGAATTAAAGCAAGCAAGAGATACAAGCCTAAATTGCTCGATTAAAAGGTCATTGGCTGAGCGGTTGGATGCTTCTAAAACATTTATCCTTATCGTTGGTGAACACACAAAAGAATTAAGGGCTGGTGGATGCCAATATTGTAATAGCTACAATAGTTATTGGGGGACTTGTGGTCGAGGACATACAGTGGATACTCGGAGTTATATTGATTTCGAATGCGAGAAAGCGATTCGGGATGGTCTAAAAATAATAGTCCTGTATAAATCAACATTGGTGAATAGAACCAAATGTCCAGAAGTGGTCAGAAATCGTGGCATTCATGCGCCGATGGAAAAATGGGTTGGAAATACATTGTATTGGGATTATGACTCGGTAAGAAATGCCATTGGATAATAACTATACACTGCCCCATAATTTTTTACCAATGGGGCAGTGTTTTATTTACCAAGTTATCACTTTATCGACAATCTCTTGTTGCTCGGCACTGCTACGACGCAGATAGATACGGGTAGTTTCTATACTTTCATGCCCCATCAAATCAGCAAGCAAGGATATGTCATTGAACTTATCCAGAAAATTCTTTGCAAAGCGGTGACGGAACGAGTGAGGGTAAACCACTTTCTCATTCAAGCCATATTTTGCAGCATAATTTTTCAACTGTTGAGCAATACCTCTGGTAGTGATACGTTCACCGAAACGATTAAGGAAAAGATAACCAGTGGCACGATTGACATTGCCAAGCCATTCTATGGCTTCCTTGCGTAAAGCCTTAGGAATATAGATACGACGAATTTTGCCACCTTTGGTGTAGATGTCGAAATAGCCCATCTGCACATGCTCCACTTTCATTTGTATTAGTTCGCTAACTCTTGCTCCAGTGGCAGCAAGGAAACGAACTACGAAATACCACTCTCGATTTTCCTCTTTTTTAAGTTTGTTCTTTAGAAAAACATAGTCGGCATTGCTGATTACATTTTCCAAATAACTACGTTGTTGTACCTTGACGGATCTTAATCTCAGACGAGATTTTCCCATACAATCAAGGTACTTGTTCATTGCCTGAATACGAAGATTTACAGTTTTAGGCTTGAACTTCTCAATGAGATAGGTTTTATAAACAAGCAGATTACGCTTGTTCAGTTCTTTATGTCGGGAATAATATTCCCTTACGGCATAGAGGTAAGCCGCAATCGTATTCTCCGCCATATTTCCTTGACGCAGATACATTTCAAAATTTTCAATGTTCATGTCTGATACATTATTAGTTAAACAATTCACTATCATTAATAATGTATGGTATTTACAAATTCATTGAGTTCCTATTATGAGAAGTTTATTGCTACCGGAGAGATAAAATGTATTGATGAGGAG
>CAJUEK010000047.1 GCA_910585445.1 uncultured Bacteroidales bacterium | reverse complement strand
TTGAATGCATCGTTTTCTTCACGCGATATCGGAAGTTTGTCGAAGTATAATTTAAGGTATGTGTCTTCCTTTGGACTGTCGCAGTGATGGATTAGTCCGAAGGCGTGTTTGATGAACTGATAATATAGGAGGTTGTAACGGTTGGCGATGTGGTCACGGTCAAGGTTCGTTGGCACTTGATTGGTGTCACGGAACATTATGCGTAATTTGAGTTTGCCCTGCTTGATGAAGCTAAAGAACAGATCCATCATTTCTTTGTATTTCTCCAGGTAGTTTACTGAAACTTTTACCCACTTGATTTCGCCGAGGAAATTAAGTTCCTGTTTCTTGGCTTCTATAGCTTTGGTTACTTCATAAATATCCCTGCTGCGGACGAGTACTCCTCCGAAGAAGTCTGAGAAGTAGTCGCCTCTTGAAATCGATTCGTCACTATATATGATGTACTCCATAGCTTGTGTTTTATGTTCTGTTCTCAAAGGTAGCATATTTTATGATTATTTGTTGCCTGTTTCAAGACATCTCAGCAGCCAATCGGCGAGGTCAATGTGGACAGAACAGTCCTCAGTGGTGGCGTTATCTTCATGGGGAAAGAAGAGGCGGATGTCGAGGTGCGGGGAAGGCTAAGCTCTTCTGCTGCCAATCTTTCGGAAGATAGTGACGGCGTTTTGAGCGCGAGCCATAAAGCGCAATGACCTACCATTCAAACTTTTACAAAAAGCGACTCCCCAAAAACGAGGAATCGCTTTTCAGTATCTCATTGGCAATCAGATTATTAAGTTCCACAGCACACAATGTCCGAAAACACAAGGAAGGCGGCCGGCAAAGCAGAACTACAGATAAAACATTTCGGATGGGTACTGACGGGGGAGACAGCGCAGCGCCACACTGCCTTTCTCCACTCCGATTTGTTCGAGGGCTTCGCATGAGCAACGGTATGCGAGGTCATGGGTATTGTTGTTCTCGCTCAGATGGCATAGGAAAATGTTACGCAGAGACGGATGCCAGAAACGCTTGATTGCGGATGCGCACTCGTCATTGCTCAGATGTCCGCATCCCTGCACTATCCTCATCTTCAGTTCATATGTGTATCTGCCGCCCATGAGCATATCCATGTCATAATTGGATTCTATGACCACCGTATCCGACTTGCCGGCGAACTCCACAGCCTCATCCGTGACACGTCCAACGTCAGTCATGATAAGGAAATTGTGGCCGTCTATCATTATCGCATAGCCAACTGTCTGGGTGGCATCGTGAGGCACCGTGAAATAGCGCACCTGCATCCCGGCGATTTCATTCCACTCCCCCTCCGCAAGCACCTTCCGGCATGCTCCGATGGCCGATGCAGTGAACGTATGACGTGCAAGGGCCTTGTGGATGGCTTCGGCGGTATATACGGGCTTTGACAGGCGCTTGCAATAAGAGCCAAGGTGCCTTATATGATCAAGGTGGTCATGCGTGACAAGCACTGCGGAAAAAGAGTCATGGTCAAGGCCATGCTCGGCCAGTGCTTTCTTCAGCCTGCGCAGGCTTACACCGGCATCGATGAGTATGCCGGATGTTTCAGTACCGAGGTAATAGCAGTTGCCGCAGCTCCCGCTCGAAAGGCTCATGAACCTGACCATCAGCAATGTCCCTCCATCTTAGCGGTCTGCAAGCGCATAAGCGCATCCAGGTCTGTGCCAGGCTCATAATACACGGCAGGAAGCCCAGCCTGGACAGCCCCCTCAACATTCTTCATTGAATCATCTATGAAAAGCATGTCGCATGCAGGAAGAGCGATTTGCCTCATGACCTCACGGTAGAACTCCACAGAAGGCTTAAGCATCTTCATCCCGAAAGAGAAAAAGCACTTCTTGAATATCTTGTCCAACGGTATGCCAGCCTCCTCAAACATGGCAGCCGACCTCGCCAGGCAGATAGGATTATTGTTGCTGAGCAGATAAAGGTCATAGTCCTCTGAAAGCCTCGAGAGCATCTCCACCTTATACGGCTCTATGCCGACAAGCATCTTCCACATGGCCCTGTCAACATCCTCAGCAGACGCCCCGGGACGCGACTCCGAAAGCACGGCACTCCTGAAATCCTCCGCGGAAAGCATGCCTTCCTCCAATTCACCGTATATCCCCTTCTGATGGCAGGCGTCAATGAGTGAATCTATCCTCATGTACCCGAGCCCCTGCTTGAACGCATCCTTGCAGGCCTGGACATCAAGGTCAACAAGAACGCCTCCCATATCGAATATCAATGCTTTATTCATTTCCGTTCTCACAATATTTTTTTATCACTCCATAGGCCTCGGCTATGCCAAGTTCTCCGGCACGCGAAAGGTCTATGCATCCCTTCTCCTTATCCTTCAGATATATCAGAACCAGTCCCCTGTTGAAATATGCATCCCCCATATAAGGATACAGCGATATCGCCTTTGTATAATTCTCAATGGAACTGACATGCTCCGATGACAGGCAATACAGATTTCCGAGATTATAATACACATAAGGCAAATCCGGCACAATCTCACCGGCGGCCTTCATATCCGAAATCGCGTCAGTATAGTCATACAGGCGCGTCACCTGGTCTTTAACACGCGCCCTCGTATTGCCCGTATCATCCATGGACAGCACCTGCACATTGCTCTCGATGGAGGAGATGAAATCAATCATCTCGGCACGGAGCACTCCCCTGTTCATGCGGTAGAACGACTCGTACAGCTTCCCGTTACCGGTCTCGTCCGCAGCTGCATCTATAGCTTTACCATAGCAGTCCAAGGCAGAATTGAACTGCTTTGAACTGTTCTCATAAAGTGCCCGGATGAACATCCTCCCCGACATGTTCAATCCTTCTCCCAAAGCTGCGCCTGCAGCGGCGGCCAGCGCCTTGGAATCCACAGCAAGCTCTTCATTCCTTATGCCGACACCTACAGGCATCTCCTTTGTGAACTTGTCAACAAGAGGATTCTCATAGCCTCCAGCAAGAGCATAGCTTACGTCATCCTTCTTGCAGGTAAGCACGAACTTGTACAGCGGACGAAGCCTGATGTCAATGTCACGGTGCTGCAGCAGCTCGTCATTAAAGTCTTTCTTGGCAAATTCCGCATCAAGGGCAAGAAGAGAACTGTACTTGCGGGTCGTGTCAGCAAAAGAGCCGGCATCCGACATGTTCTTTTCACGGTACTCCCTCACTTTCTGCGTGGCCACGTCATAGTCTTCTTTTGAGGACTTCAGGTCGCCGAGCAGATTCTTCACATACGAACGGTTCATATATGCCTTTGCGAAGTCCGGATACAATTCTATGGCCTTGTCATAATCCTCCAGGGCATTTTCATAAAGCCCAAGCCCTATGAACACAGAAGCCCTGTTGAAATACACGAGCACATTGTCCGGATTGATGTTGAGAACCCTGTCCATATCGTCAAGCGCCTCCTCATAAGCTCCGAGCTGCGCATGTATCAGTCCCCTGTTATAAAGAGTCAGGGCATTTCCCGGCTCCTCCTCAAGAACCTTGTTCAAATCGCCCATCGCATCCCTGTAGTCACCCTGCTCATAATGCATCAGCGCCCTGTTGAAATATGCGAAAGTATTGGCTGTATCAAGACCTATCGCCTTGTCCATGTCAGCTATGGCGGAGCCGTAATCTTTCATAGAGGCATGCAGACGCCCCCTGCGCACATATCCCTCCGGATCGAAACGGTCCAGTTTGATGGCCTTGTTATAGTCTGCCATTGCCTTGAGTGTGTCACCTAAAAACAGATAGCTCGCACCACGGTTAAGATAGGCAGAAGGGTCCTTCGGCTCTTTCCTTATATATCTGTCGAAATCTCCCACAGCCTTGTCGAACTGGCGAGACAGGAAATATGTGACACCACGGCTGAAGTACAGGCCTGAATAGCCGGGACGAAGGTCTATGGCTTTCTGGAGGTCTTCAAGGGCTGCCTCATAATTGCCGAAACGGCTTTCGGTTATTCCCCTGTAATGATAGCCTGATGTGAAAACCGGGTTATGGCGTACAGAACGGTCAAAGTCACTTTTGGCCCCGCGCAAGTCTCCGAGATTATATTTCGCTATGCCACGGAAAAAGAAGTTCCAGTAATCGGTCGTGTCAAGCCTTGACAGAACATTGAAATTCTCAATTGCGAGTGCATATTTCCCGTCTGCCAGCGCCTGTCTTCCGCGCATGAAGAACACATCCTTGTCATATTGCGCAAAAAGCCCCTGCGCCCCCGCGGAAAGCAGGAACAACGTAACGAGAAACCTCCACACTACCCTATGCATATCGAAAATATTTTTCCTGTTGTTGCTTATTTTTCCTAATTTTGGCGTCCCTTATGCAGGGACATCAAAAGCCAAGCTACAAAGATAAGAATTTATTGTCCGCATGCAGACAAAAAAAATCAAAAATAATGTCAATGGAGAGACCGGGACACATGCCGCAAAAGCATGTGCCACGATGCTGGCCATGGCATTTGCGATATGCGCCACACTATTCGTGTCCCCGTCTCAAGCTGCCGCACAGAATGCATGGACACGGGAGCATGAGGCTGCAAGGAACATGGTGAGCGCGCCTGTGCTGCTTGCCCAGATAGGTTTCCTAAGCGACAGCCTATGCCAGGGAAGGGCCACCGGGACACGCGGGAATGTAGAGGCGGCATTCTGGATACAGCGCCATTTCGCACAGGCCGGGCTGCTGAAATTCGGTGACAGCTATGCCCGCAGGATTTATGCAGGCAACGGCACTTTCGGACGCAACATAATCGGCATGCTTCCCGGGTCAACACATTTCTCCAGGGACAGGTATGTGATAGTGGGAGCGCACTTTGACCACCTGGGCATCCTCAACGGAAAGATGTACCCCGGTGCAGACGCGAACGCCTCAGGCACAGTAGCCATGATAAATCTGGCCAATATGCTGTCTGCCATGAGAAAAATCGGAAAGACGCACGACAGCAACATTATCTTCGTGGCATTCGACGGGAAGGAAGCCGACATGGCAGGCTCCAAGGCCTTTTGGAGAATGATAGAGAACGGGCAGCTGAAAGACCCGCAGACAGGGGCCGTGATAACAAGGAGACAGATTTCCCTGATGGTCAACATTGACCAGATAGGCAGCACGCTGTCACCGCTGAGACCGGACCGCAAAGATTTCATGATAATGCTCGGCACGCATTCACTCAAGCCGGTCAAGCGTGAACTTCTCCAGGCATGCAACAGGATGTTCGCAATCGACCTGGACATAAGCCTGACATACTACGGCAGCGAAAACTTCACAAATATGTTCTACCGCCTTTCCGACCAGAGGGTATTTGTTGACAACGGGATACCCGCAGTACTGTTCACCTCCGGCATAACAATGAACACCAACAAGACACGCGATACGCCACAGACCCTTGACACGGAAATAATGCGCAAAAGGATTCTGCTGATGTACCATTGGATAGAAAAAATGCTGTGACACCCGCGTGTGGAGTATCATGAAAAAGTGTAATTTTGCAAAATACAATATAGAAACTGCATGAGACTTGACACAAGACGCATATCAAGGATAATGTTCCTGCTTTACATAGCGGCCGTAGGAGTGCTGTGCCTTATGAAGACAGACTCCCTGCCCAAGATTCCTGCCGTATGGCTGGGCATCCCGGCCGACAAGATAGCACATTTCTGCATGTTCATGCCTTTTCCGGCCCTCGCATACATGTCCATCATGCCGCGCATGAAGAACCTATGGACAACTTTCCTGACAATTGCTGTCCTCGCCGCCATGGGAGCTGCATTCGCATACGGAACCGAAATCATGCAGGGACAGACCGGGTACAGGTCATACGACATAAACGACTTCTATGCTGACATAGCCGGACTTGCGGCAGGAGCCGTTCTGACAGCAGCATTTGTAATCATCAAATCAAGGCGCAGGCGGAAATGAAACAGGCAGAAATGAAAAAAGTCCTCATCATATTGTCTGTCCTGACGCTTTTCTGTGTCAAGGCTTATCCCCAAAGCGCTATTGTCAGGGATTTCCGCCCCTCATGCGACTCTCTTGGCGTCCTCCTGAACGAACGCAGCGGCATTGACGGCAAGCTCAGGCTAAAAGCCATCATGAAAAGAGGCAAGACACTCGACTTCTATTTCACCGAATCACTTGGAGACCATCCTCTCAGGGAGGGAGACGCGCAATGGTTCAGAAAAACTCTCAAGCAGCTTTTCCCGCGCAAATGGCAGGGATACGACATAGGAGGGATATATACCAGACACATAGCACCGGAAAAACTTGAGACTCCGGCCCTCGGCTTCAGCGGAAACCCGTCACCGTCTCCGCGCAGGATTTCTCCCCCGTCAGGATATGTGCGCCCTGTCAGTGAAAAAGACGGGATGATTTTCGACAAAGGACTAAGCGGCAGGACAATAGCATTGTGGCAGAGCCACGGAATGTACTATGACACGAATGAAGAGCGTTGGCAATGGCAGAGACCGTGCCTTTTCACGACTGTCGAAGACCTATATACATCGGCATACGTCCTTCCTTTTCTCGTTCCGATGCTTGAGAATGCAGGTGCATACGTAATGCTTCCGAGGGAGAGGGACTCCCAGACCTCCGAAGTAATATCAGATAACGACCCGCTCATGGGAGGACGCGGAAGCGCAGCATATGCGGAAAGCGGCAAATGGGAAGATGCAGGATGCGGATTCGCCGATGCCAAGCCTGTATATACGGGAACACAAAGTCCGTTTTCGATGGGAACGGCACGCAAGTCCACATGCATTTCATCAGAGGCAAAAGGCCAGGCCGCAAGGGCGGAATGGAGACCAGACATACCGCAAAGAGGCAGATATGCAGTATATGTATCATACAAAAGCCTTCCGGAAAGCACCTCCGCGGCACATTATACCGTAGTCCATCTCGGCGGGACAAGCGAGTTCATCGTAAACCAGAGAATCGGCGGAGGAATGTGGACATATCTCGGCACCTTCGAATTTGACAAGGGAACGGAGGGATATGTCAGCCTGAGCAGCAGGACTCCGCAAGGACATTCATTCAAGAAAGGAAATGTGGTGACGGCTGACGCAGTACGTTTCGGCGGAGGAATGGGATGCATCGCGCGCGGAGATACCGATTCCACTGCATGCATATCCGGAATGCCACGTTATGCCGAAGGGGCAAGATATTCCCTGCAATGGTCAGGAGCTGACAAAGAGCTTTACAGCCAGAATGACATGTGCAACGACTACAAGGACGACTTCATGTCACGTGGCGACTGGGTGGACTGGATAAGCGGCGGCTCATGCATGAACCCTGGAAGAAGCGGCAAAGGCATTCCCGTTGACCTTGCCCTTGGCTTTCATTCAGATGCAGGAGTCACCCCGGACGACTCCATAGTAGGCACGCTTGCGATATATACCCTCAAGTCAGAGGGACGCGAGACACTGCCGGACGGGGAAAGCCGCATGGCAAGCAGGGAGTATGCGGACCTTGTGCAAAGCCAGATAGTGCACGACATCAGGATGCTGCATAACCCGGAATGGACAAGAAGGGAACTGTGGGACAGAGGATACCGGGAGTCACGTACCCCGTCCTCCCCTTCCATGCTTCTCGAACTGCTGTCCCACCAGAATTTCGAAGACATGAAATATGGCCTTGACCCGGCTTTCCGCTTCACTGTGTGCAGGGCAGTATATAAGGGCATGCTGAAATATCTCTCCAACAGATACGGTTGCCGCTATCAGGTGCAGCCGCTGCCTGTACATTCGATGGCAATTTCCCCGGCAGATGACGGCAAGGCAATTGTCAGCTGGGAAGACACAGCCGACCCTGCAGAGCCGACGGCACGCGCAAAAGGGCACATCCTGTACACCCGCATTGATGACGGGGCATTCGACTCCGGCAAAGTCCTCAGGGAGACGCACAAGACAGACGGAAGAAACTGGACCGAGGTCTCCATAGAACCCGGCCACATATACAGTTTCCGCATAGCTGCATACAACGACGGAGGAATCAGTTTCCCCTCTGAGACATTGTGCATAGGCATTCCTTCCGAAAATGCGGACGGGAGGGCCGTACTTGTCGTAAACAATTTCAGCAGGGTAAGCGGACCTGCATTCTTCGACACTCCGTCCTATGGCGGCTTCACACATGAAATAGACAGGGGCGTCCCGTACATCAGCGACATATCATATATAGGTGACATGTATGAAATGAGGCGCGGGGCACAATGGCTCTCAAACGATAATCCGGGCTTCGGAGCCAGCTGGTCTTCTTATGCAGGGAAAAAACTCGCCGGCAACACTTTCGACTATCCTTATGTTCACGGGAAGGCCATAATGAAGGCCGGACATCCGTTCTTCTCATGCAGCAGCGAGGCTTTCTGCACGGAAGCAAGTCTCATGGAAAAGGCCTGGAGCATGGACCTTATCTGCGGGAAGCAGGTTACAGTGCCTTCTGCGGCAGACAGCGCCGCCTTTGCCGTCTTCCCTCAAGAACTTCAGCAGGCAATACGCACATTCACATCAAAGGGAGGAAATGTCCTTGTGAGCGGAGCGCATATCGGTACAGATATATGGGACAGCGTTTATCCTGCCGTTAAAGACAGCCAGCAGACAGAGAGCGCAAAGGCCTTTGCCCAGGGCGTACTCGAGTTCAAATGGGTCAGGAACAATGCAAGCAGGACAGGAGAGGTAGCATTTGAGAGGAATTGCACGACAGTGACGGACAGCCTAAGGACCATGGCCTTCCACACTGAGCCGAACGAAGAGTCGTACTGCGTGGAAGCTCCGGACGGAATTGCACCGGCAGGTTCTGGAGAGACGATGATGAGATATGCGGACACTGGCATTCCTGCAGCGGCATGCAACAGGAAAAACGGATACAGGACGGTCTGCATAGGTTTCCCTATTGAAACACTCAAGGAAGAAGACAGCATAGACTGCATAATATCTGCAACTTTTGAATTTTTCAGACAATGACAGAACGCGAAGCTGAGATTATCGGGCTTATCAGAAAAGAGGTCAAGCCGGCATTGGGATGCACCGAACCGATAGCCGTGGCCCTTGCCGTTGCCAAAGCGACGGAAATCCTGGAAGAGAAATGCGGCGGAAACGGCGGCACACGCAAAATCAGCGCAGATTTCAGGATAAGGGCGGAAGTGAGCGGAAACATTTTGAAGAACGGCATGGGTGTCGGAATCCCGGGCACAGGCATGGTCGGGCTTCACATAGCTGCCGCCTTGGGTGCAGTCTGCGGAAGGTCATCATACGGCCTGGAGGTACTGCACGACCTTGACGAAGCCTCAATTGCCAATGCAAAGCGTATGGTGGAGGACAAGGCCGTGACCATATCCCTTGCGGAAACGGACCACAAGCTCTATGTGAAAGCCATAGTGGAAGGTTGCTGCGGACATTGCGCCAGCGCGGTGATAGAAGATGACCATGACAATATAGTGGAGACCTGCTTCGACGAGAAAGTCCTGTCAGGTGGATGCACCGGCAAGGAAACCATTTGCGACGACACGAGAAGCACACTCGACTATCATCTGACCGTCAAAGAAATATACCAGTTTGCGACGACTGTCGGTTACGATGACATAAGCTTCATCCTGGAGTCACGGACACTGAACCTTGCCCTTGCACAAGAGGGGCTGCGAGGCAATTATGGGCTGAATGTAGGGCATGCCATAAGTTCACACGGCAACAGGGAGGTCTTCGGGGATGATTTCCTGAGCTATGCCATGTCGCTCACTGCCGCGGCATCTGACGCAAGGATGGCCGGGTGCACACTGCCGGCAATGAGCAATTCCGGAAGCGGAAACCAGGGAATAACGGTCACGATGCCTGTCATAGCATATTCACTGCGATACGGGACTGATGACATCCAGCTGGCCAGGGCACTAGTCCTGAGCCACCTGATTGCGATTCACATAAAGGGCTATCTCGGCAAATTGTCCGCCCTGTGCGGCTGCGTCATAGCATCTACAGGGGCGGCATGCGGGCTGGTATATCTTCGCGGAGGCTCGTTCGAACAAATCTGCTGGGCAATCAAGAACATGATTGGCAACATTACCGGAATGGTATGCGACGGCGCCAAGGTAGGCTGCGCAATGAAAGTGGCCTCGGGAGTTTCAAGCGCGCTGCAATCTGCCGTGCTTGCCCGTGAAGGCACATGCGTCTCCGAGCACGACGGAATAATCGAGAAATGCATCGAGAAGACAATACGTAACCTCGGGCGCATCGGCTCTGTGGGAATGCAGAACACAGACAGCATGATACTCGACATCATGGTCTGCAAATAATTTCATCGACAATATACAAACAAATGAGAATAGCTTTATACACACTGACATCGCCGCTTCATGACGAAGCTGCCGTAAACGGTTCTTCAGCCGCATTCATAAAGGACATAGAATCATCACTTAGCACTGAATTCATTTTCAGGGGACCGGACTTCTCTGATTTCGGCTCGCATGACCTTGACGTGATTTATGTGCGCACCGGAGGAACGGAAGGCCTTTTCAGGGAAGTATTCCCTCTTATAAAAGGCCATGTGCACATCCTCACTTCCGGCAAGAGCAACTCATTGGCCGCATCCATGGAAATCCTTTCATTCCTCAGGCAGCAGGGCCGCTCGGGAGAAATCATACACGGCACCGTGGAATACATAGCCGAAAGGCTCAGCATGCTTTCAAAAGTGCAGGCTGCCCGCAAATCACTGTCCGGTACCAACCTTGGAGTTGTGGGACAGCCTTCGGACTGGCTCATATCAAGCCATGCAGACGCAAAGGCCATCAGCGCAAGACTCGGGATCAATCTTGTCGAGATTCCGATTGAAGAACTTGTTTGTGAAATCAAGGCCGCCTCATGCGGGAATCTTCCGGAGCAGGCACTGAAAGTCAAGGAAAAATTCGATTCATGCGCCCCTAAGGCGCTCGCCCAATATGCAGACGGTGCATTCAGCATATATGCAGCACTGAAAAAGATTGTGGCCAAATATAATCTTTCCGGACTCACACTCAGATGCTTCGACCTTTTGACAGCTGTAGGCAACACAGGCTGCCTCGCCCTTGCGATACTCGGAAGCGAAGGCATACCGGCAGGCTGCGAGGGTGACGTCCCTGCCCTGCTCTCAATGGCAATAGGAAACGCCCTGACAGGAGTATGCGGCTTCCAGTCCAACCCCTCACGCATAGACCCTGAGAGCGGTGAGATTGTAATCGCGCACTGCACCATTCCTCTGAATATGGTAAGCCGATACGGCTTCAACACCCATTTCGAGTCCGGCATCGGAGTGGCCATCTGCGGCTGCCTGCCGACCGGAGACGTGACCATATTCAAAGTTTCGGGAGACTTGTCGCGCCATTTCGCATGCCAGGCCAGCCTCACTGACAATCTGAGCGAAAAGGACCTGTGCCGCACGCAGATTGTGCTCAACGTGGCCGACAAAGATGTATGCAGGAATTATTTCCTCAGCAACCCTATCGGAAATCACCATGTGGTATTCCCTGGTCACCACAAGACCCTTTTTGAGTCCTTCATGGAAAGCCTTTAGGCCAGTTTCCTGACAGATTTTCTGAAACGCAGCATGAACATGAGGCCGGCACTGGTAAGCCCGAGAGGGAAAGAAAGCCAGATGCCGGTCAATCCCATGCCGCATACAAAGCCGAAGAACCAGCCTGCAGGAAGCGAAATGACGAAATATGCAATGAAAGCATACAGTGTGACCATCTTGACATCCGCTATTCCGCGCAATGCATTGGAATAATTGCACTGCATCCCGTCACCGAACTGGTAAATCACGAAAGGAATCACAAGCTGGGCTACGGCAGCAATCACCTGCCCGTTGTCAGTGAAGAGCGCCCCTACCTGATGCCTGAATGCCAGCATCAGCACGGAAACTGCAGCAGCCATGACAAGGATTATATGGAAGCCGGAGCTTACGGTCACTCTGACTCCTTCCCTGTCTCCCTGCCCGCAGAAGCTGCTTGCGCGTACAGCCACTGCCGCAGCCATTCCGTAATACATCATGAACCCGAGCTGTCCAACTGTAAGCATGACCTGATGGGCAGCAAGAGCCACAGTCCCGAGCCATCCGACCATTATTGTGCTGAGATTGAAAGAAGCAGTCTCCATTCCCATCTGCAGTCCCACCGGCATGCCCATCTTTCCGAGAAGCGCCAGGTCATCACGGTTCAGACGGCTTTGCACAAAGCCTTTCCTATATACGGCATATTTCCCGGAAAAGAAAAATATCCCGGCAAAGACAACTACCATAAGCACGCGCGAGGCCAAGGTTGCAATTCCGGCACCGAGAAGCCCCAATTCAGGAAATCCCATATACCCGTTTATAAGGACCCAGTTGCCTCCTATGTTCAGGACATTCCCTCCCAAGAGGATGCACATCGGTGTGACGGTATCGGTTATGCCGTCCACAAACTGCTTGAAAGCATTGAACAGAAGCACAAAGAGGAGTGATGCCAGCAGCACCAGATAATAAGGACGCATAAGAGGAAGAAGCTCCTCCGGCTGTCCCAGACGGTGCATGTTAAGGTACAGGACATACATCAGAGCCATCAGCACAAAGGCAGTCAGAGAATTGATGCACAGCGCATTCTTGAGGACACGTCCTATGGAGGCATGCTCATTCCTGCCCCACAGGCTGCCGACTACAGGGGTAAGCCCGTATGAAAACCCTGTGGAGAATACAATCACAAGGTTCATCATGTTGTTCACGAATCCCGAAGCCCCAAGTTCATCTGTCCCATAGCGGCCGACCATCATGGTGTCGGCGATGCTGAGCACGATGACTCCGAGCTGCCCGACCATTATCGGCAGGCCCAATCTGAGAAGAGCCCCATATCGGGAACCAAGTTTGCACACATCGTATTTCATTCCAGAAAATCCATTCAAAAAGGCCGGCGATTCCGGCCTTGCATTACAGGGCGCAAAGGTAACACTTAAAGGTGACTCCGGAAAACTTTTCCACGTCATGAGCGCTTCTTTTGATTTTAAGCAGTATCTTTGTGTGTTTTCGGCGACTGCGCAAAAAAGAGCCGTACCACGGGTCTGTTTTTTGCATGTGCGGGCGCGGATTTTTAAAGGATGTATTCTTAACAGTAGCTTATATGATTGCCACACTTGTAATCCTGCTTATATCTGCGGCGCTTTTCGTCAGCGGGAAAGTCCGTTCAGACCTGGTTGCATTATGCGCCCTGCTGGCCTTGCTGCTCTGCCAGATACTTACTCCGGAAGAAGCTCTCTCCGGCTTCTCCAATTCAGTTGTAATCATGATGGTCGGCCTGTTCGTTGTCGGAGGAGCGATTTTCCAGACAGGTCTCGCCAAGATGATAAGCAGCAAGATAATGGCCTTCGCCGGGACAAGCGAGACCAGATTGTTTCTCCTTGTGATGCTCGTCACCGGAACAATCGGTGCCTTTGTAAGCAACACAGGAACCGTAGCGCTTATGCTTCCTATAGTTGTCAGCATGGCCGCAAACGCAGGCACGTCGCCAAGACGGCTTCTCATGCCTCTTGCCTTTGCCAGCAGCATGGGAGGAATGATGACGCTTATCGGTACTCCCCCGAACCTCATAATCCAGGACACGCTCACAAACGCGGGATACGAGCCGCTTTCGTTTTTCTCGTTCCTGCCAGTAGGCCTTGTGACACTGACGGTAGGCATACTTGTTCTTATGCCTCTGACAAAGATATTCCTCACTCCTAAGGAAAAGTCAAGGGAAGACAAGAAATCTTCCAAGTCACTCAAGGAGCTTGTAAACGAGTACGGAATCAGTGACAACCTGTTCCGTGTACATATAAAGGATGAGAAGTCGTCAGCAGCCGGAAAGACCGTGGTAGAGCTTGATGTGAGGCGCAAATACGGAATAAATGTGCTGGAGCTGAGGCGCAGCGCCGGCCACAACAGGTTCGTGAGAACCGTAAACCAGCAGCTCGTGGCTCCAGACCTCGTATTGCAGCACGGAGACGTTCTCTATCTTTCGGGAGACCCTGAGATGATAAGCAAGTTTGCCGAAGACTATTCTCTCGCCCTTCTCGACAACAGGACTGACGAGATTGTGCACGGTACCGGCAGCGGAGCTTCAATGGACTTCTATGACATAGGAGTGGCGGAGATTCTCATCATGCCGTCATCCTCAATGATAAACAGGACCATCACCGACGCAGGATTCAGAAGCAAGTTCGGTGTCAATGTACTTGGCATCAGGCGCAAGCAGGACTATCTCCTGCACGATTTGGGAGAAGAGAAAATACACAGTTCGGATGTGCTTCTTGTACAGGGGCAATGGAAAGACATTGCGCGCCTGAGGAAAGAGTCGAGCAACTGGGTTGTCCTCGGAGAGCCTCTGAAGGAAGCCGCCAAGGTAACGCTGGACCACAAGGCTCCTATCGCGGCCGTGATAATGATTGCCATGATACTCCTTATGGTCGTGGACAGCATTCCGGTAGCGCCGGTCACAGCAGTGCTCCTTGCTGCCGTAATGATGATAATAACGGGATGCATTCGTAACGTGGAAGCCGCATACAAGACAATCAACTGGGAAACGATAGTCCTTTTCGCCGCCATGCTGCCGATGTCCCTTGCCCTCGAGAAAACCGGTGTGTCCGAGATTCTCGCAAACGCCATTGTTGACGGGCTCGGAGGAAGCGGACCGAGGCTGCTTCTCGCGGGAGTATATTTCGCGACCTCAATCATGACAATCTTCATAAGCAACACTGTCACTGCCGTGCTGATGGCACCGATTGCCCTGCAGTGCGCGCTTCAGGTCGGAGTCAATCCGGTTCCGTTCCTGTTTGCCGTAACGGTAGGCGCCAGCATGTGCTTCGCATCCCCATTCTCTACACCGCCAAACGCCCTGGTCATGCCGGCCGGCCAATATACATTCATGGATTTCATAAAGGTCGGTCTTCCGCTGCAGATAATCATGGGCATCGTCATGATATTCGTGCTGCCTATGCTGTTCCCGTTCTGATGCGGGGCCTACCATAAAAATAAACCGAAACAATTTGAACGGACATGGGACTTATAGACAATACTCTCCAGCAGATACGCTGCATAGTCGATCTGAACGGACACATGGACACGGAGAATGCTGAAAAGGCTATCCGCAGCAACATTTTTTTCAGAGGGCCGAACGCATGGATTCTGGCAGTGGCAATCATTATCGCATCGGTAGGACTGAACGTGAACTCCATACCGGTCATAATCGGCGCAATGCTCATCTCCCCTCTCATGGGACCGATTTTCGGACTCGGACTGGCATTGGGTACCAATGACGTGCCGCTGCTCAAGTCTGCTGCCAAGAACCTGCTGGTGATGGTATGCATCAGCCTCTGCGTGTCACTGGTGTATTTTCTCATAACACCTCTGAGCCTCACCAATCCTACAGAGCTGCTCGCCAGGACAAATCCGACTATTTTCGATGTAATAATAGCCCTGTTCGGCGGCTTCGCAGGCATCTTTGAGCAATGCCGCAAGGACAAGGGAACAGTGTTCTCCGGAGTGGCCATCGCAACCGCCCTCATGCCTCCTCTCTGTACGGCAGGCTACGGGCTCGCAAGCGGGAACCTGCCACACTTTTTCGGAGCGCTTTACCTGTTCGTGATAAACTGCACCTTCATCACGCTGGCCACATATATAATGGTGAAATACCTGCGCTTCCACCAGACTGAATTCCTTAACGAGAAGATGAAGCGCAGGACCAAGACTTTCATCTCGCTGCTCATCATCGCGTTCATAATCCCGAGCGTATGGTCAGCCATAGTGCTTGTCAAGCAGAACAACTTTGAGGAAAAGGCCACCGCTTTCGTGGAAAGCCACAAGAGCATAGAAAAGAGCTTCATATACGACTACAGTTTCAGTCACAAAGACGGGTCGAAAGTGGAAATCTTCATGACCGGAGAGCCGTTGAGCGAGACAGGAAGGAACAATCTTTACGAAGCCGCCAAAGAATACGGCCTTGATTCCAAGAACATAATAATAAGCGAGCACACGACCGAGCGCAAAGGCAGCGACACAGAAGTGATAAAGAGCCTTTACGACAAGATGGACGCGGAAATAGCCAAGAGGGACGAGAAGATACGCATGCTTGAGGACGAGCTGCGCAAGGCAAAGGGAGAGGAAGTTCCTTACCTGCAAGTTGCAAAGGAAATCACAAGTTCCTACCCTTCTGTCGGCAATATCTGCATAACATCCGGTGCAAATGTACAGCATGGAAGCACCTCGCCTGAGCACTGTGTCCTTGTGGTTGCAGACGTTTCCAAGGACTTCTCCGACCAGGAGAGAATAAGGCTTACCCAGTGGCTCAAGATAAGGCTGAACAGCGAGAACCTGATACTGATTGTACGCAGGCAGGAAAACAAGCCGGAAAGCACGGAAGAGCCGGAAACCCGGAATGAAGCAGACATGCAATGAATATAAAATCCATATCGGCAAACATAGGCAAGGCACTGCTGATAAATGCCCTGTTCATGTTCATCTCAGCAGGGGTATCGGCTTTATACGGCCTTGATTCAGGATTCACACCGCTCCTGATAAGCGGCATCGTGACCCTTATTGCCGGAGCATTCCCGTTCATTTTCGTCAGAGAGACTCCTCGAAGCTCGCTTCAGGACGGCTTTCTGACGATAGTCATGTCATGGCTGCTCTCATTCATTTTCGGCATGCTGCCCTATATCCTTTGGGGAGGTGAATTTACCATAGTGAACGCATGGTTCGAAAGCGTGTCCGGATACACTACGACAGGCTCCACAATACTTACAGACATAGAGTCCCTTCCCAAGGGGCTTCTTTTCTGGAGGTCATCCACGCATTTCATCGGAGGTCTCGGAGTAATTGTATTCCTGCTTCTGATCATGCCAGATTCCAGCCCGTTCAAGCTCAAGCTGTCCAACCTTGAGCTGTCTTCCATTTCGAAAGAGGGCTACAGGTACAAGTCAGGAAAGACCGTCACTGTCATAACCACAGTCTATCTCGGGCTTGCCATAGCGGAGACAATCTGCCTGAAAGTCGCCGGAATGTCCCTTTTTGATGCGGTGAACCATTCGTTCAGCACAGTATCAACAGGAGGATTCAGCACCAAGAACAACTCCATCATGCACTTCGGCTCCGTACCGGTGCAAATCATAATAATGATTTTCATGGCTCTGTCAGCCATGCATTTCGGAGTAATATATTCCGTTTTTGCGACACGCTCCCCCAAGCCTCTGAGCCACCCGATAACACGGTACTATTTCGGCGTGATAGCCGTACTGTCCCTGGCAATAATGCTGGTGCTGAAATTCCAGGGCGGCTACAATTCCTGGGGCAAGGCTCTGCTTGACTCCTCGTTCCAGACCATAAGTTTCCTGACCACCACCGGATTCGGACAAAGCGACAATGCGGCATGGCCGATGCTTGCCAATGCGCTCCTGCTCTTTGCGGGTTTCCATTGCGGATGCTCAGGCTCCACTACAGGAGGCATCAAGGCGGACAGGATGTACATATCACTGAAGTCACTCTCGGGAGACTTCAAGAGACGTCTGCATCCGTCATCCGTTTTCAGGACCAAAATCGGGCAGTCATTCATATCCGAGGATGCGGTCTCGGCCGTATTCATGTATATTGTGCTGTACATCTTCATACATCTGCTTTCCTTTGTAGCAGTCCTCCTTTGCGGAGTGGAGGTATCGGAAGCATATTCCGCGACGCTCGTCTCCCTCGGCAACGTAGGTCCGGGAACAGGCGTGCTCGGCACCATGGGCAATTATTCAGCCCAGCCTGCAGCGGCAAAACTGATATACACTCTCGACATGTTCCTCGGACGTATAGAGATTTTCCCTTTGCTTACGGTATTCGCCATGCTTTTTGACAGGCAGAAATAATCCCTGAGGCATAATATGTGGCTGATTAAAAGTCGCGATGCGACCGAGCCGGAGGCTCGAAACACCCCTTAGGGGTCGAAAACTTCATTTT
>CAJUEK010000046.1 GCA_910585445.1 uncultured Bacteroidales bacterium | reverse complement strand
GCGTTCGAGCCATACTTTATTGCGCTATTTGAGTTTTATCGGACAGCAATAATTTGATATGAACATAGGATATGACAAAAAAATCCTGTGGCTGTTCAAGAAGCATATAAACATATTTTCGATGACGCGCTATGCTCCGCAGTCGGGCTTGATGTATGACGGCTTCCCTGGATCAACATATGTGTATTATCCGGATGAGGATGCTTTAGGGGGCGGCAACGGCCACTGGCTTCTCGGTGGATATGGCTATAATGTCGATATGTATGACGGTCAGTTCATGTTCATTCCCACCGCCAGTGCTCTCTGTTTCGGTAAAGGACAGTCTGTGCTTTCTGATGGTGACTATAATCAATCGTTCTATGCTTATCCTCCCAAACCTCTTGTGGAAATGCCGTTTCATGGGGCATTGATGAAACAGAACGCCAGCGAGCACATACAGAGACTGTCCGGTATGTATGATTGGATTCTTCAGCAGGTTTCAATAAAAATAGATGGTCCTTCAACTCCTGTTACAGGTGACGTATATAAATTGACAGATTGTCCTTATCCGGTCACTTGGTCTTCATCTGCGCCATCTGTCGTTTCCATAAATAGTTCAACTGGAGTTGTGACGGTCAAGGGAGCCGGTTGTGTGACGATTACTGCCAAATATGTATCGGGAGGTCAGGAATACTCAAAAAGCAAGTCCGTGATGGCAGGTTTCCCTGAGCTTTATCTCGAGTCCTATTTTGACAAGATGGTCGGCTATACGACTGAAGCGAAATGCCGGTCCGGACAAGATGTTCTCGATGCCTTTCTTGCAAGTGGTGACATTTTATATGAATGGGGTCTCAAGGAGGGTGACAATCCGATACAATGGCATACTTCGTCATCTCCTACGTATGTCACCGGCCTGACAAAAAAAGATTTGCTTACCACTGTATATGTGCGCCTGAAGTCTAAAAACGGAGCCAAGGGTAAGACTTATAGTAAGGTTATTGATTTTATGGGCTTGGGGTATCGTATATCGCCGAAATGTTTTGTTGTCAATAAGGCCGGTGAACTTTATGCTTATGAACCGAAAACAGGGTATCCGTCGCTTGTGCATGAAACGGATTTACCATTGAAAATTTCTTATACCATATATACGCACGATATAGTTGATTTTGGACTTCCAAGGAGAATTGTTGTCAATGACAGTCACATATGCCATTGGACAGAGCTGCCTCAGCCTGATACTTCTTCATGGATGATTTTCATTCTCTGTACTGATGATGAATTATATGAACTGTTGGAGCAAATGAAGCCTCGTGGAGATGAGGAGCAGATTATCTTTTGGGTATCTGCATATGATAACTATGATGTTGAAATCCATCTTCAGCCTATATATATGCTCTATAGAGAAAATTTTAAAGAAGGCGATATGTTCTCATATGATGAATTTCCATAGACATCTGCCTTGTAACCCATCAACTGTTCCTGTATTCCTGTGTTGTCTGCATAGCCCCCAAAGTTATGTGGCTCAAATATGGAAACTGAGAGGAAAACATCAAGCTTGCTTGTAAAGTTTTTTGAAACGCCAGCGGATGGCAAATAGTTGATTGTGTTTTTTACGGGTGTGCAAATCTGCATACCCGTAATTATGCATGTTGCTGAATGATATAGGGATATGCTTTTGTGGGCTAATGACTGATGGCGGTTGGTGATTTTGAGATAAACCGGTATTTTGAGGTAGGCGGGGATTAAAGTGCAGTCTCGCGGCTCTCCCTCAGGTCTTCTTTCTATTCTATTCTCTCCCAAGTCATGGCACAAGTTGGTCGGCAGGTCCATTTTGCACCGGGCCGATACCTTTGCCTGGAAAACGGTTTAAAAAATGGGCCGGATTTTTACCGAATGCTCCCAAAAAGAAATTCGGTGAAAAAATCGCACGATATTTTTACCGTTTTGCAGTTTTCCATTGACCGCACGCTATGTACCGGTGATGCGGAAAATAAAAAACGCGGGCGGTATCCATGAAATTCAAACTTGGGGTGGACAGGAGATCTGAAAACAATGTTCCATCCACCGAAATGCCATTTGGGATGGATGTGACACAAGATTAGCCAATCGCAAATACAGGGTTTGCCCGGTGAGCCCCAATTTACCATAAAAAGCAAATTTATCCCCCAAAAAGCTCCCGGCCGATATAGGCGGTCGGCAAATAAAAGAAAAAGAGGTTGCAACTGATGTTGTAACCTCTTGATTTTGAAGCTCCTGAACCAGGACTTGAACCTGGGACCCTCTGATTAACAGTCAGATGCTCTAACCAACTGAGCTATTCAGGAATTTTGTTTTCAAACGTTTTCGTTTCGTTTGGGATTGCAAAGGTAGGCATTTTTTCTTTACCTCCAAATTTTTTCGCAAAAAATTTTAATATTTTTTCTATCTTTGTGTCGATTTAATGAAAAACAGCTGTTCTGATAGCATAAAATTACTTTCCTATGGATATAGATCTTCTCTCGAAAATGGTCAAAGAACTGATTCTTGATAATGATAAGGTGGTTCTGCCGGGGCTTGGATGTTTTGTCGCGGAGATAGTGCCTTCGACATTTTCAGATAAGGGATATACCATTAATCCTCCTTACCGTAAACTGTCCTTCAGGGCAAAGCCGGACAGCGGGGATGAACTGATAGGGTTCTATGCCTCACAGAATGAGGTGAGCCGTGAGATTGCGGAGCGGATAATTACGGATTTTGTGGCAGAGCTTAAGTCTGTGCTGCATCAGAAGAAGACTGTCGTGTTTCCTGACCTCGGACGTTTGAGGGCGACTAAGGAGAATACGGTGTTTTTTGTCGCGGATGAGAACCTGGATATATATCCGGCCGGGTTCGGCCTGGAGCCTGTCTCTCTAAAGACGCATCAGGAAACGAAAGAGGAGGTGAGCGCTGCTGTCGTCGGGCTGCGTTCGCTGCTTGATGACATTGCTTCGGATGACATTGCTTCGGATGACATTGCTTCGCACGTGGTTTCTGCTTCTGAACATGCGGAAGATGCACTTGCGGAGGATATTGTTCCGGTTTCGGAGCAGATTGACAATCCGCCGGCAGTGACGATGCAACCGCAGGCAGAATCAGAGCCTCAGGCAGAATCAGAACAGCCAACGGAGCCAGGGCATCAGCTGCCATCAGAGCCGGAACTTGAATTGTCATCAGAGCCGGAGCAGTTGCCAAAACAGGAGCCTGCATTTTCAACGGAATCTGAGTCTTGGCCCGAGTCTGAACCTGAGCAGGATTCAGAACTTCCAACGGGACCTGTGGCAGAACCGTGCCCGACATCTGAGTCTGAGCTTGCACCTGAATCTGAATCAGAGCATGAGGCGGAGTCTATTCTTGAATCAGATGCCGTACCGTCCGTTGCACCGTCCGTCGAATCAACCGTCGAACCGACCCCCGAGCCGATTACCGACCCCTGCCAGAAGCCTGTCCATCTTTCCGGACAAGAACAGGAACAGGAGCCACGGCAAGACCTCGATCCCTACCCAGCCCAAGCCAAGGAAAAAGCCCAAGACCCCGGGCAGCATACAGAACCGGCCGCAGGAAAGCCCCTGTGGAAGAAAATTCTATTGATTCTCCTTATACTTGCCGTGACGGCTGCCGTGCTGATGTCGGCATATATGGCCGTTGCCATATATGCACCGGAATGGCTTGATGCTCTTCTATATACGCCTGAGGAACTTGACATCTTGAATTATAAACACTAATTTTGCACACTGTGCGTCTGTGGTGAACGGCGCTTTGGCAGGAGCGGCTTTGTGGCCGTATTCTTGAACCCGGATGCCGGAAAACCGGCCATTATGCCTGGATTGCAGTAATTTTGAAAAAAATAATTCATTATGAACAAATATATACAGAAATCCATAGTCCCTTGCTATGACACGGATCTGGCCTGGCGCATGAAGCCGGCCTCATTCATGAATATGGCGCAGGAAATAGCCAATCGGCATGCTTCCGAACTCGGATTCGGATATGATGACCTCATAACATCCCGTACCGCGTGGGTGCTTTCACGGATGAACATGAAGTTTGTCCGCGCTCCGAAATGGCGCGAGGCGATATCCCTTGCCACATGGCACAAGGGGCTTGAGCGCCTGTTTTACCTCAGGGATTTTGTCATTTCCGATGCCGATGGCAATCCGCTTGTGCTTGCGACTTCCTCATGGCTTGTCATAGACCTTGATACGCGTAAGCTTGTGCGTGACCCCAATATAATGGATGAGAGCACCATGTGTTCCGAGAATGCGACTGATGCCCCTGCGGCAAAGGTGCAGATGCCTAAGGGCGTGGTTCCTGAGCTTGTCATGCAGCATAAGGTCGCATATTCCGATGTGGACCTGAACGGCCATACCAACAATGCGATGTATATGCATTGGGCTATGGATGCGGTTGACTATGCCATGGCCTCTTCCATGCCTGTGAAGGAGGCGACTATAAACTTCAATCATGAGACCAGGGCGGGAGAGAATGTATCGATTTACCGTGCCGTTGCCGAAGACGTGGACTGTATCCGCGTATTTGTTGAAGGCAAGGTGGGGGATGTCTCCGCTTTCTGTTTGGAACTTGTATTTTGATTTCGGGGACATGGTTGAGCTGATATATCCTTATGGTACTGCGCCTGAGGTGCCGGCACCCTCAGCAGGGGCTGAGCCGTTGAGGCCTGACAGTGAATGGTTCCCGATAGTGCTTCCGAGCGGCCTTGTAGTCGGAAGGTCAACACGTGAATATTGCCATAGCGGGGCCATGCCTCTGCATCCTGTCGTGCATCTGCACATCATAGACAGGTTCAGCCGCATTTATCTGCAGAAACGCTCCATGTTGAAGGATATCCAGCCCGGAAAATGGGACACTGCGGTAGGCGGGCATGTGTCCTATGGGGAAAGCATAATCGAGGCTGTATATCGTGAGGCAGCTGAAGAACTCGGCTTCATTGAGTTCAATCCGATATACCTTGAGACCTATGAGTTCACCTCCGGAGTGGAGCATGAACTTGTGAACATCTTTGCAGCGGTAGGCTCTTATGAGCTCCGTCCCGACCGTGATGAGGTGGATGAAGGGAAATGGTGGGAACTTGCGGAGATTGACGCTGCGATGGGACAGGGAGTTTTCACGCCTAATTTCGAAAGTGAGTTCGCCATGATTCGGAATCAGCTGCTGGCACTGCTGTAGCATGCCAGCAGCTGATTCCGAATCATTGGACGGGATTTGCCGAAAAAATATAGCTTCTAAGACTAATTGACTGATATGCCGAATATTGAATGCTTTGTGCCGCCAATGTCAAGTGAGGACATGTCGGCTACGATGGAGTCGTTCGCCAGGAGCGGCGCCTTTGCCGGAATGACAGTGCTGCCGGGAGATTCCCTGCGGGCTACTTCCGTATTGCGCAGCATCGCCGGTGCCGCGGCTGCGGAATTTGTGCTTTTATATACGAAGGACCATGCTCTTGAGATGGGCCTGTTCGCCCTGGACCGGATTCTTGCTGTAGCTGATGATACGGGGGCGGATATGCTCTATGCCGACCATTACAGTGTCTGCACTGATGACCAAGGGGCGAAGGTGCGCAAAAGGCATCCGCTGATAGACTGCCAGAAAGGTGCTCTCAGGGATGATTTTGATTTTGGAAGTGTGCTTGTCTTCAGGACATCTTCGTTGCGCCGTGCCGTAAATGCCATGAAGGAAGATTACCGCTGGGCTGCCTTGTATGACCTGCGTCTGAGGATGAAGAATATCGTGCATATCAACGAGTTCCTTTATACTGAGGTAGAAACGGATTCGAGAAAGTCCGGGCAGAAGCAGTTTGATTATGTGGACCCGAAGAACAGGGAAGTTCAGGTCGAGATGGAAAAAGTGTGTACGGAGCACCTGAGGCGTATCGGGGCTTATCTGGAACCGGTGTTCCGTGAGCCGGACATGTCTGAATTCAGTGATGCCGTATTCCCTGTGGTGGCTTCGGTCATAATACCGGTCTATAACCGTGAAAGCACCATCTGTGATGCTGTTAAGAGTGCCCTGGCACAGGAATGCGATTTCCCATTCAACGTAATAGTCGTGGACAATCATTCGTCTGACGGCACTTCGCGCTTGCTTGAGGAAATGGCGGAGAAAGAACCGAGGCTGGTGCACGTGATTCCGCTTAGGAACGACCTGGGTATCGGCGGGTGCTGGAATGTGGCAGTGCATCATCCATCCTGCGGAGAGTATGCCGTGCAGCTTGACAGCGACGACATGTACAGCGGTCCGGATTCTCTGGCCAAGATTGTGGAGGCATTCCGTCTTCAGAAATGTGCAATGGTAATCGGTACATATCAGATGACTGACTTCAATCTTGAGCCGATACCTCCCGGAATAATAGACCACAGGGAGTGGACAGAAGAGAACGGGCGCAATAATGCTTTGAGAATCAATGGTCTTGGCGCACCTCGTGCTTTCTGGACTCCGCTTCTGAGGACTCTGAATCTGCCGGACGTGAGCTATGGCGAGGACTATGCGCTCGGGTTGAGAATCTGCCGTGAATACAGGATTGGACGCATCTGGGATGTGGTGTATTTCTGCCGCCGCTGGAAGGGCAATTCCGATGCCGCCCTCGATATAGAAAAGGTTAATGCCAATAATCTCTACAAGGACCGCATCCGTACCTGGGAGCTTGAGGCCAGAATAAGGATGAACCGATGAAAACCGGAAGGATTCAGAAATTTGTCGGCGACCAGCTTTCGCGCTGGCCTCTGGCCTGTGACAATTTCCGTGCGCTGAAAAATGTGAAGGTCAGGGAAATGGTCACCGGAGGGCTGAATGTAAAGCTTCAGTTCAACCCTGCGAGAATGATATCGTCAGCCGCAAAGCTGGACAAGGCTGACATCGCGGCCAGAAAATGCTTCCTTTGCCGTGAGAACCGCTCCAATGAGCAGATAATGATGAAGTTTGAAGGCAGGAAAGGGAAGAAATATGACATTCTCATCAATCCTTACCCGATTTTTCCGGACCATCTTGTCATAGCCATGGACAGGCATGTTGGGCAGTCCATCTGGCAGCGTTATGTTGACATGCTGGACCTTGCGCGGAAATACGGGGATTTCACGTTTTTCTACAACGGCCCGAAAAGCGGGGCTTCGGCTCCTGACCATCATCATTTTCAGGGCGCTCCGGCAGGCCTTATGCCGCTTGAGAATGATGTTGACGCTCTGATTGGCAGGCTCGTCGGCTCTGAAGGTGTTTCTGGCGAAGCGTTTTCGGGAAATGGGGACGGAACCGGACTCAGATATCTGACCTCTGTCCAGGACGCGCACCTGTACCATTATCCTAAATTCACATCGGGCATATTCGTATTGAGGGCCGATACTGCGAAATCTGCAGCCAAGCTTTTCTATCGTCTTCTTGACTGCGCGGAGATTCCGGAAGGCGAGAATGAACCGCTTATAAATCTGTTCACATATTGGCGCGGAGGGGAGTTCCGCTCTATTGTGGTTTTCCGCCGTTCGCACCGTTCGCATCATTATTTCAGTGACGGGCCAGACCACCTTACCATGAGTCCCGGATGTGCGGACATGGCCGGAGTCTTCATCGTTCCTGTTGAGGAGGAGTTTGAGAAACTGACTCCAGGGTTGCTCGGTGAGATGCTTGCCGAAGTGTCTGCCCCGGAAGAGGAGCAGGAACGTATGATACGCCGTCTTACGCGTGTGCAGCCATTGCTTGAGGTAGGCATAATGTCAGCTCCTGAGATTGAGTTTGAGATACTCTCTGACGGTGCCGGTCCGCGGAAAGCTGTTTTCCGTGAAGGAAAGATTGAATATGACGGTGCGCTTTATGATGAGCTTTATTTCGGTGCTCCTACTCTTTCTACCATGTTTGCCGGTGCGTCTTTTGTCCTGTACGATGTCACTATCGGCCGCAATTTCCATTGGGAACGGCAGGAGCGCCAGACTTTTGCCGGAGCCTTGAAGATAACGGTAGGGAAGGGGTGCCTTACTGCTGTGAATGTAATAGGAGTCGAGGACTATCTGCTGAGTGTCATATCTTCTGAAATGAGTTCTTCCGCTTCTGAGGAGTTCCTCAAGGCCCATGCGGTGATTTCCCGTTCATGGGTCATGGCGCGCATATCTGCGGCACGGGGAAAATCGGTTCCTGCCATGCCGGAGGGGATTGTGGACATGCCTTCCGTAATATCTCATGTCTACAGTGTCATTAATGCGGAGACATCTGAGGGATGTTCCGGAGAGAGGGTATATGTAAAGTGGTATGATCATGAGGAGCATGATTCGTTTGATGTATGTGCGGATGACCATTGCCAGAGATATCAGGGACTTGCGAGGGCGACGGGAGATACCGTTTGCAAGGCTATAGATTCAACATGGGGGCAGGTGCTGGTCCATGGCGGGGAGTTGTGTGACGCGCGCTTCTCCAAATGTTGCGGAGGCCGCATGGAGCGTTTCAGCACATGCTGGGATGACGTTGACTATCCTTATCTGCAGCCGCTTTGCGATTCGCCGGGCCACGTGGACGGGGAGAAATGTTTTTGTGACACTGACGATGAGGCTGTGCTGTCCCAGGTGCTGAACGGATATGACAGGGAGACTCCGGATTTCTTCCGTTGGCGTGAAGAGTATGGCCGTGATGAGCTTGCGTCTCTTGTCAGTGAGCGCAGCGGTGTCAATATTGGTGAACTGGTGTCTATGGAGGCGATTGTGCGCGGTGAGTCAGGCAGGATAAAGAAATTGAAGATTACGGGTACTGAATGTACCTTGACTGTGGGAAAGGAGCTTGAAATAAGGAGATTGCTTTCACGCAGCCATCTCAAGAGCTCTGCTTTTGATGTCACTTTCGAAGGTGACAAGGTGATTATAGACGGGCGCGGATGGGGACACGGCGTCGGTCTGTGCCAGATTGGAGCTGCTGTAATGGCTTCGCGCGGATATGGCTATCGTGAGATATTGGGGCATTATTATCCGGGAACTGAATTGTCAGGGGAGGGAATCTCATGAGAGCATCTGACCGGATAAGCCCATGGCTATGGGTGCCGACCCTGTATTTTGCGGAAGGCCTGCCATATTTCATCGTGAACAGCATATCTGTCGTGATGTTCAAAAATATGGGCATGCCGAACGGGATGCTCGCCCTTTACACCAGCCTGCTTTATCTCCCATGGGTGGTCAAGCCGTTGTGGAGCCCCTTTGTCGATATAATGAGGAGCAAGCGCTGGTGGATATTGTCCATGCAGATTCTTATGTCTGCTGCTATGCTGCTTCTTCCTTTTCTGTTGCCTCGTGGGGACGGCGCTTTTTTTGCCGGTGCTCCGCTTTTTTATGTTACGCTCGGGCTTTTCTGGGTGACTGCCTTCGCTTCCGCCACGCATGATATTGCGGCGGACGGATTCTATATGCTTGCGCTTGCCCCGTCAGAGCAGGCAGGATTCATCGGTATAAGGAGCACTTTCTACCGTCTGTCTTCCGTTTTTGTGCAGGGCGCCCTTGTGTCTGCCGCAGGAGTGCTTGAGACTCGCACGGCTGATGTACACCTGGCATGGAAAGTGACTCTGCTGGTTTCTGCGGCCATTTTTGCCGGTGTCACCATGTACCATACATGGAAACTTCCCCGTCCGGTCTCTGATGTCATGAATTCAGGCAAGACGGCCGGCAAGATTGTGGAGGACTTCGGCCGGACCTTCGTGACATTTTTCCGTAAAAGGCATGTGGTTGCCGCGCTTGCGTTCATGTTGCTCTACAGGCTTCCTGAGGCTTTCCTTGTGAAGATGATGAATCCGTTTCTGTTGGACCCTGTAGAGAAAGGCGGACTCGGGCTTTCTACTGAGGCCGTAGGCTTCATATACGGGACTGTGGGAGTGGCTGCATTGACCGTAGGAGGCATCCTCGGAGGCATCGCTGCTGCGAAATGGGGGCTCAAGAAGTCATTGTGGCCTATGGCCATGAGCCTTGCTCTGCCTTGCCTGTCTTTTGTGTTTCTTGCGGCATTCCAGCCTGAGAGCCTTTGGGTTACAGGAGCATGCGTGGTTCTTGACCAGTTCGGATACGGATTCGGATTCACTGCCTATATGCTCTATCTTATTTATTTTTCTGACGGAGAGTTCAAGACTGCGCATTATTCATTGTGTACAGCTTTTATGGCTTTGAGCATGATGATTCCGGGCATGGTGGCAGGATATATGCAGGAATGGCTCGGCTATTCCGGATTTTTCGTCATGGTCATGATGTGCTGCTTTGTGACAGTTTTGGTTACTCTGCTGCTGAAAGTCGAGCCGGAGTACGGAAAGAAATGATTATATGAACATTAAATATTTTGACAGAATGAAATTGAACATGAAAATAGCCGCAATGTCCGCATTGTGCTGCATGACCGCCTGCGGTCAGAAATATGAGAAGCCGTCTGAAGGTTCCGCGACAGGCTTTGCGCTGTCTTTTTTCCGCAGTGTGAATGAGCAGGCCGGCAAGGCCGAGAATGTAGTGGTTTCCCCATACAGCGCAGGCGCAGCCCTTTCTATGCTTGCAGAGGGTGCAGCCGGTGAGACACGCATGGAGCTTGACAAGGCTCTCAACGGCTGTCTGTTCAAGGACGTTGACCTTGGAGGTAATGATACTGTCGTGGTCAGGTCAGCCAATTCTGTATGGCTGGATGACGGATTCTCGCTCAAGGACAGCTATTCCGGCACTTTGAGGAAAGACTATGGCGCGTCTGTTTTCTCACGCGACTTTTCTTCGCCCTCTGCAGTGGATGACATAAACGCATGGTGTTCGGAAAATACAGAGGGAAAGATTGAGCAGATAGTTGACAAGCTCAGGCCTGATATCGCAATGGTGCTGGTCAATGCCCTTTATTTCAATGCCCCGTGGCAGGATGCGTTCAATGAGGAACTGACTGCTGACAGGATTTTCCAGGGTGTTTCCGGAAATGTACCGGTTCGTATGATGACAAGGAAAGCTTATTATTCGTATGCCGAATATGAAGGCTGCCAGCTTATAAAGATACCTTATTCATCAGGACGCTATTCGATGTATGTGGCCCTTCCTCCTGCCGGTATGGACATGGAAAGCGTGATTCCTTATCTCGGCGAGTCGCTTTATGATGCCGCAATGGGGAAACTCGCCAGAACGGAGGTGGTTCTTTCATTGCCGAAATTCAAATTGGAGACTTCCATGGTGCTAAATGACGCCCTAATGGAAATGGGCGTGAGTAGGGCTTTCTCATCAAGGGCTGATTTCGGCGGCATATCTGCCGACAGGTCACTTGCTCTTGACATGGTGAAGCAGAAATGCTATATCGATGTTTCAGAGAAAGGTACAGAGGCTGCTGCCGTGACAAGTATTCAGATACGTACCACTGCCTTCAATCCTCACAAGAAGCCGGTGGCTGTAATGACTGTGGACAGGCCTTTCCTGTTTTTCATAGCCGACAATGACGGAGCCGGTATCCTCTTTGCCGGCAAGGTGGTTAATCTTTAGTGCTTCATGATGCGTACTGTCCTTTGTCTTATTTGTTCGCTGGCTGCCCTGCTGTGTCAGGCTGTGTCATATGGGGCTGAACCTGTCGTGAAGCCGGGCATTGAGGTGCTGCGTGACAGGGGATTCGTACAGCTTTCCGGCAAACGTGTCGGACTGGTGACTAACCCGAGCGGGACTGACAGCCGTCTCCGTTCCACGGTTGATATCCTTTTCGAAGCCCCTGAGGTGGAGCTTGTGGCCCTTTTCGGTCCGGAGCACGGGGTGCGCGGCAATGTGCATGCCGGAGGTAAGGTACCTGATGCAGTGGACCCGGTCACCGGTCTTCCTGTATATTCTCTTTATGGCGCTACACGGAAGCCTACGGAGGAGATGCTTTGCGGAATTGATGTCATGGTTTATGACATACAGGACGTTGGGGTGCGCTCATATACTTTCATCAGTACGCTGGGCCTTGTAATGGAGGCATGTGCGGAGGCTGGTGTTGAGGTCATGGTGCTCGACAGGCCCAATCCTCTCGGAGGTGAGAAAATCGAGGGGTGCTATGTTGAGCCTTGCTTCAATTCTTTTGTGAGCCAATACCGGATTCCTTATGTATATGGACTTACGGTGGGGGAACTTGCCATGCTGATAAATGAGGAGGGGCTGAATCGCGGACAGAAGGGTGACAGGGAGCCTGCCCGCTGCCGTCTTTCCGTAGTTCCTATGGAGGGATGGCAAAGGGACATGCTATATGAGGACACAGGTCTTCCGTGGATACTTCCGTCTCCGAATATCCCTTTCAAGGATACTCCGATGTATTATGCTGCTTCCGGAATATGCGGGGAACTCTATGGGTTCATGAATATCGGCATCGGATATACTTTGCCGTTCCAGGTGTTCGGAGCCGTTTGGCTTGACCCTGAGAAACTGAAGGAACGTCTTGAAAGCTATTGCATTCCGGGGGTGTCTTTCCGTACAATCTGGTATAAGCCGTTTTCGGGAAGCCTCAGAGGGGAGCTTGTAAAGGGGCTTCAGTTCTTCTTTACTGACTATGCCGCCGCACGTATCACGGAGACGCAATTTCATGTGATGCAGGCTGTTGCTGAGCTTTGGCCGGATAAAAAGGCATTCTCTGTTATAAGCGGCTTCGGACTCTTTGACAAAGTCTGCGGCACGGATTATGTGAGGAAAGAATTTGTCAAAAGGTACAGATTTGATGACATAAAGGAATATTGGCGGAAAGATGAGGAGTCTTTCCGTGCATTGTCGCAGAAGTACCATATATATTAACACGAAATCTTTATGATTATGGCACCAATCAGAACAATGGCGGCCGCAATGCTTGTAGGTTTGGCATTCGCGGCTTTTTCTGCTGACGTTTCTGCCCAGACACGCGGAGGGGGACAGAGGTCCGGCAATACGACAAGAACTGCGACACAAGAGCGCAAGCCTGCAGCGCGTCCTGCTGTAAAGCCTGCCGATAGAGACAAGCATGGCACTTCAGCAAGGCCGGGCAGCCAGGAACGTCCGGCAGCCAGACCAGGTAATCAGGACCGTCCTGCTACGCGTCCTGCTGCCCCGTCAAGACCTGGAACTGCGACAAGGCCCGGTACGCAGACAAAACCGGGTACACAGACAAAGCCTGGTACTCCTGCAAGGCCTGGTACACCTTCCCGACCGGGAACACCGTCAAGGCCGGGCACTTCAACGAGGCCGGGGACGGCTGACAGGCCAGGTGCGGCAACAAAGCCTGGAAGCCAGACACGGCCCGGAACCCGTCCGGATGTGCGTCCTGCCACAAAGCCAGGCAACGGGAATCATGTGAACCGTCCTGGAAACGGCCATGGACAGGCTTCAAATGTGCACAGACCGTCCGGCAGACCGCAGGCCCCGGTGCAGGTGCGTCCCGGCCAAAGGCCTGATGTGAAGCGTGTGCATCCTCGTGACCGTGATTTCATGCACTACAGCCGTCCGTCATATTATTGGACAGGACATGACCATTTCTACGGGCACAGGGTGAGGGTCTTGCCTTCGCATGCGCGCAGATACCGTCATCACGGGGTGATATATTATTGCTACAATGACATCTGGTATCGTCCATATGGCGGTTATTATGTGGTGTGCAGGCCTCCTTTCGGGACAGTTCTTGCGGCCAATCTCATAACTGACATGACATGGGCTGCCGTCAGGTTCTCCTATTACAGCACTGTGGCGCACACATACAGCCAGATAAATGAGAACAATGAATATATTGCAAAACAGAACGAGATTATAGCGGATAACAATGCCATAATTGCCGCGCAGAACAAGGACATTGCGTCTGCCCAGAAGCAGGCGAGCGCCTCATACGGGCTTGCTGACAGGCTCGGACTTGTGCAGAGCTATGCGGCTGCCGGGACTGACTATTATTATCAGGACGGCGTGTTCTATGTGATGGACAAGAAAGGTGAGTATAAGGTGATTGTGCCGCCTGCAGGTGCCCTTGTGGAGACTTTGCCTGAGGATTACGACATGGTGACTTTGCAAGGGGAGGAATATTATAAGGTGGATGACACTGTTTACCGCGTCACGATAAATGACGGCAAACCTTATTTCGAGGTGATAGGCCAGATGGCCTGACTATATTCTGAAGCGGCTGACCGAATCAGGGCATAGCCTTGATGATCAGTATATCGGAAAACATTTCCGTCAGAAGTGCATATGTAAGGGGCTGAATAAAAAGTATTATTCAAGCCCCTTTTTCTTGTTTTCCGGTGAGGTCAACTCAACTTCAATTCTCAGAGAGTTATTCTGACTTTTTCCCCTTTCTTATTGTTTTGGTATCTTGCCGTTGTCAGAGAAGAGTGCTGAATGTCCTTTCGAGGGCTGTGGGGTCTCCTGACGAGTATAGGCTGATGCCATAGCCTTCCGGATGGCTTTTGGACAGGCCTTCCTTTTCCATTACGTCTGCCAGATGGCTTGCGACGGCCGGGGCAGGGTCTATTATGGTTATCTGCCTGTCCGGTACAAGTTCGGACGCGACTTTTCCGATAGTGCCGGCAAGGAACGGGTAGTGCGTGCATCCGAGAACAATCGTGTCCGCTCCGCATCTGAGCAGTGGTTCAAGGCTTTTGCGTACCGTCGCTTCTGCTTCCTCTCCGGATATGTTTCCGCTTTCGACCAGTTCTACGAATCCCTGTCCGACATGCTCTTCGATACGTATGCCTTCCCCAAACTTTTCACGTGTGTGTATGTATTTGTCCGCTCTAAGGGTTCCTGCTGTGGCAAGTACGCCTACGACTCCGGTTCTTGTGTTCTGTACAGCCGGTTTTATGGCCGGTTCCATTCCGATGAACTTTACCGGAAATTCCTCCCTCAGTGTGGAAATGGCGGCCGCTGTCGCCGTGTTGCATGCCACAACTATTATGTCCGCGCCCTTTTCCAAAAGAAATCGTGTTATTTCCCTTGCCCGGTCAATGACATACTCCTTTGATTTTTCCCCGTATGGACAGTGCGCATTGTCAGAGAAATATATATAGCGTTCCTGAGGAAGAATTTTGCGTATCTCCCTGAAAACCGAAAGGCCTCCTACTCCAGAATCGAAAATACCTGTCATAATTGAAATGCTCCGCAGTGTTTGGAGTCCGTTTTAGGATTTGTCATGAACATTATGGCAAAATACGGACATTTTGTCGGCGGCGGGCGCAAATTTACAAAAAAAAGCATTGTTGTTGCCATGATTTTCTTTTGCCATGACTCAAATTCAAACAGTTTCCGCTGATGGCAAATCGGAAAATCTGTATTATCTTTGTTCCCGCTTGACATACCGGAGCATATGTGGTGTGCGGCCGCCCTAACGCCATGTCAAGTCCGGGCGGCGTCCAATATAGTGAGAAATGATAACTAATGAGCAGATAAAGGCTCTGCAGCAGCGTGTCGAGACGCTTGGCAGATGCATAAATATTGAGGAAAAACGCGCGGAGGTCCAGCAGAAGCAGGAGAAGACTCTTGCCGCTGACTTCTGGAATGACCCTAAGGAGGCTGAGAAGTTCCTGAAGGAGCTTGCAGGTGTGAAATTTTGGGTCAACGGATATGACAGTGTCGCTGCTGGAGCTGCCGATTTGGATGTGCTTTATGACTTTGCCAAGGAAAGCGTTTCCGATTCTGCGGAAGATGTTCAGACTGACGAGGAGAAGGAGCTTGAAGAGGCTTACAAGTCTGTTGAAGCGCAGGTAGGAGATTTGGAACTGAGGAATATGCTCGGTGAGGAGGGTGACAGTCTCGGGGCAGTGCTTACAATCAATTCAGGCGCAGGCGGAACTGAGGCGAATGACTGGTCTGCGATGCTTATGAGAATGTATGTGCGCTGGGCTGAACGTAACGGATACAAGGTGACCGTCACTGATGAGCTTGAGGGTGAGGATGCCGGAATCAAATCCGCCACTATACAGGTTGAGGGTGACTATGCCTTCGGATACCTCAAGGCCGAGAGCGGGGTGCACCGTCTTGTGCGCATATCCCCTTTCAATGCCCAGGGAAAGCGTCAGACGACCTTCTCTTCCGTGTTTGTATATCCTTTGGTTGATGACTCGATCGAAATAGAAATCAATCCGGGAGATTTGGAGTGGGACACTTACCGTTCAAGCGGAGCCGGCGGACAGAATGTCAACAAGGTCGAGACAGGAGTGCGCGTGAGGCATATCCCTTCCGGCATAGTTGTCGAGAATACAGAGACACGCTCGCAGCTTGACAACCGCCAGAATGCGCTTCGTATCCTCAAGTCACGTTTGTATGACATAGAGCTGAAGAAACGTCAGGAGAAGCAGGCTGAGCTGGAGGGACAGAAGAAGAAGATTGAGTGGGGCTCCCAGATACGAAGCTATGTGCTGCATCCGTACAAGATGGTGAAGGACCTCCGTACCGGACATGAGACTTCCGATACGCAGGGGGTGCTTGACGGTGATCTTAATGATTTCATGAAGGTGTTCCTGATGGAAGGCAGCAAATGATATGCTCGGGAAGTGCCGTCGGACGGGCGAGGGACTTCTTGAGGCTGGACTCAACGATTGAATGCCAGTTTGACACAGCGTGTTTAAACCCCTAAGCACACTCATCGTTAACTGATTGAGTGTGCTTTTGCTTTTCGTGCTTAGGGGTGTTGGCGAGTGTACCCACGGGCACGCTTCCCGTTGTCCTGTCATGTGTGTCATCAGTTGCCGTGCTTAGGGGTTGGAAATTCTCCGATAATTTCATGAAGGTGTTCCTGATGGAAGGCGGCAAATGACATGCCCAGGAGGTGCCGCTTGCCGGACGGAAGTAATTTTGATACACCCTTAAGCACACTCATCGTTAACTGATTGAGTGTGCTTTTGCTTTTCGTGCTTAGGGGTATTGGCGAGTGTACCCACGAGCACGCTTCCCGTTGTCCTGTCATGTGTGCTATCAGTTGCTGTGCTTAGGGGTTGGAAATTCCCCGATAAATTTTGCGATTCTGATTTGTTTTGCAATCTTTGTGTAACTGAAAGTTTGAACTTTGTTGTGAGGCTGTTAGGCACAGAGATGGTTGAGAATAGGCATCAGCGTCATGAAGAAAGAGAACAGAGCTTTCAGTTATATGTCTGACAAAGCCATTAAGGATGGTTAGGGACGGCCTATACTAAGCAGAATATATCTGATTTTAATGAGGGGAGGATATGAAGGGATTGAGTTCTAAAGGATATTTCCACGTATGTACAGACGGAAGAGCACTTCCATGGATCTTTAAGGATGAAAGTGATTTCATTGCTGGCGTCAATCGCATAGGGATATGCAACCTGAGGACTGGCGTCAAAGTTATTGCATATGTGCTTATGGATAATCATGTGCATTTTGTGTTGCATGGGGCAATGCCTGAATGCAAAGAATTCATAACACTATACAAACAACTTACTGGCACCTGGATTCATTTTAAGTATGGGCTGAATGATTACCTGAGACAACTTCCGGCAAACATATTATTGCTTGATACCGAAGAGAGACTGTTGAATACAATCGCCTATATAGACAGGAATCCTATTGTCGCCGGTTATCGTTGTTTACCGACTGAATATCCTTGGGGATCAGCACGGTATGTTTTCAAGGAATCCCGGGAGGAAGAGAAGACAAAGCCCTTGTCGATGATGTCACGCAGGGCTCAAAGGCTGTTGTTGAGGACCAGGGTTAAGCTTCCTGGTGAGTGGAAAATAGATAAGAAGGGTATGCTTTGTCCGGACGCATTCTTGGATGCATCAGTGATAGAATCTTATTTTAAGACTCCGGTCAGATACTCCTACTTTTTAGCTAAGAAATTGGAGGGTACCGTTGGGCATGAAATTGAATCATCACAAAAGACTTTTGTGCCGGACATTGAGTTGCGCGAAATCGTACGTAAGATGGTTTTGCAAGACTACGGTAAAGATAGTGTGGCAGACTTGGATGTTCACGCAAGGTTGTCTGTCGCAAGAAAACTCAGATATCGTTATGCTTCTACGTTAAAGCAGATTGCAAGAATGGTGCATCTTGACAGGTCAGCTTTAGCAGGATTTATTTAACGTGAGTTCGATGAATTATAACTAAAAGAGTGACAGCTGAATAAGTTC
>CAJUEK010000045.1 GCA_910585445.1 uncultured Bacteroidales bacterium | reverse complement strand
TATTTGATAATTAGTGGATTAAATCACCATAATCTAAAAAATGTCATATACTAAGTAATCCGAATTTTAATTATGGCGAATTCGCCACAATTAGAAATCAGTCCGGACTCAATAGTTTCAAGATAAGTGTCAAAGAATTCGTGTCGCGTACAAATGCAATATGCCTTCAAGCGAAAGCCGGGAGGTATGGCGGGACATACGCTCATCAGGATATTGCCTTTGAGTTTGCGATGTGGATAAGCCCGGAATTTAAGATTTACATCGTCAAGGAGTTTCAACGGCTGAAAACGGAGGAGCAAAGATTGCTGGGCTGGTCTGCGAAGCGTGAACTGTCGAAAATCAACTACCGGATTCATACGGATGCCATCCAGCAGAATCTGATCCCGGCGGAGGTGACAGCGGCACAAGCCAGCATCATCTATGCCAATGAGGCAGACGTATTGAATGTGGCGATGTTCGGTATGACAGCGAAGCAGTGGCGCGAAGCCAATCCGGAACTGAAAGGAAATATCCGGGATTATGCTTCCATTAACGAATTGATTTGCCTGTCGAATATGGAAAACCTGAATGCGGTTTTCATAGAGCAAGGTATGGCACAGGGTGAACGGCTTGTAAAACTGAATGAAATTGCAATCCACCAGATGAACGTGTTGGAGAGTGGATATAATCGTGAACGGAATTTATTGAAATAGCACAATAGGCTGAAATGCCGAAAGTTCAAGTATGCTGGAATATGGAGTAAACAGAAAACTCGTCAAGAGAGTAAAAGAGATTCTTCGCAATGGTAAAGGCCGCAAGATGACGGAGCGGTTTGCGTGCGATGTCTGCCGGGCAAAATGCAATGCTGGAGGCTTTATTTGTCTTCTTTTGAATCCAGCAAAAAGAAGCATTAAGAGGAATGTAAGATGATAAATAGAGAAAACTCCCGTAAAGGATCCTTCTTGCATTTTTTATCGTGCAGATATTGTGACCGGACGATATAGGCACTGATTAGATGCCACAACCGTAACGCGCCGTAATCTTCAACTGTACTTGACGGTCTTTCAAACTGAGATGTAACGAACAAATATTCCCCAGCGTCATGAACTCCATCGTTTTCCAAGCCGGAGTGAAGCGATCATTTATGTATTTCTTGTGAAGCCTTTTGATGATCGGATTTTCCCATATTGTTTTATAGACCTTTTCTTCAAACAAATCGACATGGGATTTGTTGACGACAATAGGGGCATCAAACCATGTCGTGGATGGCTTATGGTGGTTTGTATTGGTTGTCAATGTAATACTGAATTATGATACCCTGTTCAGCTGGTATTGTAATCTTGTAAGGCTTTGACAGATAGTGGTATGTGTTATATGCTTTTTGTCCCGTCTGGTGGCAGCTTTAAGTACGTCTCACCTTTCGTAGTGTGGGAGCGTGTCGGGAATCACCATGGAAATTTCCACGAGGCCTGCTACTTTGCCGTTTTCACGCCAGGCGGTCTGGTATATCATTTTTTTGAGGCCGGCTTTGCTGATTGTATATGAATTGCTGCCTCCGGTTTCCAGAAGCTTGTGGATGATTGCTTTTGACCTTTCGCTGTGGCAGCCCATCAGATTTTTGCCGACAAGGTCTCCGTGAGATGCGAAGGTCTCTTTTGCCTTGTCATTCATATAGATGATTTTACCTTCTGTGTCGCAAACTGTTACGGCGCAGTTCATTTCTTTTGCCCAATCTGGTATCATGATGTTTCTTGAGTTGATTTTGGATGGTGTCCTTGTTTTTATTTGTGTGCAAACTTAGCATTAGTTTATGTGTATTGCAAATTGTCCCGTCTCATGTGAACGTCAGATTTAATTTGATTGGACGGCGGATTTTGTGTAATTTTACAAATTGTGCCGGTGCATTCGGGCATTTGCCGGGAGTATTGGTTTGGAGTAAAATGACAGGATGATGGTAATATTGATAACAGGAGTGTCTTCGGGATTCGGAAAAGCAATGGCTTTGAGGCTTGCGATGGACGGACATAAGGTTTATGGGACTGTCAGGCGTGAGACTGAGCCGCTTAATGGAGTGACATATCTTGAGGCGGATGTGCAGGATGAGGCTGCGGTGGCATCTGCTTTCGGCAGGCTGATGGAGGCGGAAGGGCGTATTGATGTGTTTGTCAGCAATGCCGGAATGGGGATAGGCGGGCCTTTGGAGTTCTGTGCCGTTGAAGATATAAGAAAGCAGATGGATGTGAATTTCATGGGGATGGCAAGGTGGCTTTCGCATGTCATACCTGTGATGAGACATCAGGGGAGCGGCAAGATAATCTGCATGAGCAGCATAGGCGGATTGATGGGCCTGCCTTATCAGGGGGCGTATTCCGCGAGCAAATTCGCCATTGAGGGCTATTGTCAGGCTTTGCGTCTCGAATTGCGCGGTACGGGTGTGAGTGTCACTGTCATTGAACCGGGGGATTTCTCGACGAATTTTACGGCAAGGCGAAAGGCGGTGTGCCCTGATGATGTGCGTGATGCATATCCTTCATACGGGCGTTCTCTGATGAGCATTGAGAAGGACGAGACTTCCGGGCTTAAGCCGGAGTATCTGGCAGAACGCATTAGCCGCATCGTCATGAAGAGGCGTCCAGCCTACAGCTATGTCGTGGCAACGTTTGTGCAGCGGCTTTCGATTTTTGCCAAATGGCTGCTTCCGGCTCCGGTGTTCGCCTGGATTCTTTCGATTTATTATAAGCTTTGATTTTTTAGGCAGAAATCCTGTTTGAGATTTTTTAGCAGGCTGTGGAGTGCAAATGATTGACTTGCAGTTTGTTCTGGAAAAACGATGCCCCTATGACGGGGAATCGTTTCTCGGTAAAATGCTGATTGTCATGTGATTATGCTCCACTGAAAAGTACCTATGGAAGGATGTATGGTGGGGCTGTATGGTGCAAAAACGGCTGGGAAGCACGAATCTTCCCAGCCGTCATATCCTTATGCAGAGGCTTTTGCCGTCAACTTTTGCCGTTTAAGATATCTGTCAGCAATTTGATACCTTAGGGTTTGCGCCCCACTGGTTTGCCTCATACTGGCTGTCCTTGCACATAAGCACAATAACCCAGATTCCTCCAATAAGAGGGATGAGGCAAAGGAAAAGCCACCAGCCGCTCTTTCCTATGTCATGAAGACGTCTCACTGCAACGGCAAGAGAAGGAAGGAGCACTGCAACGGAGTAGATTCCGCTGAGTATCTGGCCCCAGCCTATGATAGTGTCGATGATGCCGAGCACAAATGCGATGATGAAGTTTGCTAGGACGAACATCCAGTATTCTCTTCTGCGTGCCCTTCCGCTGAAGTCAGTGTACTGCCTGAGCACTTTAAGATACCATTCTTTGAGTTCCATGATATTTAGATTTTATTGGTTGTTAATAACAGGGTTGTCATAAACGGCTTTTGCTTCCGGATTTATAACCATGTCATAAGGTGCCGCAAAAATATCAATATCATGATAAAACTCCAAATATTGTCTGAGTTTTCTTGCATGGAAAAACCGGCATTGGGAGTCTTGCCGGTTTATGCTCTCTTAGTGCCGGAATGTGCGGAGCTATTCGTCGCTGCATTCTCTATGGAAATCATGCCCTGATGTCTTTGCTGCTGTAATGCAGATATGCCGTTGCGATACCTGTCAGTGCAAGCAGCAGGCCGATTGCAAGCTTATCCGATTGCAGTGAGGAACTTTGGACTATATCGGCTGCTTCACAATATGAAAATGGTGAGAGATATTCCAGAAATGCTGCATTGTCATTAATGTTGGCTACAATATTCATAAAATAGAGTATGAGAGCGATGCCGATTCCTATTCCTGTACCTGATTGGCGTATGAAAGCGGAAATGCCGAAACAGATGCAGGCAATTTCAATCTGCGCGCACAGGAATGCGGAATGAAGCAGTGCGAGAGCATTCCAAGGGACTGTTTCCCCGATAGCAAGAATGGCTAGTAGGGTTATGAGGAAAACCATTATGTTCAGCACAATTATCTGAACAATCATAGCCATTAATTTACTGGTGATTACATGGCATCTGGAAACAGGATGACTGAAGAGAAATTCAGCTGAGCGGCCGTTTTCTTCCTTGGACAAGATGCTTATTCCCGTTATTGCTGCGAACATTGCTCCTCCGAGCCCTAGTATATTTCCGCATTCAACGGAGTAGAACCCTATAAGGGTGCCGAAATTGAGCCTGTCCATTCCGAATGCTTCGCTGAATGCTCCCATGGATGCGAAAATGTCATTGACTCCTTCCATTTGGGAACTTATCTGAGGGAACATCATTATGCAGATGACTATGAAAAAAGCTATGGAAGAGGTCCATATGGCCAGAGACTTATAGCCTTGGCGCAGTTCGTGCGCGAGAAGTATGCGGTTCATTGTATTCTCTATTTGTAGTAATGCATGAATATTTCTTCGAGACTCGGCTCGCTGATGTGAAGGTCTTTTATGTCACTTTTTGCAAGCTCTTCCAGCAGGGGGCGTATGTCACCTTCATAAATGAATGTAATGATGCCGTTCCTGCTGTCTGGCTCTTTGACCACTGGCAATCTGGTTGTGTCTATCCGGCCTTTTACCGTCACTTTCCTGCTTTGGGTCTGCATCAGCCTGTCTATGCTGTCGCAGGCTACCATACGTCCTTCACGGATTATGGCTGCCTTGTTGCAATTGTTCTGGACTTCTGACAATATGTGGCTGGAAAGAAAGATTGTCGAGCCTGAATCATGATATTCTTTCAAAATCTGGAAAAATTCCTGCTGCATGAGCGGGTCAAGTCCTCCCGTCGGCTCGTCCAATATCAGAAGTTTTGGCTTATGCTGGAGAGCCGCCACTATTGCGACTTTTTTCTTGTTTCCGAATGAAAGTTCCTTTGCCTTGCGTGTGCAGTCCAGGTTCAGGCGCTCGCATAGTTCTTTTCTTACGGAACTGCAGTCCGTTTGGCGAAGCTTGGCTGACAGTCCGAGTATATCCGATACTTTCATTTCCGGATAAAAGTTCGTTTCGCTCGGAAGATAGCCGACATTTCCTAAAATGGACGTACTGTCTTTGAATGCATCCTTACCGAAAATCTTTGCGGAGCCGCTGCTGGGCCTTATAAGTCCGAGAAGTGTTCTGATTGTCGTGGATTTGCCTGCTCCGTTAGGCCCGATGAAACCGAAAAAATCACCTTCTTCAACACAAAGGTCCAGGTCGGTGATTCCACGTGCTTTTCCGTAGTTCTTTGTCAGTTTATCTGTTGATATTGCTGCCATATGTAAATTATTTGAGTGCATAGGTAGGCAAAAAATCATTTTGAAGCAATTTTTATTGGCGATTGCGATAAAATGTTGTATGTTATATTGTTCTATGTCCCATTTTCTGCCATTATGTTGTGATGCGGCGTTGTTCTAAGTGGCTTTGGATGAAATGCTGGAATTTTCTGATATATTTTTGAAATGGAGCTTATGAGATGAAGCAAAATATCCGTATGTTTGTACTGATGCTCATATATGCGCTTGTGTATTGGCATAATCAACGTTTGCTTGCCACTGCCGACGTGCAGCATTTATTGTATATTGTAAATAATGGGAATATATGGAAAGAGTACTGTCATTTCTGCGCGAACTGGAGCAGAATAACAACAAGGAATGGTTTGATGGCCATAGGAAACAATATGTTGAGGCAAAGGGTGTGTTCAATTCGCTTGTCGGTAAACTGATTGAAGGGATAGCTGCATTCGATTCTTCAGTAAAAGGACTTGGAGTCAATGACTGTACATACAGGATATTCCGTGATATGAGATTTTCCAAGGATAAGCTCCCTTATAAAACGCATTTCGGGGCTTTCGTCGCAAGGGGCGGAAAGAAGTCCGGATATAGCGGTTATTATTTCCATATCGGTACAGGTTCCGGTGACACATATCCGTGCAATCATCTTCTTGCGTCCGGAAATTATTTTACAGAGCCTCGTGTGTTGAAGATTCTGCGTGAGGACATAGAGCTGGGAGGAGGTGATTTCGATGACATAATAAGGAATCAGGTGGACAAGAGGATGATTCTGGACAGCGAACCTGCTCTGAAAAAGGTTCCGGCCGGCTTTCCGTCAGACTCGCCATATGCGGAGTATCTCAAGCTCAAGAATTTCTGCCTGTCATGCGAATTTGATGACGCGCTGCTTCTGTCTCCGGATATGCCTGAAACAGTCCTGGAAATCTTCCGGAGCACCAAACCGTTCATAGATTATGTTAACCGTGCAATCGAATTCAGCCGTGAGGAGACAGCTTCTGGGTTGGATTTTTAGTGGTGGATTTATATGATGAAAATGACTGTTGTTAGAATATAGACTTGTGAAATATCATGACAAACAAAGAAAAAATGCTGGCGGGAATGGATTATTTCGCTGCGGATGAGGAACTTATACGGGAATTGAATGAGGCCAAGGAGATTGTGCATGATTATAATCTTTTGAGACCGGGTGATGTTGAAGGCAAATTGAGGATTCTTAAGGGACTGCTCGGCCATATTGGGGATGATGACATTATTATCAATCAGCCTTTCTATTGTGACTATGGCAAGCAGATTTCAGTGGGGAGGCGTTTCTTCGCGAATTTTTCATTTACTGTTCTTGATGAGGCTCCTGTGACAATCGGGGACGATTGTTTCATCGGACCGAATGTCAGCATATATACGGCCTGTCATAGTACGGACCCGGTGGAAAGGAACACCCGGAATGAGTGGGCCAGGCCTGTCAAAATAGGTAACAATGTCTGGATAGGCGGCAGTGTAACGATACTTCCCGGTGTCACGATAGGTTCTAATGTCACAGTCGGGGCAGGCTCAGTCGTGGTGAATGATATTCCCGACAATTGTGTCGCAGTAGGCAATCCCGCACGTGTGGTCAGGAAGATATGATTGGATGATTTGTGAATTGTGTCAGCCGGGATATCGGAAATTCCGGCTGACACTATTTTTATTCCGGTGATTCTTCGTCTGGAGATGCCGGAACTTTCAGTTCATGGCAGAATTATATTCCGTAATGAAATAGGGCGGAGCTGATGAGGCTTCGGATATGGCGGAAGAGTGATAATTTTAATAAAAATTATTAACCACACTTTTCTAACACACAAATCATTATGGAAATGGTAAAACAATCCATTCTCAGAACAAAATTGGAATCATCATTGCTGATTCTTCAATCCCAGTATTCTTCTGAAATACAGGAAGCACTCAGGCATGCAATCGTCGGATACCGGCATCTGTCTTCTGAGGAAATGTATATAAGGATTGAAGAGCAATTGAAAATCTGCAAAAAGAAGCACAGATGCAGAATATTCAGGATGATGAAGTCTGATGACTTCATTAAAGAATTCCCTAAAATGAAAAGAATAGCAAAATTGGACATGTCAGACATGAAAAAGGCTGTCCTGCTGATGCTTTCGTATGGATGTCAGCCTTCCACTATCACGAAAGTGCTCTCATCCTCATCACACAGCATCATGACAATGATATCTGAATTACGGGGCAGATTGCAGCATTAGCATATGTTCATGACTCACGAAGTCATCGTCATTCCCATTTTGAACATAGGAAGATACATGGAAATCAGGATTACTGCCACTATGGCACCTACTATAAGAATCAGTACAGGCTCTATATAAGTAGCCAGCTTCTTCAGATGATAATCCAGGCTTTCAGACAACAGGTTCCCGGCTTTTGTGAACATGTCTGAAAGCCTGTTGCTTTCCTCTCCGACTCTGACCATCATGCATAATTTGCTTCCGAAGAGAGCCGGAAAGGCAGATAGGGAATCAGAAAGGCTGCTGCCGCATTTCACATTTCTCCGGATATCCTCAAAAGCGGACTTGTAGTCATGCAGTTGCATTGAGTCAGAAACAAGTTCCAGCGCATCAAGCATAGGGACACCTGTACTTGAAAGAAGTGACATCATCCTGCAGAAATTTCCCTGCATTTCAAGTTTGATGCTCTTCCCTATATACGGAAGCCGTAGGGTGATATATGACCTTAATTTCATGACAGCAGGGGAGTCCTTATAGAATGGAAGAAATATCACTAAACATGCTGATATTATAAGCAGAGCAATGATTATCTGAGGGAATCTTTCGGAAAGGCTTATGACACGGCGTGTCAAGTCCGGGAGATCCTGTCCCATTCTATAATACACTTGACTGAACATCGGTATAATCACAAGCATCATGAATGCGAGGACAACAATGGCAAAGCATAATACAACCAGAGGATAAGCCACGGCGGATATGACAGCTTTCCTTTGCTCTTCCTTCTTCCTGTAATATTCCGCAAGGAATGAAAGGGTATATTCCAGATGTCCGGTGTTTTCTCCTATCCTTATGGTGCTGCAGTCCAGGATTGAGAATGCGCCGGATTTCAGCATTGCCGTATAAAGGCTGTCTCCTTGAACTATGCTAATATAGATTTCCTTGAGAAAACCTGCTCTTGGAAGAGGATTCTCCACTTCATTAGTAAGCACTTCAAACATTCTTGTGAAATCAAGTCCTGCATTCAGCAGAGTATGCATTTCTGTGAAAAGTTCCTGTTTTTCACCATGCTTCAGTTTCTGATTTCTTTTGAGATTCATAATCGTATATCGTTTTTCTTAGAGAGTCCAGTCCGGCCATATGCACGGAATCCTGTACCGGGCAAATTCCTGCCCCTATGCCTGACGTGACCCTGCCAGTCCCGTCCCGAAACATGGCGCCAAGCTTTCCCATTATTGACGCCGCGTTCATTACTGAAATGCATAAGATGCCTGTAAGTATCATGGCAACCATTACTTCCGGCATTGTCATTCCCTTATATTTCATGTCCGTCAGTCTCCACCATATAGTATATATTACTCAAATAGCCGCATTTCATCACCACTGAGACCGAGATTGCCTGAAGTTCTTCTCCGGGAACTTTGCACTCGGCCGCCTCCACCCTCATTATGCCCCAGCTTCTTCTGTATATTGTCTTCTCCGGTATTTGTCTTTGATCAGTGATAGCCACTATGACAGAATCCCTGCATTTTGACATGTCACGATAAGCATCGGCATCTGCAGCTTTTCCGCATAACCTGGACATGATTGATGTCGCAATCATGAAGACAATCATGACTATTGCGGAGGCTACGGCAGTTTCTATCAGAGTGCTGCCGCTGATGTAAGGAATACGTAGGAACTTCATTGCATTATCTCTTTATTATGTCTTGTCTGGAATTCAGGAGGCAGCACTTTCGCGACTTCCATTCCTGCTGCGCCAGACAGGAATACAGGATAGGGAAGAGAACATTTGTCAATTTGTATCAGCCCCCGTAATGTCATAGGGGAATAGCCACGCCCCGTCCGTGATATGGGATAAGATAAATATAGACTTCCTGTCACCGTGCCTCTTATGTCTGCCTTTCCGTCAACTATCACAAGGCCTCTTACTGTAGCGCTGTCAGTTTGGATATAGTTTATCTGTCCTGTTCCATAATCTTGATTTCCACCGGTAGAGGACACTATGGCGTACCCCTCTACAACAGAGTTACCTTTCATTACAATCATGCCGCCAGGTGACATGACATGAATCCCCGACGGATACTCAAGGAAAGCACCATCTTCCAGAACAATGCTGTCCCGTGCAAATATCTGGACGGAATTCCTGAACTTGGAACCAACTGTTACACTTCGTGCAGAAACTATCATGTCAGGTATGGAATCCATATCCGAAAGAAACACATTGTCTCCGCAAGAGTCCTCATATATCATCTTTAGCGCTTCGTCGGCTCTTGCATCTGTAAAAGGGAATGCCGCAGGACTTTTCCTGATGTCAAGATTGCCGGAAAGCCTGTGCCTGCCACTTCCTGCATGGGAAACAGGCCTATACCTGCCTTTAGGAACATATAGAGTTGACTCTATGAGGCATTCGTCACCAATGGAGATATCCCTGCCCGTGTCCTTTATCATTACAGAAGAACCTGTCATGTCCGCAGACTTGCCAATAAGCCGTGCAGAACAACGCTCACCTCCACCGTGCAGTCGCACCTTGAAAGTCAGCATGTCGTATAGGCCATGCATTCGTCTGTAGACCAGAACTTCAATATTCTTCTCTGGAAAAGGCTGTATAGATACAGGTCCTGTTCCTTCCGGTAAAATGGACATGTCCCTGCAGCATATGAGACAAGAGGCATATATGGCAGCATCCGCCTGTCTGACAGCGTCATTCCTTGAGTATAGCATTGTGGTTTCCTGCCAATGGCTCATGATTGCAGCAAGAAAGAGTGCTGCCATGGCAGAGAACATGATGGCCAGCGGCATCGCACTTCCTTTTATTTTTCTTTTACACATACATTGAATATCATGTCATTATATTTTACAGAAACCGTATCTCCAAAATGTGATACTATCCGGCAGGTATTCCCGTTGAGTCCGGCATCTTCCGCTGTATATACATACATCTCGTCTATTTCCAAAACCATCACTTCCTCCTTTCCGTTACATATTTTCCCTATATATCTGCATGGACGCAAGGGTGCCGGCTTTAATGGCGGAGGGGGCTGAACGTCTTGCTTTTTCTTCTCCGGTTTTTCCCCGATGTCAAAAGGAATGTCGTATTTGAGGGATAGCATGTAGCCATATTTGACATTAGGAGGTTCCGTGGATACTGTGGGCTGAGACAAGTCCGGGCCTCTCCTGAAATATATAGGCAAGACCTTGTACATTATATAAATCCATATGCCTGCAGTCATGACAATAAGGACTATATTAAATCTGCTGTTTCTCTCCATGATTCTTTATTATATAGTTCAATACGAATGAACATGCTACAGATTTTCCGGACAAGCCTGATTCAACCATGAATGAGCATTCCTGCATTGCCTGTCCTGGTGTCAAAGCCCTGCAGATGCTGTCCAGGACAAGTATCTGGTCGTGGAAATTTCCTGTATATGAGACTGATATGCGATTGAGGCCGTATTTTTCCTGATTAATTACAATCTCCGGTTTTACTGATATGACGGAACAGCCATGCTTTTTTATGCAACTTAAAATTTCCTGTATGACAGTGCTGCCATCTGAAACCTCAGCATGGATGCCGTGACCGGTATTAATGGCCTTGTTCTCAGCATTTTTGCGGCTTTGTTCATCCAACTCTGTTTTTAATGAGTATAGCCTTACTGCCATTCGGGCACTTTTCATCACAGTAAAATGTGCTGCCATAATAATGGCTGCTGCCAATATGGCCAACAGCATTATTGTTTTCCGGTATTCCTTTATTTTCATTTCAGAGCGATTTCCAATATGAATGACTGAGTCCCGTTCCTTCCCGTTTTAATCGAAGATATGCTGCAACCCGTTATATAGTCTTCTTCCTCAAGTGAATCTGCCAACCTCACAAGAGAATCAGAGTCTGTCACATTCCCGGCAGCTGTTATCACTTTCCCCGTAATGCTCACTTTTGTATATAGGATTCCTTTGGGTTTCAAGACAGACAGTCTGTCAATTATATAAGATGCTGGAGGAAAGATTCCTGCACCTAATCCAGACATGATGATAACCGCATCTTTTTCCATCTCAATGCTTTCACCGGTCTGTCTCCTTATGGCCTCCAACTCAGCTGACGCGTCGGAGATTTTATCTGACAGGAATCGTGAAAGCAGGCAGTCAGACATCACGATAAAGAGTATTGCTGCCAATGCCACAAACTTGGCTCTGTCAAGTCTGAAGCACATATACGAGAAGAGTCCTTCCGGGTCGTTCCTTAATCCGGAAAAGGACAGCCCTTCAGCGAGAGATTCTTTGAGATACATTTCCAGCCCGTGTTCCTCTTGCCTGCCATAATCTGCAAGCTGCCATTTCATTACCGCAATACCGGAAGATTTGAGCAAATCCAACACTGGTATGATACGGGAACGGCGGACAAACAATGTCATGTCCTTGTTTTTCCAATATGGATTTGAGGCAAAAGTCAGCTTGTCTTCAGCAACTTGCCTTGCCAGGCTGTCATCGGAATCCTTTTCAATGGAAAATATAGAACTTCCCTCAAATGAAACGACTGCATATTTGCCGTACTTGGCTGTCAGTTTCTTGACATCCTCCATAATGCAGGCATCGGCCAAGGCATCAAGACATGGGACCTTCCCTTTGCCACGACGGCTATAACTATAGATTTTCAGAGGCAAATTAAAGACTGCAGACTGGTCCCTGCCTTCAATAGAGGAATTGCCTTCTGCCAATATGAAACGGAAATACAGCATTATTGTACTATGACTGGACGTATGAATATATTTAGTTTTGACTCTGTCTTTTCTTTTTTCCGGCCTCCGAATATCCACCTCAGGACAGGTACGCGGCATATGCCCGGAAGTCCCCGCCGTTCGTCAGACGACAGGCTGACATCAATTCCTCCAAGCAGGACTACATCTCCGTCAGCGGCCTTGACAATGCTCTTGAAACCGCGCCTTTTGATGTCAGGTGGCGCATTTTCTTCTGTCATTACACCAAATTCGCTTTGGTTCAGGTCCACATCCAAGGTCACAAGACTATCGCAGCTCACATATGGGGTAATCTTGAGGGTCAGGTCTGCATCTACGCTTTTCCATGTATATGAAGAATTCTGCCACGGATTCTGAGAGCCTATATATGATGTGCTGACTTCTTTATAATAAGTTGTTTCTCCTTTGGTCAGAACAGCCTGATGACCGTTAAGGGTTGAAAGTTTTGGTGTTGACTCCAGATTGAGCAACCCGTTGTTTTCCAGTAATTTCAGTTCAACGTAGAGGTTCTCGGCAACATTCCCGAGATTCATGTTACTGAATCCGTCTATCCTCTGAAGCAGTGACAATATCGGGCTTGTCCCTATTGTCAGGTCGATTCCACCTCCGATGCTGCCTTCTGTTTCCACAGCCTTTGCCCTGCGTCCAGCCTTGAGGCCTACATCTCTCAGAGATGTCTTGGAAACTTCTACAATCATTACATCAATGGCTACAAGAGGTATCCGTACATCTATTCCCGAAATGAAATCCTTTACACGCGAAACACGTTCGGAACTTCCATGGAGAATCACTGAATTCATTTCCTCTGACGTTATCACTGCAAGTCCTTCCGAAAGCGGAGACGGTATAAGTGACTCTATGTTACGGACAGATCTGAAGTTTAGAGGGATTACCATAGCGGTATTCTCAGCTGCCATACTGAATCCAAGCCTGCGTCCGGATGCCTGTGTTACCTTTTCTTCCGAAGGACGGTGCATGCACCATAGCCTTGAACTGCCCTTTACAGGAAATAGTGACAGCCCGTTTGTTTCGGCTATTATCTTCAGGGCATCATAAATATTTACCTTATCAGCGCTTCCGTCAATCTTTTCCTGCTGCAACGGCTTCGGGACAATCACATTTATTCCGGCATTACGTGATATTATTCCGGTTACGTCAGAAAGATATTTGTCTGTGAACCGGAAGGAAAACAGAGAGTCCGGCACAATCCATCTTATATCCGGAGATGTGTAGATTTCAGGCTCAGGCACCTTTCTGAACACCGAAACGATATTGCCGTATATCGCTATGTCAAGGCCATACTCTTCGCAAATGAAAAGCAGGAGCTTGTCTATTCTCGAACGCGAAAAACTGCAAGTTATCATGCAGTCCAGCCCATCCCTGACAGAAATGTTGACATTCTTCATCTTGGCCACCATTCTAAGGAGTTCCGACAGCTGCATCTTTCCTACGGAGACATCCACTTCTTCAGCAAAGACAGGATGTTCTTCAACCAAATTCTCAAGACGTCTGCTGACATCGGCTATTCCGGTACTGTCCATAGGCTGCCCCATGCAATATGCCGCAGAAGAAAAGAGCAGCAATGCAATCATACATGTTCTTACTGTCATATGTCCATTTGTTTTCTATCCGGCACTTCTTCTTGTGACACCTGATATTCACCGCCTGCAAACGGAAGTATCTCTTCAAGAGATGTGTCTCCGGAATACAGCAGCCGGTATCCTGACGAAGAAAGTGTCGAAATTCCTTTATTGCTTATTATCCTGTCTATGTCTGCATTCTCGTCACGTATGCATGTCCTGATGTCATCATCAACAGGAATTATCTCATATATGGCTTTCCTTCCCCGATAGCCGGTATAGAAACATTTTTCACAGCCCACGGGCCTGTAGATGCGCCGTCCTTCCATAAAATACTCTTGACGGCAGTACGGGCAGAGTATGCGGACCAGTCTCTGCGCAGCCATAAGTATCAGGGTGTCAGCTATCAGATACCTGTTGATTCCCATCCCGACAAGACGCTGCACGCATCCGTAGGCACTGTTCGCATGTATTGTGGAAAGTACCAGATGGCCTGTAAGTGAACTTCTGACTGCCATTTGGGCTGTATCCTGGTCCCTTATCTCTCCGACCATTATGACATCCGGGTCCTGCCTGAGGAATGTCCTCAATGCTACCGGAAAACTTAGCCCGACTTCTTCCTTGAGCTGAACCTGATTCACTCCGTCAAGAGTATATTCAACAGGGTCTTCTATTGTGAGTATATTGTTCCATTCTTTGTTCAGCACGCGTAGAGTCGCATATAATGTCGTGCTCTTGCCGGAACCGGTCGGCCCGCTTATCAGAATCATGCCGAATGGCCTGCCTATTGCAGTCCTGTAGTCCGCAAGCTGCTTCCTTTCCAGGCCGAGGTTGTCAATTTCCAGAAGTTCAGGCTGCCTTGTCAGAAGCCTCATCACGACCTTTTCACCATACACAGAAGGCATTACGGATACCCTGACATCAAATTTGATATCTTCAGACTTATAGAACAGCCTTCCATCCTGAGGCAGCCTCTTCTCCGCAATGTCAAGCATGGAAAGTATCTTGACCTGGTTTACAAGTGATATGTACTGGCTCTGTTCAAGAGAATACTGCTCCATAAGTTTGCCGTCTATCCTGAACCTTATCCTGTATCGGGATTCGTAACACTCGAAATGAATGTCGCTGCAATACATGAAATATGCTTCACGTATCAGGCTGTACAGGAAGTCTTTCCCTGTGCCGGCCTTCCTGGACAATCCGTCACGATAGTTCTTGATATACAGGCGGGCAAATGCCTCCCCGTCAATGTCGGAAACGGATATATGGTAGCCGGTTACTGCACTGAGCATATCAAGCTTGCCATCCGGACAGCAGCCTGACTTTCTGTAGCAGATGAGCGAATCTCCTGATTTGCCGTATGGTATCAGGGAGTACTCCTTTACAATCTCAGGGTTGAGTGTCTGAAGTATCTCAACTGGTATTTTGTCCTCTATAGTCATTTGAATATCTCAATAATAATGATTGCCATTGACACCAATGCGCTTATTCCGGCAAGAGGGATGCTGTCGGATCGGAAACATAAGGCGTAGAGCAGCCCCATTGCAGAGGAGGCGACCATCATCCATACAAACAGGTCGCAAGTAAACAGAGGGATGCATATTGCGAGGAACACTATATCGCCAAGACCTATAGCGGAATCCACATATGCGGAATCTCTGCCGTATTTTGCCTTGAAATAAATAAGACAGCATGCATTGACAAAAGCCAGCAGGATACCTCCTGTAATGATATTGTGAAGCATGCGCTCCCATCCGTAGATGGAAAAGGCTAAAAGCAAGGCGGAAATGCCGGCAAGGAAAATCCATAATACGCTGATGCTCCGTGACCTGAAGTCGGAGGCCGCTATAGCTGCAAATGTCACACAGATAGCTATATGTCCTGCAATTACAAGCATAGGTGTCAATCCTTTACGGTCTCAACCAGTCTTTTGTCCTGGTCAATCTCCCATTCATTGAACTGTCCGTCACGGTCAAAATCAACAACGGCTCTTGCCCTGGCGCGGAATCCCTGTCCGTCGGCTTCCACTATTTCTATGATATAATTTGCCATGCCTCCTTCAGTAACCAATGCCTGCTGTTCGAACCCGATATCTTCCAAGGATTCCGAATATCTGGACCACGTGTAGAAATAGCTCTGCTGTAGGGTATGCACAAAAGCAAGCTGCTGCTGGGCCTCAGTTGCCTTGGCTTTGGATATGAGGGGCATGAGATTAGGCAGGGCCACTATTACAAGGATACCTATAATGACAAGCACAACCAGTAGTTCTGACAATGAAAATGCCTTAAGTCTTTTTGCTTTAACCATGATTTTTTTGTTTGAAGGTAGGCAATACGGCAATCCGCCGCTCCCGTTTACAGTATATTGACAGGAAATTGATAACCTGTGTGTTGATTGATAAGGAGTTACATTCATTTTGTTGATTGTCTGCTGACAAAAAATTGACAATCACCGGAAATAAATCAATAAGCACTCAATAATTAATCAATAAAAAGTGTGTAAGGTATTGACATTCAGATGCAATGGTGTCAATGTTTACTCAAGATGCGATAAATGCGGAGATCCGCCACAGGGAACGCATTACATTTATTCCGTCAAAGATGGAGAGGAGCTTACGATGGTTTATCTATAATCCTAATTATAATAATATGGTACAGACATTCACACACAAATCCGGAACAGGAATCAGCCTTGCCGTTGCAATCCTGTTTAACGCATTCCCTGTATTATGTCATTCTCAGGATATTGTTCCTGCAGATGCCGAGTCCGGCACGGCACAGTATGACATGAAGTATAAGATAAAAGGAATGTCCCCGCAGACGGCATCCATGATAATGTATGACAAGATTCCCGTTTTGCAGAACTCCGGACGGCTTGATTTGAGCATCCCGGTTATCCATTTCCAGGACCCGGACTTTGACTTTCCGATTTCGGTAAGGTACAACTCTGAAGGTTTCAGGCCAAATGAGCCGGACAACTTTGTCGGAAGAGACTGGTCACTGGAATGCGGAGGCATAATATATAGGGAAGTCAAAGGAAAGCCGGACGAAATGCTTGCAGATCCTGTTACAGCCGGTTTCCTCTGGAATCTTAAATATGCGAGAAGGAATCCGGCAAAAGTCAAAAAGGACATGCTTTCTGGCTCTCCGCTGTCGTATATAGGGACAACTCTTGTTGAGGATGCTCTTGCTTTTAAAGATAATGACTATCAAGGTGAGTTTTCTTCCGACATCTATCATTTCAATTTCGGAAAACATTCCGGAAAATTCATGATAGATTTTGACGGAAGCGTAATTGTCTCTGGAAATGACGGAGGGCATTATGAGGTGGATATATCCAGATATAAGCTGGGGCCAACTGGAGAATATGATTCGGAAATACGTATAACGACCGATGACGGATATGTATATTGCTTCGGAGGCAGTTATGGTGCAGTGGACTATACTGCCTTAGTATGGGAAAATGTGGCATTGCCAGTAATGACAAAGAACAGGATATCCGGATTCTATCTTTCAAAAATTATCGCACCAAATGGGAGAAAATTGGAAATAACCTATATGGGAGAAGATATTGAGCAGGATTATCATGACCGTCCGGCTTTGCTTGCTATAGATGACAGGTATGACGAACTTATTAGGAAAGGCTATAACATATATTATTCATATTCAGCTGTACCTGCTACATCTACGGCCGTTAACAACTCTATTGTCCCCATCTCTATTGGTACCAACATAATTGATGTTAACTACAGACCGTCCCCGCTGATAACGGAAGACGGCATAAGGCAGACATTGAGCAAAATAGCTTTAATCCGTAGAATATCCACGGATGACAAAGAAATCTCTTTCTCATATTCAGGCCGCAATGAGGTACAGTTCAAGGATAGATCGGTGTCACGGTTCGGCAAGTCATGCGGAGCCAGGTTGCAGTCCGTTTCCATGAGATCCTTGATAAACGGCTATACAATAGAAAGGACAACATTTACGCACTACTATCAAAACAATGCATATATGTTCCTTCAGGCTATAAGCAACTCTATTGAAGGTAAGCATACTTTTGAATACAACAGCATATCTACGCAGCCATGTACAAAAAATATTGACTATTGGGGATACAGCAGACATGAATCAGCAAAGCCTCAAGGAATCCTTCCAAAGGTTCCGGAGGGCATCAGTAATGACGCTGAATCTGCTAATGACATTGAGTATATAAGTGATGAGAGATCACCGATGTTCAATAATTTTTCAGCATCTCTTCTTAACCGTGTCACATTCCCTACTGGAGGATATATGACTATCAAATATGAACAGAACGACTATTCCTCATATTTTGTAAAGAATACGTCCACATCATTTCGCAAGACCCTCGTAGATGGAAAAGTCAACTATCCTTGCGGTGGTGCCCGGGTATATCAACTTGAACTCAAGGACAAAGACAGCAATGTACAGAAACGCACTGTGTACAAATACACGGATTATCCTGACGAATTCAGAAGCAGCGGCATACTTGCATTCATGCCACAATACTATCATATATGGAGAACATGCGGATTAAATGGACTTTCCTATTTCCTTCAGGACAGCAGTGACGGCTTCAATATGGGAGAATATGAAAATCCAATTGTCAGATATTCCACAGTCACAGAATATACGACAGACTCTGAAATAATCATATCCGGACCTAAAATGCCGGAAGGAATGGGGATATCGCCCTCTTCGCCGGACCAGCAAATCAGTCTGGATATATCTGTCGGTGAACCTGACTACAGATTCCCAGGCAAGGACTTGGCGGAAAAAGAACTTTCAAGATGGACATTCAAGATTGAAGCGTCTAAAAATGACAAATGTTCCGGATATATATCAATAATGTGAATCAGTAGTTAAAAATTAATGTTATAAAAGCGATGGCCACTTTGC
>CAJUEK010000044.1 GCA_910585445.1 uncultured Bacteroidales bacterium | reverse complement strand
CGTTGTCGCCGAATGTGCGCCTTGGCCTGTCCTGTCCCTCTCCGAATGATCTTCTTGGTCTGTCATTGTCACCGAAAGAGCGGCGTGGCCTGTCGTTGTCACCGAATGTGCGCCTTGGCCTGTCCTGTCCCTCTCCGAATGACCTTCTTGGTCTGTCGTTGTCCCCGAAAGAACGTCGTGGCCTGTCATTGTCGCCGAATGTGCGCCTTGGCCTGTCCTGTCCCTCTCCGAATGATCTTCTCGGCCTGTCGTTGTCCCCGAATGAACGGCGTGGCCTGTCATTGTCTCCGAACGTGCGTCTTGGCCTGTCCGAGCCTTCCCCGAATGACCTCCTGTCACCTGAAAAGCTTCTTCTTTCTCCTGACGGCCTCCTGTCGGAGTCCTTCCTACCGTACTCTCTACGGTCTTCTGTCCTGCGGCCGAAACCGCCTCTTCTGTTGTCTTCCATTGTTTTCTGCCTTCTCGGCATTTTAAAAATAAATAATTGTATATATGTGCCGGTCTTCTCCGGCTGCCGATGTCAGGAAAGCTCCTGAACCGGTAAATGTCATTTTCCCTTGAGGTTGAAAATATATGTTATGGTACCTTCCTGCATCGTAGGCGCATCTGCCTTCATGTTGAACTGCGCTCCGAGGGCCGCCGTGCGTGCAGCATTCCACAATGTCTTGTCTGTGGCTGTTGTCCCCTCGACTCCGGCCTGTGCCTTCACCACCTTGCCGTACTGGTCCACCCATATTTTTACCACGACTTTTCCTGACTCCTGCACTTTATATGCCGGGCTTGGAAGTGCTCCCACGACGCTTCTTCCCGCTACACGCGCATTAGGCTCGCCGGAGGTCGTTCCGGTCTTTATGTTGCCCGAGGCATGTCCTGCCTTGATCTTGTCTGAAGCTTCCCTCGCAGTCTGTGGGGCGAGAGTGTCCTTTTCTGTCTTGTTGTCCGCAGCATGGAACAATGCCCTTCTGTCTATCGGCTTCTCGCGCTCCGGCTCCTTGATGTCAACATCACCGAAGTCATCTACTGTCGCTTCCGGGGCCTCATTGCTTTTTGTGCCTTCCATCTGTGCTTCGGACCTCTGCACCAGATTGATGTCTTTTGTCGGGTCCGGCCTTTCCGCCTGCGGTCTCGAGCCGCTCCAGTGCTGGCGAGGCTTTCGTACCTCAGGTTCCTCGAACTCTATAAGTATAGGTGTCTTTTCCGGAGGTGGCGGGTCAAGATATGAGAATCCTGTCACGAAACAGCATGCAAGAAGTCCGGCGTGCAGAACGACAGTAAGGACGGCACCTGCCGCCCTTGACATCTTGCCCTGTCTCTCCTGTTCCTGCTTGTATCTTAGTGCCATTTTTACCTTATTCCGGCGAAGTCGCCATTATCACCTTATAATGATTGCGTTTTGCGATGTTCATCACCTGCACGACCTCCCTGATTGGCACGGTCTCGTCCGCATATATTGAGAAGGTAGGGTCTTCCTCCTGCTGGAGAAGCCCGATGAGGGCATCTTCTATCTCCCCGAACTCCACAGGTGACTTGTCTCCATTTATATGGTATGAGAAGGTGTCCGTGTCCTGCCAGTGCTTGATTGATACGCTTACCGTAGCCTTTGCCGAAACCTGTCCAGTGCTCTTTGGAAGCAGAAGCTTCAGCGCATTTGGGTTTATCAGCGTTGAGGTCACAAGAAAGAATATCAGCAGCAGGAACACGATGTCAGTCATTGATGACATCGAGAATCCGGAGTCAACCCTTGTTGTCCTTTTGATTGCCATTACCTTGTCCTCTTAATTATTCGCCCGCAGGCTCGTGAAGCATGTCGATGAACTCGATAGTCGTGCTTTCCATCTTGAACACGAGATTTGAAATCTGCGAGGTGAGGTAGTTGTATCCGAAATATGCTATGATACCGACGAACAGACCGCCCACGGTAGTGACCATCGCTTCGTAGATGCCTCCGGAAAGCAGGGTGATGTCAATGTTGTTTCCTGCAGTTGACATCCTGAAGAAAGCCTGAATCATTCCTGTCACCGTGCCGAGGAAACCTATCATAGGCGCTCCGCCGGCGATTGTGGCGAGCATAGGGAGTCCTTTCTCAAGTCTTGCCACTTCTACATTTCCCATGTTCTCGACAGCTGTCTGTATATCCTGGAGAGGCCTTCCGATTCTTTCGAGACCTTTCTCCACGAGACGCGCCACTGGTGAGTCGTATCTCTGGCAGAGGTCCATGGCTGACTTTATCTTTCCTTCATGAATCATGTCATGGATATCCTTCATGAAGTTCTTGTCTATGTTTCCTGCCTTGTGTATCAGCCACCATTTGTTGCCGAAAATGTATATGGCTACGACAGAAAGTATGAGGAGCACTATCATGAGCCAGCCTCCGGCCATGGCCATGTCAATCAGGTTCAATGTCTTGACCTGCACTTCTCCCGCATTCAGCCCTCCGGCTGCGGCTATTGTATCTGCGGCTGTCTGTAAAAGATTGAAAAGCATAATTATTTGTTCTTTTTGTTTTTGCGTCTGAATATAAGCGTGCAAAAGTAGTCAAAAAAACGCGAATGTTAAAATTTATTTTCCCCGTCTTCGCACCCGTATTCGGCCCCGCTGAAAAAGAGGGCTTTTCCCGGTACTGACACTCCCGCGTCTGACCGGCATCCCCTGCTGATGAGTTCCTCTATCCATTGCGGCTCCTTTTTGCCGCGTCCGACTTCCAGGAGGGAGCCTACGACGGCCCGAACCATGTTGCGCAGGAACCGGTCTGCCTTGATTGTGAACACCATATAGTCGCCATCCGTGCACGGGTAGCCCATCATGGAGACATGCGTAGGAGAGTATGGCTCCCATCGGGCATGCGAGACCTTGCAGATTGATGTCGCGTTGTTTCCTCCGGTCTTTTCGAAACAGCTGAAATCATGCGTGCCGAGAAGGTGGGCCGCTGCCTCGTTCATGCGCTCCATGTCAACCGGAAACCGCAGCCTGTATGAGAATTTCTCACAGAAAGGGTCCTTGTGCATATGCACGAAATAGTGATATTCCCTTGAAATGGCGTCAAATCTTGCGTGAAATTCAGGATTTGCTTCGGAAACTTCATGTATTGCCACTTCTTTTGGCAGGATGGCATTCAATTTGTAGCGGATGCGCGCCGGATCCGGAACGGCATTGTCTGGCAATTCCGCATGGGCTATGTAGTTTATCGCGTTGACTCCAGTGTCCGTCCTTCCGGCTCCGGTTATATTCACAAGCGTACCCGAAAGTGTGGCGAAAGCCTTTTCGAGTGCGCCTTGCACGGTTTCAGCGTTGTTCTGCACCTGCCATCCGCAGAATGCGCTTCCGTCATAAGAGAGCTTTATTTTGTATCGCATATAGTAATTTAATGAGTAACTTTGTAAAGTTAAGACTGCAAAAATATCAAAAATCATATTTATGGAGAGCATAAACATCAAAGAATTGAATGACCGCATCCAGAGGGAAAGCTCGTTTGTGGACATACTTACGATGGAGATGAACAAAGTGATAGTCGGCCAGAAGCACCTTGTAGAGAATCTTCTCATAGGACTTCTCGCAAACGGCCATATCCTGCTCGAGGGTGTTCCGGGACTGGCCAAGACATTGGCGATAAACACGCTGTCTTCGGCCGTGGACGCAAAGTTCAGCCGTATCCAGTTTACCCCGGACCTTCTGCCTGCCGATGTGCTCGGTACCCTTATTTATTCGCAGAAAACGGAGCAGTTCCAGATAAGAAAAGGTCCTGTGTTCGCGAATTTCGTGCTTGCGGATGAAATCAACCGTTCTCCCGCAAAGGTCCAGTCAGCCTTGCTTGAGGCCATGCAGGAGCGTCAGGTGACAATCGGAGAGGAGACTTTCCCTCTGCCTGAGCCTTTCCTTGTGATGGCTACGCAGAACCCGATAGAGCAGGAGGGAACATATCCGCTTCCGGAAGCCCAGCTCGACCGTTTCATGCTTAAGGTTGTCGTGACATATCCCAAGAAGGAGGAGGAGCGCCAGATCATACGCATGAACAACGCAGGGCAGTTCCCGAAAGCAACCGCAGTGCTCAAGCCTGAGGATATCGTGCGTGCGAGGGAAGTCGTGAAGGATGTCTATATGGACGAGAAAATCGAGAGGTATATTGTTGACATAGTATATGCGACCCGCACCCCTCAGGACTACGGTCTGGGCAAGCTGGCGGGATTCATCTCATATGGGGCCTCGCCACGTGCCAGCATCTCGCTTGCCATGGCATCCAAGGCTTATGCGTTCATAAAGAGGAGGGGATATGTAATCCCTGAGGATGTGAGGGCCGTGTGCCATGAGGTAATGCGCCATAGGATAGGGCTCACATACGAGGCTGAGGCGGAGAACATTACTGCCGACCAGCTCATCACAGAGATTGTAAATGCGGTTGAAGTTCCTTAGGATCTTTCAGAATGAACAGCAGTCAGTCAGCCAACGACCTTCTTAAAAAGGTCAGGAAGATAGAAATCAAGACAAGGGCTCTCTCGCATCAGATATTTGCGGGAGAGTACCATTCTGCGTTCAAAGGACGTGGAATGGCTTTCAGTGAGGTGCGTGAATACCAGTACGGGGACGATGTGAGGAATATGGACTGGAATGTCACTGCACGCCTGCGTTCCCCTTATGTCAAGGTGTTCGAGGAGGAAAGGGAACTTACTGTCGTGCTTCTTGTCGATGTCAGCCGCTCTGGGCTTTTCGGAACCTCAGGTGCGGTGAGAAAGGATGTGATTGCCGAGATTGCGGCGGTGCTTTCATTCTCAGCGTCAATAAATAACGACAAGGTAGGTGCCCTGTTTTTCAGTGACAGGGTGGAGAAATTCATTCCGCCAAAGAAAGGACGCACTCATCTTCTTCACATCATACGCGAGATAATCGGATTCCGTCCTTCTTCGGACGGGACTGACATTTCCGGTGCATTGCGTTATCTGACCAATGCGATAAAGAAGAAATGCACGGCTTTCCTTCTCTCGGACCTGCTTGATGTGACCGGTGACGGCTCCCCGCGCTACGAGGAGGCCCTCAAGGTGGCGGCGAACAGGCATGACCTGTCTGTGATTCAGGTCTATGACTCCAGGGAGAGGAGCATTCCGGACATCGGGCTTGTGAATGTGAAGGATTCCGAGACTTCCGAGACGCTTTGGGTCAATACTTCGGACAGGAAGGTCCGTGAGGCGTATGAGGAGTGGTTCCGCAATGCCGGGAAGGCTGCGGACAGGCTTTTTATGAAATATAATGTGGACAAGGTGTCGGTTCCGGTTGACGGGGACTATGTCATGGGGCTTATGGCCTTGTTCAAAAACAGATGATTATTGTATGCGTGGTGCATCTATATTTTTGATTGCGCTTTTGTTGCCGCTGTCCGGAGGACTGATCCGAGGGAATGATGTCCCGGAAGGGGATGCTGTCCGGACTGCAGATTCTTCGGCGGTCGCACATGGTCGTGTCGTGCCCATGAAAGGGGCTTTCCTTGCCTCCTTGCATGAGCGCGATTCTGTGCTTATAGCGGACCAGCTTAGATATGGCTTCGAGTTGCGAATGATTGAGGAGGGGACGGAATTTGTGCTTCCGCAGTGGCAGAACAATCCCAATGGTGGAGTCATGGCCGTGTCTTCATGGACAGTGGATACGGTAAAGGTGACGAAAAGGAAAAAGGGGGAGCCGAGGCTGCTCGACCTGCAGGGGAGCATCCTTGTGACTTCTTTTGACGAGGGCGATTTCGTGCTGCCTCAGATAGCCCTTCAGAGGCTGTCCAAGGATGGTGTGACCGATACTCTCGTGTTCGAGCCAGTGCAGCTGCAGGTCAGGACCATGCCTGTGGATACGGCTACTTTCAAGCCCCACGACATAAAAGGCCAGGTCCGCTATCCTGTTACGTTCGCGGAGATCATACCTTGGATTCTCGGAGTTCAGGCAGCTGCCATGCTTATTGTTTTGGGCGTGTGCCTCGTGCTTATGTACAGGCGCAGAAATTCCCCGGAGCATTCTTACCGGGAGCCTGCCCACATTGTGGCTTTGCGCAGGCTTGACACATATCGCGGAAGCAAGATGTGGGCTCCGGAAAAGCAGAAGGCGTTTTATTCCGGTATTACCGATACGCTCAGGGAGTATATATCCTCACGCTACGGAATCGGTGCCATGGAGATGACTACAGCCGAGATTTTCGGCCGGATGAAGGATACGGATGCTCCGGAAGAGCTTCTCGGTGAGGTCCGGTCGCTGTTTGAGAGGGCAGACTTTGTCAAGTTTGCCAAGCATGTTGCATCAGAGGAGGAAAATGCTGCTGCTCTGCCGGTTGCTGTCAGATTTGTCACGGACACTTACCGCAGTGAGATTGAGTCAGGTGATGCCGGTGTGGTGGAAACAGAGGGAGATGTACATGCGGATGTACCGTCGTCTGAAAACAAAGAATAGGAGGTGGATATGTTTTTTGAATATCCTGCATTGTTGTGGCTGCTTGCCCTGCCGGCATTGATGGTGGCCCATTACATATATCTGGAGCTGGCCGGAAGACATCCTCATCTGAGAGTGTCATCATCCTCTCCTTGGAAGGCCGGCGGGAGTTCCGGCCTTATGGGCGCAGTCCGTCATGTGCCTTTTTTGCTGAGGACTGCAGCCCTTGTCTTGTGCGTGCTTGCATTGACCAGGCCCCGTTCTTCAGAGGAGTTCTCGACTGTTGACACCGAGGGAATTGACATTGTGCTTGCGATGGACGTTTCAACTAGTATGCTTGCACGTGACCTGACTCCTGACAGGATAAGCGCGTCCAAGGATATAGCTATAGAGTTCATATCGGCGCGTCCGTCCGACAGAATCGGAATCGTTGTGTTTGCCGGGGAGAGTTTCACTCAGTGTCCGCTTACAACTGACAGGGCAACGCTCATAAACCTGATGAAAGAAGTTTCGACTGACATCATTGAGGACGGTACGGCGATAGGTAACGGTCTTGCTACTGCCGTGGCGCGCATGAAGGATTCTGACGCTCCGAGCAGGGTAGTGATACTTCTTACCGACGGAGTCAACAATAGCGGTGAGGTTTCGCCCCAGATGGCTGCGGAAATAGCCCAGACCTACGGAGTGCGTGTCTATACCATAGGCGTCGGAAAAGAGGGGATGGCTCCTTATCCGGTAATGACACCATGGGGAATGAGGGTACAGAACATGAAGGTGGAGATTGATGAGAAGCTTCTTGCCGAGGTCGCAAAGGCTACCGGAGGACGGTATTTCAGGGCTACCGACAACACGAAGCTGTCTGAAATATATAGTGAGATAAACAAGCTGGAAAAAGCCCGTACCACTGTTGACAGTTTCCCTATATATAAGGAACTTTTCGGGAAATATCTGCTTTGGGCTTTGGTGGCCTTGCTGCTTGAGCTTGTCTTGAATTGGTTTGTAATAAGGAGGTTGCCATGACATTCGCACATGCTGATTATCTGTTGCTGCTTTTGCTTGTACCGGTATTTCCCGTCGTGCAGGCTGTCGTGCTGAAACTTAGGGCACGCAGGATACGCCGTTTCGGTGATGAGGCCCTTGTGGCGAAACTGATGCCTTCTTATTCAAAGGCCAAGGCATGGGTCAGGACATCGCTGTTCTCACTGGCTTTCTTCTTTTTTGTAATCGCATTGTCAGGACCTCAGGTAGGAGCTGTCCTGAAGGAGCATAATACGAAAGGGGCTGAGGTGATGATTGTCCTTGACGTGTCAAATTCTATGCTTGCCCAGGATTATTCACCTAACAGGCTCGAACGTGCCAAGCTGGCCATTTCGAGGGTCGTGGACAAATTGCGTGATGACAGGCTTGGACTGATTGTCTTTGCCGGCAATTCGTTTGTGCAGCTTCCTATAACGGCGGACTATGTGTCTGCCAAGATGTTCCTCAATACAATATCGACTGAGTCTGTACCTGTACAGGGAACGGCAATCGGCGAGGCAATCAATACCGCTATACGCAGTTTCAGCAGCCAGAGCGACAAGAGCCGTGCAATCATAGTGATAACTGACGGAGAGAATCATGAGGATGACCCTGTCGCTGCGGCAAGGCAGGCTGCGGAAATGGGAATCCGCGTTTTCGTTATAGGAGTCGGCTCTCCGGAGGGCAAGATGATACCTGTCGGCGGGGATTATCTGCGTGACAAGAACGGGGAGATTGTCGTGACAAGGCTGGATGAAACGGTTCTTAATGATGTCGCTTCTGCAGGCAAAGGCCTGTATGTGCGTGCCGGGAACAGCGAGTTCGGCCTGAATCCGATAATACAGGAAATCAGGAAGATGGACGACGAGCAATACAATTCTGTCGTTTTCGAGGAATATGATCAGGTGTACATGTATTTTCTTTCCGTAGCCCTGTTCTTCCTTGTGCTGGAGATGCTCGTAGGGGACAGGAAGTCCAGGATTAATCTTTTCAGGAGTTGAGAATATGAAAAAAAGGAGATATTTTTGTCTTGCCGCCGTGGTGATGCTCATGTGCCTGCCATGCTTGTGTGCATCTGCGCAGACGGACAGGAAAGAGGTCAGGAGCGGAAACCGTGATTTCAGGAAAGGGGACTTCCGTGAGGCTGAGATTGATTATATGAAGGCCCTGGTCAAGGATTCGCTGTCTTTTGCGGCAAATTATAATCTGGCTTCGACGCTCTACAGGCAGGAGGAATACGGAAAGGCGCGTGAGTCTTTGGAGAAGGTGTCGGCTGCCGCCCCGTTGTCCGGGCATGGGGCTGACCTGTATTTTAACCTCGGGGATGTCGCCATTGCTCAGAAGGACTGGAAAAGTGCTGCAGAAGCATTCATGCAGTCGCTTTTGCTTAATCCGGATGACCTTCAGGCTAAGGAAAATTTCATATATGCCCGGAAGATGCTGGAGAACCAGCAGCAGGGAGGCAACGGCCAGAATGACAAGGACAATGACAAGAATGACGGCCGTGACGATAAGGGAGATGGCCAAAATGACCAGAATAAGAGTGACCAGGAGCAGGATGACAAGAATCAGGATGAGGGGGACGGTCAGGATAAGCCGAATGATGACGGCCAGGACGGGAAAGACCGGGACGGACGGGACAAGAATGACGGACAGAAGCAGTCCCAGCTGAGTCCTCAGGCTGCCCAGCAGATGCTTCAGGCTATTCAGGCGAAGGAAAAGGAAACACAGGACAAGGTGCAGAAAGCCAAGGCTGCGGCAGCAAGGTCCAGACAGAAAGAGAAGAACTGGTAATAGGGAGAGATGATGAGAAAATTGTTTATTACATTGTTCCTTGCCGCTTGTGCGGCTGTTTCATATGCTCAGGACAGGATCCAGGTGCAGGTACACCGGGTCGTTTCATCTGATGAGCAGTTCAATGTTACTTTCATAATAGAGGGAGGTGACAGGCCGTCCGGATTTACCTGGAATCATGGTGAGGACTTCCTGCTTGTCTGGGGGCCTCAGCAGGGACGTTCCACGAGCATGCAGATAATAAACGGAAAGAGGACTCAGTCCACCCAGACTACGTATTCTTATGTGCTTAAGCCTACCAAGGCCGGCAAATTTGTCATACCTGGCGCTGTTGCCAAGGTCAAGGGACGCGAAATAACGTCAGAGCCAGTCGAGGTTGAGGTTCTTGCTTCCATGTCGTCTTCCTCTGATGGGAGCGGTCAGGACGGTCAGGAAAGGGCGGAACAGTCATCTTCAAGGAATGCTCAGGCGGGCATTGCCGATGATGACATAGTTCTGTCTGTGGACCTGGACCGTACCGACGTGGTGGTCGGGGAGCCTATAATAGCTACCATAAAATTGTACAGGAGAGTAGGGATAACAGGGCTTGAGGGCGCTTCCTATCCTACTTTCAACGGATTCTGGAGCCAGCAGCTCGAGGCTCCCAAAGGAGGTATCGAGTTTGTCCGAGAGTCTTACGGCGGGAAACTCTATGATGCGGCCCAGCTCGGAAAATATGTCCTTATCCCGCAGCAGAAAGGCCAGCTCAGGATAGAGCCGGCTGAGATTGTCTGCCTTGTCAATGTGAGGGTGTCCTCAGGAGGAGCCAGCATATTCGACGGCTTCTTCGATGAGTACAGGACTGTGCGCAAGAAAGTGACTTCAAAGCCGCTTGTGGTGAACGTGTCTTCGCTTCCGTCCGGTGCTCCGGCATCTTTTGCCGGCGGAGTAGGCGAATATGTCCTTTCTGCTTCCCTCAGCAAGGATTCACTTAAGACTCATGAGGCGGCATCACTGATAGTGACCGTGTCGGGAAAGGGCAATGTGGCGCTGCTTGAAACACCAAAAGTGAAATTCCCGGCTGATATGGAAGTCTATGATACAAAGGTAACCGGCAATGTGTCCAAGAACGGTCTTTCAGGAAGCAAGAGATATGAGTATCCTTTCATACCGAGAAGCCATGGGGAGTTCGTCATAGAGCCTATAAAATATTCGTACTACGATGTGCGTTCCAAGAAATATGTCACTCTGGAGACCGCGCCGATAAGGATGGAAGTTGCCAAGGGCAACGATACCGGTTCTGCCGGCACTGCCATGCCTGTGGTTACCCGCAATGATGTGAAGAGCCTTGACAGTGACATCCGCTTCATCAGCACAAAGAATCCTGGCTTGAAGGCAAAGGGACGTTTCTTTGTTGGCTCGGCCCTGTTTTGGGGCATTGTAGTGCTTGTGCTTGCCTTGGGAGCTGCCGTTTATGCGGTGATGCGCAAGGTGGCCGCAAGGCGCGCCGATATAGCCGGTACCAAGACAAGGAAAGCGACAAAGATGGCCCTTAGGCGCCTGAGAAAAGCTGATGAACTGCTCAAGCAGAACCTGCATTCCGCTTTCTATGAGGAATTGCATAAGGCGCTGCTCGGATTCATCTCCGACAAGCTTGCAGTTCCGGTTGCCGAACTGTCGCATGACAGGATTTGCTCGGAACTTTCGGGCCACGGTGTACCTGAGGCTGCCATTTCTTCTTTCATAGCCATGCTTGATTCCTGTGAATTTGCACGGTATGCCCCTGAGGCCAGGCATGAGGAGATGGCTGCCCATTTCAGTGAGGCGGCTGAAGTCATATCATCAATAGATTCCAATATGAAATCCGGCAAAAACATTTCACGGACCGCGGCCCTGGCACTTGTGCTTATGCTGGCTGTCCCGTCCGTATCATTCGCCCAGGGCACTGCAATGGCGGATTCCCTGTGGAACGAGTCCAATAATGCGTACTCGCAGGGACAGTGGGCTGGCGCGGTTGCGGGCTACAGGATGATTGAGGAGATGGGCTTCAGTTCCGCTCCCCTGTACTGCAACATGGGAAATGCTTTCTTCAAGGACGGGGATGTGCCGATGGCGATATTGTATTATGAGAAGGCCCTGAAGCTTGACCCCTCATATTCTGACGCGAGGACAAACCTTGAGCTGATGAACAGCCGGATATATGACAGGATTGACCCTGTGCCGGAGTTTTTCCTTGGAGTCTGGATGAAGCGCCTGTGCTATGTGATGGATTCTGACTCATGGGCTGTCGCCTTTATCGTGCTTCTGTGCCTTTCTGTCGTGATGCTTCTTCTTTTCCTGCTTTCCGGCTCTGTCGCAGGCAGGCGTACCGGCTTCTTTACAGGGCTGGTCATGATTCTGCTTGCTGCATCTGCCCTCAGCTTCTCGATTTGGCAGAAGAATGACTGCATGAGGGCTGACGCGGCTATTGTGATGAAGCCGGTGGTCACCGTAAAGAGCTCGCCTTCTGCCGAAGCATCCAAGGATCTCTTCATATTGCATGAAGGCACGAAGGTGAAGATTCTTGATACGGTAGGCGAATGGAACAATGTGGCGCTTGCGGACGGCAGACAGGGATGGCTTCCTTCCGGTAGTCTCGGTATAATTTGACAACAGGTTTAAACCATTAATTGATATCACATGAAAAAAACTTTGACTGCGGTCTTGTGCATTTCCGCACTTGTGCCTGCATTTCCGTCTTCCGGAAAAACTGTCCTGCCTGACTGGCAGAACCCTGGGGTCGTGGAGAGAAACCGTGCTCCAATGACGGCAACTTTCGATACGGACGGACTGAAATTGTCTCTTGACGGCATCTGGAAATTCAATTGGAACGAGACAATAGATGAACGTCCCCTTGATTTCTGGGCAGCCGGCTATGATGACTCGTCCTGGGGTACAATGCCTGTGCCGGGGATGTGGGAACTGAACGGATACGGAGACCCTATATATGTCAATGTGGGATATGCGTGGCGCGGACATTACCAGAACAATCCGCCGATACCTGCATATGAGCATAATTATGTCGGCCAGTACAGGCGCACTTTCAATCTGGACGCAGGCTGGAGCGGAAATGACATTTTCCTTCACATAGGCTCTGCAACGTCCAATGTGCGCGTGTGGGTCAACGGCAAGGAGGTCGGATATAGCGAGGACAGCAAGCTTGAGGCCCGTTTTGACATCACGAAATATGTGCGTAGCGGTGAGAATTTAATTGCCCTTGAGATTTTCCGATGGTGTGACGGAACTTACCTGGAAGACCAGGATTTCTGGCGCCTTTCCGGTATTGCGAGGGACGTATATGTGTTCTCCCGTGCCAAAAAGAGGATTGATGACATACATGTCATAGGGTCTGCTGCCGGAGAGGCTGAGATTTCAGCTGAGGTGACAAAGGGAGTCACTTTCGTAATGTTCTCCATATTGGACCCTTATGGCAGGGAGGTAGCATCGCAGAATGTGCCTGTAAAGTCGTCCGTCAAGTCGGACAGGGGGCTTTCTGTCGTAAGCGCTTCTCTTCAGGTGCCTTCTGTGAAGACGTGGTCTGCGGAAACTCCGTGGCTATATACTCTTAAGGCAGTGTCTTATGCAAAGAATGAGGTTACGGAGAACGCGTCTCTGGATTTCGGTTTCAGGGATGTGCGCGTGAGTGGCGGCCAGCTTCTTGTCAACGGCCAGCCTGTTCTGATAAAGGGTGCGGACCGTCATGAGCTTAATGCCTATAAGGGCTATGTGGTAAGTGAGGCTGACATGCTTCAGGACATAATGATAATGAAGCAGCTGAACATCAATGCAGTCAGGACATGCCATTATCCGAATGACCCTCTGTGGTATTCGCTTTGTGACAGGTATGGCATTTATGTCGTTGACGAGGCCAATGTGGAGTCTCATGGAATGGGATATGGCAAGGAGACGCTTGCTGATGACCCTTCATTCGAGATTGCGCATCTTTCAAGGATAGGCAGGATGATAAAAAGGGATTTCAATCATCCGAGCGTCATAACATGGAGCCTCGGAAATGAGGCCGGATACGGTTGTAATTTCAAGAAGGGATATGAAATGGCAAAGGCTATGGATTCTTCACGTCCGGTGCAGTATGAGCTTGCCAAACATACGCAGTACAATGACATCATGTGCCCTATGTATTGGAATTATGATGATTGCGAGAAATATGCGGCATCCTCTCCGGAACGTCCTCTCATCCAGTGTGAGTATGCTCATGCAATGGGCAATTCCATGGGAGGCTTCAAGGAGTACTGGGACCTTGTGAGGAAATATCCGTCATATCAGGGCGGCTTCATCTGGGATTTCGTTGACCAGGCTCTGAAATGGCCGTCTGACGAAGAGGGGACTGACCATGTTTTCGTATATGGCGGTGACTTCAATGACTATGACGCTTCTGACAACTCGTTCTGCTGCAATGGTGTGATAGCTGCTGACCGCACTCTGCATCCGCATGCATACGAGGTAGCATACCAGTACCGCTCTATTTTGACTTCCGCTTCTGAGTCAATGGCGCTTTCAGGCAAGGTGAATGTATATAACGAGAATTTCTTTATAGACCTGTCAAGGTACATGATGCATTGGAATGTAGAGGTGGACGGGGACCCTGTCCTTTCCGGCTGCGTTTCCATGCCGGCCATAGCACCTCAGGAGACCGCTGAAGTTTCGCTCGGATTCAATGAGGCGGACATAATGGAGATATGCTCGCTTGAGTCCCTTTCTGCCCATGATGTGTATCTGAATGTGAGATATGTGCTCAGAAGGGCGGACGGAATCCTTCCTGCTGGATCTGAGGTCGCCTATGACCAGATATGCCTTAATGAGGCTGCTGCCGTTCCTTTTGCAGATGAATCAGGACGTCCTGAGTATGTCAAGGATGGCAATATGCATTCTTTCTTTGGCGAGATGGCCTTTGAAGGTTCAGGAACGGACAGGATTGCCTCTTGGAAGATGACGTTCGACTCAGAGTCAGGAGCTTTGGTCGGATGGAGCCTTGGAGGGAAAGAACTTGTGAAGTCTCCTCTCAGGCCGTCTTTTGCAAGGGCAGGAGTTGAGAATGACCTTGGCGCAGGACAGGACAAGAGGATGAAGATGTGGCGTGACGCGGCGCTTGAGGTGGATTCATTCCAGGTTAAGGAGAATGACGGAAGCTACAGGGTTGAGGTTGTCTTCAAACCGATAGGTGAGGCTGCAAGGGTTAGCATGGCGTATGATGTTTTCGCAGACGGCACAATGGCAGTTACGGAATCCATGGCTGATGCAGGCAAGCTTTCCGAGGCTCCGATAATGCAGCGTTTCGGAATGGAGTTGGCGATGCCGGGCGAATATTCTGTTCTTGAGTTTTTCGGTCTCGGACCTTTCGAGAATTATTCCGACCGCAGCAGCGCGGCTCTGATGGGACATTATGTCCAGCGCGTAGAGGACCAGTATCACTATGGCTATGTGCGTCCTCAGGAGTCCGGTACAAAGACAGGCCTTAAATGGATGAGGGTTCTTGACGATAACGGCTCCGGTATTGAAATCACTTCAGATGTGAAGTTCTCTGGTTCTGCCCTGCCTTTCCATTGGACTGAAATGGATGTGAGGGTTCTTGATGACAATCAGGCGCATTCGCTTGAACTCAAGAAGCTCGCATTTGAGGATGAGCGTTCCCTCGGCAACACATGGGTCAATTTTGACCTTGTGCAGATGGGGCTCGGATGCATCAATTCATGGGGAGAATGGCCGCTTGACGGGTATCTTGTGAAGGCACGTCCATACGAGTTCCGTTTTGTGCTCAGGCCGGTGAACAACTGATTTTAGGATAATATAAAAGAACCCGTCTCAAATATCGCTTTTGAGACGGGCTTTTTTATGCTGTAATGTCAACCTGTAATGTCACCTGTAATGTCACCTGTAATGTCAACCGGACGGGCCTAATATCTGTTGAGAGGCATCCCGTTGGTTTTCATCCTTACCTGCTTCTTTACCTTTTCGATTACCTCTTCGTATTCCTCGCGTCCTTCCTCAGTCTTGCCGGCAATGAGGTCAAGATGAGCGGATGCGTTTGCGAGAACGGTGTCGATAAGGCTTACGATGAACTCCATGTCTTTCTCAATGAAGCCTCGTGAGGTGATGGCCGGTGTGCCGACACGGATACCTGAAGTCTGGAAAGGAGTGCGTGAATCGAAAGGCACCATGTTCTTGTTGACAGTGATGTCTGCCTTCACGAGCTCTTTCTCTGCCACCTTTCCGGTAAGCTCAGGGAATTTCGTGCGGAGGTCTATGAGCATGAGGTGGTTGTCAGTTCCTCCTGACACAATCTTGTATCCTCTTGCCACGAATGCCTCTGTCATTGCCGCCGCATTTGCCACTACCTGCTTCTGGTACTCCTTGAACTCAGGCTGCAAAGCCTCATAGAATGATACTGCCTTTGCTGCGATGCAGTGCTCAAGAGGGCCGCCCTGTACGCCAGGGAACACGCTTGAGTTGAGAATCTGCGACATCTTCTTCACCACTCCCTTAGGTGTAGTGAGTCCCCAAGGGTTGTCGAAGTCCTTGCCCATGAGTATGATTCCGCCCCTTGGTCCGCGAAGGGTCTTGTGTGTAGTTGAAGTTACGATGTGCGCGTATTTGACCGGGTTGCTCAGAAGTCCTGCCGCGATGAGTCCTGCTGTGTGCGCCATGTCAACCATGAACAGCGCTCCTACCTTGTCCGCGATGTCGCGCATCCTTGCGTAGTCCCACTCCCTTGAATATGCCGACGCGCCTCCGATGATGAGCTTCGGCTTGAATTCGAGCGCCCTCTGCTCCATCTGGTCGTAGTCAATCATTCCGGTAGTCTCGCTGAGACCATATGATACGGCATTATAAAGGATTCCTGACATGTTGACCGGAGAACCATGGGTGAGGTGTCCTCCGTGGGCCAGATCAAGTCCCATGAAAGTGTCACCAGGCTTCAGGCATGCCATAAGCACGGCCATGTTTGCCTGGGCTCCGGAATGAGGCTGCACATTTGCATATTCCGCCTCGAAAATTTTGCACAGGCGGTCTATGGCGAGCTGCTCAATCTGGTCAACGACCTCGCATCCGCCGTAGTATCTTGCTCCTGGGTATCCTTCCGCATATTTATTGGTGCAGATTGAACCGAGTGCGTCCAGAACCTGGGCGCTCACATAATTCTCGGAGGCAATGAGTTCTATACCGGCTGTCTGCCTTTCTTCTTCCTTTTTGATGAGATTGAAAATTTGAAGATCTTGTTTCATAGGATTGTTATTAACACGGCTGCAAAAGTACGCATTTTTTGTTTTTTATTACCTTTGTGTTGATAACTTTTTGAGGATACATTAATATAGCCGGTATGGAAAAGGCTTTGAACAACAGGAAACTTTTGAACATAGAGCTCGGAAGAGTGTCTGTGGAGCAGTACAGGGAACTTCCCGAGTCCGGGATAGTGCTTGTGCTTGACAATATAAGGAGTGCACATAATGTGGGGTCTGCTTTCAGGACCGCGGATTCTTTCAAGGCTGACAAGGTGTGGCTTTGCGGGATATGCGCAGTGCCGCCGTCCGCGGAGATTCACAAGTCCGCGCTCGGTGCGGAGGACAGCGTGGCATGGGAACATGTTGAGGATACCATGGAGGCGGTTGAGCGTCTCAGGCACGACGGTTATACGATAGTCAGTGTTGAGCAGACCGTAAAATCGGTTATGCTGGACGAGTTTGTTCCGGAAAAGGGACGGAAATATGCCCTCGTGTTCGGGAATGAGGTTGCCGGAGTGGGGCAGAAGGTGGTTGACGCCTCGGATTTCACTCTTGAGATTCCGCAATACGGCACAAAGCATTCGCTGAATGTCTCGGTGAGTGTCGGGGTAATACTCTGGCATTTCAGGCTCGGGCTTTAATCAGACATGGCGTAATGTCATGCCCTCGGGGCGTAATGGCGTGCCTTTCCGGCTGCATTATGACAAAATGTCAGTTTGCCGGCTGATGGCATTTCTTTTGTCCGCACCGGGGATGTCCGCACGGATGTCATGCATCTGCGGACGGAACAATGAGAATATAAACATAAAAATAACAGACAATGATCAGACCATTAGCAGACAGAGTAGTTGTTGAGCCGAAGGCGGCTGAGACACAGACGGCATCAGGACTTTATATCCCTGACACGGCAAAGGAAAAACCACAGCAGGGCACGGTTGTAGCTGTCGGCCCCGGAAAAAAGGATGAGCCGATGGAGGTAAAGACAGGTGATGTGGTAATCTACGGCAAATATGCAGGTACTGAGGTGACTGCTGACGGAAAGGACTACCTCATAATGAAGCAGTCTGATATCCTGGCTGTACTTTAATCTCAGGTTTTGCCGGAAGGCATGCCGCAAATGTGACGGTAGCCTCCGCTCCGGCACTGTTTATTTTAAAATATTAAAAGACATTTATTATGGCAAAAGAAATAAAATTCAATATGGATGCGCGCGCCCAGATGAAGGAAGGCGCTGACGCACTTGCTGATGCAGTTAAGGTTACGCTCGGTCCAAAGGGGCGCAATGTGGTGATTGATAAGAAATTCGGTGCTCCGCATGTGACAAAGGACGGTGTTACTGTCGCAAAAGAGATTGAACTTGAGGACAAGTTCGCCAATATGGGTGCCCAGATGGTAAAGGAAGTTGCTGCCAAGACAAACGAGCAGGCGGGTGACGGTACTACCACTGCGACAGTTCTTGCACAGGCAATCATTAATGTAGGCTTGAAGAACGTGACTGCAGGCGCAAATCCGATGGACCTTAAGAGGGGCATCGACAAGGCGGTTGCCGCTGTTGTTGAGAATCTGCGTGAACAGAGCCAGGAAGTGGGCGAGGATTATGCCAAGATTGAGCAGGTCGGCACCATTTCAGCCAATAATGACGGATATATCGGAAAGCTCATCGCAGACGCCATGTCAAAGGTGAAGAAAGACGGCGTCATCACTGTGGAGGAGGCCAAGGGCACTGAGACTGAGGTGAAAGTCGTTGAGGGAATGCAGTTTGACAGGGGATACATCTCTCCTTATTTCATGACGAACGGCGACAAGATGGAGGCTGTGCTTGACACTCCTTATATTCTTGTGACTGACAGGAAGATTTCAACCATGAAGGATTTGCTTCCTATCCTCGAGCCTATAGCACGCGAGGGCAAGTCTCTTCTTATCATCGCTGAGGATGTTGACGGCGAGGCTCTCACTACTCTTGTGGTCAACAAGCTCCGCGGAACTCTCAAAATCGCTGCTGTGAAGGCTCCTGGCTTCGGAGACCGCCGCAAGGAGATGCTTCAGGACATAGCGACCCTTACAGGTGCCGTTGTAGTTTCTGAGGAGAGGGGATTCACTCTCGAGAACACTGCACCAGACATGCTCGGTAAGGCAGAGAAGGTTGTCGTTACCAAGGACAACACTACAGTTGTAAACGGTGCCGGAGATGCACAGGCAATCCGTGAGAGGGCTGACCTTATAAGGAAGCAGATTGAGACTACGACTTCAGATTATGACCGTGAGAAGCTTCAGGAGCGTCTAGGAAAGCTCGCAGGCGGTGTGGCTGTCCTTTACGTGGGAGCTGCCACTGAGGTTGAGATGAAAGAGAAGAAGGACCGTGTTGAGGATGCCCTCAGCGCTACTCGTGCAGCAGTGGAGGAAGGAATCGTCCCTGGAGGCGGAGTCGCATACATCCGTGCTGCCGAGTCCATAAAGAACCTCAAGGGAGACAATGAGGATGAGACTACCGGTATCCATATCGTGGCACGCGCCATCGAGGAGCCTCTGCGCCAGATTGCAGCCAATGCAGGTCTTGAGGGCAGTGTAATCATCAACAAAATCCGTGAGAACAAAGGTGATTTCGGTTACAATGCCCGCACAGACGAGTATGTGAACATGTTTGAGGCCGGTGTAATCGACCCGACCAAAGTATCACGCGTGGCTCTTGAGAATGCAGCATCAGTTGCAGGAATGTTCCTGACGACAGAGTGCGCAATCGTTGACCTTCCGGAGAAGGAGGCCGCTCCTGCAATGCCAGCCGGCGGAATGGGCGGCATGATGTAATCCGCATCAGCATAACAATAAGCAAAAATACCGGCGGTCGGATGGCCACCGGTATTTTTATTCTGCATCATGTGCCAGACGGAAACCGAGGCTGAAATTTCTAGTGGTGTAAGATGCGTAATTTCTGTTTGTGATTCGGCAATGTGCTTTATCACTGATGAAGCATCCGCCTCTAAAAACGAAGTTGATGCCATTATCCGTTAGCTTTACTGTATCACCTTGATAATTAGTTCCTGAGTATATATCATCGCACCATTCATGTACATTGCCGATCATGTCATATAAGCCCAATATATTGGGAACTTTTGTCCCTATTTTATGCGATTTCTCTTCTGAATTTTCGCGTTGCCAGCTTATTTGATTTAGATTTGTCAAGTTATTGTCTTGCACAATGTCTTGGAAGCGTCCTCCTTTGGCTGCATATTCCCATTCTGCTTCTGTCGGCAGCCGATATTTTTTCCCTGTTCGCGCATTGAGGCGTTCCAGAAAGATTTGAATGTCATTATGAGATACGCTTTCTACCGGGTTCTCATCGTCTTGGAAGTATGACGGATTCAGTTTCATTACTTTTGTCCATATTTTTTGCGAAACTTCATATTTCCCCAAATAAAATGATTGTACCTGTTTTGTATGCGCAGGCATTTCATCGGCTTCTGCATAATCGCTGTCACTTCCCATAATGAAGTTGCCTCCATCAATATAGACTAATTCTATCTCGTTAGTCAGATTTGTACATCCTGTCAGAAACAATAGCAGGATGATGCTTATAAAGTGTATTGCTTGTTGCATATTGAGTGAATTTAGGGCTGCCCTTTGAATAATGGACAACCCTTGCCTGTTGTAATTTTATGAAATTCTGATTCTGTGAATCAGTTGTCTATCAGATACCTTGCTGCTGTGCCTATCCCATACCCTATGTCGTACGCATCATCATAAGACATATTTGCAAATGTACCGCACGAAGTATACAGAAATACTGTAATGCTTAAAATAAGTATTTTGATTTGTTTTTTCATTATGTGTTAATTTACAACTTCTGTTTTTTAATGCACTGATTATTAATGCTTATTTTGTTTGCTATAAAATATTTCACTGAATTAATTTACATATAGAAATAATAATCATCGTTGTCGTATGTTACATAATACCTATTATTTTTAGTTTTTACCACTAACTCGGTTGGTGATATGTCACGACTATTATTACTAGGTATATGCCAACGTTTTGTAGCTACAGCATAGTAACTATAGCATTGGTTATTGTCTTGATAAACTGTTATAAATAACTTAAACGAGGGCGTGGCTTTTGCCCATCCTTGCCAGTAGTATGGCTTATTTGCAGTTGAGTTGCTTGGAACCTGCTCAGCAGACACGGATGTCTCGTAAATAAAAGGAGCAATCATAATGATTCCAAGTGCAATAATTAATACCTTTTTCATAAACTTGATTTTTTAAGATTTTCTGCAAAGATATAATGACGTGTATGTCTGAATATAATAAGTATGTCCCCAAATGGTTTACATGTAAACTATTTGGGGACATCTGTAAAAAAGTCATCACTCAAGTCACTGAAGAAGTCGTGCTCAAGAATTTTGCTTAATCTTGAAAGCATTCCTGTATCTATAGTACTTTTGTCAAATACTTTATATATGTTGGTTCTGCTGCAGCAAAGCTTTTTTGAAAGCCATGATACGGAACATCCTTTTTCTTTTAGCACTTCTTTAATGCGCTGACCTATATGCATCTTTCCGTGAAATAAAAAGTGTGGCTGTATTTATATATCCTTTCTGAGGCTCTGGAAAACCCTTGCATGAATATACAATACATCCACACCAGATTGTATATATCACAGTGATACATAAGCAATCAGGTGTAGGAGCGCATATTACATCCCCATGCAATAGAAATTTTCCAGATTTCAGAAAAGGGACGAAGTAATAACACTTCTACATTAAATATGTTACCGCCAATTTAGCTGACGGCAGTGCAAAAGTAAGTAAATATGCTCAATAATCAAGAAATATACTTTGTAAAATATGGCCCGTCCTGAAAAAAGTTTACCATAAATCGTAATCTTTTTATTGCTGTCCGATAAAACTCAAATAGCGCAATAAAGTATGGCTCGAACGC
>CAJUEK010000043.1 GCA_910585445.1 uncultured Bacteroidales bacterium | reverse complement strand
AAGTCCTAACAACTTATTGTTCAATTATCGGTAAACCTATTTCAGGACAAGACATTGGGGCCGCTAAAGGTAAGCCTGTCAGCATCAGTCTGCTGGCCCAATAAGCTGAATGGCAAAGAGAAGTGGAATTTGTTGCATTATTCACTATTTTTGCAAAACCAGCAGCTTGTCATGGACAACAAGATTCAGTTAACTGAAGTGTGATGGCTGGAAGGAGCATTATTAATGATATACTGATGAAAATAACAGATAAAAAGTTAAAAGACACTGTCAACAGATATATTGCTTCAGGTATAGAGCAGCAGGTGGATTATGATAAATTCTACCTGTATTCGCTTATTACACACTCAACTGCAATTGAAGGCTCTACAGTTACTGAATTAGAGAACCAATTGTTGTTTGATGAAGGGATTGCCGCCAAAGGAAGAAGTCTCACCGAGCAGATGATGAATGTGGACCTTAAAAACGCCTATATCTTCGGTTTTGAATGGATAAAGACTTCTGCGCAATATACGGTTGATTTCTTGTGTGAACTTTCTTCCAAGGTAATGCGGCGTACCGGTTCTGAATTTTCTGCGTTAGGGGGTACATTTGACTCTTCCAAGGGAGAATTGCGCCGTTGCAATGTAAGTGCCGGTATCGGTGGTAAAAGTTATTTGGCTTTTCAAAAGATTCCTGAGGCGACAGCTGATTTCTGTGCGTGGCTGAATAAAGAATTGTCATCAGTTGATAAACGTGATATGGCTGCATGCTATAGGCTGAGTTTTGAAGCCCATTTCCGCTTAGTAACCATTTATCCGTGGGTTGACGGAAATGGCCGGACTACAAGATTGCTGATGAACATGGTGCAACGGCAATTGGGGCTCATCTTGTCCATTGTCACTAAAGATGCAAAAGGGGAATACATTCAGGCTTTGATAGACAGCCGTGAGAATGAAGACAGTACCATAACTCAAGAAGTTATGCTGGCACAGCATATTGCTAATTTAGAAAGCAGGATTTTACAGTATCAAGAGACTGTATGTGATACTGTAAATGATACTGTAAAACTGGATGATATTGCTTCACGCCTGATTGCTGTCATCAAAGAACATCCTGAATATACTTACGATGAATATGCACGCGTGCTTGGTATCGGGCGTGCCACACTTGCCCGGCATATCAAGAAATTGAATGGAACACAGATACAACGCAGCGGGTCAGATAAAAACGGTCACTGGGAGTTTATAAAGGATTGAGTCCTTGGGAACTTTTGCTTTATGCCATATCAAAAATGAAATCAATATCATATATTCTTGTCGCGCTTCATGCCCTGGCTATCATTGCATCATGCAGTTGCGGAACGGAGTCCGGTCGCGGTAATGTCTCTGAAGCGAATGGCAAGGGCTTGTGCCGGTATGCGGAATATTTTGAAATCGCAGAAGCCAAAGATGAAGGTGGCGTGTGCGGATATTGTATCATCACAGTCTCTCCGTATGGGGGAAAGCGCGACACGGTGCGTCTGCATAAGCCAATAGAAAGGATTGTATGCCTGTCTTCCACTCATGTTGCCTGTCTGGCTGAAATCGGGGCGGATTCTGTCGTTTGCGCAGTCTCCGGCATGAGATATCTTTCAAATCCGTCCGTCAGAAGGCGCTATGCCATGACAGAAAACTCTCAGCTTCAGAATGGAGCAAGCCCTGTTTATGACATTGGCTATGATAATTCCCTTGATTATGAGAGAATACTCCTGCTTAAGCCAGACCTTGTGACTGCCTACTCCGTTTCAGCAGCCGAGCCTCAGCATGTCGCAAAGCTGCGTTCGCTCGGAGTGCCTGTCCTGCTTCTGCATGACCATCTTGAGGAACATCCGCTTGCACGTGCGGAGTACATAAGGCTTTTCGGAGCCTTGGCCGGACGTGCTGAGATTGCCGATTCCATGTTCCTGAGCATAAGGGACAGGTATCTTTCGCAGGTGTGTTACAAGCCCGGATACAGGAAGAAAGTCATGCTGAATGTTCCGTATGCGGACGCATGGTACATCCCTGGGGGTGACAATTACATGTCTCGCCTTATCCATGACGCAGGCGGTGAGGTTCTCGGAGCGGCTCGTGGCACAGGCAAATCAGGAGTGATTTCCATAGAAAAAGCTTATTCGTTGTCGCAGCAGGCTGACCTGTGGCTCAATCCTGGGCATTGCAGGAGCCGTAAGGAACTATCGGATATGCATCAGCTGTTTCCTGCATTCGGCCCTTTGGCAAGAGCTCTTCCTATATATAACAACACCCTCAGGATGACTCCCGGGGGTGGAAATGATTTTTGGGAAAGTGGTGCAGTGCGTCCGGACATTGTCCTGGAAGACCTTTGCCATATCATGAGCGGCAGCCATGACGGGAAACTTCAATATTTCCTAAGCCTTGATTAGCTCCCGCAGCAGAAAATAAATAGCTGTCAGAAGACGATTTTGAAGTCGAACAGCCAGTTTTCGCAAAACTCTCCGGCTATGGAAACATCACCGTCTGCACGTGTGGCCAAAGGTGATACCTGTCCAAGTTCGACAGCCACAATATCTCCGGTCCTGAGGGACGTAAGACGTGATGTCATGCAGACCGCTTCCTCGAGCATGTCCAATACGGACTTGCCCTTTTCCTCTGATGCGGATTCCATGCGGAAAATCCTCTCTCCGTTTTTATTTATTTCAAAGGTGTTCCCTTCAGTTCCGAATACTACAGGATTGTAAAGCGGGAACGGAAGGATTGACGTATGGTCAGCACAGCTTGCACAGGCAAGGCTTCCGGCACTTCCGTCCAAAATGTCACCTATATATAATAGCGCGCCGAAATTTACGGCGTCATAGTATCTTGATACGAACTTTTCCCCGATACATTTCCCGGCTTTGCTTATCCGTGCGAATGCTATCGGTGACCAGTGGATGCTGTCAATGCCGTCCGGCACATAGTAATCCCTGTTTTCACGTTCCCAGGTCGTGTCCGGTCTGCAGCAGCATCTGTCATTCCCGTATATTTTTATTGCAATGTTCATTTTGCTCAGAACAATGTAGGGCCGTTTTCCTCGTCCTTCTTCTGTCTCTTTTGGGAGAATTTTGCCGGATTGGTGTTCAATGAAGCCAGCTTCTGCTCGAAAATCCCGCTCAAATCCTCAAGCGGCCTGTTTTCGGCAGCTCTTTTTTCCGCTTTCTTCTCCGACTCGAATTTTGCTTTGAGCATGGCGAACTGACGCTTGGTGTCAAGCGTGAAATCACCGTTCTCTATCCATGCGAAATATGACGGCTCGTTGAAATATACCTCACGGGCAGTCTTGCCCTTATGCTTGCCGAAACTGATGAGCGGCTCGTCATTGTCTCCGAGCACGAGCCTTCCTGCATAATCGACAGTCCGCTGCTTGGTCGAGAATTTTGCGAGCTTGTCGATGTCGTTCTCAATCCTCGGGTCTGCGGAATATCTGTCAAGCTGTCCCTTCAGCACCTCATATGTTGCCAAAGTGTCAGCCTCCGCTGCGTGAGCATTCTCAAGTTCCTTTCCGCAGTAGAATGTGTAGGCGGCTTTCAGTGTGCGCGGCTCCATTGCATGGAAAATGTTCTGCACATCCACCATCTTCATCTCATGAAGGTCAATATGCAAATCAGTTCCCTTGAATCTGCGCACTCTTTCAATTTCCTCGGCGAGCATCGGAAGGTCGAACTTGGCCGAATTGAATCCTGCGAGATCGCTTCCGCTGAGCCATTCCACCACTTCCTCCGCTATCTCATTGAAGGTAGGGCAGTCTGAAAGGTCTTCTGCACTTATGCCGTGCACTGCCTGTGCAGACGGGTTGATATGCCGCTGGCAATTTCTTTCATAGTCCCATGGCTTCACTCTCCATGTCTTGATTCTCTGCTCTCCGCCGGGACATATCTTCACAAAGCAGAGCTCAATTATCGAGTCTGACGCGATATTGAGCCCTGTGCTTTCTATGTCAAAAAACAATAAAGGTTTTTCGAGATTCAGTTCCATGTCTATGATATCATTATAGGCATTATGATGCCGCATAGCTTCTCGCTTTCTTCTTCATCCTCCGCCGGCACTACAAGTGCAGCACGCTTGCTGTCAAGGAATTTCATAACGATGTCACCGCATCCCATATTTGAGAGAATCTCTATTATGAAAGGCGACTTGAATCCTATCGTAAGCTCTTCTCCGTCATACTGGCAAGGGATTGTCTCATGTGCGGCGATTGAGAATCCGAGGTCCTGTGCAGAAATCATCAGGCTGCCGCTCTTGAGGTCGAACTTGATGTGGTTGGACGCCTTGTTAGAGCAGACAGATACTCGCTTGACAGTGTTCAGAAGCTGCATCCTGTTTATTCTCAGGATATTGGAGTTGTTCTGAGGTATCACGTCCCTGTATTTCGGATATTTTCCGACTACAAGGCGGCAGATTACCATAGTCGTGTTGAACTTGAATACCGCGTTCTTGGAATCAAATGAAATCTCCACGGTCTCCGCATCTTTTCCTATGATGGACTTGAGGATTGCAGCAGGTTTCTTATGCAGAATGAATGATGCCTTCTCTGACGCCTTCACGTCGGCAGTCGTATAGCAGATGAGCTTGTGCGAGTCCGACGCCACGAGAGTGGTTGAGGCAGGGTCTATGTCGAAGAGGATACCGTTCATGGCTGGGCGTATCTCATCGTCAGCTGTTGCGTAGATTGTCCCTGTGATGCCGTCAACAAGGCTCTGTGCAGGGAATGTGATGGTTACGGCAGTCTCGTCCGTCCCTGTGATCTCAGGGTAGTCCTCCGCAGGGAAATACGGCAGGGTGGATTCTCCGCTTGCCCATTTGCAGATGAAGGAACTCTCGCTTGAGGTGCTTATGGTGAGCGGCTGGTCAGGCAGCTCCTTCAGCAGGTCCATCATATGTTTTGCCGGTACGGCTATCTTTCCCTCTTCAGTGGTGTTCTCTGTCTCTATCTGGGTCTTGAGCGTCAGCTCAGAGTCCGATGCTGTTATCTCGAGCACATTTCCTTTCAGGTCGAAAAGGAAATTCTCCAGTATCGGAAGAGGTGACTTCGCAGGTATCGCCTTTGATACTGACATCACTCCTTTCAGAAGTTCTGAACTTGAAATTATTAGTTTCATGACATCTAATTTTAATTTTTACTGCTTCTATGGGTCGCTGCCGCCGCTGTTGCCATGGACGGACGCGTCAACTTACAAATGTAGTAATAATTTTCGACAAGGCTGCATGTCCGATGGCATATTTTTTGATTTTTTCGCGGTGCGGTCCGGTGCCGGTGCTGATGTCAGCATAAAAAACATGCCGGGCTGCATTTGTGGGAACAAAATGTCAAAAACAAATTCATAATGAGAAAAGGTATTCTGATCACTCTCCTGTCCGCAGTGGCCGGAGGGCTTACGGCCTACTCGGTCGTGAAATCAATGGAACCGGAGATTGGCGAAAGTATGCAGGCGGCTCAGGGGCCGCAGTTCAGGACAGTAAATCTGGCGCAGGACAACTGGCCGGACTTCACGTATGCCGCGGAGTCTGCTGTTGATGCCGTGGTGTATGTCAAAGTGACATCCTCAGGCGGGGCTTCACAGGCTCCAAGTTCGATTTTCGATTTCTTCTTCGGCTATCCGGAGGGTTCACCAAAGCAGCGTGAACGTGTGGGAAGCGGCTCCGGAGTCATAATAAGGGAAGACGGATATATAGTGACTAACAATCACGTAATAGAAGGGGCAACCAAGATAGAGGTGACACTCAACACCAACCAGACATATCCGGCAACTTTGGTCGGCACTGACCCGGCTACTGACGTCGCTCTCCTTAAGATTGAAGCCGGAGGACTTCCTGTGATTCCTTTCGGGGACTCCGACAAGCTGAGGCTTGGCGAATGGGTTATAGCAATTGGCAGCCCTTATGACCTGCGCTCTACCATAACTGCCGGAATTGTCAGTGCAAAAGGCCGTTCGATGCCGAACTATACAGGAGAATTTAAAATAGAGTCATTCATACAGACTGATGCCGCGGTGAATCCGGGTAACAGCGGAGGAGCCTTGGTGGACAAGTCCGGCAATCTTGTGGGAATAAACACCGCAATAATTTCACAGACAGGGTCATATGCGGGATATTCGTTCGCGGTCCCTTCGAACATCGTCAAAAAGATAGCTTACGATTTGATGGACTTCGGAAGCGTGAAAAGGGCTATTCTCGGCATAACTATGCGTGAGATAGACGATAAAATTGCTGAGGAATTGAAACTTTCTACCAGAAACGGCGTATATATTGTTGAGGTTTCTAAAAGCGGGGCTGCCGACAAGGCCGGAGTGAAGGCCGGAGATGTCCTTGTAGCAATAGATTCGTCAAAGATTACGACCTCATCCTCCGTACAGGAGGCCGTCAGCAGATACTCCCCTGGAGACAAGGCTGTCCTTACGGTAATAAGGGACGGAAAGCAGAAAAAGCTTGACGTGACTTTCAAGGGAACGTCCCAGGAGAACGGCACAGTCGCCGATGACGGCTCAGTGGCATTTTACGGCTCTTCAATAAAGGAAGCCTCTGCGGAAACGCTCAAGCGCTACGGCCTTAAGAGGGGAGTGGAGATCGTGGAACTCGGTCCCGGAAAACTGATGGAGGCAGGCGCGACAGAAGGATTCATCATCCAGTATGTGAATGACATTCCTGTCAAGACTCCTCAGGACGTGATAGATGTCGTCAAGAAGTCGAAGAGGGCAGTTTTTGTGGAGGGCATGACCTCATCAGGAAGGACAGGCTATTTCGGCTTCGGAATATAGGAAAGAAAAAATAAACATAATATTTGTAGATGAGACAACTTAAGATTACAAAATCGATTACAAACCGTGAAAGCGCGTCTTTGGACAAGTATCTCCAGGAGATCGGAAGGGAGGAACTCATTACTGTTGAGGAGGAAGTGGAGCTTGCGCAGAGAATCCGCAAAGGTGACCAGGCTGCTCTCGAAAAGCTCACAAGAGCCAATCTGAGGTTCGTGGTCTCTGTTGCAAAGCAGTACCAGAACCAGGGCCTTAGCCTTCCGGACCTTATCAATGAGGGAAACCTCGGCTTGATAAAGGCTGCTGAGAAGTTCGATGAGACCAGGGGATTCAAGTTCATCTCATATGCAGTATGGTGGATTCGCCAGTCCATACTTCAGGCTCTCGCGGAACAGTCGAGGATAGTAAGGCTTCCGCTCAACCAGGTGGGTTCTCTAAACAAGATAAACAAGGCTCTGTCGAAATTCGAGCAGGAGAATGAGAGAATGCCTTCAAGCGAGGAGCTGTCGGAGATGATAGATGTCCCTAAGGACAAGATTGCCGACACCCTGAGGGTTTCCGGACGCCATGTGTCAGTTGACGCACCGTTTGTCGAGGGCGAGGACAACAGCCTGCTTGACGTGCTGGTGAACAATGACTCTCCGAGCGCAGACCGCGGACTTGTGAACGAGTCTCTGAATAAGGAGATTGAAAGGGCGCTTTCAACTCTCGCCACACGCGAAAGGGAAATCATCAAGTCTTTCTTCGGAATCGGCTGCCAGGAGATGACCCTTGAGGAAATCGGAGAGCGTTTCGGTCTTACGAGAGAGCGTGTCCGCCAGATTAAGGAGAAGGCTATCCGCAAACTCAAGAACAACTCAAGAAGCAGACTTTTGAAAAGCTATTTAGGTTAAGATATGACACCGGAAACATTTATCATAGCTAAAGCGTCTGAAGCAATTCAGGCGCTTTACGGCGTTGAAATAAGTCCTGCATTGCTTCAGGTGCAGGTGACAAGAAAAGAATTTGAAGGGGACTACACACTTGTGGTATTCCCGCTTCTGAAAACTTCCAAGACCACACCGGAGAATACCGGAAACGCCATCGGCGAGTGGCTCAAGGCCAATGTCGCTGAGATTGAGGGCTACAATACCGTAAAGGGATTCCTCAACATCTCATTCTCTACGGTCTATTGGAACGGCATGTTCGCGGAGATTGCGGCTGCTGAGGATTTCGGCCAGCTTCCTCCGACAGGCAAGACCATTATGGTCGAGTATTCCTCTCCGAACACCAACAAGCCTCTTCATCTGGGCCATATAAGGAACAATCTCCTCGGCTGGTCAGTCGCGAAGCTTCTTGAGGTGAACGGGCACAATGTGATGAAGGTCAATCTTGTGAATGACCGCGGAATACACATCTGCAAGTCGATGTACGCATGGAAGGTGCTCGGCAATGGCGAGACACCGCAGTCTTCAGGAAAGAAGGGGGACCACCTTGTGGGAGACTACTATGTGGCCTTCAACAACCTCTACAAGAAAGAGGTTGACGGTCTTGTGGCAGGCGGAATGTCAGAGGATGAGGCAAAGAAGAATGCCCCTTCTCTTAAGGCGGCCCAGGAAATGCTTTTCAAATGGGAGCAGGGCGCCCCTGAGGTTGTGGAGCTTTGGAAGACAATGAACGGATGGGTGTATGATGGCTTTGCCAAGACTTATGAGGATCTTGGCATCAGCTTCGACAGGACTTATTATGAGTCCCAGACCTATCTTTTCGGAAAGTCACTTGTCCAGAAGGGACTCCAGGACGGGATATTCGAGAAGGAGGCGGACGGTTCCGTATGGTGTGACCTGACAGCAGACGGACTTGACAGGAAGCTCCTGCTGCGCGGTGACGGCACTTCTGTATATATGACACAGGATCTCGGAACTGCAGAGCAGAGGTTCAAGGAATACAGCCTTGACGAGCATATTTATGTTGTCGGAAATGAGCAGAATTATCATTTCCAGGTACTTAAGCTCATCCTCGGAAAGCTCGGCTTTGATTGGGCTGACAGCATTTATCACCTGTCATATGGTATGGTGGAGCTTCCGGAGGGAAAGATGAAGTCGCGTGAGGGAACTGTAGTTGATGCCGATGACCTGATTTCGGCAATGTACAATACCGCAAGGGAGACATCTCTTGAACTTGGAAAGATAGACAACCTGAGCGCTCAGGAGCAGGATGCCCTGTTTAGGATGATAAGCCTCGGTGCGCTCAAGTATTTCATCCTTAAGGTTGACCCTAAGAAGACCATGCTCTTCGACCCTAAGGAGTCTATCGACTTCAACGGAAATACAGGCCCTTTCATCCAATATACCCATGCGAGAATCAAGTCTATACTTCGCAAGGCCGCTGAAAGGGGAGTTGAATACGGTGCCAGTGCCGTAAGGCCTGATTCGGTATTGTCGCCTAAGGAAGTGCGCATCATAAAGATACTCAACACTTTCCCGTCCAAGGTTGCGGAGGCAGGACAGGCACATTCACCTGCTGTCATAGCCAACTATGCATATGAACTTGCAAAGGAATTCAACCAGTATTACCATGACACTCCGATTCTCCGTGAGGAGAACATGGAACTCCTGAAATACAGGCTTGTCCTTGTTGAGTCTATCGCAAAGGTGCTTGCAAAGGCAATGTCCATACTCGGCATCACTCTTCCTGAAAGGATGTGATGGCGGACTACATGATACCGACCTCCGTCAAGGAGGTCAAAGCTTTGGGGTGGGACTACATTGATGTCATCATTTTCAGTGGTGACGCCTTTGTGGACCACCCTTCTTTCGGGACTGCGGTCATCGCCAGGTGGCTTCAGAAATATGGCTACCGTGTTGCTGTAGTGCCACAGCCTAACTGGCGTGACGACCTCAGGGATTTCCGCAAGCTTGGTGCGCCGAGGCTTTATTTTGGGGTTAATGCCGGGGCTATGGATTCCATGGTCAACCACTATACGGCCTCCAAGAGGTTGCGCAGCGATGATGCATATACGCCTGACGGCCGTGCTGGACAGCGTCCGGATTATGCTGTCACTGTATACACGAAGATTCTGAAGGAAATGTGGCCTGATGTGCCTGTTGTGATAGGCGGCATTGAGGCTTCGCTAAGGAGGGTCACGCACTATGACTACTGGAAAGATGAGCTTATGCCCTCAATCCTTGTCAGCAGCGGGGCTGACTGGCTATGCTACGGCATGGGGGAGAGGCCTATGCTGGAGCTTACCCGTGCAATCGAGTCCGGACGTAATGTGAGTGACATCAGGAAGATACCGCAGCTTGCTTTCCGTATGGACGGGCGCTGCCGCATAAAAGATGCTGTAATTCTCAATTCTTTCGAACGCTGCTGCCGTGACAAGGCCGCGTTTGCTGAGAATTTCCATATAATAGAAACTTATGCGAACATGATGCATCCGCCTGTGCTTGTGGAGCCTGTGGGGAATGGCTACGTGCAGATTAATCCGACTTATCCTCCTGCAAGCCAGGATGACATGGATTCTTTCTGGGACCTTCCTTTCACCAAGCAGCCTCATCCGCGCTACAAGGGCAAGAGGATACCGGCGTTTGACATGATAAAGTTTTCCGTGAACACCCACAGGGGATGTTTCGGAGGATGTAACTTCTGTACGATTGCCGCGCATCAGGGCAAATTCATCCAGTCACGCAGCGAGGAGTCCATTCTTAAGGAAATTGAGGGCTTGAATTCGCTTCCGGGGTTTGCCGGAAACATATCAGACGTCGGGGCACCGACTGCCAACATGTATGGCATGAGGGGCAGGAATCCCGAATTGTGCTGGCAGTGCAGGCGCAAATCCTGTCTTTTTCCGTCTCCGTGCAAGAATCTGGACCGTTCGCATGCAAGGCTGCTTAAGCTGTATGAAAAGATTGCAGCTGTTCCCGGCATACGCCATGCGTATATCGGCAGCGGCATAAGGTACGACCTTTTCCTTGACGAGAAGGGCTATGTAGATGAGTCGTCATACCCTTATCTGAAAGAGCTTGTGCTCAATCATACTTCAGGAAGGCTCAAGGTCGCTCCGGAACATACCGAGGACAGTGTGCTGAAGCTGATGGCCAAGCCTTCATTCAAGCTGTTCGGCAGGCTGCGTCATGAATTTGACCGGATAGTGCGTTCGGGCGGCCGCAAATGCGAACTTGTGCCTTATTTCATTTCAGGGCATCCCGGTTGCGGCATGAAGGAAATGGAGAAGCTTTCGCGCAATCCCGACCTCTCCGGACTGTATATGGACCAGGTGCAGGATTTTACTCCGACCCCGATGACGACTTCATCGGTCATGTATTATACCGGGCTTGACACGAAGAATCTTCAGAAGATTTTTGTGGAGAGGGACATTGAGCGCAAGCGTGCCCAAAAGTCGTTTTTCTTCCGTCGCGGAAAGTGATTCACTGGCCGGACAATAGCTTGCAGGTGCATGTGAGGGGAATTTTTCAACAAAAAGCACATATGATGTTGCTCAATTCAAAAAAATGTTCTACACTTGCATCGGAATTTAAAGTACTACCTGAATTTAGTGTATAGAGATAATTATGGCAACACCAAAGAGAAGAGCTGTTGTGAGCTATGAGAACATGTCGGAGGAACTTTCGGCCGCGTTCTCTGAGAAGTATCCAAAGGGATTCAATGATTATTTTCCGGACTTGATGAAATATGACAAGCCGGACGGTTCATGCTTTTATGCAGTGACGATTGAAATTCCGGATGCCATCTACTTAGTGAAGATTAAAGTGAAGACGGACGATGCCGAGGATATCGAAAGGTGGCTGGACGGTGAGGACGGCGACGATTCAGGAAGCGATTCCGAGGGCCTTCCTGATGACAACATCTCCCAGTATTCAAACGGGGATGATGATGCCTCAGACGGAGAGTGATTCATACGAAAATCATCAGAAGGCCGATCGGGTTTTTCCGGTCGGCCCTTTTTTATAATAATTTGCAGCAGCATGAAATCAGGTCCTGTCCTTAAAGATGTAATGTCTCCTCTCAGGCGCTTTGCAGGAAGAATCTCCGAGAGGGATCTTGTACTTTTGCTTTCGCTTTTCGTGGGAGTCTCATGCGGTCTTGCAGCCGCTTTGCTCAAGTCTGCCGTGGAGCTTATACACCACTCTCTGACTTCATGGTTTGACGGTGAGGCCTACAATTTCCTCTACATCGTTTATCCCGGCATAGGAATGCTGCTTTCGCTCCTGTTCGTGAAATATGTCGTGAAAGACAATATCGGGCATGGTGTGACAAAGGTGCTGCTTGCCGTATCGAAGAACGAGTCAAAGATACGGCCGCATAACATGTGGACATCAGTTGCCGCTTCCTCCGTTACAATCGGATTCGGAGGTTCTGTCGGTGCTGAGGCACCTATCGTATATACGGGCGCGGCCATAGGTTCCAATGTCGCAAGATATATGGGGCTGTCATATAAGAATATGACTATCCTGCTCGGTTGCGGTGCCGCTGGAGCCGTGGCCGGAATATTCAAGGCACCTCTTGCCGGTGTGCTTTTCACGCTTGAGATTCTGCTGTTCAACATTTCGATGACTTCTATACTGCCTCTGCTGCTTTCCACCATATCGGCAACAGTGGTGTCTTATATCCTGCTCGGTGACACGCTTCCTTTTGAATGCACCTTGTCGCCGTTCACGATGCACAATATTCCTTTTTATGTACTGCTCGGCTTGTTCTGCTCAGGCTGTTCGGTATATTTCACAAGAATGACCCTCTGGCTGGAGGACAAGATAAAGAGCGTGGAGCGTCCTTTTGTGCGCTGGGCCATGTCCGCGCTTTGTCTTGGCCTGCTGATTTTCTTGTTTCCTCCGCTCTACGGTGAGGGATATGAGCATCTGCACGAACTTCTGAACGGAGGAATGATAAACCTGGAGGGGCAGACCGTGCTTTCTTTCTTTATGCGCACTCCGTGGTCTATCCCGATTTTCTTTATGATGATTCTTCTGCTCAAGGTTTTCTCGATGTCATTCACCAATGCCGGCGGAGGAGTGGGAGGAACTTTCGGACCTACGCTTTTCATCGGTGCGATTGCCGGATTCGTGGTGTCAAGGACAATCAATCTTGTCGGAGGCGGCCCTGTTGTGCCTGAGCAGAATTTCGTGCTTGTCGGCATGGCCGGTCTTATGGCTGGCGTGATGCAGGCTCCTATGACTGCCATCTTCCTTATCGCAGAAATCTCCGGGGGCTATCAGCTTCTGATTCCGCTTATCCTCACAGCTACGGTTTCGTATGGAGTTACAAGGACAATGGAACCGTATTCGATTTATACAAAGCGTATTGCCAAGAAAGGGGAACTTCTTACCCATGACAGTGACCAGGCCGTGCTCACGCTTCTCAAGACTGACGAACTGGTCGAATCCGATTTCAGTACGGTCAAGATAGACGCCTCGCTCGGTGAGCTGGTGGAGGTCGTGGCTGCTTCGAGGAGGAATATTTTTCCTGTAGTGGATTCCAAGAACCATTTCCAGGGCTTTGTCTCGCTTGAGGACATCAGGCGCGACATGTTCAAGAAAGATACTTATGACACGCTGCACGTATATAATTTCATGAAATCAGCTCCGGCTTACGTTTATGTGAATGAAAAGATGGACAGCGTTATGAGGAAATTCGAGAAGACCGGCGCATGGAACCTTCCTGTTGTTGACAGTGACAGGACTTATATCGGATTCGTGTCAAAGTCAAAGATTTTCTCCGCATACAGGGACCAGCTTAAGCAGGTATCCCATGACTGATGCAATTTAACCGCAATTGATGACACAGGAAATGAAAACGGACATTAAAAATAATGACAGCTTGAAGGTCATATATATCAACGAGATAGCAAGACGCCTTGGAATAAAGGAGTGGCAGGTGGAAAACTGCGCAAAGCTTTTTGCCGAAGGGGCCACTATACCTTTTGTCAGCCGTTACCGCAAGGAGCGCACCGGAGGACTTGATGAGGTCGCGGTGGCGGAAGTGCGCCATTGGACTGATGTGTTCGGTGAGATGGAAAAGAGGAAGGAGCACATTCTTGAGACAATTTCTCAGGCGGGTGCACTGACCGGGGAACTGGAAAAGCATATCGTGGATTGTGTTGATGCACGTGAGCTGGAGGACTTGTATCTGCCTTTCAGACCGAAAAGGAGGACAAGGGCGACAGTTGCCAAGGAGGCCGGGCTGGAACCGCTTGCTGACATGATGTATGGCATGACAATTTCAGATCCGCTGAAAGAAGCCCGCAGATTTGCCGGTGACAAGGTTGCCACCGCAGATGAGGCCCTGTCCGGTGCACGTGACATAATTGCGGAGCGGCTTAGCGAGACTGCATCAGTACGTGAGACGCTCAGAAGAATATTCGGCACAAGACGTATCGTCACCAAAGCCACCAAGAAAGCTTCTTCACCTGAGGCGCAGAAATACAAGATATATTTTGATTATTCGGAACCTCTTGACAGGGTGGCACCTCACAGGATGATGGCTATGCTCAGGGCTGAGGAAGAGGGATATATAAGCGTGAGGATAGATGCGGATGCAGAGAAATGCGGCAAGAAGATTTATTATGACTTCTGCCGGCAGAGGCGTTATCCTGCACCTCCTTTGGCTGAGCAGCTCCATCTTGCCTTTGACGATGCATACAAGAGGCTTCTTGAACCTTCCATTTCGAATGAGGTTCTGAAAGAAGCGAAGGAAAAGGCTGACATCGAGTCTGTAAGAATTTTCGGAGAGAATCTCCGTCAGCTTCTCCTTGCTCCTCCTGTGGGGCAGAAACGGGTGCTGGCCATAGACCCGGGCTTCAGGACCGGATGTAAGGTCGTATGCCTTGATGAACAGGGAAATCTGCTGCACAATGAAGCTATTTTCCCGCATCCTCCTGCAAATGAAAAGATTAAGGCTATTCAGGCTGTATCGGCCATGGTCCAGAAATACGGAATAGAAGTAATCGCTATCGGAAACGGTACAGCGGGCCGTGAAACGGAGGATTTCATCAAGCGTGTCCATTTGCCTGAGGGAGTCCGCGTTTTCACAGTAAGCGAGGACGGGGCCTCAATATATTCAGCGTCAGAAGTTGCCCGCGCGGAGTTCCCTGACCATGATGTGACGGTGCGTGGCGCAGTCTCGATAGGCCGTAGGCTTATGGACCCGCTTGCTGAGCTTGTCAAGATAGATCCGAAGTCTCTCGGAGTGGGGCAGTACCAGCATGACGTGGAGCAGAACATCTTGAAAGAGAAATTGGACAACACGGTGGTAAGCTGCGTGAACAGCGTGGGAGTTAACCTCAATACTGCAAGCAGCTATCTGCTGAGCTATGTCTCCGGAATCGGACCCGCACTTGCTGAGAATATAGTGGAATACCGTACGGCCAACGGGGCATACCGCTCACGTGAGGAGCTTCTGAAAGTGAAAAGGCTCGGTGCGAAAGCTTTTGAGCAGTGCGCGGGCTTTCTGAGAATACAGGGAGCTGACAATCCTCTTGACGCGTCTGCAGTGCATCCCGAGGCTTATCATATAGTTGACAAGATGGCGCGCGACCTGAAAGTGACGGCAAAAGAGCTTGTCGGAAACGCGCAATTGTGCTCTATGATAGACCCTGCCAAATATGTCGGGGGAGACTTCGGACTTCCTACCATAAACGATATTATAAACGAATTGCGCAAGCCAGGACGTGACCCTCGTGAAGAAGCGCAGCAGTTCGAGTTCTCCCAGGACATCAGGACAATCGAGGATCTTGCCTCCGGCATGGAACTGCCAGGCATAGTTACGAACATAACTGCATTCGGAGCGTTCGTGGACATAGGCATAAAACAAAATGGCCTTATACATGTCTCCCAAATGGGTGTAAAAGGCCTTGCAGATCCGTCAAAGGTCCTGAAACTTCATCAGAAGATAAAAGTGACCGTGACAGGTGTCGATATGGAACGCGGCAGAATCAGTCTGAAACTTTCTTCTTGCTGATGGTATATTGGGACATTATCACTCCTATGGTCGAGACTACAATCCCGGCCCATTGTCTTGCATTCATGACTTCATGGCCAAGAACCCAGGCTATCAGCGCTGCCGCAACTGGAATCAGAGCGGAGAAAATGCTTGACTTGGCAACTCCAAGGCTCTTGATTGTGCTGACCCATAATGAAAAAGCGAGGCTTGAGCACAATACGGCAAGGCAAATTATAGGATACCATACATCGGCGCACAGATAGGTCCCGGCATCAAAGTCGCTGAGTCCCCTGAACAGGAACAGCGGCAGAAGATATACCGAACCTATAAGGAACTGGTACATGACAATTATCTGGCTTGAATAGTTGCCGGACAGGCTTTTGGTCAGTGAGGCATGGCCAACTTCCGCAATCACAGCTATCAGCAGGAACAGGATTCCGATTATGAAATGCTCTCCGAGTTCTCCCTTTGACATGGCGACCATGATGATGCCTGCAAGGGAAAGCAAGATTCCGAATATGTTGACTGCATTTACCTTTTCCCGGAAGAACAGGACTCCCGCGCCTATTGAGAATATCGGAATTGTAGCGATTACCATCGCGCTTAGAGTCGGGGAGCCGGTTTCCTTCAGTCCGTAAGTTTCAAAAATGAAATAGATGAACGGTTCGCACAAGGCAAGCAGAAGGAATTTCGGCAGATCCTGCTTCTGTATCCGCTTTATCCTTCCATATGCTGCATTGAACAGAAACAATACGGCTCCGGCAATGAATATTCTGACAAATACGAAATAGAAAATAGGTATTCCCCTGGAAATCAGCTTGTCCGTCCATATGTATGACATGCCCCAGAGGGTTATCGCAAATATGGAAACAATGTATGTAAGCAGTTTGCTTTGTTTTATCTTATGTGTCATTGGTCTTATATTTAGAATCGGCTCTTGGTTTGTTTCCGGCTATGCTTCCTTTTGCAGCTTGCCGTTTCTGATTACCTCTTTTCCGTCAACGAGGACGGTTTCGATGGCTCCCTGGAGTTCTTCACCCTCATATGGAGTCCAGCCGCATTTGTAGAGCTGGTCATCGTTACGGACCGTGAATTTTCTTTCCAAGTCGAATATCACGATATCAGCCGCATATCCTTTTCTTATCTTTCCGCGCTTGAGCTCATAGACTTCCGAAGCTTTTTCCGAAAATACTGAAGCTATCCTGCTGAGCGGAATAGCTTCCTGTTCCGCTACCGTCAGAAGCACAGGCAGGCTCTGCTGGATTGACGGCAGCCCAGACGGAGCATGAAAATAATCCATCTGTTTTTCGGAAAGCAGGTGAGGGGCATGGTCTGAGCCTATCATGTCTATCAGACCATTGCGAAGTCCCTCTCGCAGTGCCTCACGATCCTGTGGAGTCTTAACAGAAGGGTTGCATTTGAGACGGCTTCCAAGCCTTTCATAGTCCTGATTGCTGAACCACAGATAGTTGCATGACGTTTCTGCGAGTATGTCCGGATTGCTGAGCTTGGCAGCCCTCACCATTTCAAGCTCTTCCTTAGTGGAAATATGGCAAAGTACAAGCCGCGTCTTATGACGGATAGCCATTTCAAGGGCCTTTATGCTTGACTTTATGCAGGCCCTGCGGCTGCGGATATTCTCATGTTCGCAAAAAGGGACATCCTCTCCGAATTTTTCTTTGGCCAGCCGCATGTTCTCTTTGATGATTCCCTCGTCCTCGCAATGGACAAGCAGCGGTTTTCTGCATATGGAAAACAATTTTTCAAGCGCACCGGCATCATCAATGAGCATGTTTCCTGTCGAAGAACCTAAAAATGCCTTGACGCCCGCTATCTTTTCAGCAGCCAGTCCTGCCTTTTCATCTCCTTCGCTTGCTGTCCTGCATGCCTCTTCCACATTTGAGTTCGTGGCTCCGATATGGAACATCACGTGTCCGGTGCATCTTCCTTCGGATGCAATTGCCTTGTCATTAATTGTTTGCGCGTCTGTTGCGGCAGGAATGGTATTCGGCATGTCCATGACGGTAGTAACTCCGCCTGCAGCGGCTGCAGCCGACTCCGTGGCCATGTCCGCCTTATGAGTCAGTCCGGGTTCACGGAAATGCACATGCGCATCAATTCCACCTGCCATGAGCCATTTGCCTTCCAGGTCAATGACCTCTGCATCCGGGCATGCCTGCAAAGCATGCCTGACTTGCTCATCGTAGCTTTCATCATCGGCATACATCACCTCTGCAATATAACCCTCAGATATGAGGACGGAACCTTTGCACTCTTTCCCGGCGGTGATTATCGTAGCCTTGTCCAAAAGAATTGTCCTGCTCATGCCTGCTTCGGTCTTATTTTTCTCATTTTCAGTTTCATCACTCCCCAGAAAGCCTCCCCGAATATGCCGCTGCTCATCTTTGAAGTGCCCTCTTTCCTGTCAACGAAGATGATAGGAACTTCCTTAATCTTGAATCCGAGCTTATAGGTAGTATATTTCATCTCTATCTGGAAACCGTATCCCTTCATCTTCACCTTGTCGAGGTCAATGGTCTCGAGGACGCGCCTGCGGTAGCATTTGAAGCCGGCGGTTGTGTCATAAACCTTCATTCCGAGTACAGTGCGCACATATACAGATGCGTAATATGACATTATGACCCTTCCGATAGGCCAGTTGATTACGCTTATTCCATTGCAGTAGCGTGAGCCGATGGCAAGGTCAGCGCCCTCCTTGCTGCATGCCTCATAAAGCCGCGGCAGGTCCTCCGGATTGTGGGAGAAGTCCGCATCCATCTCGAAAATATAGTCGTAACCCTTTTCCACGCACCATTTGAATCCGGTAATGTATGCTGTGCCAAGTCCCAGTTTGCCCTGCCGTTCTATCATATGCAGTCTCTGAGGAAATTCCTCCTGCATTCTTTTGACGATAGCTGCGGTGCCGTCAGGTGAACCGTCCTCAATCACAAGGATATGGAACTCCTCTTTCAGGTCAAAGACGGCTCTGATAATATTCGCGATGTTTTCCTTCTCGTTATAAGTCGGAATTATGACAATTTTTCTGTCCATATAAGCAAAATATTGGAAGGGGACTGCAAAGCCCCCTCCGATTCATATATTATTCTATCGTTTTCATCATTTCGGCAACCGCTGCCTCAAGCTGCTTGTCCTCTCCTCTGAGAACGGAAGCCGGGTCGTTGTAAACGGCGATATCCGGTTCAACCTGAAGATTCTCAAGATACCTTCCCTCTTTTATGCCTATCGCGCCGACCTGAGGGATACCGAATACAATTGTAGGGTCAATCTGATTTTCCCACCATACGGCTGTCATCGTACCAGGAACAGGAGCACCGATGAGCTTTCCGATTCCGAGCGTCTTGTAAACATAAGGGAATCCTGACGCATCTGAGTAGTTGTCCTCTCCGATAAGCACGCAAGACGGCTTTGTCCATTTGCTGTAAGGTTCCGTGCCGATATACTGTCCCCTCGGCTCGAATCTTATGTAAGCCTGTCCGGAGAGCAGAGTAGCAAGGTCGTCATGTAGCCATCCTCCTCCGTTATGCCTTGTGTCCACGATTACAGCCTGGCAGTTGCGGTATTTGCCGAGAAGTTCGGAATACACTTTCCTGAAACTGTCTGAATCCATGCCTTGCACATGAACATACGCCACTTTTCCACCGGAAAGTTTCTTTACCATTTCCTCCCTCTGCTCAACCCATCTGCGATATAACGCACTATTGTCAGAATAAGAAGGAACAATGTACATCTCCTGGGCCTTCTTGCCGTTCTTGCTTACGGAAATGACCGTCTTCTTGCCGGCTTTCATCTTAAGAAGCCCGTACCAGTCCATTCCTGCCTTTATCTCAGTGCCGTCAATTGCTTCAATAATGTCTCCTTCCTTTATCTCCGGGTCAATTATATACAGAGGTCCTCCCTTGAGGACTTCCTTGATTCTGAGCCCGTCTCCTTTGTACTCATGGTCGAAAATTACTCCGAGACATCCGGTGTTCAGCCCGCTCCTATAGTAATATCTTGCTCCGGTATGAGAGCCGTTCAGCTCCCCGAGCATCTCCGACAGCATTTCCTGGAAGTCGAAATTGTTTGTGATATGCGGAAGGAATTTTGCATATGTGTCATGGTATCCTTTCCAGTCTATCCCGTGGATGTCGGCTACATAGAATTTCTCGTCAACCTGTTTCCATATATGGTTGAACATGTACTCTCTCTCCTTTGCCGGCCTGTAGTCAAAATCTCCGCTGAAACTTATGCTTTCCCTGCTTCCGCTGGCTGTGGAAATCTTTGAAATGCCGCTTCCTGACAGCAGGAACATGCTCTTGTCATCAGCAGTAGGGTAGAGAGCGCCATAGCCTCCTTTTGCAACAACTTTCACAGATTTGTCCTCAAGATCAAGCATGCACAAGTCCGTGCCTTTTTCAAGCCTTACCATATAGAAAAGCTTCTTTCCGTCCCTGGTGAGGTAATGGTCGCCGAGCCTTCCGGAATAAGGTGTGAGCTTTACTGTCCTGGCTTTTCTTTCAGCAAGGTCAAGCACAAGCTTGTCAGATTTCTTCTCCGCCTTGGCACTGTCCTTCTTCTCTTCTTTCTCCTCTTTCTTTTTGTCTTTGTCGCTTTTCAGCATTTCCGAAATGGCGCGGTCTTCCTTGTCCTGCATGAACTCCGCATATCTCTTGCCGTCAAAGAACATTATATAAATGTCCCTTTCTGCCCCCCAGCTGCCGTGGCTCCTGTAGCCGGCCTTGTCAGAAGACCATGTCATGGCCTTTCCGTTGAGTGCCCAGCGGAAATTGCCGTCACTGTATCCGCTTTCCGTAAGGTCTGTGACAGTGCCGTCCTGCAAATCTATCAGAGCCACATCCTCATTGTTCCAGCCACCGTTTGCCTGATAGTTGCACAGGATATATCTGCTGTCCGGGCTCCATTCGAAGCTCTGGTCACCGTCGGTATATGAATAGTTCACATTCCTGTCAAGGACTATTTTCTCTTTCTTGCTCTTGAGGTCCATTACGGCAATGCCTGTCCTGTCCTTGAGATATGCTATTGATTTGCCGTCAGGCGACACCTGCGGCTGGAAGCATGTTTCTCCTTTTGCTGTAACAGGCTTCTCTTCCATTTTAACGGCATATGTGAAGCACTTGTCATCTTTGTCGGTCAGTGAAGTCTCCCATATGCCCCAGTGGCCGTCCCTTTCCGCCGCATAGTACAAAGTCCTTCCATCCTTGGAAAAGCATACGCTTCTCTCCTGCTCCGGAGTATTGGTTATGCGTTTTGTTGTCCTGTAATCGGTTGATGTGACATAGACATCTCCCCTGAGCACAATCGCCACCTCTTTGCCGTCAGGTGAAACGGCCATGTCTGTCGCACCTGATGTGAAGACAGTCTCCTGAACCTGCCTCTCGTTCTGGTCCGCTATGATTTCGATTTCAAGTTTTTCCGGTTTGCCCCCGTCTCTGAGGGTGTAAAGTTCTCCGTCAAATGAATAAGCAAGCGTTCCGTCGTTTGAAATTGATAGATACCTGACCGGATTGCCTTTATGGAATGTAAGCTGGACCGGTTCTGATTTTCCGGAAATATCGCTCCTGTAGATGTTAAGCGTTCCGTCCTGCTCGCTCAGATAATAGAATGTCCTGCCGTCAGAAGCGAACACCGGGTCACGGTCCTCACCCTTGAATGACGTCAGCTTGGTGAATTTGCCGTCAGGGCTGATGGAAAAGCTGCCGTTTGCCTTGCCGGCAGCAGGAGCGTAATGCCAGATGTCACGTGTCACGGAAGACGTATGGTGTTTTCTGTATGGGTCCTCATAACCCTTGTAGTCTTCATATATGATGTCTCCCTCACTGCTTACGCTTATCTCTGAAATCGGAAGGGACGTGACAAGCTCAGGTCTGCCCCCGTCCTTACCTATAATATATAGCTGTGCATTTCCTGGAAAATCCCCATATGCCGCATCCTGCTGGACTGCTGCCTTGAACAGGACGCTTCCGTCTCCAAGAGGAGTCTCGTTGCCAGGGTGTGAGGTAAGCCTTTTCGGCGTGCCTCCCTCATATGGAATCGTGAAGATGTCCTTGCTCCTTTCCCTATAGGAACTGAACACGATGTTCTTTCCGTCCGGAGTCCATATCGGGTCCGAGTCATATGCCGGATTGGAAGTCAGCTGGCGCGCCCTTCCTCCATCGCTGCTCACGACATACAGGTCGCCCTTATAATTGAATACAAT
>CAJUEK010000042.1 GCA_910585445.1 uncultured Bacteroidales bacterium | reverse complement strand
CCTTGCGCACCCAGTTGGCAAGCCATCCCTTATTGACGGCATTGACAACATAAGACGAGTCACTATATACATGCACCTCCGCATTATGCCACTTTATGGCCTCAAGCCCCTTTATCACTGCAAGAAGCTCCATGCGGTTATTTGTCGTAAGGCAGAACCCCTCAGACATCTCCATTTCCCTTCCGGCGCAACGCAGCACTACTCCATAGCCTCCCGGTCCGGGATTTCCGCTTGAGGCGCCATCTGTATAAAGGAATATCGGAGGTCTCTTCTGATTGTTTTCAGCCATGCCCCTTACTCGATGATTCTTCCGCCCTTAGGCTTGATTTCAGTATCGGGCATCTTTATGGTCATGCGCCCTTCCACCAAAGCAGCATTGTCGGCACGGTTGTTATAGATGTCTATCGCCGTGTAGATGGCTGACATCATTGAACGCGGGTCAGCCATGTCACGTCCGGCCATCTCATATGCTGTACCATGGTCCGGAGACGTCCTTACCACAGGCAGGCCGGCGGTATAGTTCACCCCATCCTCGAATGCGAGAGCCTTGAAAGGCGTAAGGCCCTGGTCATGGTACATCGCAAGCACCGCATCATATTTCATGTAGTTTCCAAGGCCGAAGAAGCCGTCAGGAGAATAAGGTCCATAGGCAAGTATCCCCTCCGCATTGGCCTGCTTGACCGCAGGAAGTATAATCTGGCTCTCCTCGTCACCAAGAAGACCTCCGTCCCCGCAATGCGGATTAAGTCCGAGCACTGCAATCTTCGGGGCATCTATGCCGAAGTCCATCTGAAGTGATGATTTCATAAGGCGCAGCTTCTTCACAATCTTTTCAGCGGTAAGTTGCGACACGACGTCTTTCAACGGGATATGCCCTGTGACCACACCCACCTTCAGGCGGTCACAAACCATAATCATGGCAACCTCATCCACACCGAACTCCTTTTCAAGATACTCCGTGTGGCCGGTATATCCGAACCCCTCGCTCACCATCGCCCTCTTGTTTATAGGAGCAGTCACGAGCACGTCAATATATCCGTTCTTAATGTCCTCAACTGCGCGCTGCAACGACGTCATTGCCGACTTCGCGGACTCAGGGGTAGGTTGTCCAGGCTCCACAAACACATTCTCCGGCAGGCAGTTCACGATATTCACCCTCTTGTGATAGACATCCTTTGCGGAATTTATCACATTCGTGTTTATCTGGTCGATATTGTGAATCTGCTTTTTGTAGAATCCGAAGATTTTTGATGATCCGTATATGACTGGAGTGCAGATATCCAGCATTCTCTCGTCGGCGAGAGCCTTGATAATGACCTCGTAACCGATGCCGTTTCCGTCTCCCTGGGTTATTCCCACAACTAATTTTCTTGCCATATCACTTTTAGCTATTTACATTTTAACTTACAAAGTTAATAAAAGCTGAGAGCAAAACATCATGCTTGCTTATAAAATTTTACTGAAACCACAATTCACCCCCTCATGAGGAAAATGTTTTCATTTGAGCCGGAAATTATGTAGATTTGCCGTATTATGGCACAAAATACGACAGATATTGACATCCAGTTCCTCCCGGGAGTAGGTCCCAAGAGAGCCGAGCTCATCAGCAAAGAGCTTGGAGTCAACACCATAGGAGAACTTCTCAGGCTTTATCCGTTCAGATACATAGACAAAAGCTCATTCGTCAGAATCGCAGATGCAAGACCGGACATGGCCTATGTGCAGATAAGGGCAAGAGTCATAAGGACGGATCTGTACGGTGCCGCATCAGCATCAGCCGCACCTGTAAGTCCGGATACCGCGGGAACACCTGCAGACGCGGTCAAATTCAATATGATAAAAAGAATGAGCGTATTGGTGGGGGACGGCTCCGGAGAAATGGAAATGGTCTTCTTCAAAGGCATCAAATGGATGTACGGCAAACTGAAGCCGGGCACGGAATTCATATTTTTCGGCAAGCCATCCTCATTCAACGGACGCATAAACATAGTCCACCCCGAAGTTGACCCTGTACCTGCCCCGACCGCAGGAGGAGCTTCGCAACAGGCCATTCCGCCCGCATGCCCGTCCATGACAGGAGTCTATACGAGCACTGAAAAGCTCAAGAACGCAGGCATCACAGGGAAAATGATGAACCGGATAATGGAGGCCGCGCTCAACCGCGGGCTTGGAGGCTTCACAGAGACCATGCCGGAATACCTCATGAAGCAATGCGGCCTTGTCCCGCTTCATTTCGCCTTGCGCAACATACACTTCCCCAAAGACATGGTTTCGCTCGAAAAAGCCAGATACAGACTGAAATTCGAAGAACTTTTCTTTCTGCAGCTTTCGCTCTTAAAGCAGAAATATGTGCGGAGCAGGGATGTGAACGGCATATCTATGCACCGTGTCGGCGAGGCATTCAACAAATGCTACGAATCCCTCCCTTTCCCTCTGACAGGCGCCCAGAAACGCGTAATCACGGAAATCCGCAACGACATGAAGAGCGGCACGCAGATGAACCGCCTCCTGCAGGGAGATGTCGGAAGCGGAAAAACGATGGTCGCAGTGCTGACTGCACTTATAGCCGTCGGAAACGGCTTCCAAGCCTGCATAATGGCACCTACGGAAGTGCTTGCGCAGCAGCATTACAAGAATATCCAGAAACTGCTTGCCCCTACAGGAGTGGCATCAGCCCTTCTTACCGGCAGCACGAAAGCCTCGGAGCGTAAGCAGATTCATGCCTCACTCGCAGACGGCAGCACCGGAATAATAGTCGGAACGCATGCCCTGATAGAAGACAACGTGATATTCGGAAACCTCGGTCTGGTCATAATTGACGAGCAGCACAGGTTCGGAGTGGAACAACGATCCAAGCTATGGCGGAAATCCTCCTGCGGAGCACCTCCGCACATACTCGTAATGACTGCCACCCCAATCCCGCGCACGCTTGCCATGACACTATACGGAGACCTTGATGTATCAGTAATTGACGAGATGCCTCCCGGAAGAAAGCCGGTGCAGACAATGCATGCCACTGACGGCAAACGGCCTGCGCTCTACAAATTCATGCGCGACCAGATTGCTCTCGGAAGACAGGTATTCATAGTCTATCCTCTTATAAATGAGACGGAAAAGCTCGACTACCAGAGCCTAGAAGCCGGTGCGGAGGAAATAATAAGGCACTTCCCTTTCCCTCCTTACAAGACGGCAGTCGTGCATGGCAAGCAGACCAACGATGTCAAAAAATTCAATATGGACGCCTTTGCCGCCGGACGTGCAGACATACTGGTCGCAACATCGGTCATAGAAGTCGGAGTTGATGTGCCGAATGCATCGGTAATGGTCATCGAAAGCGCGGAGCGGTTCGGACTCAGCCAGCTGCACCAGCTCAGAGGCCGCGTCGGACGGGGAAGCGAAAAATCCTATTGCGTGCTGATGACGGGGCACAAGCTGAGCAAAGAATCAAAACACCGAATAGAACTGATGTGCGCGACCGAGAACGGCTTTGAACTCGCTGAAGAAGACATGAAGATGCGCGGCCCGGGAGACCTTGAGGGTACGCAGCAGAGCGGACTTCCCGTAAAGCTCGCGATTGCCTCTCTCGCCAAGGACGGAACCATACTCAATGCCGCAAGGGACTGTGCCGAAGCCGTCCTCAAGGCGGACCCGATGCTCGAGGACATAAGGAACCGCACGCTCAGGCAGGAGCTTAAACAGGACAAATACAAGATAAGGGACTACAGTAAAATAAGCTGAAAGAATGGTTACTGAACTGCTCAAAAAATATATCTGGCTCGTGGAGACCTTCATCCGTGCTTCCGAAAACGGCCTGACGCTGGATGAGGTGACGGACAAATGGGAGGACCGCTTCGGCACACCGTATTCGCGGCGCACCTTCAACAATCACCGCGAGGCTGTCGCAGAGGTGTTCGGAATAGAGATAATGTGCAACAGGAGCACGAACAGGTATTTCATAAAATCTTCGGACGCCCTGGCAGACGAATCGGCCGAAAGCGCATGGCTGATAAACACATTTACAGTGAACAGCATGCTGACGCTCGGAAAAGAAAGGCTCTCCGGCAGAGTTTCGGTAGAAGACATACCGTCGGGCCACAGGCATCTGACATCCGTAATGGAAGCCATGACCGGATGCAGGGAACTGCTCATGACATACCAGAAATACACGAGCGCACAGGCTGACACCTATACAATTCACCCGTATGCCGTCAAAGAATTTGCAAAGAGATGGTATATCGTAGCCCATTGCAAGGAAAGGAACGGAATGCGTGTCTATGGACTGGACCGCGTAGTAAATATGGAGGAGACAGGGCGCACATTCAAGATGCCCACAGGCTTTGACGTTGACAGCCTTTTCTCCACCAGCTTCGGCATATATCTACCGGAAGGACCCGGCCGGACAATAACGTTCAGGACATCGGAGACACAGGCACGCTTCCTCAGGGACCTGCCTATGCACAGCAGCCAGACGGAACTTTCATGCGAAAACGGCATCGTCACATTCAGCATATTCGTCTGCCCGAACAGGAACCTAATCATGGAATTCTGCAAGCTCGGGGCAAAAGTAGAGGTGCTCTCCCCGGCTGAAGTCAGGAATGCAATAGCCGGTGAGCTTGCAGAGGCAGCCGCACTCTATGCGGAAACATATTCACAAGAAAATCAGGAGAACGGATTCCAGACATATCAGGACTCTCCAAAAACCATATAATCATGAAAAACAGAATCACCCCGGCAAGAATATTCATAATGGCGGCCGTGCTGGGAGCCGCCGCAGCCATTGCATTAATCATGACACGAAGCAGCAACAAATTCGACAAAGAAGGCTACATCGGAAAGAGCAACATTGCAATAGAGGACGGGAAAATGACCCCGGAAGTCCTGCTTGCCTTCGGACGGCTTTCCGACCCTCAGATATCACCGGACGGAGAGCATATCCTATATGGAGTGAGCTATACCGATGTCAAGGAGAACAGAAGTGTGCGCAACCTGTACATATGCGGCCTTGACGGCTCTGAGCCCGTGCAGCTGACAGAATCAGGCAAGAGCATCGGAAACGCCCGCTGGTGCGACAAGGGAAGGCGCATCGCTTTCACCATGGGAGGACAGATATGGACGGCGCGCATCAGCAAGTCCAAAGGCTCATGGTCACTGAAAGGACTTAAGCAGATAAGCGAAGTGCCCGCAGGCATAACGGAATTCAAGCTCTCCCCTGACGGGAAAAAGGTAATGTACATCTCATATGTCAACGGAGGCGCCGCAAAGAAACCTTCCGACTTGTACCAGGACCTCGACAAGGCTGAAGCATATCTGGCTGACGACCTGATGTACAGGCACTGGGACCATACCGTGACGGAAATACCCCATACATTCGTAGCGGACTTCAGGCCGGCAAAAGAAAAATCAATATCTCCGCAGACATCTGCAGACATACTCAGCGCAGAGGAAAGCGGTTATGAGCTTCCGACTGAGCCGTTCGGAGGCATTGAACAGCTTGCATGGAGCCCGGACAGCAGACATATCGCATATTCATGCAGGAAACTCACCGGAAAAAGATACGCATTCTCCACAAACACGGAAATCTACATCTACGACACCGCCACCGGCCACACTTGCGCCGTAAGCATGAAAGGAGGCTATGACACAGACCCTTCATGGAGCCCCGACGGCTCAATGTTGTGCTGGATAAGCATGGAACGTGACGGTTACGAGGCCGACAAGCAGAGGCTCATGGCAGCGCACGTGGACCGCTCATCAGATGTCCTCACCGTGGACGGCATCATGGACATAACGGACGGATTCAAGTACAATGCGTCAGCCCCAGTATGGTCGGACGATTCCAAAGGCATATTCTTCGCATCGCTCGCAGAAGGGCTGCAAGGCATCTTTGAAGCAAGGACAGAAGACGGCTCATGGAAGATAAGCCGCATCACACCGGACAGCCTCTGGTATGATTTCAGTTCCCCGTTCCATGTAGAGGCTTGCGAAGACGGCAGCAGGACCATTTACACGACATGGTGCAGCATGGATTTCCCTTCAGAGATTGTCGCGGTCAAGGCCGGTCCGGAAGGAGTCTCATGCAGACAGGTCACTGACGAGAACGGACATATTCTCTCAAAGCTGGAAGAGCACCGCACGCAGGCGAGAATGATTAAGACCGTTGACGGCAAAGACATGCTCACATGGGTTCTGTATCCTCCGCAGTTCGACACGTCAAAGACATATCCTTCGATTCTGATATGCCTGGGAGGGCCGCAGGGAACCCTGAGCCAGGGATGGTCATACAGATGGAACTACCGGCTCATGGCAGCGCAGGGATACGTAGTCGTGCTCCCGAACAGGCGCGGCACCACAGCGTTCGGCCAAGAGTGGACAGAGCAGATTTCCGGAGACTACCCGGGGCTCAACATGCAGGACTACATCTGCGCAGCAAAAGCGATCAAATCAGAACCATATGTCGGAAAAATGGCTGCGTGCGGGGCAAGCTACGGCGGATACTCCGCATATAATCTCTGCGGAGTCCACGGAGACACATTTGACGCGTTCATAGCGCATGCCGGGATTTTCAATGAGGAGCACATGTACATGACCACAGAGGAAATGTGGTTCCCCAACTTCGACAACGGAGGCCTGCACGAGTGCAAGATTGACCCGAAGACAGGCACGCCGGAAGGTCCTTGCGGCCCGGCAGGAGACGGTCTCACATTCGGAGGCATCATGCAGGGAGGCTCTCCATGGAGCAGCAAGAAGGAGACCGTAAGACATTACGCGCTCTCCCCTCACAAATCCGTATCCTCCTGGCATACACCTCTGATGGTCATCCACGGCGGCAAGGACTACAGGGTTCCCGTTGACCAGGGCATGGCAGCCTACAACGCGGCCCAGATGATGGGCGTCCCGTCAAGACTGCTTATCTTCCCGGACGAGAACCATTGGATTCTGAAGCCTCAGAATGCCCTGCTTTGGCACAGGGAATATTTCCGCTGGCTCGGAACATATTGCAAATGACGTCCGCACAGGGCATAGACACGAGCGGGGTTTGGCAGAACACATTTGCCAAGCCCCGTTTTCATTTGTCTTGTTGCAGATGTGAGGGTTAATCACTATTTTCGCGCCCGGATTGAGGTGAGCGCTGCGGAACATGTCTCCGCCAGCCTTGAAAAGGGAATCCGATGCAAATCCGGAGCTATGCCCGTAGCTGTAAGTCCAAGGAAGCCTGCATGCATGCCGGTTTTCCTCTCCGGTGACATTCTCTGCCACTGCCCTACCGGGCGGGAAGGCGTCACGGACGGACAAGCCAGAAGACCTGCCCCAATCAAGTCAAACAAAGGAAGCCCGGGGCCAGGCATCCGTAAAGACGGATAAACTCATGTTATTTACAAAAACAATTACCGCTGCCGCAATGATGACGGCAGCCTTCACTTGCATTGCGGCTGAAACCATGCCGTCAGACACCCTTGACATCGCTGTCGTGACTGCGGAACGCGGCCTGAACATTTCACACAAAGACACAGTCACCATATCCGGCGGCATGGGAATGACAGACGTCCTGCTCAATTTCCCCGGTCTCCAGATTTCTGACATGGGAGGCCATGCGGGCCTAAAGACAATCAGCATGCGCGGACTCGGTTCCGCCCATACCGCGATATACATTGACGGAGTGCGCGTCGGAAACATGCAGAGCGGCCAGACAGATCTCGGTATGATAGACATGCAGAATTGCACCGCGGCAGTAATGGACTACGCCCAGAACAGCATCAACTTCATAACTGCAAAGCCGGTCTTCTTCCCATCAGGTGACGGCAACGGGACAAGGAGGTTCAGCGGCAAGGCATCAGTCTCAGGAGGTTCATTCGGCACATGGTCCCCTGCCCTCAAGTTCGGCTGGAAAGCATCCGAAAGGCTTACCTTAAGCGCCAATGCCTCAGTCCTGTCCAGCAAAGGCGACTTCCCCTATCACGCCACGGATGAAAACGGAGCCGAATACTCATCCCGCCGGAGCGGCAATGACATTATGCAGGTACGGGCAGGCGCCGACATATCCGGAATGACAGGAAACGGACAATGGACTGCTAAAGCCTATTTCAATTCATCAGACAGGGGCACTCCGGGACCTCTCAGCTACCCTTCGGAAGACAGGCAGAAAGACATGAACATTTTTGTCCAGGGAACTTTGCATCAAAAGTTTTCGCGCCTCTACACCTTGGACCTGAGCGCAAAAGCCGCATACGATGACCTCAACTATATAAGTTCATGGGGAGACAGCAGATATGTCCAGCATGAAGCCCAGCTGCACAGTTCACATATTTTCAGCATCAGCAAGAACTGGAAGGCATCATTGGCAGCCGGAGCGCAATGGGACGGACTCGGCTCGGAAAGCTACGGGACAGTATCAGAAAACGGCAAGTCCGGACTGATTTCCCGCTTCGGGGCCATATGCGCCATGGCAGCGTCTTTCAGGACAAGAATCCTGACAGCGGAAGCAGCCCTTGAGTATTCGGGCACTTTCGACATGAATGTACCCGGCGTACCCCGGGCAAATACGCGTCACAGCCTGTCGCCTTCCGCAGACCTGCGCATCTATGCCGCCAAAGGACTTGAAATCACCGCATTCGCCAGACGTGCCTACAGAGTGCCGACTTTCAACGAGCTGTACTATTCAGGATACGGAAACCCGCACCTCAAACCGGAGGACGCATGGCTTGCCGACATCGGAATCAGATGGAACAGGTCATACGGCAAATGGAAGACAGCAGCGCAGGCCGACGGCTTCTTCAATCACCTTACTGACAAGATATCCTCAGCCCCAAGCCCGGACAACCAGTCAATATGGCTTCCATACAACATAGGAAAGGTATTGTCCGCAGGACTGGACGCCAATGCAAGAGCAGACTGGAAATCAGAGGCATGGGAGACCGGAATGTCATTAAGATATTCATTCCAGGACTCCAGGGACAGGACTTCCGGCAGCGCGTCATACGGCTCGCAAGTCCCTTATATAGCCCGCCACAGCATAACGGCATCCCCACATGCCGGCTATATGGGCTGGAATCTCGGGATACAGTGGAACATGAGGGCCGGACGCTGTGACACAGCAGGAGCTTTGGATGACTGGAACACCCTTGACGCCTCACTGTCCAAGACATTCAGCCTGTGCCGCAAGGAAAAAAGACAGCAAGGCAACGGAACTGCCCTGAGCGCAAGCCTGACGGCCCGCAACTTGACAGGAACGGCATACGAGCTGTCAAGAGGCTATCCGATGCCAGGAACATCAGTGCTCGGCAGCCTGTCATTCATGTTCTGACAAAAAGCGCGATTCCCCGTTTTAAGGGAATCGCGCTTCAGCATTTCTATGACTATCAATCAGTTAAGCTCCATGCCAAAATCAGAGTGAGCGAATCAGCTCAGTAAACAGCACCGTCATCCTGTCCGCCGCCGCATCAGCAGCCTGCACGACATCGTCACCGTCATTGACATAATCCTCCGCATAATCGTCATGCGCCTCATTGGTTATGACAGACATGCCGAAAACAGGTATCGAGCTATGGCGTGCCACAATCACCTCAGGAATGGTTGACATGCCGACCGCATCCGCCCCGATGAGCCTGAAATATTTGTACTCGGCAGGAGTCTCGTATGAAGGACCGGTACCGGCGAAATACACTCCCTCCTTAAGGCTTATCCCAAGCCCTTGCGCAAGCTCCTTCGCCTTTGCGATAAGAGGCTTGTCATACGGGCGGGTCATGTCAGGAAAACGTGGTCCGAACTCCTCAAGGTTAGGTCCAACGAGAGGATTAGGAAGATGATTGATATGGTCCCTTATAATCATGAGGTCGCCCACCTTGAAATCGAAATTCACCCCTCCGGCTGCATTCGAGACAAACAGATGGCCGATGCCAAGCACCTTCATGACGCGTATCGGCAATGTCACAAGGTCCATAGGATAGCCCTCATAATAATGGAACCGGCCCTGCATGGCCACTACGAACTTCCCGCCAAGCTCACCGGCGATGAAATTGCCCTTATGCCCTACGGCAGTGGAAACCGGAAATCCTGGAATGTCCTTATACGGTATTACGGTCTTGTTCTCTATCTTGTCAGCCAATTTGCCAAGCCCGCTTCCGAGCACGATGCCGACAGCCGGCCGGCGTCCGCCAATAGCCGCAGAAACATAATCAGCGGCCTTCATGATTCTTTCTGTTCTTATGTCCATAATATCTGTTTTCTTGATGTTCATCTGCATTCCGGTCATCCGGATATCTTGGAAAGCATCCTGCCAGCCTCGGCAAGAATCTCCCTCTCCCCTTTCACCACACGGTTCTTCATAACGAATTTGCCCCCGCAAATCACCGAGCCGATGCAGTCGCTATGCGCCGAATACACGAAATTGGCAAGGAACAAACCAGGGGAAAGGAAATTGTAATTGTCCGTGTCAACGATAAGGATATCAGCCGCGGCACCTTCCTCAAGACGGCCCACATTCATATCCAAGGCCTTGCCCGCATTGGCGGTCGCCATGTCAAGAAGCTCGTTAAGAGGCATGGCGGAAGGGTCTCCCCTCCATGCTTTCTGCACCATCGCGGCAGTCTTCATGGTCTCGAGCATGTCAAGGTTATTGGAAGACGCGCACCCGTCAGTGCCCAGGCATATGTTGGCGCCGGCATCACGAAGCTCATTATACCTGAACATATACCCGGAAGCGAGCTTGAGGTTGGAATTGATGTTGTGCACGCAATTCACCTTCCTGCTTCCGAGTATCTCAATGTCCCTGTCGGACAGATGGAGCGAATGCGCCGCTATCACATCAGGCCCGAGAATCCCCAGGCTGTCAAGATATTCCACAGGAGACAGCCCGCCATGGGCGGCCATGCAGTCCTCCACCTCTTTCCTCGTCTCGGAAAGATGGATATGCATCTTCAGACCATGACTGCGCGCGAACTCCGCCGTCCATACGAGCATCGGCTCGCTGACCGAATATATCGCATGCATCGCAAGGGCAAACCGCGACATGCCTTTCCATGTCCCGGACAATTCATACATCTGCAGGCACTGCTCCTTCTGCCTTTCCGTCTCACCGGAATCGTTCCTGTCGCAAACCACATACGAAAGCACGGGCCTGATGCCCATCTCCTCAGCGGCCTTCTGTGCCATTGGCATATACCAGTAATGGTCATTGAAAGTGGTCGTTCCCGTCTTTATCATCTCCAGGCAGGCGACTTTCGTGGCATGATAGACATACTCCTCATCTATTTTCTCCTCCACTTCCCATATCTTCTTCAGCCATTCATGGAAAATTATGTCTTCTCCAAGTCCGCGCATCATGGACATGCCCGCGTGGGTATGCATGTTCACAAACCCCGGCACAGCAACCTTTCCGGTGCAGTCCACGACCTCTATTCCGGACGCTGGAGCATGCAGTCCAATCCGCTCACTTCCAGACGGTGCGATTGCCTTGATAATGCCTTCATCGACAAGTATGTCAGACACTTTCACGTCAACCTTTATATTCTTCAACAATATCGTTCCCATACTTTATCTTTATGTAAAAGTTTCCAAAGTTATACATTTTATTTAATAAAAATGCGTTTATATCATTTGTTTTGTTTAAATTTGAAACGTCTTTGGACCGTTCAGGCAACACAGACCCAGACGAACAAACTTATACAAAACAATAAAACATGGCATTCAAAGGAGCAATAGAAATCGATACGCAGAAATGCAAAGGGTGTTCCGTATGTATCGACAATTGTCCGACCGGCAGCATCCAGCTTGCCAAAATGGTCAACAACAAAGGTTATCACTACGCCGAAATGATCGGGGAAGCATGCATAGGCTGCAGCAACTGCGCCATAGTATGCCCTGATTCGGTAATTACTGTTTACAGAGTCAAAATCTGAGGTTTATGGCAGAGAAAATTCTAATGAAAGGAAACGAGGCGATTGCCATATCGGCAATACGCAACGGTGTGGACGGCTATTTCGGCTACCCGATTACCCCGCAGTCCGAGGTAATGGAGACACTTATGAAAGAAAAGCCGTGGGAGACCACGGGAATGGTTGTCCTGCAGGCAGAAAGCGAAACCTCGTCCATCAATATGGTATATGGAGGCGCCTGCACCGGAAAGAAAGTCATGACTTCATCAAGCAGCCCGGGAATCAGCCTCATGTGCGAGGGCATAAGCTACCTTGCCGGAGCAGAGCTTCCGTGCCTCATAGTCAACGTGATGCGAGGCGGACCGGGACTCGGCACAATCCAGCCGAGCCAGAGCGACTACAATCAGTGCGTCAAGGGAGGCGGCCACGGCGACTACAATGCCATCGTCATCGCCCCGGCATCAGCACAGGACATGTATGACTTCGTTGACTGGGGATTCGACCTTGCATTCAAATACCGCACTCCTGTTATAATGCTCGCCGACGGAATCGTAGGACAGATGATGGAGAAAGTCGAGCTTCACGACCCGAAGCCGCGCCGCACCAGGGAGGAGGTCATCAAAGACGCCCCTTGGGCAACCACAGGCAAGACCGCAGACAGGCCTTATAATATAATAACCTCCCTCGCCCTTGAATCTGACGTTCAGGAAAGGTTCAACCAGAAGCTCAAGGCAAAATACGAGACAATCTGCAGGGACGAGGTAAAATATACGGAATACATGACATCAGACGCCGAGTATCTGCTCGTCGCGTTCGGATGCGCGTCACGAATCTGCGAGGCTGTCGTGGATGAGTTGCGCTCTCAGGGCATAAAGGCAGGAATGCTCCGACCTGTGACATTGTTCCCGTTCCCGACAGAAAGGCTCGCGGAACTGTCAGGCCAGGTAAAGAGCATGATGAGCCTGGAGCTCAACATGGGACAGATGGTAAACGATGTCAAACTTGCCGTCAACGGCGCATGCCCTGTGGGATTCTACGGAAGACAGGGAGGCAACATCTTCACACCTGACGAGGTGGCCGGGGAATTCAAGAAGTTCAACAATCTGAAATAACGAGGTAATCATGACTATCGAAGATATCAAAAAGCCGGAAAACATAATTTACAAGAAAACCCCGCTGCTCACGGACACCGTGATGCACTATTGCCCGGGATGCTCTCACGGCACTGTCCACAAGCTCATTGCAGAAGTCATTGAGGAAATGGGAATACAGCAGGACACAATAGCCGTAAGCCCTGTAGGCTGTTCGGTTTTCGCATACAATTATCTTAATGTGGACTGGCAGCAGGCCGCCCACGGACGTGCACCTGCCCTTGCGACCGCCACAAAGAGGCTCAATCCTGAAAAATACGTGTTCACCTACCAGGGAGACGGTGACCTTGCCTCAATCGGAACGGCTGAAATCATACACGCATGCAGCCGCGGTGAGAACATCGTTGTAATCTTCATCAATAACGGCATCTACGGCATGACCGGAGGACAGATGGCTCCGACCACCCTGCTCGGCATGAAGACGGCCACGACCCCTTACGGAAGGGACGCCAAGCTGAACGGCTTCCCGCTCGTGCTCGCACCTATGATCGCCCAGCTTGACGGAACTGCATTCATCACAAGACAGGCCGTCCACACAGCCCCGGCAGCCCGCAAGGCAAAGGCAGCCATACGCAAGGCCTTCGAATACAGCCAGAAAGGAATCGGACTGTCATTCGTGGAAATCGTGGCCACATGCAACTCCGGATGGAAGATGAGCCCTGTGGCAGCCAACAAATGGATGGTGGAGAACATGTTCCCGAAATATCCTCTCGGAGACATCAAGGACGTTTTGAAACAGGACTAAACAACACAGAATCATGAAAGAAGAAATAATAATCGCAGGATTCGGCGGCCAGGGCGTGCTGTCAATGGGCAAGATATTGGCATACTCTGCCATCATGCAGGACATGGAGGTGACTTGGATGCCGTCTTACGGTCCCGAGATGCGCGGAGGCACGGCAAATGTGTGCGTAATCATAAGCGACAGGAAGATAGGCTCCCCTATCCTCACAAAATACGACACGGCCATCATACTGAACCAGCAGTCGATGGACAAATTCGAGAACAGCGTGAAGCCGGGAGGACTCCTGCTCTATGACCCGAGCGGAATCACAAGGCATCCGTCAAGGACAGACATAACAATCTGCCGCATTGACGCCATAGACGTGGCAGCAAAAGTGGGCAACTCTAAAGTCTATAACATGGCGGTCATGGGCGCATACCTTAAGATGAAGCCTGTGGTCAACATGGAGAATGTCGGGAAAGGCCTCGCCAAATGCATACCTGCAAGATACAGCGACCTCATAAGCCTTAACAAGACCGCCATTGAGGAGGGCATGAAAGCCGTCGAAGTCCTGTAGGCTAAAAATCAAGAGAGTTTATTTGTGATTCCTGCCGAAATGCTTTGATATTTCAGCAGGAATCACTATTTTTGCAAGGTAGGTAAAAAAGGACTGCGATGCTGGAAACGCTGAAGCAAAGAATCGGACGGCTTATCGCCGCTTATGAATCGGAAAAGGTGGAGAGGGAAAGGCTCCAGACAGAACTTCAGAGCATCCGGGAACAGAATGAAGCCTACAGGAAGCAGATAAAAGAGTTAGAGAGACAAATTGATAACCTCAGGCTGGCCGAGGCCTTCAAAAGCGGAGAGGCCGGCAACGCTGAAGCAAGGAAAAAGATTGACAAGCTGATAAGGGAAATGGACAAGTGCATAGCATTGATGGAGGGATAGTCAATGGAACAGAAGGGACAGAGCATAAGCATAAGGATTGCAGACCGCACTTATCCGATGAAAGTCAATTCTCCTGAAGACGAGGAGCTTATCAGGAAAGCCGCGGAACTGATAAACGGCAGGATTGAAAAATACAACGTCAAGTATCCCGGCAAGGGACTTGCAGATGTCCTGTCATTCGTGGCGCTGAATATATGCAAGTCACATCTTGCGCTTCAGAAACAGCTGGACGATGTGCTCAAAGGTGAGGAGAATCTCATCAGAGAGCTTGACGGTTATCTTGACAACATTGATAAAAACAGCCGTTAGTTACTTATTTTTGCTGAAATCAACATTAATCAAGTAACCGGGATTACTCGGATGGGAAAGACGGACCTATGTTACCCTTAATGGGGATTCCACATTGTGGGACGGAGGATGTCTGAACCGCTTTCCGGAGCCCAAATCTTATTTTTTAAGATTTTCTGACAAACTTGCTAACGGCTTTTTATTGAATCTGACCGCACGGCTTCCATAAGGCTGTGCGGTCTTTTTACATGCTGTCCGGATTTTGCCTGCAATTCAGGAAACATCAGGACAGGATACGGAATAAAGAAACAACTAAACATTAATATATGAGCAGCATTTTACTTTACATTCTTGTCGGAGCATTGAGCGCCGCCGTAGTGCTTGGCACTTACATACTCATCCGCAGGATGCTCCTTAAAGGACAGAAAGAGGAAATAATCAAGAAAGCTGAAATTGAGGCAGAGGGAATAAAGAAAGAAAAAATCCTACAGGCAAAGGAAAAGTTCCTCCAGCTCAAGAGCGAGCACGACCAGTACATCAATGAGAAGAACAAGCAGATCAGCGACATTGAGAACCGTATCAAGCAGAAAGAGAATTCATTGAACCAGCAGAGTTCAGAACTCGGCCGCAGACAGAAGGAGAACGATGCCATCCGCGAGAATCTCAAGACACAGGTTGAGATTGCGTCAAAGAAATCTGAAGAATACGAAAAACTGCGTCTCGAAGCAATACGCCAGATAGAGGACATAGCCGGCATGACTGCAGCGGAGGCCAAGAACCAGCTCATGGAAAGCATGAAGGCCGAGGCCAGGACACAGGCCCTTTCGTATATCAACGATGTAATGAGCGAGGCCCGTCTCACAGCAAGCAAAGAAGCCAAAAGAATTGTAATCAACACGATACAGCGCACCGCATCAGAGACAGCAATCGAGAATGCCGTAACGGTATTCAACATCGAGAGCGACGAGATAAAGGGACGCATCATCGGAAGGGAAGGCCGCAACATCAGGGCACTTGAGGCCGCTACCGGAGTGGAAATCGTGGTTGACGACACACCGGAAGCCATCCTGCTCTCAGCATTTGACCCTGTAAGGCGCGAGGTGGCACGTCTGGCACTCCACCAGCTTGTAGTGGACGGAAGAATACATCCGGCCCGCATCGAGGAAGTGGTTGCAAAGGTGCAGAAGCAGCTTGAGGACGAGATAATGGAGACAGGAAAGAGAACCTGCATCGACCTTGGCATACACGGAATGCACATCGAGCTTGTTAAGCTCATCGGACGCATGAAATACCGTTCTTCATACGGACAGAACCTGCTCCAGCATGCACGTGAGGTGGCAAACATCTGCGCGACAATGGCTTCAGAGCTTGGCCTTAATCCTAAAATCGCAAAACGTGCAGGACTTCTCCACGATATCGGAAAGGTCTCAGACGAGGATCCGGAGCTTCCTCATGCAATACTCGGCATGAAGCTTGCCGAAAAGTACAAGGAGAAGCCTGAGGTATGCAACGCCATCGGAGCGCACCATGAGGAAATCGAGATGACCTCGGTAATCTCCCCTCTCGTAATGGTCGGAGACGCAATCTCCGGAGCACGTCCGGGAGCAAGGCGCGAGGTGATTGAGTCATATATAAAGAGGCTCAAGGACATGGAGAACATCGCCCTCTCATATCCAGGCGTCACCAAGACATACGCAATACAGGCAGGACGCGAGCTCAGGGTAATCGTAGGCGCCGAGCAGGTAACTGACCAGGATGCGGAGGCATTGTCAAGCGAGATAGCAAAGAAGATACAGGAGGAGATGGTATATCCGGGCCAGGTGAAGATTACCGTGATACGGGAGACCAGATCCGTAGCTTTTGCAAAATAAAATGTTCAATATATGGGATTGAAACGATTTATCATCATGCTTGCGGCACTTGTTTCAGGTGTCGCAAGTTTTGCCTTTCCGGGCGATCAGATTGTCACCTGGAAACATTCGGCAGAGCACAAGGAGGGCGATGTCTATAGGGTGACATTCACCGGAAAGATACAGCCCGGATACCACACCTACACCCTGGACGACCAGGCAGCGGCAACATCTTTCGATGACCTGACTGTTACAGGGGGTGAGCTTGAGGGAAAGCCTTATCAGGTAAACGAGCCGACGACAGAGAGCGACGGCTCAAAGCATTACTATTCGTCCATCGTGCTGGCCCAGGACATCAGGCTGACCTCGGCAGAGGCCGTATTCACGGGCACGATACAGGCTTCCTCATGCAAGGGAAACAGCTGCCACACGGAGTATTATGATTTTGAGGCCAAAGTGACCGCAACGCCACAGCAGGCTGCAGCGCCTCAGGAGGAACAGGCTGCTACTGGCGAAACAGAAGCTGCACCGCAGCAAGAAAAAGGCTCACTCTGGGCTCTTGTAATTGAGGCCATCCTCTGGGGATTCGCAATGCTTCTCACGCCATGCGTATTCCCTATGGTTCCAATGACGGTGTCATTTTTCATGAAAGGTTCGTCAAGCCCTGCCGCAGGACGGTTCAAGGCCTCGATGTACGGTCTTTTCATCATCCTGCTCTATACGGTTCCGATTTCCGTAATCATAATCCTGACAAGGTTCATCGGAGGAGACGCTGTGACGGCAGACATCTTCAACTGGCTGGCTACGCACTGGCTGCCGAACCTCATATTCTTTGTCGTGTTCATGATATTCGCGGCATCATTCTTCGGGGCATTCGAGATAAGCCTGCCTCAGTCACTCATCAACAAGAGTGACAAGGGAGCGGACAAGGGAGGGCTTGCCGGAGTGTTCTTCATGGCCCTTACGCTTGTACTTGTCTCATTCTCCTGCACAGGCCCGATTGTAGGCTCAGTGCTCATCAAGTCAACAAGAGGCGAGTTCTGGGAGTTCTCAGCTGCATTTGCGCTTCCGTTCACCGTGCTTGCGTTCTCCCCTTCCCTGCTGACAAAATTCAAGAAGAGCGGAGGAGGATGGCTTAATTCCGTGAAAGTCGTGCTCGGCTTCGTGGAGGTCGCGCTCGGACTAAAGTTCCTCAGCGTTGCAGACCAGACATATCACTGGGGCATCCTCGACAGGGAGGTTTACCTTGCTATATGGATTGTGGTATTCACCCTTCTCGGGCTTTATCTGCTCGGCAAGATACGTTTCTCACATGATGAGCCGATAGAGCATATTTCCGTTCCGAGACTGGCACTTGTCATTGCGGTATTTTCTTTTGTGGTTTATCTCGTGCCGGGAATGTTCGGAGCACCTCTGAAGATGCTTTCAGGATATATGCCGCCTATGAGTACGCAGGATTTCGTCATCGGACAAGGCGCTGCCCCAGCACAGCCTACCGCCGTTTCACAAAGCGGTACAGGACAGAAATACGGACTTCACCTGCCTCTTGGACTTGAAGGCTATTTCACTATAGAGGAAGGCCTTGCAGCAGCAGAAGCCGCAGGCAAGCCAGTTTTCGTTGACATAACCGGACATGGCTGCGTAAACTGCCGCGAAATGGAATCGCGCGTTTGGAGCGACCCTAAGGTCCTTGGAATGCTGAAGAACGATTTTGTCATTGTCGCTCTATATACGGATGACAAGACCAAGCTGAAAGAGGAGGACTTCCTTACTGACGCAGGTACAGGAAAGGTCTATAAAGACCTCGGCCGCAAGAACTCCTACATAGCACGTGAGAGATTCGGCGTGAATGCCCAGCCGAACTATATAATCCTCTCCCCTGCCGGAAAACAGCTGGTTCCCACACGCGGCTACGACTTGAGCATTGACGGCTTCATCTCGTTCCTGCAAAGCGGGATTGATGCCATGAAAGCAGAATAAGGCCAGGATATGGTATAAATGAAAAATCGGGACTGCCCAGAGTATGAGCAGTCCCGATTTCATTTATAAAGCCGCTACGCATCAGAACTTGAAGCTGTCCTTGAGAGCAGTCGTCTTATTGAACACGAAATGTTCCGGAGTGGAATCCTGGTCCTTGAAGAAGTAACCTACGCGCTCGAACTGCACTGCAATGCCGCTGTTGTCCTCAAGAAGGGCCGGCTCTGCATATCCTTTCGCAACTACGAGAGAATCAGGATTCAGATAGCTCTTGTAGTCCTGTCCCTCCGGAATAGAACCCATCTCAGCCTCTGTGAACAGCTTGTCATACAGACGCAGCTCAACTTCCTTGGCATGCTCTACAGACACCCAGTGGATTGTACCCTTTACTGAACGCCACTCGCCTGCACCCGGCTTCGATGTAGGGTCATACGTACATTTGATTTCAACAATGTTGCCCTCGGCGTCTTTGACAACCTCCTGGCACTTCACGATGTAAGTGTACTTTAGACGCACTTCCCCGTCAGGCTTGAGACGGAAATACTTCTTCGGAGGTTCCTCCATGAAGTCGTTTCTCTCAATATAGACCTCACCTGTAAACGGAACCTTGCGTGAAGGGCCATCCGGCTCGGCAGGATTCAGAGGAGCATCAAACCACTCTACCTTACCCGGCTCCCAGTTGGTTACCGTAAGCTTCACAGGGTCCTGCACGACCATATATCTGTTGGCCCTCTCATTGAGGTCCTGGCGAACGCACCATTCCATGAGCTGCAGGTCTATGAGCTGCTCACGCTTTGCCACTCCGACCTTCTCTGCAAACATCCTGATAGCCTCCGGAGTGTATCCGCGACGGCGTATTCCGCATATGGTAGGCATACGCGGGTCATCCCATCCGTTCACAAAGCCATTTCTCACGAGCTCAAGAAGCTTGCGCTTCGACATAACGGTGTATGTCAGGTTAAGCCTTGCGAATTCGTACTGGTGAGACGGGAAAATCCCGAGCTTTTCAATGAACCAGTCATAGAGCGGACGGTGCACGTCAAACTCAAGCGTACAGATTGAATGAGTGATGTTCTCAAGGCTGTCAGACTGGCCATGGGCATAGTCGTACATAGGATAGATGCACCATTTGTCCCCGGTCCTGTGATGAGAGGCATGTATGATTCGGTACATCAGAGGGTCGCGGAAAAGCATGTTCGGATGCGCCATGTCAATCTTTGCACGGAGCACTTTCTCGCCTTCTGCATATTTTCCGTCCCTCATCTCACGGAAAAGCTTAAGGTTCTCCTCTACAGAGCGGTTCCTGTAAGGGCTTTCCGTACCAGGTACTTGGACTGTACCGCGTCCTGCGCGTATTTCTTCCTGGGTCTGGTCATCGACATAAGCAAGACCTTTCTTTATGAGTTCCTCAGCCCATTCATAGAGCTGGTCAAAATAGTCCGAGGCATATCTCTCGTTTTCCCAATCGAAACCGAGCCACTTGATGTCCTCCTTGATTGAGTCCACATACTCAGTGTCCTCCTTCACCGGATTGGTGTCATCAAAGCGGAGATTGGTCTTTCCGCCATATTTCTTGGCAAGGCCGAAATTGATGCAAATACTCTTTGCATGGCCTATATGAAGATATCCGTTAGGTTCAGGAGGGAAACGTGTCAGAACGCTGCTGCACTTTCCCGAGGCAAGATCCGCCTCAATGATTTCCTCCAAAAAGTTGAGATTCCTGGTCTCGTTGACCTCTTTATTCAGTTCTTCCATAATATGCGAAGTGCTTAATTTCAAAACAACTTGCAAATATAGCAAAAGTTGAGAGCAGAAGCAAAATTTATTTTGATTCTGCCGAGACGCAGGCGTATATATGAACTTCAGTTCAAATATAGGAAAAAAGTCGAGAGCTGAAGCAAAATTTGCTGAGAGAAAACATCAAACGTGTTTATAAACCGACGAAGCAGCTGAAGCGGATGCGAAAGCATGTTTGCGCCAAGCAGACGGCTTATTCCGCATGGGCGGGCAAATTTTCACCTGCATCATTGTTTGAACATGGCAGAAACTATTTTGATTATACAGGAAACATTTGCCTGATTTCCGATAAACAGGTGGATTATTTGGAAGATTTGCATTTTATACCTACCTTTGTTCAGACATACATAACACTTTATCATGAAATACCAGCTTGACCCCAATTCATCCAAGCCGCTGCACGTGCAGGCAGAAGAAATGTTACGTGAGCTAATCCGTGACGAAGAATATAAGAAAGGCAAACTGCTTCCTAACGAAGTGGATTTGTCCAAAGAACTGAACATTTCACGCAACACCCTCAGGCAAGCCATAAACAAACTTGTTTTCGAGGGCCTGCTCATACGCAAAAAAGGCTACGGAACGACTGTGGCGCCTCTCAATGTGATGAGCAACGCAAGGAACTGGAAAAGCTTCTCACAGGAAATGAAAGCCCAGGGAATGGCTGTGCAGAATTTCGAACTGCACATAAGCTTCAGGAAAGGGCCGGAGGAAGCCGGCAAATTCTTTTCCGTGACACCGGACACCTATATGCTCTGCCTTGAAAGGCTCAGGGGAAAGCCAGGCCTGCCGTTCGTGTATTTCATTTCATATTTCAATCCACAGATTCCAATGACAGTGGAAGAGGACATGACCTCTCCCCTATATGAGATACTGGAAAAGAAATACGGAATATTCGTGAAGACCTCCAAAGAAATGGTATATGCACGCGAGGCTGATGCGGAAATGGCAGCCAAACTCGGAATAAAGGAGGGAGATCCCGTCCTTGTGCGCAAGCGTTTCGTGCTCGACAGGAACAACATGCCGGTTGAATACAACATCGGCTATTACAGGGCTGACAGTTTCACCTACACGATAGAATTCACAAACGACTGACGCCGGCACTTGACAAAGGCACAAAACATTATCACAAATGATTGACAGAAATTTCACAAAGGCTCTTCCTGTCCTTTTCGGCTTTTTCGTGATGGGCTTCTGCGATGTGGTCGGCATTGCCACAAGCTATATAAAGAATGACTTTTCGCTCAGCGAGACGGTCGCAGGCTTCATACCGTCGATGGTATTCATCTGGTTCCTGCTGATTTCCATACCGTCAGCCATGGCAATGAACAGATCCGGGAGGGAAAAAAATAGTGCAGGTGAGCAACATTATAACCCTCGCGGGAATGCTGATTCCTTTTTTCCATTATAGCCTCGTCACAAGCATGGCAGGCTTCGTGCTGCTCGGAATAGGAAACACCATGCTTCAGGTTTCACTCAATCCGCTCCTTACCAATGTAGTTTCACAGCAGAAACTCACAAGCATGCTCACTACGGGACAGGTAGTCAAGGCCGTATCTTCATTTTGCGGCCCTTTCATAGCGGCATTTGCAGCAAGCCTGTTCGGTTCATGGCAATATCTTTTCCCGGCATATGCCGCAATCACCCTTGTGTCAATGCTTTGGCTCATGTTCACGGAAATACCGGAAGAAACCGCCGGGACGGACTCGTCTTCAATGAAAGCCGCTTTTTCGATTCTTAAAGACAAGACCATACTTCTGCTGTTCCTCGGGATTTTCTTCATTGTGGGAGTGGACATTGGAACCAACACAATAGCCCCGAAACTTCTTATAGAGCGCGCAGGGCTTGACTTGCAGCAGGCCTCTTTCGGCTCAAGCGTATATTTCTTGTGCAGGA
>CAJUEK010000041.1 GCA_910585445.1 uncultured Bacteroidales bacterium | reverse complement strand
TATTTGATAATCAAGGGATTAAATTACCATAATCTAAAAATTGTCATATACTAAGGATAAAAATACTAAGGCAAATCCCCATCTATGGCATAATTCCATTTCCCCTAAACTCGTTCGTGCTGCTGTCTGCAAGCCTTGCGGCAATAATCATATCAGACAAGATTCTCGGGAAAAGGCTTAGTGCATGGCTTGGCCTGAGATAAGTGCGGAGACTACCTGCATGAGACAAATTCATAGACCGCACGGGAGATTCCGGCTATGAGGGCGGCCGTGTTAGCGGGAGTTTCCTCCGAATCCTTTATGAATACGGCAATCATATAACGTCTCCCGTCCGGAAGATACACATAGCCCACATCATTAAGACCGATTATCTGCCCCTCGGAATTGAGGTCGCCAGTACCGGTCTTATGTCCGAGCACAGCCCCCATCCCCTCAAGCGGAGCATACAGCCTGTCCAAACCCGTATTGCAGGAAACAAGCAGCCCGCACAGGAATTTCCGGCTATCCTCTGAAAGAACAGTCCCCTCACACAGTTTCTCCAGGAGCAGCACAGCCTCAGAAGGATATGTCCAATTGTCATAGCACACTCCAAGGTCCTTGTGCATCAGGTCCTCAGTCGCACAGATACGGAAATGCTCAAGTCCAATCCTGCGCATGAAAGAATCAACGGCCCCGGGACCACCGAAACGGGAAAAGAGAATGTCACACGCATTGTTGTCACTGCGCACCACGGAATATTCAATCAGCTCACGCAAGGAAATGACGACATCCCGGTCCGGAAACCTGTCACGGAGAGGGCTCCACGTGTTCTTCTGCATCTCTCCGGCACTCACATGCACCATTGAGTCAAGGGAAATCCCCGTCCGCTCCATAGAATCAAGCACAGCTATGGCCTGATGCAGTTTGAATACGCTGCACATGGGATACCGTTCAGAGTCATTCAGTTCCAGAAGCCTTCTGCCGTCAAGCCTGACGCACACGCCTACTTTCGCCCTTGCCGATTCAGCTATGCGGCGGACTTCATTTTCAAGTTCCTCCGCCCCTGTAACCCCGGCATCACATTTTATCGCTACATCAGAAAAACACCTGTGCACCTGTGTAAGAAACGGTGCCTTTGACATGGCATTGGGATTCGTGCCAGGCACTCCCTCAGGAACAGGCTCTCCCAATTTATCAAAAAGTTCCGTCCAGAAAGCAGGCATACGCCCTTCCGAATCACGGAAATTCATCGGTGCCGCAGGAAAAAGTGGACTTCCGTCAGCCTCCCTATAGCATTCATAAATCAATTCAGAGCAATACAATTTCCCGTTGTCAGGCAGGAAATGCCAGTCATACTCCTGTCCGAGACGCTCATATGCACGCTCAACGGCTTCCTTTACAGGAAAATCCCGGTTCACACGCATCACAACAAGCCCTTTTCCGCCCTCGTCATCCATGTCGCAAGCCAGATGACGGAATTCCTCCCAAGGAGTCAGGGCAACGCCTTTGGAAGAAGTGGCCTCCAGGACATAAGGCTCTCCGTCCCTGAGAACTATCATGGCCACATGGTCGAATTTCAGAGAATCATCCCATGCTGTCGCAGCAGCCACGGCAGACGACATCCCTCCGCAATGCTCAGCCCCAATCCGTCCGGCACAGGACTCCGACACACAGAACACAAGGTCAGCATCCCTGAAAACAAACCCGTCCCTGCCTCCGCAAGAAGAAAAAGCAGCAGCTGCCATAATGCACACTGCTGCGGTTATGATTGATTTATAATACATCAGTCCAAAAATTGACACGGCACATCAGAAACTGCTGCCGCCGATGAAGCTCCTGATAAGCGAAGTGGCAGGCACATCCTTGTCCGACACAGGAGTGAAATAGCTGAGGAACTTCATGAGCCTGTGCACCTCCCCGTATTCCGGACAATTCTTCGGAACCGTCATCAGGATGCGCTCCGCATACGGCCTTATCACAGCGAACTCCACTATATATGAAGAATTGAAAAGCACATCAGCATTCTCCTGGAAAGGATAAATCCACTTCACCTCCGCACGGCGCACATTCGGCCAGTTGGCTATTGATTCCCGTGCAGTGAATGCGCCCTTGTTGAAATCGCGCAAGATACGGCGCAGCAGACGGTTGTCGCTCGTAGGTATGCAGTTATGGTCATCCAGAGATATGCTGGTGATGGTATTTATGAAAATCCTAAACTTCGAAGACTCCGGCACCTTGTCTGTCAGCATCGGGTTGAGGGCATGTATTCCCTCTATAAGCAGGACAGTGCCCGGCTCCAATTTGAGTTTCTTTCCGTTAAACTCCCTCATTCCTGTCACGAAGTTGTATTCCGGAACCTCAACAGTCTCGCCTGCAAGAAGCTTCATTACATCAGACTGGAGATAATCATGGTCAACAGTATCGAAATTGTCAAAATCATACGACCCGTCAGGAAGAAGCGGCGTGTCGAGCCTGTTTACAAAATAGTCGTCAGTAGAGAATGATACAGGATGCAGTCCGCAGGCCTTAAGCTGTATGCTCAGACGCTTGCAGAAGGTTGACTTTCCGCTGCTGCTCGGCCCGGTTATAAGGACAAGGCGCACAGGCTCGTCAAGATTCACACGGCGCTCGATTTCCTCGGCTATCTGCACAACCTTCTTCTCCTGCAGGGCCTCCGCTATCTTTATGAGGTCTCCGGCCTCACCTCTCCGGCAGGCAAGATTCACGTCCCCGACATTGTCCAGGCCCATAATCTTGTTCCATTTCAGATTCTCCGAGAACACCTCGAAAGTCTTGGACTGTTCCATGAAAGGAGCCAGTTCCTCCGGCTTGTGCCTGTCCGGCACACGAAGCAGAAGCCCGTCCCTGTACATGCTCAGGCTCCACACCGTCATATAGCCCGTGCTCGAAAGCAGGGCATCATAATAATAGTCCGGAGTGTCATCAAGCGTATAATAGTTGACATACACGTCTCCCGAAGTCTCAAGAAGTTTGACCTTGTCACCGTGTCCCAGAGAAGAAAACAGCCCTATGGCCTCTTCCAGACGCACCTCATGACGCCTGAAAGGCATATCTGCCGCAACAATTGCGTCCATCCTCTCTTTTATCAGCTCCAGGTCAGCTGCAGTCAAAGGAGTGGAATCCCCTTTGTCGATAGAGCAGAAATAGCCCTTTGATATAGGACGGCGGAGCACTGTCTTGCACTGCGGGAACACATCCCTCGCCGCCTTGCACAAAAGAAAGCAGAGCGACCGGCAGTAAACGCTGCGGCCCGTATATGACCTGTAGTCAAGGAACTCCACCTGCCTGCTGTTGAAAGCCCTGTATTTCAGCCCCTGGCATACATTGTTCACCAAAGCCGCCAATATCGGGTAAGGCTTTTCGAATCCGAATTCAGGAAGCATCTCAAGCAGAGTCGTGCCTTCCGGAAAAGTCTTGCTCGTCTGTGTGTTTACGCAGAAAATCTTTACCATAACCAGTCAAATATTCGTTTTCTCCCGTTCATTTCAAATTGTAAAAATACAAATAATTTGATTAACGCAAACAGGGCCGTTACGCTATTTTTGTTATTTTTGCGCGCCGTAACACAGGCTAAACAGATAAATGCGATGCTGAAGACACTTTTCAAGAAATATATTGTGGATGCCCTCGGGCACATGGCCATGGGACTTTTCTGTTCACTCATAATGGGTCTCATCATAGGCCAGATAGCCAAAATCCCAGGACTGGGCTTCCTCTCATTCATATCCGGTTCACTGTCGGCGTCCTCACCTCTCGTGGGAGCATGCATCGGGCTTGCCATCGCCTCAGGGTTGAAATGCGCACAGCTCGTGACCATTTCCTCAGCCGTCACAGGAGCCATAGGATACGGCTTCGGAGGGCCCGTAGGAGCTTACCTTGCAGTCGTAATAAGCAGCGGACTGGGCCAGCTTGCATCAAAGAAAACACCGGTTGACATAATCGTGACGCCTTTTGTCACGATAGTCACAGGTGCGATCTTCGCCAAATGGTGCTGCTCCCCGATCAACGACATGATGCAGCACCTTGGAGCCGTAATCAACAGCGCCACCATGCTCAGCCCTGTCATGATGGGAATAACCGTCTCTGTGCTCGTGGGATGCGCACTTACTCTTCCTATAAGCTCGGCAGCAATCTGCGTCATGCTCGGCCTTGACGGGCTTGCAGCGGGTGCAGCCACGGCAGGATGCTGCGCACAGATGATAGGCTTCGCGGTAATCAGCTATTCCGACAACGGCATAAGCGGCCTGCTCTCACAAGGACTCGGCACTTCCATGCTCCAAATCGGGAACATAGCCAGAAAGCCGCTCATATGGCTTGCCCCGACCATTGCATCGGCAATCCTCGGCCCTGTATCGACAGTCTGGATGCATATGACCAACAATGCCATCGGAGCCGGAATGGGTACAGCCGGACTTGTAGGCCCCATAGCGGCCTATGCCTCAATGACAGCGGAGGGAGCGGCACCGGGGAACCTTGTAATGAAGATAATTCTCATGTATTTCGTGGCCCCGGCCATAATCAGCCTTGCCATCCACCTCATCATGAAACGTCTTGGATGGATTGAGCCCGGAGACATGAAGCTCGGGGAATAAGCCGCACCGGACATAATCAAGAAAACATATACCAATGAAAATAGAATTTGACAAAATCGGCACAAGCGTGCTTGAAAATTTCAAGGGAGGCGAAAAAGAGCTTTCCGCCGACATGTTCTTTGACGGCACCAACCGCATATTCAAAGGAAGACTGATACCCGGAGCCTCAATCGGACTTCATACGCATGACGACAGCTGCGAAGTAATCTTCATCCTCAGCGGCACAGGAACCCTTACTGAGATTTCACCGGCAGAAAACAGCCAAGACAATTGCGGAACCGCACAAGACGCCAATGTCCAGACCGTAAACCCCGGAGACTGCCTCTACTGCCCAAAAGGCCACACCCACAGTCTCAAGAACACCGCAACGGAATCAGACCTCATTTTCCACGCCGTTGTGGCCAGACAATAAATGCTCCTTATGCCTTGCGGCAGACATGGGACTGCTTCGCCTTATGAAACTGCTTAGGCTATTGTAAGTCAGGCCAAGACGTGCGGCAATCGACTTCAGGTCCTCAGCCGTAGTCTCAGATATGCGTATCGCCTCGGCATACTTTTCAGCGCTCCTGCGCAAAACCCTCACCCCGTCAGCACGCACAGCCATGCCCGAGGAAAGGGCAAGCTCAGGTTTGTTGCGGTGAAGGTAAGAACGGAAACTTTCCGGATTCAAGCCGCACTCAGCGGCGGCTGCAGCAACAGACATCCCCCTGTCACTGACAAGGCTTACGGCAGGGGCATACTTTCCCGACACCGATTCACGGCGGGCATTTCCTGCCGTCTTTTTCCTGCTCCGGGGTCTGCCATCGGCTGCCTTACGGGAATATGACCTCCGCATTTCGGCAAGTTCCCTGTGATAGAACAGCATATGCTGCTTCAAGCCGCTGTATGATACTCCGCAAGCCTCAGCCGCCCGGCGTATGGTACAGCCCTCATCACGGAGCATTTCTATAGCAGCCGCATATGCCGTCACACTTTGCGGCCGTGCCCCGCGCTGCTGATTGTCATTGATGCATAGACGTCTGCGCTCCTTTTCTCTCCGCACGGGAATCTCAGGATAATGTGCCCTCAGCTGATTGGCAAGGGCCGGACCGTCCAAATTGAACTCACGGGCAATCTGCGAGACATTGCATCCGATATACTCCTCATTGTCACAAGCCTGAACTGCCCCGATATATTTCTTGTGCGCCTGAGGAGTCTGACCAGTCCTCTTCCACAGCCGGATTTCCTTTGCGGCCTGCCGGTCAGCCTCATGGCCATAGCGCGCAAGGAGCAGGTCACGCCTGTGCCTGTTCAGATATGCGGTGAATCCGCTTTCGCTTACCCCGCACATAAGGCATATCCTCCTGCATGACAACCCGGTGGAAGCATACAGGCTGACAGCCTCCGCATACTTGGCCACCGTCTCCGGCTTCGGTCCGCAACGGCGCGTGTCAATACTCTTCATAAGGACGACCGTCCATATACAGGTCCCTGACATTGTCCCGTCCTGTCGTAAAAAACGGCACGTCATCCTGAAAAGAGATTATTTCATGCCCCATGCCGTCAAACACAATGTCACCGGGAACGTCAAGCCAGCCGAACCATACGCCATAGCTCTTAAGGTCAATGTCATTATAAAGGCGCACAACCTTGATTTCATTGCCATCAGCATCAGTTTCAATTGTAATGAGGTCTTCTATAAGTGAAATATCGGCCTCGCGTCCCTCCTGCAGCGCCTTGCAATAATCATAAAAACGCCTCAGCGCGTCAGGATTATAAATCCCCTTGTGCTTCGGAGAATATCCCGAGGTTACTCCAGGATTCTCATTCCAGCCCAATATGGTAGTGCTGACTCCGAACACCTGGCCGTCCTTGACACGGAGCTTCAGGGCAAGATGCTCCCCGGCTTTCAATTCATCCAGCGGAAGATCCGCCAAATGTCCGTAATACGGTCCGCAAGGCTCCAGCCATCCCTCACCGCCGTCAACAGGAGGATGCCATTCGAAGCCCTCTATAATAAATTCACCATATTCCTCAAATGTGAACGGCGGAAGATAAAACGGATGATATTTGTCCTGGTCATCGCTTATTTTCGAAGTGGCATTGAAACTCAGTCCCTTCTCCCCTCCGTCATCTGCCGTCACAGAAGGCTTACCGTCCGGAGCATTGCCAACTCCCGTCACGAAAACCGCAGTGCAGGGCATGTCAGGGAAACTTATTGTTACGTCTCCGAGCCATGATGTTCCGCTGTCCATCTTCGTCCTCTCAACTCCGGTAATGGTTATCTTGCTTACAAGATGCCGGAAATCCAGGCCTACATAACTGTTGTTGTTACGGTAAGACACAGGGCCTTTCTGAAGCGCAATCAATTTCTCAAGGTCATGATTGTTCTTCCGGTTAACCTGGGTCTTGTCATCAAGGTCTTCATCCTTGGGCCTGAAATCCACACGTCCCCCGGAAATGCTTCCGCTGTCCATGCTCACGCCATCCGGACAGGTCCATGCATGAAACCAATGGTCACTCTTCGTATCGGCCCACTCAAGTTTCAGCCCGCTATCCTTTGAGACCAGCACACCTGCCATTCCTCCCTTGCTTGTCACATAAATGCAATCTGTCAGATACCCCTCAGGCTCATTCCCGTCCAAGGATATATGGACATGAATATCCCCGTAATCATTTTCCGAACTTATAAGGTCACTTTCCGGCTCATCATCGGAAGCGCGTGTCCTGACAGCCTTCACGACCGAACCGCTGAAAAGGATTTCCGCCTCGCCAGTTCCCCGGAAATGCTCCGGAGCCCCACAGCCCCCAATCAAGAACACGCACACAGCCGGCAGCAATATATCCGTCAATTTTCCGTACATTGTCATAACAATCCGATTTATCTGTCATCATCAGCTGCGGATGCGATTCCTCCGCCCACAGTCTCATCATCAAGCTGGCCTCCCCAGAAGCCGATACCAGGCACCTCCCTTGCACGGTTTCCGTTCTCAAGATATCCGTTTTCAGTCCTGTGGGTCGGTATTATTCCCGCAAAAGTCCCTATGTAGCATTCTTCCGTTGCAGAAAGCCCTTCAAGCGAAGCGCCCCACCAGGTGGAATCAAATACCAGAGGCATGGCTTCCTGTGAAGCGATACATCCGAAAGCACCTCCCGTCGCATAACGGACACCCTCACCGGCCTCACCGTTCCATCCGCTGACTTCACACAAAGAATTGCAATTGCTTATGAAAAAATTGTAAAGACGGCCGGCGACGCCCCCAGTGAACGATTTTCCGCGTACACCGGATACAGTCACCGCCTGACCTCCTCGCACACGGCCCTCCACGGATATATTCTTGAAATAACGCGTCTCCTCTATGCCCTCGGAACGTCTCAGACGCCCGGCCATGCCTCCCGTAAAATTATTGGAAGCAGTGGAACCGCTTGCATCCACATCCACCTTAAGTATCACATTCTCCACATTGTTATGCGAATAGCCCACAACCCCTCCGGACGACATAGGAAGGACATTGCGGCAAGTGTTCCTTACCGTCACGCATGTCGCAAGCACATCCGCATCACCATGCACAAAAGCGGAGCAGTCCGAAAGCGTGCCTGCATTCTGGCCTATTATCCCGCCCACAAGCACCTCGCTCCTTGTGCCGGCTTGGGCATCTGCATCCTTGATTTGGATATTTATGTCGCCCCTGACCCCGATGCCCGAGACAATGCCATTGTTCAGACCGGCGACACATCCTATATAATACACATCCGCATTCTCCGTAAGCGGCAGCTCAAGAGACAGGCTGAGATTGCTTATGCGTACGTTTCCTATCGTACCACTGGCACTCACGGAACGGGACAAGCCTCCGTATCCCGACACGTCACTTGATATCTTTCCCTCTCTCACGGTATTGCTTATCCCCAAATTGTAAAGACGGCCCTGCACCTCATTGAAAACAGGACGCACCGAATTGTGGATATATTTGAAATTTCCGTCAAAAGTCACAGTAGTACCGAGATTCTGCAGGCTCCGCATAAAAGAATCCGGAAAATCAGCCTCGCTGAGCGGGTCTTTGCCTCCGAAATCAAGGTCAACAAGCAGGATGACACCGGTATTGGTATGCTCCAGGATAGCCATGCCGCCTTCCTGATACTCCTGGCCGTTTCCCGCCGCTTCAAGGAAAGCAGGTATATTATCCAGCTTGAATGCATTTTCAGGCTTGTCCGGGTCGCTCCACCCTCCGTCGTCAGGGTCTTCGAACACGACTCCCTTATCCTGGGTTATGTCAAGCACATATGAGCAGTTAGCCTTAAGTCCGTTGAGCTTTTCCGAGCTGAGCGTCAAGTAATTGCGATTATAGCGATAATTCAGTTTTATGCCGGAATAACGGGCTCCCGGCTCAAGATAAAATGTGACGGCATTTCCATACTCCGACGGAACGGCAGTGTCGGGATAACGCGAAATATATGTCCCGTACTGCTCATCCTCCAAGGAAGTCCATTCAACCTCCACACCTGTCTCCGGATTCCGGACAAGACGGAATGCATTATGGAACTGTGGGTCAGACGGCTTTGAGAGCCAATATTCCCCTGCCGTAGCGGCATCCAGTCTGATAACAGACAGGCGCGTACACATATGCGAAAAGACAAGCCTCACTACATGTCCGAAAGCCAAGGCCGTAGCTCCTGCCTTCATCGGGCCTGTATCATCAGTCAGTCCCGAAGCCACCGTCCCGCTCAGGCTCCACATGTCCGTAGCTCCGTCCTCCGAACTTATGGCCCCGTTGGCCTGGGCAGCATAATAGGCCGTGAACACTCCGTAGTCGCATGAATAGGGCCAGGTTATCCCGCCATCCTGCATTATGCCGGTCCAGTCTCCCCCATTGAACATGTAGGCGCAATACTGCGTCTTTCCTATCTTCTCACCCGAAGCACCCTGGCTGATGTCGCCGGCATAGAACTCCGCCGAGACATGTATCACATCCCCGTCTGAGAATGCGGTCTTGCCCCCGCCTGCCTTTGTAACCATGCCGCCAGGCTCATAAATTGCCGTAAGGCACACAGGCATGCCCTTTCCGCGCACCTCTTCGGAATCAGCCGGAATCTCCGGCAGGCCGCAGCACACAGCCGCAAACAATGCGCACAAAAACAATATGCCGCGCCTTATATTTCTAACTGATACGCTCATTGCCACACTATTTCATTATGATTACATTAGTCGCATCAACCTCCTCGACCTTTACTTGGAAATCATCGGACGGATTCTTGCCCAATATCCTTGCATATTGTCCGGTCGCCGAAGAAGTACCTCCCATTATGGAACCGCGGAAAGAGGAATATTCTACTGTCCCGCCTGTCATCTCGCCGGCAAAAGCCCCTGCATATACCCCGGAAGCGCAGCGAAGAGAAATTCCCGTGACCCTGCAATTGGTCACAGTTCCCCCGGTCATACGCGCCGCAATGCCTCCACACAATCCTCCGGAGGCCGCATCATCGGCAATGGACAAGGCGGACAGCCTCATATCCTGCAGGCATCCCCCCTCGCTCAACGTGCCTATGAAACCGGACATGCCCGAACCTTTAAGGAAAATATTTGACAAGGTATGGTTGGCACCGCTCAATGTGTCGCACAGTTCCATTATGCACACGGAAGAAACGGCATTCTGAGACAGGTCAAGATCGGCCCCGACATGGAAATTCCATCTCTTGTTGACATAGGTACCGTAATTGAGCAGGTCATGATAACGGTTGCCCTCATCAGCAATCTCCTCCACGGAAGGCCTGCTTCCAAGAGAGGGAAAATCCTTGACAAAAGAATTGTATATGCCCGCCCATTCGGAGAACTGCGCATCATCATTGATTCCGTATGTACGCTCAACAGTTATGGACTCGCCCTCTCCCCAAGGGGTTATGCTTCCCTCGCGCACCACCGGCACAAGATTCTCCATCTTCACAGTGACAGGAAAGACATACGAAGGCTTAAGATAGCCATGCGGGTCATATTGCCCGGGAATGTCGAAAACCTCATGAGTCAGACGCAGTTCCTGAATATTCCCGTCATTGTCCATAAGTTCTATATGGTCAACTCTTGTGGTCCTGTCAGAAGAGCTTGGAAGAATCACCTCATAGGCCTCATACTCCTTCCCTCCGTCATAAGCCAGTACCTTCCATGCCTCAAACTCCTTCCTCTTGCCGAAAAACTCATATTTCTTCATGACATCCCCTCCGCCATTGTCCACAATACGGATACTGTCCGCCGGATTCTCAAGGAACACGGAAATTTTCTGGCCAGCCACAGCGTCAAAGCCCTCACCGCACCTTATCCTCAGCTTGCAGAAGGCATGATAGAAAACATAGCCCTCTCCCCAATCATCATATGCGATAAGGAAATCATAAACGCGTCCGTTCCCTGGGTCAACCACAGAAGCACCTCCTGGCTGCTCAGCCCCTTTGGCATAAGGATAATACAGATAGACTTTGCCGAGCTGGTTCACATCTGCATTGACCTCCTCATTGACGAACACATAGCCGTTCTCCCCCTTGGAACTGTCAAATTTCATCGGCACATTGACAAGTTTCCCGCCGCTTCCCGGGTCAAGATTGCCACCCTCAGAAAAGAGGCCGATTACATCATCCTGTCCGAATCCGGTTTCCGCTGACATGTCCTGTCCTCCAGTCGCCTTCACATTCATTTTCCCGAGGGCCACATCGACCGAAAGTCCCCTGCCCCCGTCACGGCCGCGCTCAAGCACCCCTGAGACACAGGAAGCTGCCACCAGGCAGATTCCGGCCGCCATCATATATTTCATCAAATCCCTCATGACACGGTAAGTTTTGCCACAAGCTGTTCAACCTCATTTTCACCAAACACAGTCTCATTGCCGCCCTCAGACACCGTTACGGAATACCCGTACATCCTGAATGTGAAATTGCCGTCACAGAACAATTCAGTATTCCCGTCCATATTGAAACTGAGGTTGGTGAACAGGTTGAAAACCCATTTGCCTCCCTCCAGCTTCCCGTAACGGTCAACCTGACGCATCCATTTTTCCCTGTCAGTTCCCCCAGCAAGCTTGTTATACGCTTCTATGAGTTTCACGAACTGGCCAAGGTCATATATTCCCTCACGCTTGGCGACAGCGGAGAAATCCCCCTTGAAGTCCCACCTCTCGACTGCGGCAGGACGGAACTCAAGCACAGGTTTCTGGTCGTTGTGAAGCAGAGTGACATTCAGCACAAGGTGCTGTCCTGCGGAAAACCTTGACAATGATTGTATTGAAGTCATTCCGTCCGAAGTCACAGTCATAGATGTAGGCAGGGCTGCCGAATATGTCCCTTCATGGTCACCCTCAGGTATCACGACCTGCAGACGGGGCCTTTCGTTGCCGCTGCGCAGAGGCTGCGGAGGAAAGACAAAGGCATCAGTCATATATTCATACCGGACAGCCGCCTCCCCGTCACTCCCGGCCTCAGGCTCGGGTATCCACGGCTCACTGCCGTCCCTCAGCACAATGTCCCCATATGAGGGAACCTGCGCAATTGAGACCTCTCCCGTCATCCTGTCGAAGCTCTCGGGCAGCAGCACTACATTGCACAGGCGCACAATCGCACCGGCCAGCTCAGTCCCGTCATCCGAAACAATATTGACAGTCAGCCTGGACATGCGGTGGGTCATCTTGAAATCCAGTTCCACAGAAGTCCTGTCATGCACGGTGCAGCTGCCCCATACTATGTCATTGGTTGATTCCGCATCATCTTTTCCGGCAGCATACATGCCTTTCTCCTCATCGCTGAAAATGACTCCGAAAAATTCTCCAGAGCCGTTTTCAGCCGACGGCACATTGTCAAGGCAGAACGTATAGCTCTTGCTGTCAGCCACATCTGCCCAAGTCAGGAAATGCCCGTCAGAGGCAGCTACAAGGCCCACCCCGCCAGTGAACACGCATGGAAGCGCGGAATGCCCCGAAGCGTCCGCAGGATAGGTGAACCGGTATCCCTTCCCGTCCGGAAGCTTTCCCTCCGCAATTGAGCGCGTCATCGCGGCATCATCCACACCGGCCCTCAGGACAAGATTTCCGGAAGCCTCGCGGCCATATTCATCCATCCCGCCCGTACACGCTGCAAGAACCGGCAGAATCATTGCCGGCACAAGACAGGATATTATGCTATTGATGTTTCTCATTTGATACTCACTCTTTTTCCAGCCCCATGTCAGCTGAAGCCTGCTCCCAAGGCATCACCTCCGCCTTCATGAGAAAAGCCTTGTTTTCCTCTTCACGGATTGACAGGTGCAGCGACGTTATGCTTCCGGCCACTATGCTCACTGCCTTGGATACGCCCGGAGTATATTGATAAACCCGCTTCTGCCCGTCAACAGTCTTAAGCGTCAGACGCAGCAGCGCATTCTCATCAACAAGCTCCTGGACCGGCAGGATGGCGGCGAAAGAGCATATCCAGCATTCACGCCCGGTCTTGGGGTCCGTTCCCTCGCCTATTCCGGTCAATTCAGACTTGTCGTAAAGGGCATACATGCTTATGTCTCCCTTGGGACAGTCATCCGGCTTATTCGAAGATGTATGCGGCATCACCACCGGAGCCGCGTCAGAAGACAGCGCAGTGTCAAAACTGAATGAAAATTTCGTATATATATCAGGCAGCACTATATCCGATGCCGCATCCTTTCCAAAGCCGGTATTAGTCGCCGCGTCATATTTCGGGATATAGACCATGACCTTGAGCATAGAAAGAACATGATAGAATTTCAGGGCCACCCTCTTTCCGAAATCCCCGGAGAACTGTATGTGATGGGCCATCAATATGTCGGAAGCAAGGAAATTACCCGCAACGCTCTGGTCAACAGACACGGTATCCCTGTATTTCTGATAATAAGGGAAAACAATGGCATCGAACTTATATCCTACCGTACCCTCTATTTCCAATTCACTCCACAGGAACCCGCGCCCCTCCAGAGGACGGAAATTATACATTCCTCCGGTCATGCTGCCCAAATCCTCATCATACACATACCATTTGTAATCGGCATTGTCATTGAAATCCAGCGCAGTGCCGGTATAATTGTATATCCTGAGATAGCTGACATCATGAATGAAAGTGTTGTGCAGATAATCATCCTGGCCAGCAACGGCTCCGGAAGACTTCACCGCCCCGAAGCCGACTGCCCCTTCCTCCAGACCTGGCACAGGCTCCACAGCAGGCAGGTCCACAGGCAAATCGCGCCCACATGCCGTCCACAGGAGCGGCAGCACGACTAAAAGAATATATCTCAAATCTTTGTGCATAATCACATTTTCTAATGGCCTGCAGGCCGTGGCGTGTCAGGGATAAGCTCTCCCTCAACCGGCTTGAGTTCCTTCCAGGGGGCGATTTCAGCATAAAGCGCGAACTGTCCGGCCCCCACGAAAGTCACGTTCACCTTCACGTGAGTATTGCGGAACATGGAAAAAAGCTGCGGCATGACAGCAGTATAACTTGCCGCCACCCAATTGCCGGGAACATCCTCAAGGCCTTCATCAAGTTCATTGGTGATGACTGTAATACGGTATGACTGCAATTTCAGCGAAGCATCCGGCTGATTGTCCTTGTCATACCATTGCCTGTTGCTGCTCTCCGGAAGATACACGGCCGCAGATGCATACGCGGCATTCTCAGCTCCGTCGCTCTCTTCAGGAAAAATCACCGGAGCATCAGGGGCTCCCGGGGAATTGTCATACCAATGGGTATATACGGAATGCACGGCCTTGGACGGGAGTTCATAGTCCGTCAGCCATTCATAACGCGTCACGTCATCCCCTTTTCCGGCTTCCTGCAGCATCCAGTCCATCCAGTCTCCATCAAGAACACGCAATTGCCCGAGACGGCTGTCAACCACAGCATACCTGCCGTCAGCACCTGCATTCACACGCGGCATCACATAAGACCTGTCAGCGACATTTTCAAGTGTCCATCCAAGAAGCCTGATGCGCCTGCGCCTGGCGAACACCTGTCCGTCACCTGGGTTTTCTGGTATCTGAGTGGTCCTGTTGACATATCTGAAAGTAATTTTCGCCGCAGCCCTCACGACATGGCATTCCATTGTCTTTGAGGTCTTTCCCATCTCAAACTCATACATGGAGCTCATAGGAAGCCCCTCTTGAGGCATATCCTTTCCGAGCAGGAAAAAATCCACAGTGTCTATTGCTGCGACACCCGACCTGTCCGGAATATACAGTTCATCCGCACCCAGGTCAATCACGCTCCCGTCCAGACGTCTCACCATGGAGGCATTAGCCACCAGATAAATCCTCTTCGTCTGGTTTTTCGCAACCATGAACGGCTTTTCGTCAGAAATGCGCACCCCTGAATTGAAATCCTCATTCACATTGTGCTCAACGCTCCAGTACCCGTTCCTGTTCCTGCTGAGAATGACAATGCGCAGGCTGTTCATAAGATCCTCCCCTGCCTGGTCATCCTGCTCCCCGGAATCAAGCACAGCAGCTTTCAGAACCAGAGTGACAAGCTCACCGTCACTGCCTCCATCGTCATAAACATCAGAAACACAAGAACATGACAGCAGCGCAAGAATGCCGCAGAACAGCACTCCCGCAATCATGGATATGGTTCTTTTATTTACCCTAAACATCGAGATGAAAGATTTTACGCTCAGAATTCAGCATTATTCAAACGTACCACCCACTTGTCAACCACTATATGGGTATTAATCCACGAATGGTCAGGACGCAGGAAGAAAAACAGCACATAATCGCTCTCCCTGTCCAGATATTCCTGCTCACCCATCTTGCGGTATCGCTCACTGCGGAGCAGAAGCAGGTATTCGACAAGCGGGAAGTCCACGATTCTGCTGCCGTCACCGCTGCGGCGTATCACAAGCTTAGGCGCATTACCGGTAACAAGACGCGACGTGCTCATCTCCGCATAAGCCACGACAACCGCCTCCGGAACTACATTTCCCCCGACAATTGAGACACCGGTCTGCTCCTGGCCTACAGCCCATGGGGAATATGTCACAGGTGCCACACCCTCAGTAACCAGACTATTGTCATAACTGAACACGGAGTTGTTGTCGGTTATCTCAAAAATGAAATCTTCGGGAGAAAGCTGTCCGCCGTTTTCCTGCTGCAGCACAATGCGGATATTGTTCGTATTCTTCATCATTCGCACTGTACCCTCACTATAAAGGTCCGCAGAAGCGAGAGTCAGCTCTCCCCAGAACATATCGTGAAGACGCCTTTGCTCCGCAACAGAAGACTCGACCTGCCCCCTGTCCATCACGGCACAAAGGTCAGTATAAGTGCTGCCCTGCGACGGCTCATCCGCCAAAGAAAAAGACTTGTCATCGCAAGCCAGTCCTCCGTAGGCCACAAAATGCCATGTGCCTTCCGCAAGGTCAAGCTTCATCCTGTAGGATTCGTCCTGAAGACAGGCTCCGGTCACAGTCCTGGTGCCGGCCCAATTGCCCTTGTCATCGTAGATATAGAGCGTCAGGCAGTCAACTTTTCTCGGGAAAGAGTTGGCGTACTCCATGTTATAATCATATACGAAGCGCAATGACACCCCGTGCGGACAGGGCTCAAGGTCATCATATATCCGCTCACACGAAGAAAAGGCCATGCACACGGACACGGCGGCAAGCACCGCGCCCGTGAGCACCGAAATCATATTCCGTATTCTGCCCTGCATGTCCTATGTCAGAATTCTATATTGTTCACACGAACTACCCAAGGCATCACCTTTACAGACACGTTGAGATATATGTCACCCTTCTCATCCGGGTCATCCGGATCCAGCGGGTCAGGGTCATCGTCCGAATTGCGCGGATGTCCGAGCCTGTTTATCTTGGTGACAGCCAGCTTATAGACATTGTTGCGGACAACTGCAAACTCCATTGGTCCCATAACTCCGTCGTTTCCGTTGTCATTGTGGCGGTTCCAATAGAAATAGTAGCAATAGTAGCCTACGCTGTCATCCTCCTTGCTTGACTGGTAAATCGTGAAATTGGAACCGGTAGCGGCATTTTTGAAAGCAGCCTGCCTTGCGGCGTCATCCATGGACTCGTTATGCCATTTGTTCCACAGATAGTCAGGACTCTGCACGTCATCGCTATATACAGCATCCACTGCGTCAGTCTCAATCACAGGAACATTTTCAGGAGTACCGAACACGGCTTTGTAGAACCCGCTCCCGACACCCTCTTTCAATGCAAATTCACGCACTTCCTTCCAAGTGACATACAGATTGTTGGAATATGAATACAGAATCGCATCCGAAGCTGTGCCCTCCGCATTCTCAAGCGCATCCTTCAGTGATGCAGGCGTATCCGCAGTAGCCGTCATCTTGCCGCGGAACACGATTCCGGTAGTAAGTCCGTTCTTCTGCTGGGTTTCCCCAGGAACTGCATTTTCAGTCACATAGCGCCAGATATGATAGTCCCCGTCACCTGTCCACTCAGGATTGTCCTCTTCAGCATTAAGGACATCCGCTATTTTTGCCGTAAACCACTGGTTTCTTGCAGTTGCCCCGATGCTCCATTTGCCGTCGCCGTCCACATGTCCGAGAGGGAAATTGAAATGGTCTGCATATTTGTTTCCGGTTATGATGGAATTGTCCTTCTTTGCCGACGCATCCGTATCCACGACATAGTTTTTCGAAGTCTCCGTTCCGCAAAGTGTCACGGTAGCGTCTTCCAGACCTGTGTCGGAAACGCGGCGCAGATAATGAAAATGGCTGCTCATATTGACCAGAGCCATTTTCTCAAGCTGGATACGCAGAATCACCTTGTCGTCCTTGTCCTTCACTACATCATATGTGTTGTTCCCCTGGCTGGCGTCACGGAAATCGAAACGCGCCACGGCACGCTCCACCGGAACTGGACCGTCATTATCTATCTCCTTGTCGCTGTTGGCATTATTGACACCGGAAAGGCTGAATGCCTTGTCCACAGAGGTATAGCTGTTCCAATCCTCAAAATTGACTGGAATCTTTTTCTTTGCGGACGCGGCCCTTGCCGTTGACATGAGGAAGCCTCCCTTATGGTCCTTTCCTCCCCAGACCGCCTCATTGTCAGCATTTCCGTCAGCAGTCTCAGACAGCTCGCACACGGCACCATGCCATGCAGCCTTGGCTGCGTCATCGCCGTTGGCAACTTCCTCGATTTTATTCTTCAGATCCTCTACAGGATTGCAGAACACATACACATATATCTCTTCCTGTCCCTTGGCAAGCACCTTGTCATCACCATAATAAGAGGCCAAAGTGGACTTGTTGAGCTTCTGTGTGGTTGAAATCCTGTCGGATGTCATATTCTGAAGCCCGTCCTGCTCCGCGTAAGCGATGAATTTGTTGTTCCTGTCGGCGAGCACAAGCAGAATCTCATTCACCTTGTTCTCGTAGTCATGTCCGACTTCATCTCCGTCGGAACTTCCGCCGTTGTCATTGGTGTTGCTGCGCGTTGCATTCCCCACAGGGAGCTGCACAGACACATTCATATAAACCGCATCCTTAAGCCCGGACTCTTCACCGGGCCGGTTCACCGCAAGGTGATCATTGCTGCAGGAGGCAATCATCACAATTGCAACCGCCTGGGCAATAGCACTAATGTAATTTTTAATTCTCATAACACATCAATATTTGATAACTATTGTAATTCTTCAATCCGGGCAATCATCTCCGCCGCTTCTGCGATTCCGGCCTCCTGAGCCTGTACAAACAAAGCAATGGCAGCGTCCAGGTCACCATCCAAGGCCGCAAATATGCCCCTCGCATAAACAGCCATCGGAGATGCGCCGGCCTTCTGCAGATAGCGCGACGCATTTTTCATGTCATGCAGACGCATAGCCGTATTGGCAGCATTCAGATTCGCCACCTCGTCTTCCGGGAACATGCGCACAGCTATCTCAAAAGTCTCGTTATACTCATCACTGCCAGGCTCCATGTCCTTGGCCGCAAGATACATTTCATTGAGGCTCAGCTTCTGCGGCTGTGTACGGAGCAACCTCTTTATCTCATTCACATCAGTATATGAGCGCACCTCATATTTCACGGAATAATCAGAATGACGCAGGGCCGGATAGACATTCTCCAGCAGATAAGCGTATTCCTGCGGATATTCCTTTTTGATTTTCCACTCTTTCGCGTCAGGGTCCATCCCGCTGCGGATAATCCTGAGAATGCCGTCCCTTCCATTGAGAGACGAACCCTCCACGAAGCGCTCCAGTCCGGCCCAATCCTCAGGCTCATATGAAACCGTGATTACACTGTCCGGAAAATCATACTGCTTGCGCACATATTCCCGGAGTGTCATTGTACGGCCCTTGGCAAGGCGCTCATTATTCTCATAAGGGCTCTCAGGAGAAGCATATCCCTTTATTCCTATTGATATTATGCGCACATCCGCATCATTCCTCACCGCATCCACGGTCGAAAGGATTTTCTGCAGCTCGACCGGATTCCTGCGGTAAGTCTCATATATTTCGGTCCTGTTGACCGGGAAATCCACATACGCAGTCCCTTCTATTACATTTATCTTAGGCTTTGCCTCAGGACGCATATATAGGTACACCGGAACAAATGCCTTAGGAGAGAGTTCAAGCGCAAGCAGCTGCTCAGTACCTCCGCCGAGTTTTTCGCTGCAGCATCCGCATATGGCATTCGACACGCTAAGCACAGCGTCATTCATCCAGTCCTGATAAGGTATGACAACCTTATATGCGAGAACATCTGCAGTGCCGGCACGATAAAGCGCAGCATCACTTTCAATGCCGTTGCGCAAATGATGGAAATACCTGTTGCGCCCTGCAACCGTCACTGCCGGAAGCAGAAGAGTGTCAGCATTTTTGCAAAGTGAAGGAGTCAGTACAACTTCACGGTTGCTTATCAGTTCAAGAGAGGAGACGTTCATGTCCATTGAAACAAAAAGCTTGTCTTCCGAACGCGAGACCGCAAGATTTTCAACTGACACCTTCCCGTCCATTAGCGGCTGGCCGTTTGCCGTGGCAATTCCGAAGAAAAGCAGGCTGATGCCGCCTAATGTTTTAGATATCCTGTTCATACACATTCCTGATTGATTAAAAAACATATACGAAACTCAAGGCCGCCTTCGTCGGGCCGAAATAATTGTGTGCGCGGTCTGACGCAAGCTTTGTCCCGCATACGGCGCATGGGAACACGTCATAGCGCGCGTATATCCAGCCCAGGCCAAGCTCTGCCTCAAAGTTCCAATGCCTGCCGAGAATCCAGGAATGACCGTAGGCCGCGCCAAGACCGGCAAACCAGCCCTGATAGCGGCGGTCGGAAAGAACCGAGAAGTCCGAACCGGGAAGCTTGATGCTGTTGCGGATGCCGCCTACATTGCACTGGCCGCCAAGGGCATGAATACCGATGAAATGGCCGGCGAAACGCTCGCAAAACCACCAGCGCGCCTCCGGCTGCACGAGCCAGTGCTTCCATTTCATATCCTTGGGCATAGTCCAGCCGTTATAGTTGCCGCTTATGTCCAATGTCCAACGCGGAGCAAGGCCGATTTCCACGCCAAGGTTTACAGTAGCGGCCGCATCATAAAGAATATTGGTCTTTATCGCGACATCCTGAGCCTTGGCCACATTACACAGCGTTCCCAAAAGAACCGCTAATGACAGACAAATCCTTCGTCTCATTTTTCGTCTTATATTTTCCTTAATTCTTCAATTTCAACATATAAGCGCATTTTCCCGGCTGCCATGCACATACGCATGCCATACAATGGCATTCCCGCCATCCGGCCCTCACGGGCAACGGCAAGAATGACACATGATGCTTGCAAAGACATTGCAGCCTCTGAAAAATATTTTTATCGGATCACACACAATCAAGCATGCTTCCCAGCATCATACGAACGATACTTCTCTCACCAAGAGAGGTACATATTAAAGATAATCGAATGAAAATCAGATCCCTTTGCCGATTCCGCCTGAACAGGCTGCTTGACATTTTTTTTGATTTTCCGGATTTGCGCATCAGCGGTGCAAGGCAAAAAAATCAATTCTTTTATTTCTGATTCAGGGATTTTTTATAATTTTGCGCCGCTGATACCTCTCTTGGTGAGAGAAATACAATTCACGGAACAGTTCATGTTCCGTTTTCATTTACAACGACTTCAAGACAATCATATTTGCCTTATCAACATCTGTCGTGTCCAATGAGGCAAGATAAATTCTTGTGGTATTTTCCGAATCATGCCCCATCGCCTCGCTTATCACTGAAAGCGGCACATTCTTGCTCTTGGCAATGCTCGCCCAGGCATGGCGCGCCACATATGTTGTGAGAGGGACCGGAATATCCAGGCGCAGGCCGACTCTCTTGAGCTTCCTGTTCACCAGATGGGCGGCATTCTTATACTGCGTCCATGCATCCTTTCCGTTCTCACGGATTATGGGCAGCATATATGGACTTCCCGGAATGTCATATCTGTCAACTATTTCCTGCATCTGCCTCTCCCATTTTATCAGAAGCCTCTGGCCAGTCTTGCGCCTCCTGTAGCTGAGCACCCCGTTCCTGAGGTCGCTTTTCCTAAGATAAGCCATATCCACGAATGACATGCCTCTCGTATAGAACGAAAACATGAAAATGTCACGGGCGAATCCGTATCCGCCCTCCAGAGACATATCCCTGATTCTCCTGATTGCATTTACCGGAACAGCACGCTTGACGGTTTTGCCGATACCGGTATAAACATGCCTGAACGGATTGCCGCACTGCCCTGCCCCGCATTCCGGAGCACGGTTCCATATGGCCCTGAGATTCCTCATATAAAATGAACTTGTGTTCCGGCAGATGCCGGCAGAGCTGAGCCAGTCCTCATATGCCGCCATCAGAGCCGAATTGACTTCCCGGACCGGAACATCTCCGAGATTTCCCCTGAAGCGGGCGAAACTGTTCAAGGCGGAGGTATAATTTTCCGCAGTACGCAACTTGCCCTCATGCCTGAGGTTCATTACAGTCTTTCTTGCGAATGCCATGAAGCCGTCAGCGCAGCCACGGCGGTACAATTCAGCAACCATGTCAGCTGTAAAGATTTCTCCGGATTCCTCAAGAGCTGCTATTATGCCACCTATTCTGCCGACATCCTCAAAAATGCGCAATCTGACGGAAGCAAGATAGTCATACCTGGCGCTTCCGCATCCCGCAAGCACAACGGCCGCACCCTTGCTGTCCCATTCCCTGGGGAAGATGCCGTATCCGGATGAAATCTGACGCGTCACCCGGCGGTGCGTAATCTGATAATAAACCGCGCCCTCCCTGCCCTGGACCAAGGACGGGCGAAACCTGATTTTAATTTTTGCCATAGTCATGTTGTTTTACCCCGGCAATATAGCAAACTGCACGGACGCATAGCCGCCCTGCCCATCCGCACACTTTTACAGGCATGGCTATGGCTGGCCGGCATCTGAAAGAGTGCGCTTCACCGGCGGCATTGGAAGAACTTTCTGTGCAAGATTTGATGCGGTTCATGGACAAGATTTGATGCACGTACCGGACAACATCTGATGCAATTCCTGGGCAACATTACAAACGCCAATCAGGCATCCCGAAGCAAGCCCAACCATTTCACACATGCCGCCCTTATATACACATCATGCAGCACCTGATATATATTATATATAAGGTATATATGCCTGACACGAAAAAACTGCGGTAAAATCAGTGCTGACTCTCCCGTCCTGCAAAAAGCCAACGTTATATGGTAAACTTTTTTCAGAACGGGACAAGGAGAACAATTCATAATGAATTACCTACTTCAATCTGATAATCAAGGACATGCAAAATTACACACCCATCAACACACAAACAATTTATAATCAAAAAAAAATTGCACTTCATCAAAAATCCTGCATATCGGGATACATTACACTGATAAGGGCACAAATGACATGTTAAAAAATATCCGTCATGAAAAACGGTGTAAGAAAACGGCAATTTTTTTACGGAATGCCATCAAAAAGCAATTCGGTTTAAGAATCGGCCGATTCTTAGGTTCATCGTCAAATTTGTTGCAAAAAGATTAGGGTAATCCGCTGAAAGTCAGCG
>CAJUEK010000040.1 GCA_910585445.1 uncultured Bacteroidales bacterium | reverse complement strand
TTTTGATTGCATAAAAGTTTACGGTTTGTGGTAAACTTTTTTCAGGACGGGACATTACTGTGGAGCATAATTGTCTGTCTTTCAATGTTTTGTTAAATTACGGTGCCCCCGCAATGGGGAATCGATATTCAGAAATAAGCTGATAGTCAATTGCTTGCTCTCCATGAATGGTTGGCTAACTTTGCGGAAAGTGTGGCCCGAAAAGCTTGAGATGCTCAGCATAGCTTGAGGTGCTCATTATACCTTGGGGCATTCAGTCGAGCTTGGGGCCGGGGAAACTTGGACATAACAAGGGAGTCGTGTGTCAGAATTGAAGATTGCGGCGCACATTCGGAAACATAATTTAGAAAACATTCCCGCATGCCTGCATTGGTTTCCAGCCGTCCCTCTCCATCCAAGTCCTCCTTTTCTCCCAGACTGACTCTTCTCCAGAGCCTTTTTCCGCCAGAGGTGTATTCCTATCCGGTTCCCTCCATCCCAATCCTCTCCGTTAGCCTTTTCGTCCGAGCGCTCCACCCGAATTTCACTCCACTCAAACTCCCCACCCAGCCGGGCAGTCCGGCATCACCGCTAAAACGCCAGCCGTTCCGCAAAAAAGTCAAAATTAAAATGAGATTTTGTCATTTTATTCCTATTTTATAATTTTGCGGCCCTTTTTAGTGTAGTGAATGATTATTAGAAACAGACGATGAAAAGAATCTTTTCAACTTGCCTGTTGATATTGACAGGCACCATGGCGCTGCTTCAAAGTTGCACGCCAGATGAAAATCCGGTTCCGGGACATGTGGACCAAGTCATTGACCAATTGCCGGTCATGCTTGCTGAGACCGATTACAATGCGGAAAACACTTATTATCTGCTTAATGACGAGGAGTCTCCGGACGTCTTCTTTGACCAGGCCCAGAGAAGCTTCAATGTGAACAATCCACTGCAGCTCTCAATGGACGACAATCATGACCTGCTGCTCCGTTTCTATAGCCCGAGGGCTCTCAGAAATGTGACCATATGGGCAAGGATAGAAGGGTATGCGGAAGACTTCAAGCTCATGTGCCTTGAAAAGGTGCAGCCGTTCCAGCAGCTGACCTACCATATTCCTTTCGCTACGGAAAATCTTACGGCATATACAAGGAGCGGAAAGGAGATTGTCATAATGGCCAATCCGTATCTTACCAAGGAAAACCTCACTTTCACCATTGAGAGTGATGACCCTTACTGGCAGACTCTTCAGTCTATAAAATGCGGCTGGAGAATCTCTTTTGCCAGATACAACGGAGGATACTGGAACTATAAGATGAAAGCATCCCATACCCGCGAGGCCGTTGCCCTTTCCTTGAACATGAGCTATATGTACTCTTCCCCTGAGTTCGAGCAGGCTCTTAATGAATTCGGCCCTCTTCACAGCAACAATGACAGGGTTGAGATAGATAAGGCGGCTCTCATCGTAAGAGCCCGCAATCACGGAGCCTTGATATATGGATACACGACAGGCGTTATGGGACTCGGAGGCGGAAGCACCTACGGACTTCACGAGTCTTGCTACCTTGAGCACTATGCCGATGACAGGGACATAACGGATACGATTTTCCATGAATTTGCCCATTGTCTTGGCTATGGCCATGACGGCAATATGACATACGAACAGACCGGTCCGGGATGGGTGACCCTCTGCGGCAACATGTACCGCCAGCTGTCCCTGGACAAGAAACTACCTGTATATTCACGTCGCTTCATGCATACGCGCTGGTCCAGGAACAGATATTTCGATGATATCCATGTGGCTTCAAAACATATCATCGAGGACCCTGAGCTTGATGCCATAGACGGAGGGCTTTCTCCTATGCGCGGTGAGGCTGACCTCGGCGGAAACGACGGCGGGCCATTCTCATTCAGACTTGACTATGCTGATGTGCCTGGCGCTTCGGCTGCTTCTTTCCGTCCGAAAGACGTATATGCCTATGGAGATACACTGTATGTCGTGAATGATGCCGACAGCAACTACAGCCTTGAGCTGTTCAGCCTGGCCTCGGATGGCGTTAAGCATACCGGCAGCATCAGGGAGTGGACTGACGGTGAAGAGGTACGTACTTTCAGTGGCCGTCCGAACGGTGTAACGCGTGCAAACGGAAAACTGTATGTGACGCATGAGGGCAGCAGGACGGAGATTTTTGACGCAAAGACCCTTCAGTTCATCACATGCGTAGGGAATGGAAACTGGGGCACGGGAGCGACGCAGACTGTGCATGCTTATGACGTGGTGGTTTATAAGGGAGTCATCATGATACGTGACAAGCGTTATGTGAATATAATCGAAGAGAACTCTTTGCAGCCGGGTGTCCTGCCTCTCATATTTACTCGTACAGGAAACCTCGGCGAGGCCGGAGGAACATACGGAATGGCCATTGATGACAAGACGGGACTTCTATATTCCATTCACCCTTCCAGGAAGATTCATGTTTTCAATCTTTCCGGAATACGTGAGGGTGCTGCACTTGCCACTACTTCTCAGCTTGCCTATAAGAACGGGCCTTACTGCCTTGATTTCCATGAGGGCCGCATGTTCGTAAGTTCCAACGGAGTGGAGAAATTCTGCGAGGTCGATTCCGAGACAGGTGAAATCATAAAGAACTTTACCGTAATCGGGGATATTACTTTGCAGAACCCGGAGAAATTCTGCATACGCCGCAACACTCTGTTCATTGTTGACCGTGCGTCAAGCGGCCAGTGCGTATATGCCATACCTGTCAGTGAGTTGAAATAAATGGAGAAAAAATGAAAACATTAAGATATATGCTTTTGGTCCTGTCTGTCATTACGGCAGTTCAGTGCACTGAAAAAGATTTGAACAATACCGGGAACGGTAGCTTTGATGATTATGACAGCTTCTGGTACTGGTCATATGAGGCTGGCATGCAAATCAATGCCGCTTCTTTGGGAATTGAGGATGCGGCCGGATTCGTGCCATATACTGTTGCTCATCTGGGTGATACTCTCTTTGTGGCGAATATCGGCGGCGGAAACAGCCTCATGATGTTCGGGGCGCAGAGCGGGGCGCTGCTCGGCACGGTTGATTCGTGGGAGTTCAATGGTGAGCAGAAAAACTTCGGCAGCCCGATTGAGGCCATCGTGCCGTCCGGTGACAGGCTTTATGTCGCAGAAAGGCAGTCGCGTATCCATGTGTTCCATCTTCCGGAGCTTTCATATGTGACGTGTATCGGTAACGGCAGCTGGAGCGGTCCTGTGTTTCAGGCTCAGGCTCTCGCGGTGAAAGACAGTCTTGTGTATGCGCGTGACAAGACGGGAGCTGTCAGCATTTATAAGGAGGCGGACGCCACGCCGGAGAATTATCAGAGGGTGAACCGTTATCGTCAGGTGTCCGGAAACGGAAGCTTGGGAAACAATGGTTTCGCTACCCATTATATGCAGTTCAATGACGAGGGGTATCTGATGCTTACGGATTATGAGAACAGGAGAGTGCGTGTCCTTGACCCTTCTCTTGTAAACGATGACCTTGCGAACGGTACTTCGATAGATGTGGATGAGATGTCAATGTCGCTTGAATTCAAGCCAAGGACATTCGCGCTTTGTTCCGAGCGTCTGTATGCGACGGGGGACAATGATGCGATAAACATATTCGATTGCGCTACCGGTGAGTGGGTAAAGAAGCTCAAGACAGTCAAGGGCTATGCTTTCTCGCAGCCTATGAGGGTATATGCGCAGTGTGACACTGTGCTTTGGGTTTCGGATACACATGCGTCTAAGAGGACTCTTGTGAAAGTCCTTGCGCATAAAGGGGAAATCCGGGAGTAGTCTCTTCCGGTTCATGTATAGGTGCATGCTGCATGTCATTTGACTGTGGCGTGCATCTTTTTTTTGGGGGGCGGGGGCTTCATAATCTGGCGCTTCGGCAAAACTTTACAAGCAAGCTTGACGTTTTGCTCTCAGCTTTTAGCTATATTTGTCCTGACGGACATATATACGCTTGCGTCTCGGCATAGCCAAAATAAATTTTGTCTCTGCTCTCGACGTTTGCTATATTTGCAAACAAATCAGTCATTGGGAATCGTGAAAGGCAAGAATGTTACGATATATGATGTCGCTGCCTTGGCCGGAGTGTCAAAAGGCACAGTTGACCGCGTGGTCTATAACCGTGGCAGGGTGTCGGAAAAGACGGCGGCCGCTGTGCGCGATGCGATAGTGCGCCTGGGCTATAATCCCAATCTGCTTGCGTCTGTCCTTGCATCAAATAAAAAGCACGTTCTTGCATGCCTGTTGCCGAGATTCACTCCGGGCCAGTATTGGGAGGAGATATACAAAGGGTTCCTCGAAGGAGTGGAGTCGGTAAAGTCTTTCAACGTCGTCCCTGTCGTGGAACTTTATGACCAGTATGACGAGCATTCATTTGTAGTTGCATGTGACAATGTGCTCAGGCAGAATCCGGGAGGTGTCATCTTCCATCCGTTCTTCCCGTCTGCCTCGGCAAAGTTTTCTGCAAAATTGCATGAACTCCAGATTCCTTACGGGTTCGTGGACGGCCGCATAGATGACCCGAATTATATTGTATATTACGGCGTTGATTTGTATCAGAGCGGATTTTTCGGGGCTTTCCTTCTTTCGGACAGGGCTGCTGTGCGGGAGGTTGTGATAGTCAGGATAAAACGTGACAAGGAGTATAAGTCAGACCCTACGTCCAACAGGAGGAGCGGCTTCACGGATTATATCCGTCAGAAATTCGGTGAGGAGTGCATTATTCATACTGTTTTCGTGAATCCGAACAATCGCGAGGACATAAATACGGCTTTGTCGGACTTTTTCAGAGCCAATCCGCAGGTGAGGCATGTGATAATGCTCAATTCCCGTGTGCACCTGATTGCCGATTATATGAAATCCTACCCCGATGAGGGCAGAGTTGTAGTTGGATTTGATGACCTTGCTGACAATGTGGAGGCCTTGAAGGACGGGGCGGTTGATTTTCTTGTCACAAGGAACATTGCCATGCAGTCGTTCAATGCTGTGACGGGGCTTGTGAATTATCTTGTCAAGGGGGAAAGGCCGGCCAGACGTGACAATTATATGCACATAGACGTGCTTACGCGCTATAATCTCGACCGCATGTAACCCCGGAAGCATTCTAATACGGCTTCATGTCCGGTCCTATCCTGAAATTGATTCCCGCTTTAGCCGCCTGCTCCAGCTGATAGCCGCGCTTTATCCTGTAAAGTTTGCCGTCTTTGGCGAATTTCGCTCCTGTCTGATGGAAATGGAACGGGACATCGTGTTCCATGCATTGTCTTCTTATGTCGAGAATCCAGCTATAGTCGCAAATTCTGGCGTCAGTTCCGGATTCACCTCCGACTGAGACCTGTTCAATGCCGCAGTCAAGGCTGGATGTTATGTCTATCGGGCCGAGCAGGGGAGCAAGTATTATGGACTTGTGCTTTATCGGCAGCTTTGTGAACACCGGGAGCCTTTTGTCTGCCATTTCCTGGTTCTCCGCGGTGCATCCTATGATTACATTGTCATATCCTTCTCCCCAGTCGTCCGGAAGTACGGACGGCAGGCGTTCTATGCGCTTTGTGAAAAAATAAAAGGTGCAGTCGCTTCTGGTTTTCATGATTTTCCATGCCTCTGGTCTCCACTGGTCCGCGTCTTCAAGCAGGAAATCTGAGGTGAAGCATGTCATTATCACGGCTCCTGAAGGGATTTTGTATTTTTTGTCCCTGCCTTTGCGTATAGGAAGGTCAAAGTCTTTGTTCAGGCTTGCCTGTATGCTGGATTTGTTGGAACCGTACATTTTGTCCTGGCGGTAAACATAGCAGTGTGCGCATCCAGGGCTTGTTTTTGTGCAGCCGTGCCATGGATTCCAGTCGAAAAATGTATTATTGTAGTAGCTTCGCATGTGCGGTCAATATTGGGGCAGTGTCGGGTATTTGCACTACCGGAAATAAACGGGTTTTCCCTTTGCATATTTGGGAGGCTGCCAGTTTTGCGGTGGCGCGTCAGATACCGGTCGGCAAATTTACGAATATCGTTTGTTTAAACCATAGTCTGGCTCTTCAAAGCGTGCTGTACTAAAGGCTTTCAATGATTTCACGAGAGCCAAAATGATTCCCATGATTCCAAAGGGGACAAAAGGATTCCTATGATTCCAAAAGGCTTCAAGGGACTTCAAAAGGCTTGCTCCGCATGTTTGAGGTTCCAGTTGAGGAAAAACAAAAACGATTGTGGCTTTACGTTGACAACAATAAGGAGTTGTGCGGAAAAAATAATTTTGACGGATTAGTTGGATGATTGGAAAAAAGTTTCTATGTTTGCAAAAATTGATTTTGAAACCACATGCGTGACCGGTCACGCAAAAACACGCAAAGCACGCAAAATGCTCAAAACCATGTCGGAGAACACGCTGAAATAGACAGAAGCATACAGAAGAACGCCGAAGAACGTTGAAGTATGCCGAAGCACGCCGTGAAGTGCTGAGAGAAAGACAAAACCGGAAACTACATGACTTACAATGGCATATTTGCCATAACTGAAACTTGATAACTGTTAACTGATTGACGCAATGAAAAAAATCGCAATCATCGGGTCCGGAATGATGGGCTCAGCCCTTGTCTGGCCGGCATTCGAAAATTCAAACGAAGTGAGGCTTGTCGGAACGCCTCTTGACCGTGACATAATTGAGGCTTGCCAAAAGAGTGGCCGGCATCCCAAATTTGACAGGGCATTTCCGGAAGGAGTCAAATATTATCAGTTCGGTCAGTGGCGGGAAGCTGTTGACGGGGTTGATTTTGTCATTGGCGGTGTGTCGTCATTCGGTGTGGACTGGTTTCTCGAAGAGGTACTGGCCTTTCTTGACCCGCGGATTCCAGTACTGTCCGTGACCAAGGGGCTGGTCAATCTTGAGGACGGCACTCTCATTTCGTATCCGGATTACTGGCAGCGTGAACTTGCCAAGAGGGGAATATGCCGTGAGGTGTGTGCGATAGGCGGGCCATGCACTTCATACGAACTGGTGTTCCATGACCAGACCGAGGTAGCTTTCTGCGGCAAGGACACGGAAGCTCTGCGCATGATGAAAAGCGCGATGGCTACCGATTATTACCATATCTCGCTGACCAATGATGTGATTGGGCTGGAGAGTGCCGTGGCATTGAAAAACGGATATGCCCTTGCCGTGGCCATGACGATCGGCCTGGTCAACCGGGAGCACGGAAGCGATGCTGGACTGCATTACAACTCTCAGGCGGGGGCATTTTATCAGGCAGTGAAAGAAATGCGCTATCTTCTTGAAATGCAGGGCGCGAGCCGCGACTGCGAGAATATCGGAATCGGAGACCTTTATGTTACGGTATATGGCGGACGCACACGCAAGATCGGAATATTGCTCGGTGAGGGCAAATCATATCAGGAAGCCATGGACATTTTGGCTGGCGTAACCCTTGAGAGCCTTGTGGTGGCACGCAGGGTATATGCCGCAATGGCCAGAAAAGCCGAACTCGGCAAGGCTGATCTGTCGATGTTCCCGATGCTTTGCCATGCGGCAGCCGTTCTTGACGGGGGGAAGGATGCCCGTCTGCCTTGGGATGACTTCACTTTCGACCGGACGACTTCGGTGCAGGAATCATGACTGTTCACATGGAAAAACATAATGCCATGAAAAAATCAGGCTATATGTCCGGCGCGGCCGGTAGGGGCATGGGGATGGCTTTGGCCGCCGGCATGCTGCTGGCTGTCATGCAGATGTATGCCCAGCCTAAGGTTGTGGGACATCGCGGATGCCGCTTCAATACTCCTGATGATCCCGGGACTCTTCTATATGAGAATACTTTGCCTGCCCTTGGATTTGCGCAGGAGCTTGGGGTTGATGCTGTGGAGTTTGACGTTCAGCTTACCTCTGACGGAAAAGTCATTGTCTTTCATGGCCCCGAGGTTCCCGTGACCGGCAAAGACATAAGGAAAATCACATTTGCCCAGGCCCGCGGGACTGTTCTTCCGGGAGGCCACCGCATGCCTGAGATAGAGGAATATCTGAGGCAGGGCAAGAAAACCCCGCAGATGAAGCTTATCTGTGAAATAAAGAAACAGTCGAGCCGTGAACGCGAAACGATGGCCGTGGAACAGGTAATGGCCGCAGTCCGGAAACTGGGAATGGAAAATCAGGTCGAGTACACTTCGTTCAGTGAGTGGATTTGCAAGGAAGTGCATCGCATACGCCCGGAGTCAAAAGTCCTGTTCTTGGATTCGGGCGTGTTTGTGAAGACTCCTGAATATGCGGCAGAACAGGGATATGACGGCATATCATACGATTTCAACGGATTTATGAATCATCCTGATTATGTTGCGAGGGCCAGGAAGCTTGGAATCGAGACTACGTTATGGATAGTGAACAGCTATGAAGTCGTGGAGTGGGCCGTGCGGCACGGGGTTGACTGCATCTCTTCCGATCATCCGGAAAAAGTGCAGGCCTATGTTGAGGCGATAAGCAGCAGGAATTCCGTGAAGGCTGTCGGAAGCCGTCCAAATGAACTTCCGTGATTGTGCATGTCTGGCATAATCAGTCCGAATGCCCAGGGAAATTCACCGATAACCTGACAGATTTGATGACCAACTGAAACTGATGACAACATGAAAACATATTTCAAGCGTATTGCATTGATGCTGATGTTTGCCGCCGCTTCTCTGCCTTCCTCCGCATGGGGGCGTCTCGGACATGCCGCAATCAACAAGATAGCCGAAGACCATCTTACCCGGACGGCACGGAAAAACATCTCCCGCCATATGCACGGGGAATCCATCGTGACATATGCCTCGTGGCCGGATGATTTCAGGGACAGGCTCAATGAGGGATTCCGTCCGGATTGGAACAAGGCCAGGGGCTATGCACATACCTATGAGGTGGACAGCCTTCTGATGCCGTTCCGTGGGATTGACGACAACGGACGCTATGTAACCAATGCGCTCTATTTCATTGACGGGTTCATTTCCGACCTTAAGGAAGCGGAAAGCATGGATGACTCAACAAGATTCACGGAAATCGTGATGCTGTGCCACTTCATCGGGGACATTCATTGCCCGGGACATATACGCTATGCTCCCAAAAGGGACATAGGAGGCTGGAAGGTAACATTTCTCGGAGAGCCAAGCACATATCACAAAGTCTGGGACGGGGATATCCTGGCGGCATACTATCCGTGGAGCTGGTCCGATTTCGCCATGATGTGTGACATATGCCCGAAGGACTGTATCGCAAAAATTACGGAAGGGGACATATATGACTGGGCGCATGATGCCGCTGTGGCGAGCCTGCCTGTAAGGGAGCATGTCAGAAAAGGGGCTGACCTTGATGCCGAATGGGCCATTGACCGCCTTGATCTGACGCGCATGATGATAAGAAAGGCCGGATACCGCCTTGCCCATCAGCTGAATATGCTTTTCGATGCGAAATATGCAAGGCGGCACAATAAAGCTGATGCCGGCCGGAAATGACAGATGAAGAACCACATAATTCAACCACATGAAACTGATTATTAACACCTTTGACAATCTGAAGCGCAGGCTGGCCTCTGCCGTTACGATGCTGGCGATTGCCTTTGCCTCATATCTGCATGGCATTGTTACTGTGCATGCGCAGACGCCGCAGGTACATGTGTCCGGGTACTCCGGCGTGGTCATGGACACTGACGGCAGTCCGCTTCCCGGAGCCGGAGTCATGGTTAAGGGTACTGCGGCAGGCACTGTCACTGACAATGACGGAAGATGGAGCCTTAACGCCAGTGAAAATGCCGTCCTGGAGGTCTCCAGCCTCGGTTTTGAGACTGTTGAACTTAGGCTGGGCAAGCAGAGGAGCGGCATAGAGATCGTTCTGAGGGAAGATTCAAAGCTGCTTGATGAGGTTGTGGTAGTGGGATACGGCTTCCAGGCAAGGAAGACCCTGACTACCTCAATCTCAAAAGTTGACGGAAGCGCACTGATGGATGCGCCGGTTACTTCCGTAGGAGATGCCATCAAGGGAAAAGTTCCTGGCTTGAGGGTTGCCACGAGCAATTCCCTTTCAGGAGAGGCGCCGCGCTTCATGATACGCGGCGGTTCTTCCATCTCCATGAGCAATGACCCGATATATATAGTGGACGGTGCTCTGCGGGATGACATGAACGGCATAAACCCCAATGACATAGAGTCTCTTGAGGTTCTCAAGGATGCCGCTTCTGCCGGAATCTATGGTGCGAGGGCCTCGAACGGAGTCATACTTGTCACGACAAAGAAAGGTTCCCCGTCAAAAGGCCCGCAGGTCGTGTTTGATGTTCAGGTGGGATTCCAGTCGCCTTCTTCGCGCTGGCCAATCCTCAATGCGCGGGACTACCTCCAGTTCATACGCCCGGCAATAGCGGAAGCCTTTGCCAATGATTCCGAACATCCGGCGCATGTGCTTCTGACAGGTGCGAATGCATACGGTACAGGCAATACCGGCTCCAAATCCATATATTCCACCCGCTATCTTGACTACAGGCAGCCGGTTCCCGAGGGACACCAGTGGATGTATGACCCTATAGACAATGACAAGGTGCTGATATTCACCGATTCGGACTGGCAGTCGCAGTGGTTCTCGCCGGCATTCTGGCAGAAGGAATACATCGGTGTGAACGGTGGCGGTGACAGGATAAGATATGCAGCGTCAGTCAGTTATACCGGAGATGACGGAATCGTTGCAATGAACCGGTACAATGTGTTCACCATGCACGGAAATACTAGTTTCAAGGTTACGAAGAACCTTGAGGCGGGCGCGTCTTTCGACATGTCCCGTCAGAAAAAGCATATCCCTGTTGACAATTATTACCAGTGCATCGGACGCGGACTTATTGCTGCCCCGACTGCCATGGAAAAGAACCATGACGGTGAATGGAACCAGCTTGTCTCGACGAACAAGAATGCCCATAGCGCTGCATGGTATGAACGGTTCTACAACAGGATGAACACCACCAGCCGCATGTCAGGCACATTCCGCTTGAAATGGCAGATTATCGAAGGCCTTGCAGCTAACGCGCAGTACAATTATTTCGAGCAGAACTATGTCGGAAGCTACAACATAGTGGGAGAGGCAGACGGGGTAATCAACTCCGTAAATGCCACAAGGCCTGTAACGGAAACCCGCACCCAGACGCGCAGGAGCACCTTCACAGCACATCTGAATTTCAACAGGACCTTCGCCAAGGCGCACAATGTGAGCGCGACTGCCGGATACGAGTACATGGGCCAGCAATTTCTCTACTTGCAGGCGAAATCGACGGGAGCGGTATCGGATGATGTGCCTGTGCTGCAGTCCGGTGTCAATTTCGAGGCGTCCAACAGGGATGAGGGCCAGACGATGATTTCATATTTCGGCCGTGTGGGCTATGATTTCCGTAGCCGTTATATTGTGGCGGCAACGGTCAGGGCCGACGGCTCCTCGAAATTCGCGGACGGCAACCGCTGGGGAGTCTTTCCTGCCGGCTCTCTGGCATGGGTGGTCTCTGAAGAGCCTTTCTGGACGAAGGCGCGGGAAACCATGAACACATTTAAGATAAGGGCCTCATACGGACAGACCGGAAACAATGGAATCGGTCTTTATGACACATACGGCTCATATACAGCAGGCAGCTACGGATACCTGCCTACAATGTCACCGGACAAGATGCAGAACACAGGCATGCGCTGGGAAACCACGACACAGCTTGATGTGGGACTCGACATGGGCTTCCTCAAAGATCGCATACGCTTTGTGTTCGATTATTATGACAAAGTGACCGATGACATGCTCTTCAGCATTACTCTTCCGGACACCAGCCCGTACAGCAGTGTCAAGGCCAATGTCGGCAGTGCGCGTTTCTACGGATTCGAAGCCGAGCTTCACACAGTGAACATACAGAGGCGCAATTTCACATGGACGACAGACCTGACTTATGCATTCACGCGAAACAAGGTCCTGGCTCTTCCAGACGAATACATGTACAACGATGTAGATGAATACGGAAAGATAACCGGCAGGAAGGCATGGCGCATCGGAGGATACACCATGTCGGAGTCCGGCTACCGTTTCGGAGGTACTGCCGTCGGCGAGCCTCTCGGAAGGATTTACGGCTATAAGGTTGACCATATAATACAGAGTCTTGCTGAAGCCGATGCCGCGCTTTATGATGTGGAGTCCAAAGGATTCAGGGTGAGTGACGGAAAGAGGATACCGGGCCGCAAGGATGCCGGAGACTACGAGTGGTGCAATAGACTCGGTTCGGCACGTGACGAGAACGGAAACGAAATCATCAATTCCGAGGACATGTTCTATCTCGGAAATGTGGTTCCGCATTCGACCGGAGGAATCAACAATACATTCACATTCAAGCGTCTGACCCTCAGCATTTATCTTGACTATGCACTCGGGCATTCCATCATAAACGGACAGAAGACGCAGCTGCTGAAGAATACGATGGGGGACTGCAACTCCATGCTCGGAGACCTGGTGTATGACTGCTGGAGGCATCCGGGAGATACTGATGCGAAATATGCCCGTTTTACTCCGAATGACACGGACTGGGGAAACCGCAACTGGAGGGGCCCGTCTTCGTTCATGGTCGAGAAGGCAGACTACCTGTGCATAAGGGACATCTCGCTCTGGTATGACCTTCCTGACAAGTGGGCAAGCAAGCTGCACATGAAAAAGATAACTGTCGGCGTGACCGGTAACACTCTCCATTATTTTACAGGTGTGACCGGTGCCGTGAGTCCGGAGAGCGGGATTTCTTCGGCAGGAGGCTCTGACATGTACACGGCCGTATCGACCAATAACAGCGATTCGGACAATACCGGAAACCTGATGCCTAATCCGCGCAAGGTGATATTCTCGCTGAAAGTCACTTTCTGATGTAATGTCGCAGGATATGAAAACGATTAAGAACATGACACTGATTGAAATCAAAGGCAGAGCGGCCCTGTGCCTGCTCCTCTCGCTTGCCGCCTTGTGCGTGCCCTCATGCCACGGGAAACTGGACATAGTCCAGGACAACAGGCTGACAGCGAGCAATATGTGGAAGACTGAAAAGCATGTGGAGACTTCCGTCAATGACATATATGCCAAGATGCGCAAGAATTTCGTGCAGGACAATGTGTCCATGATGCACTGGGGTGAACTGCGCGTAGGACCGTATATGTGGGGCTACAGCCGTGTGAACAAGATATATACGGCAAAGGAGGTGCTTGAGAACAATATGACGTCTTCATCGGCATCTTGCAAATGGGGACAGCTCTATAATGTGATAGACCAGGCCAATGCAGTTCTGAAATATGCTCCGGGCAGTTCAATCAGCATGTCGGAGAGCAGGCGCTGCTGGGCTTTGGGGCAGGCGCATTTTGCCAGGGCCTATGCTTATTTCTGGGCTGTCAGGGTGTGGGGAGATGTGCCGCTGAATCTTGCTCCTATTGAGAGCGTGGATCAGCCTGAGACTTATCCGGTACGTGCTCCGCAAGAGGATGTATATGAGCAGATTGAGAGGGATATAGCCGCGGCGGTCTCTTATGCCGGTTATCTCGGGAATGACAAATATCTCGCTACAAAGGATGCCGTGAATATGCTCAAGGCTGAATTTGCCCTGTGGTGCTGGTCGTGCCGAGGACATGATGACAGCTGGCTGGAGATGGCGGACGAGGCCCTCGCGGCAATTGGCATAAAGAGCGGTGACCCGAGGCTGATGAGTGACTATTCAAAGGTGTTTGACGGGCGCGGCACGAAGAACAAGAACAGTGCTGAGGTCGTGTTCGCATTGCAGAATGACCAGTCTTATCAGCTGACAGGTGGCGTGTCCGGATATTTCACCTTTGCTACGGCCGCGGTAAAGAAAGAATGGCAGTCCGCTCCTGTTCCGATAGGAGGCACGCAGTATCTGGATTATGGGGACGGCTTCCTGCAAAAGCTCCGCGACAGCCGTGACAGGAACGGTGACAGACGCGTGGAAACCAATCTCGGGGAAGGCCCTTATGGGCAGAATGAGGCTCTCAACGGCGGAATCCTTACATGGCCGAACAAATATATAGGTGACCTCAGCAGCGGAAACATGGTCAAGGACGCTGACATGATATACTATCGGTATGCCTTGGCTGTGATGATGTGCGCTGAGCTGAGGTACAGGCAGGGACGGTATCAGGATGCGCTTTCGTGTCTTAATATGATAGCCTTCCGCGCATACGGGCGTGACAATTTCTATACGGATGCTTCTCCGTCTGCCGTTATGGACGCGCTGGTCAATGAGTATTTCCTTGAGTTTCCGTGTGAGGGTGTCATATGGTGGGCGCTGATACGTCTGGACAGGATTTGGGATTACAATGAATCGCTGAAGGCCCGCAGGAATGACACCAATATCCTCCTGTGGCCTATCCATAAGGATTCGCGCAGCAAGAACCCGAAGCTGACGCAGACTGAAGGGTGGTATTAGGAATCCGGGAATGTCGTGACATGATAAAACAGTATGATTATGAAGCAAATAAATAAGAGTTTGACTTTCATGGCGGCATTGGCGCTTGCTTTTGCTGCTCTTGCCGTGTCGGGATGCTATAAGGACGGCACGGACCATATGTCTTCGGATGTGCGCATATCCCTGTTTCCGGCTCCTTCGGACTTTGCCGCAGACGGGACTTCCATCGACGGGGCAGAGGAATTTTCAGCATCCGTTGTTGTGAATCGGGGCGCTTCCGTCAGCCGTGAGGGGTGGTCAGCCGAGATTCTTGAAGCTCCCGGCTGGGTTGTGCTTACAAAGGTTGACATTACTACGACATATCCGGACACATGGGGAACCGGAATGCATGAGCATCAGGAAAAGGGGATAGGCCTGGCTGTGCGCCCGAATGACGGTCAGAGGCGTTCGTTTACTCTGAGGATTTCCGTTCCGTCGGGAGAGTTCCGGGATTATGTCCTGAATCAGGAAGCTAATGATATTATATGAGAACAGATATGAATAGGATAGCGATATTTATTTTGGTGGCCGCTGCGGCGCTTTTTGCCGGTTGCAGCAAGGACAAATGGCCCGCAGAGCCGGATTGGGACAGGATTCCTGACCCTTCCGTGCCTGTGGATGACGGGCTGATGAGGCCTGTCGCATGCTTAAACAGGGTGACGGCGCATATGGGAGGTTCTGCCGAGTCAGGCTTGCCTGCCAATTCGCTCGCATCGCTGAGGTATGCGATGTCGGTCGGTGCATACGGAGTTGAGTGTGATGTATATTGGACAAAGGACAACGGCATCATCGTGGCGCATGCCAATGGGAATTGTGAGGTGAACGGCCTGGAGCCGCATAAGGCTACTGTAGCTGAAATCAGGGCTGCAGGCAGGCTTTCGAACGGGGAGCAGATTCCGGTGCTGGAGGATTTTATCCGTGAAGTTATGGTTGAGGGCAACTGCACGAGGCTTTTTGTGGATATCAAGAAAATCAATATGCCGGTTTCGCAGCCCCAGTATGTCGTGAATGCTGCAAGGAGGATATGCGAGATTGTGACGGAGATGGGAGCAAGGCATTTTGTGCATCTATGTTGCACCGGCTCTGATGACAATGCCATGAAAAGCGCATGGGGATATGCTTGCCAGGCAGGCCTTGAGATTGCGATGAACTCGGGAAAGACGGCCCAGAATTTCGGGAAATTCGGTTTCAATTGGATAAACATGTCTGCTGCCGGCCAGATGGGACCTGAGTCCGGCGGAAAAGGGCAGAGGACGCTCAAGGAATTTGTTGATGCAGGCATAGCCGTGAGCGTGTATAATGTAGATAAGCAGGCCGGGGACGGAAATGCGGTCTGGTCCGAATCGGCCGTGAACTGGTATTTGCGCAATTATCCGTATTTCAAGACGATATGCACCAATTATCCTGCATGGCTCATCAGCAAGCTGTCTTCTGTTGAGACAAAATATGACGGAATTTCAAGCAAGGAGGATTTCGATGCTTTCCTCGGTGCCGTGATTTCTGACCCCTCGGCGGAAAGTTTTGCGGATGAGTCTGGGGCAGTCGTGCTTAAGACGGATTTGGTTCTTGACGATTATACGCCTTTTGCTGAGTTCAGCGGCATATTTGACGGGAACGGCCATACTATAACGATAAATTACAAAGGGGATTCGCCATATGTCGGCTTTGTCAGGAAGCTTACGGGGACTGTGCGCAATCTAACCATAGCCGGGACTATGGAATCGACATCCGATGCTTCTTCGGTGTGGTTCGGAAGCCTGGCATCTGTTGCTGACGGAGCTGTGATAGAGAATTGCACGAACAAGGCCGTACAGATTTTCAACAGTCCGGATGCCGCCGGAACAGTATTCATGGGCGGGCTTGTCGGAAAGGTATGGAATGACATCACGATGACCGGGTGCGTGTCTGCGGGAGAAATGACGTATGAATCCGGTGCGGCTTTGCAGTACGGCGGAATGTTCGGCGCGAACAATGCGGATGAGGGCCATATGAATGTAAGGTCATGCACAAGTTCAACTTCAATCAATTTCGCAGGAAGCAATTCGTCCGCATGGAGTTATGTTGGAGGGCTTGCCGGAAAGCCAGCTTCAAAGGCTGCCTCAGGGGATGAGCCTTGCTTGGTTTTCGAGGACTGCTCGTATTCGGGAACTTATGTGATTTCAGGCGGAGCAAAGGTGCGTGCCGGACAGATTGCGGCTTATTCTAATTCGTCATTTCTTATAAAGGATTGCCGGGCTGACGGCTCGATAGAGAACCGGGAGGCTTCCAAGCGGGATTTTGTTGTCGGAGGTATGGTCGGCATGGTTGAAAAGAATGTGTCAGGGCTTATTGACGGATGTTCGTTCTCCGGAGCGCACAAGTCTGTTGCCGGGCCTAACAATTATATCGGCGGGATATTCGGAAACACTGCTGACGGAGTTGTAGTCACGGCAGAAAATTGCACTACTTCACGGACAGCTTATGTCGGGGCGCCTGCGGCTGTGTCTGTGGGAATGCTTGCCGGACGTCCGAAACAGGCAGGGTGCGCGATAAAGAATTGCCGGATAGCAGGCACGATAAACCGCTCCGGAGAAGAAATTGTGATTTCGGCGGATAATCTTGCGGACTGGATGTTCACCGGCTCGGGCACAGCTGCCGGAATCGTGTCACTTTCCTCAAACGGGTTCAATGCGGAGCAATGATAGACTAACCATAAATTTTGATGACATGAAACTTTCTGATTTGTTTTTGACGCTTTCACTGGCTGTGTCTGCCGTCATCTGCGTGTCTTGCGCTCCGGACAGGAATGCTGTTGAGGAGTCATTGACTGTGTCACCTCTTGAGATTTCTGTAATTCCGGAGGGAGAGACGCAGAAGTTCACGGTAAAGTCAAATTGCAGCTGGACTGCTGCATGCGAGCCATGGATGACTCTTTCGTCATATTCAGAGCCGGCAAGTGAGGCGACGGTGACCGTGGCCCTGACTGTGGGAAAGAACTCGGATGCCGCTCCCTGTACAGGGAAAGTTATAATCACACTTTCCACGGGCACTTCCCGGACAATAACCGTAACACAAGAACCGTTCACGGCTCCCAAGGGAATATATAACGCGACAGACATAGCCGACATGGCAATCGCTCTTGCGGCAGAGGAACCTGACCTTTCGAAATGGGCGGATAATGGAAAAATCCTCCTCTATGCTGATGTGGACGTCTCTTCTCTTGAATGCTTCCCGATTCAGCAACTGCCGTCCGGAGTGGAGATAGACGGCCAGGGACATTCGCTGACTTTGGCCATATCTTCTTCTGAACCGAAAGTTGGGATGTTCAAGATGCTCAAAGGTTCTGTGAGGAATCTGAATCTTCTGGGGACGGTTTCCGTGACAGGAGAACTGAAGTCGGAGACCCATATAGGGGCACTCGCGGCTGATGCACATGGGGCAATGCTTGAGAATGTGAACAATCATGTGGCCGTGACAGTTGATGTCACCAATGCCGCAAAGGTTTGCGTGATTCCGGGCGGACTCATAGGCAAGGCTGCCAACGGGCTGACAATGACCGGATGCACGAACAATGCCGACCATTCTTTCACCTCGGTTGAGGCGGCTTCCGGAGCATATCATATGATAGGAGGCCTTGTGGGAGCGTATGGCTCGGATTCCGATGAGGGCGTATGTACGATAAAGGAATGCTCTAATCTCGGAAACATTATCTGCAAATGCGGAGACAAGGGCAACTGGAATTATGCGGGAGGCATCATATCCAATACTCAAAGTTCTGTGCAGTCAGGAGATGCCGCCAGCTATGTGATGGAAGATTGCACTGCTTCTGGTGACATAACCCTTGATGGGCCTGCAAAGACACGTGTGGGAGGTGTCACTGGCCGCGTGAATGCCTGCAACAGAATCACCGGGTGCTCATATTCCGGGACTATAAGCTTTAATGCTGCCGCTCTTGAACGCAATGCAGGCGGAATAGGCTCGTTCCAGGAGAAGACCTGCCAGGGCCTTGTCAAGGATTGCGTGTTTAGCGGAAAAATCGTGTCCGCCCAGGGACATGAGGGAAAATATTTCACGGGAGGCATCATTTCTTCTGGATGTGCGGCAAGCACTGTGATAGACGGATGCCTGACAACGGGAGAGTCATACATATCCAACTGGAAATTCGGCAATATAGGGATGATAATCGCCCAGGGAGGAAATGCCCTTGTAGTGAAAAATTGCAGGATAGCCGGTACTCTGAACCGTGCGGGAGAGGAGATTGTGCTGAGCGCGTCTAATTATAGTCCTCTTTATGTCGGAGGTACAGAGGCCGGTTCCAAGACGGTGGTTGACCCTTCTTGCGGATTTTACCAATAAAAGCTTTGAATCATGAATGTTCATAAACAGATATTCCCATTGATGGGTGCGGTGATAGGTGGCCTTGCCCTTTCTTCTTGCGGCCAGGACAGACAGGAAGACACGTCTGACGGACGCCCTAACATAATGTTCATCCTTGCGGAGGACATGACCCTTGACCTTGGCTGCTATGGCAGGACAGATGTGCAGACCCCTAATCTTGACAGGCTCGCGGCTGAGGGTGTCATGTACACCAATGCGCGCTGTGTGGCTCCCCTCAGCTCTCCGACCAGATCTTCCATGATGACGGGGCTGCACCATACCATAACCGGTACACATAACCACCGCAGCAACCATGATGTGCCGCTGCCGGACAGGACTGTGAGGCCTTTCACCGCATATCTCCGTGATGCGGGATATACCTGCATCCTGGGCAACAGGGACTGCTTTGAGAATCCTGTAACGCATAATGACCATGAGAGCAGCCGCAAGCTTGATTTGAATTTCAAATTTGAGAATGTAGGCCCGTATGACGGAGTGAGGCATTTCGGCCTTTTCGACAAACTGTATGACATTATGCCGGAAGATGCTCCCTTCTTCTCGCAGGTTACACTTTACAATACGCACCGTGGTGACTGGTGGAAGGCCATCAGGGCCAAGTCGGAGCATCCTGTCAATCCTGCGTCTGTAGTGCTTCCTCCGTATCTTGCTGACCATCCGAAGGTGCGTGAGGAGTTCGCCTGCTATCTTGACCAGGTGGAGTATATGGACGCGCAGTTCGGGATGGTCATGGACCAGCTTGAAGAGAAGGGGCTGCTGGACAATACGATAGTGATATTCATTGCTGACAACGGCAGGGCAGAGCTTAGGGCAAAGGGCTTCATGTACGAGGACGGCACGAAGATACCTATGATTGTCTGGGGCAAAGGTGTGAAGCACGCCGTGGTGGATGACCTTGTTAGCGAGCTGGATATTCCTGCGACCATACTCAAACTGGCCGGGGTGGATATCCCGGATTATTATCAGGGCAAGCCGCTGGATGTTTTCAACGCCCCGGATGAGCAGAACGGCGGTCATGACTGGCTTTATCTTGCGCGTGACACCTGGGACGAGATTTTCGAATGCATCCGCGGTGTGCATACTGACAGATATACTTATGTGCGCAATTATATGCCCCATGTGCCTTATGACCCGCATCATATGTATCAGGAGTTTTACCGTCCTGCCCTGCATGTGATGCGCACAATGAGGGATCAGGGACTTCTGAATGAGGCGCAGATGCTGTTTTTTGCGAAAAGCAAGCCTGTTGAGGAACTTTATGACTATATTGCGGACCCTTTCTGCCTGCATAATCTTGCCGGGAATCCTCAGATGCTGGATGTGCTGAACCAAATGCGTGCGCTGATGGACAGCTGGCTTGCGGAATATCCGGACAGGGGCATTGAGGACAGGCTGACAAGGGTGTTGGCAGAGGACCGGCGCGATGAGAACCGTCCGCGTCCTTATGTGCAGAAATATTATCCTGAGGAGTGGAAGAAGATTGAGGCGGGGGAGATCGTGGACAAGTATGACATCTGGAAGATTGAGCAGAAGAAAATGAAGGCGGCTCAGCGGAATAATGCCGGAGCTGCGGATTGAAAGCAGGTTTGGAAATAACCCTAATATATTATGGATACGGCAACTAAGAAAAAGTACAATTATTGGCAGTGGAGGACTCTTGTGGCCCTTATAATAGGCTATATTTTCTATTATTTCCTCCGCAAGAATTTCAGTGCGGCGATTCCTGCCATGGAGGAGACTCTCGGCATAACAAAGGTGCAGCTCGGCATTTTCCTGTCGCTGAACGGAATCGTGTATGGCATATCGCGTTTTGTCAACGGGTTCATCGCTGACCGCTATAACAGGCGCGTGCTGATGACCCTCGGTCTTGTGCTGTCGTGCATAATCAATTTTGCGATATGCTTCAGCCCGAGGATTGACGGCCTTATAAATGTGCTTGATTCTGAAGGGAAGGCCACGGTTGCCCTTGTATATATAATAGGTTCGCTTTGGGTGCTTAACGGCTATGTGCATGGCATGGGATATCCTCCGTGCGCGTCTTTGATGGCCCACTGGTTCAGGCCTTCGGAGCTTGCCACCAAGCAGTCAATTTGGAATTCTTCCCACTCCATAGGTGCGGGAGTCGTCGTGGCATTGTGCGGCTGGATGCTTTCCCGTTTCGGTTACAGCAATTGGCAGCTTTGTTTCGCGGTTCCGGCCGCCATGTCGCTTGTCGGGGCTGTGGCCCTTTATATGGCCTTGCGTGACACGCCTTCTTCTGTGGGGCTTCCGGAGATAGAGGAGCTTGAGGCTATGGAGCATGGTGAGGGAACTGCCGTTTCTGATTCAGCTTCGGCAGGGGAGGCGGAGGAACATCAGCTGACCGGTGCCGCTTTCAAGAAGTTTGTCAACAGGATGGTCTTCAGGAATCCTTACATATGGATTGTGGCCGTTGCTGATTTCTGTGTATATGTTATACGGTTCACGATTCTTGAATGGGGGACATCTTTTCTTACGCAGTACAAGGGATTCGACATTTCGCTGTCGGCAAGCATTGTGGCTGCGTCGGAGCTTATTGGAGGTGTTCTTGGAACGCTTGTGGCTGGATGGTTCACTGACAGGTTTATGAAGAACAGGACAATACGCACATGTGTCATCTGTATGGCGGGCGCGACTTTGAGCTTCATCTGCTTCTGGCTCACCCCGTCTGATGCTCCGTGGATTTTCAATGCCTTGTTCATCGTGCTGTCAAGTTTCTTCGTATATGGGCCGCAGGCTCTGCTCGGTGTAAGTGCATCGCAGTATGCCACCAAAAAGGCCTCGGCTTCGGCAAACGGTTTCGTGGGCATATTCTGTTATGCGGCCACTCTGATTTCGGGTGTCGGTTTCGGCTGGATGGCAGGACATGGCTCGCTCGGCTGGAATGCGGTCTTCATTGTGACTTTCGTTTTCGGCATTCTCGGTGCGCTCATCCTTGCCATAATGTGGAATGCGCCGGCTGACGGCTACAGGAAGGCGGAAAAGGTGCTGGCGAAGCTTCAGGCGGAAGAGTAGCTTTGGGTGCAATGCGGTCTTTATGTGGATGATTGCAGGCCGGGCATTAAGGAAAAGTTGTTATTTTTGTGCCCGATGCAAATAAACACACATGGATATGAATTTCAGACAAATGATTTTTGGTGCGGCATTGTGCGCCGCAATGGCGGTGTCGGCTGATGCCGTGGCCCAGGAGCAGAAACGTGCTGGAGGCGAGTCCGGAGGGATTTCAGCGGAGATGCTCGGGCAGATAAGGAACGGATACAAGGGAAATGCCTGCGACAAGGCAATCAGGAACGCCTTGGCAGGAACGTCAATAGGAGTCCTTGCCGTAAATTCGGAGAATGCGGCCATGATGGATACGCATTTTTCCGACAGGGTCAGGACAAAAGGAATCACCGACCAGAAGTCTTCCGGAAGATGCTGGCTTTTCACAGGACTTAATGTGCTGCGTGCCAAGATGATAGATCGGTATGGGCTCCCGTCTTTCGAGTTTTCCCAGAATTATCTCTTTTTCTATGACCAGCTGGAGAAGTCCAATCTTTTCCTGCAGGGAGTGATTGACACGAGGGAACTTCCGTTTGATGACAGGACGGTTGACTGGCTTTTCTCAAATCCTCTCAGTGACGGAGGACAGTTTACAGGAGTGTCCAATCTTATAATGAAATACGGAGCGGTGCCTTCTGAGGCCATGCCTGAGACTTTTTCGAGCAACAATACCTCACAGATGGCCATGCTGCTCAAACTCAAGCTGAGGGAAGACGGCCTTAGGCTGAGGCATGAATGGGCTGGAGCGTCAGAAAAGGCGGCCTCGCTGTCGTCCCGCAAGAAGGCGGCTGCTCTTGAGGTTGCGGCCGGACGTCTCGCACAGATGAAGACGGATATGCTGTCTGAAATATACAGGATGCTTGTGCTGTGTCTCGGAGAGCCGCCTGTGGAGTTTGAGTGGACGCGCTGCGACAAGGACGGCAGGCCTGTCGATACAAGGAAATATACTCCGGCAGGATTCTATGATGAATATATAGGGGAGAATCTTGAGGACAATTATGTCATGATAATGAATGACCCTTGCCGCGAATATGGGAAGGTTTATGAGATAGATTATGACCGCCATGTTTATGACGGGCACAATTGGCTTTACGTCAACCTGCCGGTGGAGAGGATAAAGGAGATTGCTGTCGCGTCCATCAAGGATAATACCGCAATGTATTTCTCTTGCGATGTGGGCAAGTTCCTCAGCAAGGGCAAAGGTACTCTTGACATCGCCAATTTTGATTATGAGTCGCTGATGGGAGTTTCTTTCGGCATGGACAAGAGGGAGCGTGTGATGACGCATGCCAGCGGTTCTTCTCATGCCATGACTTTGATTGCGGTTGACATCGACAAGGAAAGCGGCCGTCCTGTGAAATGGATGGTGGAGAACAGCTGGGGAGCATCTGCCGGCTATAAGGGATGCCTCATAATGACAGACGAATGGTTTGACGGATATATGTTCCGCCTTGTGGCAGAGAAGAAATATGTTCCTGCTGATGTGCTTGAAATGCTTAAAGGGACACCGGAACGTCTCCCTGCATGGGACCCGATGTTCTTGCCTGAGGAATAGTGGCGGAATATTGCCAATTTGATTGAAAAATTTTCACATTGCTTATAGTCTTGATTGTCAGAGGTTTTCTTTATGGTTTGATGATTTTGGACAGAAAATTTTTCAAAAAAAACGTAAAAAGTTTTGGAGGTTAAGAAAAAAGGCTTACCTTTGCACTCCCATTCGAAAGG
>CAJUEK010000039.1 GCA_910585445.1 uncultured Bacteroidales bacterium | reverse complement strand
CTCAACAAAGTTACGAAAATATTTACTTTTATACAATATTTAGATGTTACATAGTACTAGTGTATTTATTTCGGACTGAGTAAACCACTTTTTATTCTCAAGCATTATTACAAATTGACAAGCCCAATACCTTGTAGCATCATCAGTTGCAAATTTCTTCTCAAATGATGTCATTGATTGTTTTACTTTTGCTAAATCCGCAGGTTGTCCTTTTGCAATTGAGAATAAGCGATCATATATGGTTGTAGTAATTACTGGGTGTTCTGCATAATCATTATCGCATACTATCAACATATATCTGATACAAATCTGATGCATAGTTCTCGTGGACTATTTTGGGCTTAAAATCCCCAAATAGTGCCGCATATCGCATTTTTAGTATTGCATTCGATACAGATTTGTAGCGACTTTCCCAATACAAAACGGCATCTGGAGTAACATCCGTAAGTGAAGGATAACATATGGATTTTCCATTTGTATCTACCCCGGTAATATGTGGGCCAAAATAAAATCCCCAAGGAGAATCTGTTGCATTGGGTTGCAGATTAAATGCTGTTGCCTCATATTGAAATTCTTGGCGTCTTTTTTCCGCATCGCAAAGTTTGCCCAATTCCCGTATGATATCAGATGACCTAAATTTTTTACCTATTACATCATAAGCAGACAAAACATTTTCAATCGTCATTTCACACATGTCGTATATCTTTGTATACAAAGGCATAACTTCTTTTTGACTAAAACGCAAAACATTGGAAAAATAAAAGAAATCTTTAGCGTTTTATATCAGAATATTTGAACTATTGATATCTTTGTAGCATACAGATAAAAATATGACGCATGAATAGAGAGATGAATAGGCTAAAAGTAGTACTTGCTGAGACGAAACGTACCAACCGATGGTTAGCGGAGCAATTAGGGAAAGATCAGGCAACCGTTTCCAAATGGTGCACTAACACCAGCCAGCCGAGCCTTGAGACATTATTCCAAATAGCGGAATGTTTAGGCGTTACAGTACAGGAATTGATTAGTAAGAATAGCACTAAAGACCATGAGTAATATACAGAATATAGATCAGCACATTATTATAAACGTGGCAGAACGCATTGAGCGACTGATAAAGGATGCTCGGCAGCACATTAACAGAATTGTAGACATTACCGAAGTTATCACTAAATATGAGATAGGACATGTGATTATAGAGGTAGTGCAAGAAGGAGAAGATCGTGCGAGATACGGCAAGCAACTGCTGAAAGGTGTTTCGGAGATATTGACTGAACGATTGGGCGAAGGATGGTCAGTTGACACTCTAAAAAAGTGTCGCAAATTTTATCAAATCTATTCAGCTAACAAGATTGGGGCTACACTGTCGCCCCAATTGACTATTGAAGATTCGGGCTACAGCGTAGCCCCAATTCAAAAAACTGCGACATCGCAGAAATTAGATTCTGCATACCCGTTTACTCTATCGTGGTCGCATTATGTTGTTTTAATGCGCATGGAGTCTGCTGACGAACGAAGATTCTATGAAATTGAAGCTAAGAACCAAAATTGGAGTGTACGTCAACTGCAACGACAGTACAATTCAAGTCTATATGAGCGTTTGGCACTCAGCAAAGATAAAGAAGCAATCTTGCGTTTAGCACAAGAAGGTCAAACAATCAATAAACCGGATGACATTATAAAGAATCCTTTGACATTAGAGTTCTTGGGACTAAAACCAGATGCATCTTATTCTGAAACAAAACTTGAAAATGCCATAATTGACAAACTGCAACAGTTCCTATTAGAGTTGGGAAAAGGGTTCCTTTTCGAATCTCGCCAGAAGCGATTCACATTCGATGAAGAGAACTTCTTTGTTGACTTGGTATTTTACAACAGGCTTCTGCAATGCTACGTACTCATCGATTTAAAGGTAGATAAACTTGCTCATCAGGATTTAGGACAAATGCAAATGTATGTCAACTATTACGATCGATATGTCAAGCAAGATTTTGAGAAACCTACAATTGGAATTTTGCTTTGCAAAGAAAAGAAGGATGCATTGGTTGAGCTTACATTACCGAAAGATTCCAATATCTATGCGCAGCAATATGCCCTATATCTTCCTGACAAACAGTTACTACAAGCTAAACTAAAAGAGTGGATAGACGAACAGGATTAATAAAAACACCTTGACAGATAAATGATGGAATCGACCTTCATAAAATTCTGCAAATATGTAGATGAATCTATTTTCCCTAAAGAGAATAGAGGAGAGAGTATTGCGTTCATTGTCGATCAAGCCTTTATTGATGAATTCTGTAAAAAACATGCGGTCTCTGAAAATGCTCTGCTGAGAGATGTGAGGTTAAATTTGAACACATTAGTGTCCACCAAAAAATCATAAGAATACTTTGAAATTATTGAAATTCAATTTGTTATAGTTAGTTTTGCCGCGCAACGATTTGAAATTACTTTTGCAATCTGATTCAGGCTGTTATGAATAAGGGCAAATACGTTTTCGCCCAATTAGTCGAGTTTCTTGACAATTTAAAGTTCTTACGCATTGTAAAGAAGTGTGGATATACTATTAGATGGGGATTCATATAAAGATAACCCATCTGAAGGCACTTCTCGATCGGCGCAATTCCGACCAATATCCTCCATCTGGGTTATCGTGCAATCAAAGGTCAGTAAGACTGACGGGTGAAAATATACAGCATTTTAACCAGCGAGACTTTCATTTAGGGAACTTTTCCTGCAAGTCTTGCAGAGATTTCTTCCTTAAATCTTCCCGACATACCTTTGCACTGTCAAATGAGAAACGTTCCTGTCGTCCAATGGATAGGACACTAGCCTACGAAGCTTGGAATTGAGGTTCGAGTCCTCACAGGAATACAGAATGGAGTTTTGGCAGACCAGGTGTATGCGCAGGACTGAAAATCCTGAGAACGTGGTTCGATTCCACGAGACTCCACTAAATGGTGATGATAGTTCAGATGGTCAGAACGCCGGATTGTGGATCCGGAGGTCACGGGTTCGAAGCCCGTTCTTCACCCTTAGACAATGGAAGCGTGGGTGAGCGGCTTAAACCACCTCCCTGCTAAGGAGGCACTCCCCTTTCGGGAGTCGAAAGTTCGAATCTTTCCGTTCCCGCCATAGGCCCGGATGGTGAAGTGGCTAACACGTCGGTCTGCAAAACCGATACCCGCAGGTTCGAATCCTGCTCCTGGCTCAGTCATGGGAGCGTAGCTCAGTGGAAGAGCAGCGGACTGTTAATCCGTTGGCCGGAAGTTCGACCCTTCCCGTTCCCGCAAAAGAATTTTTATATATCTTTGCACCCGCAAAAAAAGAGACACATGATACGGAACAACAACATATTCAGTAGTCAGCATTGCTGTAACCGACGCAGTGCTGCCGTTGCCGTATCTGGATGTGTATGCCGAAATTCATTCCATCGATTTAGCAGCGGCAACTAATGTCCCTGAGGGGATTCTCTGTAGCCTTGCAGTTCTCAAGGCACAATCCCAAACATTAACGCGCGGAAAACTAATCCGCACACCCAACTACAACGATGGAAAGAATTGAAATGGCGCTTCCCCTTGGAGGCGGCCTGATGATGGACGAAGACGCGGCCTCGATCGTCGCACAGATCAAGACACTATTAAGACAGCTCAAGATAAAAGGAGCAACCGACAAGGAGATAGACACCCTGCTTACAGAAGAATACAGGCCCGGAAGAGCATATATCGACACCAAAGGAATGCTGGTACTCCCAGATGCGGGCGATGCGAGGATCAGGCTCACTCCCATGGAGAGAACCCTGTATATCCTGTTCCTGAGATATCCGGAAGGAATCAATGCCGATGAACTGTGGAAATACTGGGACGAACTCTGCGAGATATATGGTTCCCAGACTGTCTATGACGACATCGACCTCATCGAAGATGCCGTGGAAGGGATCTGCGATGAGGAGAAGGTAACATGGTACACAAACGTATCCAGGATAAAAAGGAAGGTTTCCGACAGGATCGGCAAGAGGGCAGCCGAGCAGTATATCATCAGAAGAGGAGAAGACGGGCTTTATAGGATCGAGGCGGCAAAAACGAAATAATTGCTATCTTTGCATAACTGATGGCGGGAATCGTCCCGTCCACTCTAAATTCCTACCATAGACATCCGACAGAGTGCCTATGTCATTCAATCTGACATGCCGAGAACCTATACCATATCACCGGACATCTTCCTTGTCGTCCTCAAAGACGAAGAGGGGAACACATATAGTTGCACGCCAGAGGACATCATCGAAATGGACGGCTACAGCATTACTGTTCCCGGAATCTATGACTGATATCTGTATTTCAATACATACGCTGACTGGACCGGCCATAAAATGGATGAACGATTCCAGGCAAGGAAGTTTCACAAGACCGGCAAGAAATTGGCCCAGATAATCAGGATACTCATGGATTTTGATGATGAACTCTATTATTACAGATCAAGCAACGACGACAGCGGAGTCATAAAAAGAAGAAGCCGTATCGGGCACCGTCAGATTCTAAAGGAAGACTAATCTAGGGGGAACTTTTTTAGGAGGATTTGGTAATAGTTGTCGGGCAGTATTTGGGCAGTTTTACTCATAATTCTGTTTTTAACGGTTACTATTCCTTTTTCAAAGTTAGGGTAACTTATGGGGTAAGTTTCTTGGTAAGTTTGAATTTGACAAAATGCCACAGAATGCCATTAAATGCGATATGAGGCAATTCCGAAGAATCGCCTCATATCGTCACAATCAATTGATTTTCAATCATTTAACCTACTAATACTCTTCCTCGTTAAAGAAAAAGTCGTCCTTGGTAGGATAGTCGGGCCAGATGTCTTCTATGCTTTCGTAGATTTCGCCGTCGTCCTCCAGTTCCTCGAGATTCTCGACAACCTCGAGAGGTGCGCCGGAACGGGTGGCATAGTCAATAAGCTCCTCCTTTGTCGCAGGCCATGGAGCATCTTCCAACCTATATGCAAGTTCAAGTGTCCAATACATAGTGTATAAGTTTAAATTACTAATTATCAATATTTAACATACATTCCTCAGTAACGGGGCGGCAAATATAGACAAAAAAACTTAATGATGCAGTTCTTTTTCGTATTTTTGCATCCGATTACAGTGTACTCCAATTTGATGGTCAGATACAAGTATCGTACCATTCGCAAAGCAAGGGTGTACCACATCAACTTTCAGGACAATTATACAGACTGACATGGCATACATAAAAGACGAAAGATACGACGAAGACATTACGGCGCAGATTGCCGCCCACTACAGGGAAATCCTCAGGCTTTTGGGGGAGGACCCGCAGCGCGAAGGACTGCTCAAGACTCCGGAACGTGTCGCAAAGGCATTGCAGTTCCTTACGGGAGGCATGCAGCAGGACGGTTCCGCTATCCTCAGCAGCGCATTGTTCAAGGAAGAATACAAGCAGATGGTTCTGGTCAAGGACATCGAGCTATATTCCACATGCGAGCATCATGTGATGCCGTTCATAGGCAAGGCACATGTCGCATACATACCGGACGGCACCATAACCGGGCTCAGCAAAATCGCCAGAGTGGTGGAAACATATGCCCGCCGCCTTCAGGTGCAGGAACGCCTTACGGTGCAGATACGCGACTGCATCCAGGACACGCTCAAGCCGCTTGGCGTGGCTGTAGTCATTGAGGCCTCACATACCTGCATGACTCTCAGAGGAGTGCAGAAAGCCAATGCAGTAACCACTACATCCGCATTTTCCGGAATATTCCTCAAAGACGAACGAACGCGCAACGAGTTCCTCAATCTTATCAAATGACAGGAGCATCCGGCACTGAAAAGGTCGCGAGCGAATGACACAATGCCCGGGTGGCTTTTTGTGGCGAGCTGCAGACGATAAGTTTTCTGAGATTCAGAGACTCAGTTGTTCAAAAAAGAGGTAAGAATAACTCTCTGAGAACTAAATATTTGGAAACAAGGTTAAGTTAAGTTGACCTCACTGAAAAACAAGAAAAAGGGGCTTGAATAATACTTTTTATTCAGCCCCTTTTCGCATAATATAAGTCAGCCGCTTGCACCCAATGGATGCGACTCAGCATTGACGGGATTATTTCAGATAAGCATCCTCAACCACCTTGGCACTGCGCGCAATGAAATCGCTCAACTCCTTGCCTTTCAGCATTCCGTTGGCCAGAAGCGCAAGGTCAGCCACCTGACGCAGGATGTCATTCGCAGAAGCAAAAGACTCAAGTTCAGACTTGTGCGAAGCTGCAGCATTCTCCTTAGCCTCAGTCACAGTACGCTTCACCTCCTCTGACGCATCCTCGGCAGCATCCGGTATTATCTCCGCAGGCTTGACCTGGGCCGTCTTAGCCGCAAGAATCTTCTCCACGAGAGGGTTCTGCATATTCACGGTGATGTTGTACGAAGCCGGCATCTCACCATAGAAATTCATTCCTCCGCCCATAGCCGACATCTCGCGGTAACGGCGCATGAACTCACTCTGGGTGATGAGTATAGGCGCACTTCCCTCCCCGAGATTGTCAGCCTGTACATAATACTGGTTCTCCTTCGGCAGCACAGCCTGGAAAATTACGGAAATATCCGTCTGCTCAGCCTCAGAAAGCTCAGGACGGCTCTTGTCCTCCTTCGGAATCAGGTTGTCAACGCTGTCGGAATCCACACGTGCGAAACGCGCATTCTCAATCTTGGTCTCAAGCAGATTCACGAAATGGCTGTCAAGCTGGCAGTCCAGAAGGAGCACATCATATCCCTTGGCCTTAGCGCTTTCGATATAAGAATACTGTCCCTCGACATCTGTCGCATAAAGGAACACTACCTTATTGTCCTTGTCAGTCTGGGCCGGCTCTATAGCCTTCCTATAGTCCTCTATGCTGTAATACTTGCTCTCAGTATTCTTCAGAAGGGCAAACTTCATGGCCCTGTCACAGAACTTCTCATCGGAAAGCATGCCATATTCAATGAACAGTTTGAGATTGTCCCACTTGCTCTCCAGAGCCTCGCGCTCATTCTTGAATATGTCCTCAAGCCTGTCAGCCACCTTCTTGGTGATGTATCCTGATATCTTCTTCACATTAGAATCGCTCTGCAGATAGCTCCTCGACACATTCAGAGGAATATCCGGAGAATCAATCACACCGTGCAGAAGAGTAAGGAAATCCGGAACAATATTGTCAACGGAATCCGTCACGAACATCTGGTTGCAATAAAGCTGTATCTTGTTGCGTGACACCTCAACATTGTTCTTGATTTTAGGGAAATACAGGATTCCTGTGAGATTGAACGGATAATCCACATTCAGATGAATATGGAACAGAGGCTCATCCTGCATAGGATAAAGCTCGCGGTAAAAAGCCTGGTAATCCTCATCCTTAAGGTCGGCCGGCTTCTTCGCCCACAGAGGCTCCGTCTTGTTTATGACATTATCCTTGTCAGTGTCAACATATTTGCCGTCCTTCCACTCCTGCTCCTTGCCGAAGAGCACAGGCACAGGCATGAACTTGCAATATTTGTTCAGGAGTCCCTGGATGCGGCTCTTCTGCGCAAACTCCTTCTCCTCGTCATCAATGAACAGGGTAATTACAGTTCCCCTGTCAGATTTGTCGCAAGCCTCCATCTCATATTCAGGTGAACCGTCACAAGACCACTTCACACCTTTAGCTCCATCCTTCCATGAAAGCGTCTCGATTGTAACCTTATTGGCCACCATGAAAGCCGAATAAAAGCCGAGTCCGAAATGTCCGATGATGCTGCTCAGCTGGTCCTTATACTTCTCAAGGAACTCCCCTGCACTCGAGAATGCAATCTGGTTGATATATTTGTCAACCTCCTCCTCTGTCATTCCGATTCCGTTATCGACAATCTTCAGTGTCTTTGCATCCTCGTCAAGCTCAATGCGCACGGCCAATTCCCCAAGCTCCCCGCCGAACTCTCCTGAAGCCGCAAGAGCCTTCATCTTCTGAGTCGCGTCAACCGCGTTCGCTACAAGTTCACGAAGGAAAATCTCATGATCCGAATACAGAAACTTCTTGATGACCGGAAAAATATTCTCGGTCGTAACGCCAATTTTACCTGTTGTTGCCATATTAATCTGTTATTTCAATTATTATCGGTTATCCAAACCGCCCACCCATGCAAAAAGACCATGCAAAAAGCTCAATGCAAAAAGACCTGCGGCCGCGGACAATCACAATGTCCACGGCCGCAATCCGGTCAAAATATGTTCCAAGCCCAGAATCGTGACTTTTTGTCAGTTTCCGGTCTCTGAAGACTGACAGAAAATCATCTTCCAGTATCAAACTTTGTCAAATATCCCGGCCTCAGAGTCAGGCTGCACCGGTCAAGTTCCCTGTTGTCGCTGTACCTGAATGTCGAATATGCAAAAACTCCGTCATATTCCATGCGGCCGTCAACCTTCCTTATGCCCACCTTCATAGGCTTCACCGTTTCAGCGACACTGCCCAATCCCGATTCGGACTTTTCCCTGCCGGTTGCCTCAATCAGATATCCGTTATCCTCCGCATTTGTCACTGAGACATTTATGGATTTCGGAGCGTCAGCGGAACTTCCGAAACCATTATACAATTTCAAAGCCCCGCCAACCAATTCAGCCGCGAACTCATCATAATAATAAAAAGTATAGAAAAGATTCAGGCCCTGCGCATAATCTTCAATGCGTACCCTGAGGTTGGTTATTTTCCATTTCCCTGAAGCCAAAGTCTTTTCTCCAGTATCAATCCGACACTCAATGTATCCGCTGAGGGAATCGGCAAGCGAATATACACCCTCATCTAACTGCAAAATATTCTCATAGAAGCGGTAGTCATTCTGTTTTTCCTCTTCAGGTAGCTGGAGATATGCGTCAAATGCAGTCACCAATTCAGCCACATGAAGAGGAGCACACACATATTCCGCAAAAAGAACAGTCCCGTAATTCTCAAGGTCGTGCGAAGACAAAGGGCTGACCTCAAAGTAAGACATTTCACAAGACATCATGCACAGCGCAGCTGATGCACAGCAAATCATTCTTTTCATATTCGTCAAAATAAACATCAGTCACACATAATGTCAGAAACGGTAGCCAAGACCGAAATTCCCTCCAAGCCAAGCCGTGCCGAAAGAACATTCACCGAAGACAAAGAACTTGCGTCCCAGAGTGATGCCGATTGGAGTCACCTGAAAAGCAGCATAGCAGTCATTTGAGCCTCCGAATCCGCCTCCCGAGATGCCGAGTCCTGCAGAAGAATAAAGATGCACCGCCCTGGCATTCACCCAATTGAAGCGGGCCACAGGAAGCAGAGTCACGACAGCACCCCTCCGGTTTGGAGACCACTCATCCTCTACTGGATAATACATCCTGCCCCACATTCCGTTTACACCGGCAATCACCGACAGCGTAAACCATCTTTTGAAATGTATGCTGAACTCCCCATAGATAATTCCTGTCATATACTCAGGACCGCGTTTGGGAGAATAGAGACCGTCAAGAAAAGAAGGAATGATACGGTCATTGGGATGAGTATGATTATCGGCATCCAAATAAGGATAGCCGGCCCATCCTATACGGAACTCATACTTGTAAGGAAACTTTTTCCTGAATCTGTCCTCTTTGGTCTGCGCGCCCATCAAATCTGCGGAAAACACGCAGACCAGAGACAGAAGAATAATGATTTTCACTTTCATAGCACTGCATTTTAGCGACATATAGATGCAGCATGAAAGAATTTAGTTGCACCGCCAGGCGGTTTTATTTGTACATGAACCTCTTTATGCTCATCTTCGGGGTCTTCTCAAAAGGCTGGTCCATAATCTCCACCTTGGCCAGCTTGCTGTATGACGGCATCGACTTGTTGACATCGCCCACAATGCTTCCCGCATAGGCAGCCAGGTCAATTCCGTCAGCCTTTGCCTTTTCCGTGTCAAAATACACAAGCGCCACAAGCTTTGCCCCTCTGTCAAGCACAACTGACTCCACTACATATGGGCGCGAATTTACGACAGCCTCAATCTCCTCCGGATAGATATTCTGCCCGTTGGCCGAAAGTATCATGTTCTTGCTGCGTCCACGTATGAATATGTTTCCGTCCGCATCAATGACACCCAGGTCACCGGTATTCATCCACCCGTCATCAGTGAATGCCGCCCTTGAAGCCTCCTCATTCTTGAAATATCCGCTCATTATGCTTATTCCGCGGGCCTGTATCTCTCCTGCGACATTCTGAGGGTCCTCAGAATCAATCCTGACCTCCGCACTGTCCACAGCCCTTCCGCATGAGCGCGGCACAAAACTCTGCCATGGGGCATACGCAAGAAGAGGAGCAGCCTCAGTCATGCCGTATCCGACCGTAAACGGAAGCCTGAACTTCCTGAACCACTTTTCAACATCAGGATTGAGAGCGGCACCTCCCATTATTATGCTGCGCACCTTGCCTCCGAAAGCATCAATCAGAGTCTTGCGTATCTTATTGAAAATTATCCTGTTGATTCCAGGTATTGAAGTAAGGACCTTCATCACAGGCTTGTTGAGGACAGGCTGGACCTTGCTCTTGAATATCTTTTCCATCACAAGAGGAACTGTGATTACAAGATAAGGACGGACCTCAGCCATAGCGCCCAGCAGCAGGGCCGGAGTAGGAGTCTTTCCGAGATAATAGACCGAAGAGCCTCCGCATAGAGGATATATCAGCTCGAACATCATTCCGTACATGTGCGCCATCGGCAGCATGGAGACAATCTTGTCCTCAGGATATGAAGGAAGCCAGTTCTGGCCGAACTCAACATTTGCGCTCAGGCATTCATAGCGGAGCATTACGCCCTTCGGGGCGCTTGTTGTACCGGAAGTATAATTTATGATTGCAAGATCCTTGTCATTGCCGTCAGGATAAGACACTTTGTCCGGAGTGAACCCGTCAGGATATCTCGCTGCAAACAAATCGTCAAGACCTGCGGCCGCCGCGGCAATGTTGTCATTGGCGGCGTAAAGAAGCGAGAAGTCCCCCACTGCCATGACTGCCTTTATATTCGGCATCTTAGAACGGTCCAGTTTCTTCCACATGTCGGCATCCGTAAAAAGCACAAGGCTCTCGGAATGGTCCACAAGCGTATTTATGCTGTCCGGATGAAAATCCGCAAGAATCGGAACCACGACAGCCTCATATGTATTCACTGCAAAGAAAGCGATTCCCCAGCGTGCGGAATTCTTGGCGCACAAGGCAACCTTCATCCCTTTCTTCAGCCCAGCATTCTCAAACAGGATATGCAGCCTGGCGATATGCCCAGCCATTTCCGCGAAAGTGAACTGCTCGCCCCGGTAGTTGCACAGAGCCTGTCTGTCCCAATTGGCCTTGACAGCGTCCTCAAGTCTTTTCAGATAATGTTTCATATAGTTGAGTTCTAATAGTTTTGCATCACAAATTTATCAAAATAAATCATTAAAACGCATTAATTCCTATATTTGTGGCAAACATTTTTGCCGGCGGCGGACACTGAGCCATAATGATGCCGCAACAGGCAATCGTGAGAACAAAATTTTCATTAAACATGAAACAGAACATGAGAAAAAAACTGATTGTAGCCCTCGTCTATGATTTCGACGGGACCCTCTCCCCGGGCAATATGCAGGAATTCGGATTCATACAGGCAATCGGCAAAAAACCGATGGAATTCTGGCAGGAGAGCGACGACATCGCGGCAGGACAGGACGCGAGCAATATCCTCAGCTACATGAAACTCATGTTTGACGAGGCAAAAAAGGCCGGCATAAAGCTCCGCAAGGCTGACTTCAAGAAATTCGGAAAGAAAGTGGAGCTGTTCGACGGAGTCCTCGAATGGTTCAGCCTCATCAACAGCTACGGCAAGGAGCGCGGCGTCAAAGTCGAGCACTACATAAACTCATCCGGGCTCGCAGAAATGATAGAGGGCACACCGATTGCCAAGGAATTCAAGAGAATATTCGCATGCTCATTCCTGTACAACAAGCACGGAGAAGCGGAATGGCCAGGAGTGGCGGTCGATTATACCGCAAAGACACAGTTCCTATTCAAAATCAACAAGGGAATACTCAGCATCAGGGACAACAAGCTCGTGAACGAAAGCCAGCTTGAAGAAAACAAGAGAATCCCGTTCCCACATATGAAATATATGGGTGACGGTGAAACCGACGTTCCGTGCATGAAAATAGTCAAGATGTTCGGAGGGCACTCCATAGCCGTATATAATCCCAAGCTGCCTCACAAGAAAGAGACAGCACGGACATTGCTGAGGCAGCAAAGGGTCAATTTCATAACCCCGGCCTCATATACGAAAGAGAGCAGAACGTACAAAGTCGTCTGCTCCATTATAGATAAAATCCGAATTGACCATGACCTGGCCCAATTGGCCTCATTCAAATAAAATTTCAGTGCCTGCGTCACTGGCTAATGGTAACGCAGGCACTGGAATCAAAGCACTTTCACTGAAAGTTTAGCGTAAGCCCTCTCGACCTTGGCAAGAGCCTCCTCCACAGTATCTGCTGTAGCAAGGAGCACACCGAGCCTCCTGTGGTCTATAATCTCAGGCTTGCCGAAAATGCGAATCTGCACTCCAGGTTCCTCAAGAACTTTCTCCAGGTCGCAGAACTCATATTCGCGCGAATTGCCTTCCACCACGATTGCCTTTGATGCAGACGCTCCGTAGAATTTGATTTCCGGCACCGGAAGACCGAGGATGGCGCGCGCATGCAGAGCGAACTCCGAAAGGTCCTGGGATATCATTGTCACCATTCCCGTATCATGCGGACGCGGAGAAACCTCGCTGAATATTACTTCGTCACCCTTTATGAAAAGCTCCACACCGAAGATGCCGTATCCTCCGAGAGCATCGGTAACGGCCTTCGCTATTTCCTCTGCCTTGGCCAATGCAACCGGCGACATGGCCTGCGGCTGCCACGACTCGCGGTAATCCCCGTCAACCTGATGGTGTCCGATAGGCTTGACGAATGTGGTTCCGGCACAATGGCGCACAGTAAGCAAGGTAATCTCATAGTCAAAATCCACGAATCCCTCGACAATGACCTTTCCGCTGCCTGCGCGGCCTCCTTCCTGTGAAATCTGCCATGCCTTGTCAATGTCTTCAGGTGTGCGCACGGTGCTCTGGCCATGGCCTGATGAGCTCATCACAGGCTTCACGACACAAGGAATGCCGATTTGCGCCACTGCCTCATCAAACTCTTCACGTGTGGACGCGAAACGGTAGGCAGAAGTAGGCAGGCCGAGAGTTTCCGCTGCAAGACGGCGTATTCCCTCACGGTTCATGGTAAGGCGGGTAGCCTTTGCCGTCGGAACGACATTATATCCCTGCTCCTCAAGTTCCACAAGCTTGTCAGTTGCGATAGCCTCAATCTCCGGAATGATGAAGTCAGGCTTTTCCTGTTCAATCACCTGCTTCAGGGCATCTCCGTCAAGCATTGGAAGCACATGGCTGGAGTGTGCGATGTGCATGGCAGGTGCATTGGCATACTTGTCAAGTGCAACGACCTGCACTCCATAGCGCTGAAGTTCGATGGCGACTTCCTTTCCGAGCTCTCCGGAGCCGCAGAGAACGGCTTTCTTGCCCGACTTTGTGAATGTTGTTCCGATTTTTGTCATTCTGTAAATGTTTTATGCTGGATTACTGTTGTCCTGTCCACGCCCGAAAGCGCACGGCAGCGTCATTTGCCGTATCTCTTCAATATGGTGTCCGCATACGCGTCAATGCGCCTGTCCCTGAAGAACGGCCATCCGCGCCTTACATATTCTGTCCTGTCAAGGTCTATTTCAACGACCTTCACACCTTCCTCATCTTTTCCGAACTCCGCAAGCAGCTCTCCCTGCGGGCCTGTTGCAAAAGAACGTCCCCAGAACTGGAGACCTATCGTATTTCCGGTAGGGTCATCCTCATGTCCAGTACGGTTGACCGTTATGACCGGAAGGCCGTTGGCCACCGAATGTCCCCTCTGCACAAGCTGCCATGCATCGCTCTGCACCTTCTGCTCTTCTTCCGGGTCAGTTCCGACTCCACCGATTGCAGTAGGATAAATCAGCATCTGCGCACCATTGAGGGCCATGCACCTTGCTGCCTCCGGATACCACTGGTCCCAGCACACAAGCACTCCGAGTGTTCCCACGGAAGTCTCAATTGGCTTGAATCCGAGGTCTCCCGGCGTAAAATAGAATTTTTCGTAATAGCAAGGGTCATCCGGGATATGCATCTTCCTGTAGATTCCGGCAATGGAGCCGTCCTTTTCCATCACGACTGCGGTATTATGATAAATCCCGGCAGTCCTGCGCTCAAACAATGAGAGCACAATGACTATTCCGAGTTCTTTTGCTAAAGCTCCGTATGTCTCGGTTGAAGGTCCTGGTATAGGCTCAGCAAGATCACAGAGGGCCGCCTCCTCATGCTGGCAGAAATACACCGAATTGTGAAGTTCCTGCAGCACGACAAGCTTCGCTCCCATCTGGGCGCACTTTCTTATGTTGGATTTGAGTTTCTCAATGTTGGCAGCAATGTCTGTCCCGCAGGACTGCTGCACCATGCCGACTTTCAATATATTCATGTCTTTTTCTTTATCCTGTCCTTTAAAAATGTCATCTGATGTATCCTTCCGGAAACTGCATCGTCACACAATGCAGCGAACCATGTCCGGAAAGAAGCGCACGGCAGTCTATCACGACAACCTCCCTGTCCGGGAATACTTCCTGAAGACGCATGCGGACCACCTCATCAAGCGGCGAGCCTGTACCAGGCAGCAGAACGCCTCCGTTTACAATGAGGAAATTGGCATATGACGCAGGCAGCCTGTAGTCACCCAGATACAGCGGCTCAGGCAGCGGAAGAGGCACAAGCCTGTACGGTTTGCCGTCAAGCGTCCGGAATCCGCGAAGCTGCTCCTCCATGGCAGAAAGCGGTCCGTAATGAGGGTCATCAGCATCCGTGCACTGCATATATGCTATGGTATCCTGAGAGCAGAACCTTGCGAGAATATCCACATGACTGTCAGTATCGTCACCGATAATTGTCCCATGGTCGAGCCACAATATGCGCTCCAGCCCGAAAGCCCCCATGAGTTCCTCCTCAATCTCTTCCTTGGAAAGATATTCATTGCGGTTCACAGAGCAGAGGCACTCCGTAGTGGTCAGCAGCGTGCCGCAGCCGTCAGTGTCGATGCTGCCTCCCTCAAGCACATATGGACGCATGTCAACGCCTATCACGTCATCATTGAAAGCGTCCTGGTGAAAAATTGTCTTGGTTATCTGGTTGTCAAGGTCCGAGGCGAACTTGAGTCCCCATCCGTTGAAGACGAAATCATAAAGATACTTCTCGCCGGAAGCGCCGTAGCAGCTGATTCCGCCATGATCCCTCGCCCAAGTGTCATTCAGGGGCGCCTGATAAAAACGTATCTTGTCCCACGGCATATCATATCCCTTGGCAGAAGCAATGCGCACTATGTCAGAGCGGCATTCCTCAATGTCACGGGTCACAATCATAAGGGGTTCGAAACGCAATATATTGTATGCTATGTCAACATAGCAGTCGAGGACCTTGTCCAGTTCATACCATTCGGTATCGCAATGAGGCCATGTAAGCTGCACTCCGCTTTGAGGCTCCCACTCTGCAGGCAATCTTCCCATAAGCTAATTTACCATTTTATCAATCCGGCTGCAAAGATATAAAGAATATGCATAGAAGCTGCGGCATGACAATAAAAAAAGAGGACGGCCAAATGTTTTGGCCGTCCCCATTATTCATGTCAGCTGATGATTACTCGAAAGAGATTACCGCTGCCCTGCTGAGAGCTGCATCACCGTCAGCCACAACCTCTGTCTTAACAGAGAAGTTGCTTGCATCGATGCCATATTTCTCAACGAGGATGTTCTTCAAGTACTCTACACGCTTCTCGCAGAGGTATTTGTTGCGTCTTGCAGAACCAGTCTTGCTGTCAGCACGGCCTGTAAGAACAGTAACCTTCTTGCCGTTCACGTAAGGAAGAACGTTTGTGAGGTAGAAATCAAGGTGCTCAAGCTCCTTCTTAGAAAGCTGAGTCTTGCCGATTTCGAAGAAGAAAGCAGCCGGACCTACATTCTCAAGACCTGGCTTAACATTGTTAAGCTTGTTCTTAAGGTCAGCATTCTCGCCCTTGAGAGCGTTAACCTCGTCAGTAAGGTTCTTCTTGTCAGCTGCGAGAGCTGCGTTTGCTGCTGCAAGAGCTGCTGCGCTTGCCTCTGCTGCACCGATACGGTCCTCATCAGCAGGATTGTGCCAGTTTGAAGCACGTACCCAGTTGGTCTTGCCAAGGTTTACTGAAAGTCCGAGGGAAGTAGTGATGTAACCAGCCACACCTGCAGTCGCATGATGTCTGCCACTGAGCAGGACGCCACGTACATCGAGAGTAAGGTCGAGCCTTTTGCAGAGGCGAAGGTTGTTCAAGAGACCGAAACCTGCTGCAAACTCCTGATCCCTATAGTCAACGTCTTTCTTTCCGTAAGTCAAATGATAACCTGAGTGGAAATAAGGGATGAAGTTCCAGAAACGTGTCTCTTTGTAGCCGCTGAAAGCGTGTGAGATGTTCCAGAGAACGTCAGCGTGAACATAAGCGAAGCCGAACTGCTGCTTGTACATGTTCTTTGACGCGTCAAGTGAAGTGCCGAGCACAGATGCTGTGTTTGACCACTCTGCGCCAGTAAGGCCGTTGTAGCCGAGTCTTGCACCCACTGAAGGAGTGAACCATTTTCCGACATTAACATCAAGGGCGCCGCCAACACCTGGCTTATAGCCGCCGTCTCCGAAAATGTTTACGCCACCTGCAACTCCGATGAACCAGTTGTCACCGAATTTGTTGGTGAGGTACGGTCCACGTACGATCTTGCCGTTCTCGTCCCTGTTGCCGTTCTCCTGAGCCATTGCGGCAGGAGCAAACGCCATTGAAACCACCGAAAGAGCCAATGCTCCCAAAAAGAATTTCACTGTTTTCATATTACTTTTAAATTAAGTTGATTCCGAACTGATTTGCAAAGGTATTACAATTATTGTGAACACACAAATAAAAATTTATTTTGTCCATTACAACAGGCAGTGGACATCAGGCCTTAGCCTGACATCCATTCCCTGCGTTTCCGGATTTACCGGTTTCTGATTTTTAGAAAGATATTTTCACTGCTCTGCTGAGTGAAGGGTCAGCTTTCGCGTTCACCACGTCAGACTTCACTACGAGACGGTCTTTTGAGATGCCGTATTTGCCGGTAAGAAGGTCATATACATACTGTCCCCTTGCCTTGCTGAGCTGCTGGTTGCGCACCTTTGAACCGGTGTTGCTGTCAGCTGTTCCCTGAAGAGTGATGTAGATTTTGCACTGCTTGTCAGCTTTGGCGATGATGTTCTTGGCAATGAAGTCAAGGTGCTTGAGCTCCTTCTCAGGAAGGACTGCCTGACCGATGTTGAAGTAAACGACTGCAGGAGTCATATCCTTATAGAAGTCTGCCGGATCGTATTTAGGCTGGTTCTTGAGCTGGTTCACCTCCTTTGAAAGCTTCTTGTTGTCAGAAGCAAGGCTGCGGTTCTGGTCCTGGAGTGTAGAATTTGCAACTTCAAGTGCGGCGGTAGCTGATTCAAGAGCTGAAATCCTGTCCGCGTCAGCAGCTGCGATAGCTCCCACTACTGTAGATGTGCGCACGAAGTTAGGCCATCCGAGGTCAACTGCAAATCCCATTGTAACAGTAGGAAGGACTGCCACGCCTGAGCCTCCGTTCACTCTGCCGCTTACGACTGTAGCACGCATATCGACAACGAGGTCGAGCCTGTCAGTAAGGCGGAGATTGTGGATGAGACCACCACCGGCTGCAAATTCATTGTCCGCGAAATCAACTCCGTCAAGTCCATACGAACGGAAGAAACCTGCGTGCAGATAAGGGACGAAATTCCAGAATCGGGTCTCCTTATATCCGCTGAAGGCGTTTGAGATGTTCCACAGGAAGTCACCGTGCACGTACATATATCCGAATTTCTGCTGGTATTTGTTTCTCTCAGCATCCAGAACGGAACCGAGTACCGAAGAATGGTCTGCCCACACTTTTGAGCTGATTCCCTGATAACCGATTCGCATACCGATTGAAGGGGTAAACCATTTTCCTATATTGGCATCAATGCTCGGGCCGACAGCAACTTCAGAGCCTTCGCTCCAGAAGACGTTTACGCCACCTCCGACTCCGATGAACCAGTTGTCGCCGAACCTGTTCGTTTCGTAAGGGCCACGGACGATTTTACCGTTTTCATCTCTGTTGCCGTTCTCTTGGGCATTGATTGATGGGGAAGCTGTCAAAGAGACAGCAACGAGAGCCGCAGCTCCGAAAAATAAGTTAAGACGTTTCATAATCACTAATAATTAAAATGTGTCATGAAACGTCTTATACAAATACTGTGTAAAACTATACTTTTTCTGTAAAAATTTTTCAATTTTTGTAAAAAAGTTGTCTTTTTAACTTTAAAATGCCGTGTCAAGGCTCCAAACAATGGCCATAACACGGCATTTTAAGCATCAGGCAAGAATTTGGGCTGTGTGATTCTTGGTGTCAACCTTCTCTATTATGTTTTCGAGGATGCCGTTCTCATCAAATATGAAGGTCCTGCGCAGGATTCCCTCATAAGTGCGTCCGCACATCTTCTTTTCGCCCCACGCGCCGAAGCTGCGTATCATTTCAGCAGAAGTGTCCGACAACAATGTGAACGGAAGCGAGTTCTTTTCGATGAACTTCCTGTGGGAAGCCGCGCTGTCCTTGCTGACTCCTACCACATTGTACCCTTTTGCGGCAAGGGCCTCATGATTGTCCCTGAGGTTGCATGCTTCCGCCGTACAGCCTGGCGTATTGTCCTTCGGATAGAAATAAACTATTGTCTTCTTTCCTTTCAGGTCTTTTGAACTTACTTTGTTGCCGTCCTGGTCCACGACCTCAAACTCCGGCATCTGGTCTCCGATTTTCAACATGATTCTAACATTTTTAATGATTTTCTCCCATACATGGCGTACAGGAGGAAATATAATCCTGCAAAAATAATGCGAAAATCCGGAATACCCTACTTGTCCTGAGATTCGTCCGGAACAGCCGCCATGTCAAGCTCAAGCAATCCCCCGCCGGCAAGAGAAGCCCATGGCAATTGCCGGGAGCGAAGTTCCTCCCCATTGAGCCTCGCCCGGGAGACATATATATTGTCTATGGAATTTCCGTTCGTCTTTATGACAAACTCCTTCCCCGGGAAATAGTCCCTGTTCAATCTGACTGTTATCTTGTCAAACAGAGGGCTGACTATCTGGAGAGACGGTTCGGAGCCGTAAGTCCCTTTACATCGAACAGTACCATCGCAGCCATGACGTACCATGCCCCGAGCTGGCCCTGATCCTCATCCTGCCCATAGCCGTAGCCATGGATGCCTTCAGTACCGTAAAACTCATTGCATATTGTCCTCATCCATTTCTGGGAAAGCCAAGGCTTGCCGGAAAAATTGAACATTCCTGTTATATGAAGATTCGGCTGGTTGCCATGATTATAATAGGAGTGAAGCCCGGAGAACGCATCAATCGTCTTTCCTCCGCCGAATACGCTTTCCCTTGATATCACGAAAGTACTGTCAAGCCTTGAGTTGAATTCCTCCTGGCCGAGAAGAGCGACGAGCTGCTCCACGTGATGGGCCCCGAGCCGTCATATGACTGTTTCAGGGAGTAATGAGCACTTTGCCATGGAGTGAGGCCCCATTCAGGTACGTAGCACTTTTTCAGATACTACGTCCACTTTCTGACACTAATGACGAGCTGTTTTCCCAAACTGCACCACTTTCTTCAATCGGCTACCTTTCCTTATTGGTTGGTGGCCGATTGTTGGTTGGCGGGGTGTGGGCATGGCCGTAGGGAACTACGCGAGTGGTGCGTGGGCGGTTTGAATGGCGATGAAGCGCATTTTATTGGGTCCCCTGCAAATTCGCCACTTTGCCACCTTGCACTTCCGCCCAAAAATCAGTATTAGTTGCATAAAACTGTTTTATTTTCTGTTTTTAGATGCCATTGAATTTGAAAAGTGTATATTTGTAATTGAAATAAATATTGAAAAGTGTATTTATTTGAACTCGAATTTATTTGAAAAGTGTATGCTATATAGAAAGATTGACAGTTATATTGAAGAGCACCTGAAGTCCGATTCTGATAAGATTCTGCTTCTGGACGGTGCACGCCAAATAGGTAAGTCATATATTATCCGTGAAGTCGGAAAGAGGATATACAAGAATTTCATTGAGATTAATTTCGCTCAGGACAAGGAGGGAGACAGGATTTTTGAGAATATCCATAAGAAAGAGGATCTTTATCTGGCTCTTGGAATGGTTGCCGGACAGCAGCTTAATGCCTATGATGACACACTTGTTTTTCTCGATGAAGTACAGGAATACCCTCAGTATCTGACGATGCTCAAATTCCTTCGTGAAGACAGGAGATACCGTTTCATCGCATCCGGAAGTCTGCTGGGAGTAACACTGAAGTCCACAACCTCCATTCCAGTAGGCAGCGTTATCGTGAAGCAAATGTTCCAGCTGGATTTCGAGGAATTTCTTATAGCAAATGGTTTTGGCTTTGACGCCATAGCGTCCTTGAAAGAGAAATTTGAAAAAAAGGAAACTCTTTCTCAACAGCAGCACGACATGATGATAGATCTTTTCCGTAAGTATCTGCTTGTGGGAGGTATGCCGGATGCTGTCAGCACATACCTTGCCACTCATAATATCATGAAGGTACGTGATGTCCAGAACTCAATCCGTGTCATGTATGCAGCTGATGCATCCAAATATGAAGAGGGCAGTCAGAAGAAACTGCATATCAGAAGAATATATGAGATGATACCGTCACAGATGGAGAAGCAGAAGAAAAGAATTGTGGCAAAAGACATTCAAGGGAAAAAAGGTGACAGGTACAGCAAATATGAGGAGGAGTTTGAGTATTTGATTACATCGGGAATCACTCATGCAGCACATGCCATATCAAATCCAAAATATCCATTGGCAGAAACAGAGACAAAGAACCTTCTCAAATTATACATGAATGATGTAGGTATGTTGACAGGCGTATTGTACGGGAATAATGTCAGGCCTGTCCTTGACAATGAAAGAAGCATCAACCTTGGCTCCGTGTATGAAAATGCAGTAGCGCAGGAACTTCGTTCCCATGGTCATAAACTGTTCTACTATGACAACAGAACAAAAGGAGAAGTTGATTTCCTTATAGACGCTCACGATACTGTCAGTGTGCTTCCCATAGAAGTCAAATCCGGGAAAGACTACACAAAGCATAGTGCGCTGGACAATTTCATGAAAGTGCCGGATTATCACATATCATCCGCCTTGGTCCTTTCAGATGAAAGAGAGATAAAGACAAAGAATAATATTACCTATGCCCCGGTATATAATATTATGTTTATATCAGAAAAGGAATTTGCTCCGGAAGACTTGATTTTCTGATTTACAAAACAATTCAAATCAATCCAGCATGACGAATGCCGTTCTTGTCAGGTTGCCCATTTACAGGCAGAGGGTAAAATTTCATCATCAAAGTCTCGGTTAAAGCGCAAGTGGCTTTACGGCCGGAAAATACGCAAGTGAGCTGCTCTAAGTACGCTGCACTATCTGCCCACAAGAATCTCGCTCCACATATGACGGAGCTCACATGATTGACGGAATCAAAGGCCAGTTAACCAACAAAAAGAGACACCCAGAAAGGGTGTCTCCAAAAGATATTAAGTGTCAGTTGACTACTTGTTCAATGCCTGAGCAACGTCAACGGCGCAAGCTACGGTGCAGCCCACCATAGGGTTGTTGCCGATGCCGAGGAAGCCCATCATCTCAACGTGTGCCGGAACTGATGAGGAACCTGCGAACTGGGCGTCGCTGTGCATACGGCCCATTGTGTCGGTCACTCTCTCAATTCTGAAACCGAGCAGATTGCAGAGATCTTGACAATAATCTGCAAATCATTGCTTTATATCAAGAAACAAGCCCCTTTTCAATAAACAAAAGAACTAAAAATCTATAAAATGGCAACGTGATGTCCGCTACCTGAAAATGTCTTATTTGTTATCAGAGAGCAATGCTTCCACATCATTTCTCAATGCTGGAATATGCCTTATGACCAAGCTCCAGATAAATTCAATAGTGACACTGTCATAGCCATGAATTACTCTGTTCCTTGTGGCGATGATAGCTCGTGAATTTGGTAGAGAGAAATCCGGATCATGTTTCAGGATTCTATTGATGGCTTCTCCCATAATTTCAACATTCCTTTCAATAGCCCTCTGCCTGAGCATGTCATTCTGGAAATCTTGGAATCGTTTAGGAGTGTCAGCAAAATAGCTTTCCACCTCTGTTGCAGCATTCAGTATGTCAATCAGATGCTTCTCAATGTACTCATCCATAGACCAAGACTTTAGAATTGTCAATGTTTCTTCTCAAAATAGGATTGCGGATCGCTTTATCTTCCAACAGGTCAACCTCTCTGCCAAATATGTCTTCCAATGAGAATTTGAGGTCAAAATAATTATCCGCATAATCTTCCAGAGTCACTTTATCAAAATCCACAACCATATCCACATCACTGCCCTCATTGAAACGGTCAGTAAGGATGGAGCCAAAGACAAACAATTTCCCCACCTTATGCTTCTTGCATAAAGCGAAAATCTTCTGACTGTTGTCCTCAATCAATTTCATAAAGCATCCTCCATTCTTTGCAAAAATAACGATTCCGTTTTTATCAAGCAATATTTCATTGCGATAACTTTATGATAGTGATGCACTATGCATGCCAAATCTGATGCTCAGAAAGCCCTGATGTCATCTATCCGGTTTGCCCAATTCTATTTTGAGAGACCTGTTATACTTCATATAATTGGATATATAAGTTTATGTTTCACTCGATTTTTTTTGAATTATGGATAGCAAGAAATCAGTCAATTTGTTATGTGTACTTTAGATATTATTACCATGTCATAGTTAATGAAACGCCATTCCTTGTAATTTTTGATATATATCCATTTTTATCTATTTCGTAAGTTATATCATAATTCTCATTATGACCATTCTTATCTCTCCAATAGACTAAGTAAGTGTAATCGTCCCCTCAGCGGTTGAAGAACCAGAATAAAATTGCGATCTTTTGTTTAATTTATCCCCATCCCAAGCAACTTCAGTAAAATTTTTCGCTTCCCCACTCTTAATGTCATTTCTTTCTATTCGGTCTGAGACAGGAAGAAATTCTAGAAACTTATGACTGTTTGACATTCTGATTATAGGCATGGTAGTTTTTTAGGAAATTTTTCTCTTATACGGGGAGACCTCGAAAATCTACCAACCATTTCAGAAAATAAAATTTAGGATTTATACAATATCACAATTTTTTCGTAACTTTGGAATACCTTTGTTAGTTCCTTATACAAAGGACTTTGAGAGAATTACCCAATTTTGAGGTAATGACTTGGCAACTGTGACATTTGCTGCGTTCTTCCTCATTTTGCTTCAAAGCAATAGCTCGTGGTGCAAATATATGATATTGGGGTGGAAACAGCAAATGTCCACCCCAATAATTATCAATAATTGTCAGTTAAGGAAATAGAATATCCTCTTTTGATATATTCCAATTATCAAAACTAAATTTCCACCGTTCCTCCATAAATTGCAGCATCAACAAACCACGCTTCTTTATTTCATCTGGAGTCCATTCTTTATGTTTAGAAACTTCAATTTCACTATACGAGCCATTATAGTATCCTATTTCTTTTCCGTCTTTGTTTAGCAGACATTTCTTTTTGTCAAAATCGTAATTCTGCAACTTTGAATTTTTAGAACGATTTAATAGTAATAGATTTCCCAAAGAATTCAAATACTGACGTTTTTCTGAAGGTTTAAGATGCCCAAAACGATTTTTCCAATAAATATCATTAGGTGATTGTGGGTATATGTGTTCAATTGTATCCTCTTTCTTTCTCTTGTTAAAGTCCTCCCAAGAGACTTTCATATTAGCATTGTCTTGTAGGTACAATTCATATTCATAGA
>CAJUEK010000038.1:14577-24334 GCA_910585445.1 uncultured Bacteroidales bacterium | reverse complement strand
GCAAAAGTAGCCAGGATCAATCCCGGCTACAATATGCATTTCTTCGGAGGCTTACAATAATTTGGTCTTGACTTCTTTTGTCAGCTCCTGCGGACCTTCTGAAGACACGATTTCATATACAAGTTTGTCAATGTATGGACGATATGGTTCCATAATGTCGTCCGCAAGGCAGTATGCGTTGTATCTGTTATGATGATGAATCCCGAGTGTGGGCAACAGACCGCTGCCGACAAGTGCACGGGCTATTATTGCCCTGAGTATGGCATAGCCGTAATTGAGCATGTTGTTCGGGAAATCCTCGAATTGTCCCCTAATGAATTCCGGATGCCCTGGAAATATGGTTTTCCAATAATAAGCGGCTGCGCGTGCTTCCATATTCTCAGTATCACCGCTTCTGACCTGTCCTTCCCATACATTCATGTTATTGTGGATTTCTCCTGTGGTGTGTCTGAGCACGGCGGCCTGATTGTGTATCTTGGCCTGGATGGTCTGTTGCCACAATTGTTTCTTAAGCGGTAGTGAGGAGTCCAGCTGCTGCCTGAAACGTTCGTTCTGTATGGTGTTGCAATATAGCGGCAGCATAAGCCCGACCGGAAGGTGATTGCTTCCGCATGTCACTATAGCGCAATTGTTATCTATAAGTGTCTCCATCAGGCCTTGTGTAAGCGTTATCTGCCGATGGTCAAGTATGATCATGCCTATGTCTTCGATAGGAACTGTCTTTGCCGGCTTTTTCATGCATTCTGCCGATGTGGTTCCTTCTCCATCGTTATGGCTTTCCTGGTTGCTCATAGCGTGGACGTGTGCCTGAGACTGCTCCGGCAGGCGTATCACAAGCTGTCCCAGTTTCAGGGACAGGTAGGCCGGATTGCCGAAATACAAGGTGCGCTTGATCATGACACAAAATCTTTAAGTTAGTATTCTCCTGTCTGGACAATCTGCCCGATGTGGTTTATGCGGACTTTGACGATTCCACGTAAACCATTCGTATTTTGGATGCGTTCCCATGCAATATGTCTTAGTTCATTCTTTTCGTCAACATTGGTTTCTAAATGATGCCTAAAACAATAGTTCTTCGTCGCCAACTTCTGCACCCTAAACAAATTAGGACTGATAACAGCATAATTGTCAGGATTCAGCAGATCATACTCATTTGGGTCAAAACCAGTCTCCGGATTAGGGAATACGAAATACTCATTTTGTTTCATAGTGAACAGAAACTCCCAGCCCTCATCCTTTTTATATTCCCTATCTATGACCGGAATCCCGAGTGTGATACGTGCAACAGCATCATAGAAAGACACAATCTGTTCCTGAAGATTGCCTTCAGCATCACGGAATATAGCGACATGATGATTCCCTCCAGTCTGCACATAATCAGTCGGTATCATATCTCCACAATCATCATACAATATTTGCCCGATATTATTACGTTTATCATGAATAGGTATTGCACAATTTACACCCTTGATTTTTACACTTTTAACCTTAATTCCTTTTTCTTTATTTAACCATATTGGATTTTCATCAAGGTTACTAAAAGCAATTTGGGCATCAAAACCAGATTCTTCGAATCTCTTAATCATCAACTCTCTTATTTTAACATCAATAATAGAGTGCAATTTTTTAATAACCTCTTCTTTATTTAATTTCTTATTTCCGGATTTGCCAAAATTATCATATGAAATACTTTTCCTCACCGTAAACATCTTCTCCATAGACAGCAAGGCGACCTTCTCCGGAACCGTCCGCGTATGCATCGCGTCAACATAGACTGGAGACTTGTCAATGCTGTTCTTTCCGGAAAATGCCTTCTTCGGGTCGCCTCCGAACTGTTTCAGACGTTCCATAAGTGCCGTGCGGTATGTCGGGCTGGCTACTTTTGAAATTTTGTCGGAAGTAAATGTCGGACCGACCTTTTCCAACTTGGTGGCATATCTCTGAATCTGGCCATAAACTGTCTCATTATGCAGCTGTCCTCTTGGCGTAAGCTGGACTTTCTGTCGTGTGCCTCCAATGCACTTTGTGCGGTTTACATTTCTCGTGACAACCTTATTCTTCGCCTTAATTGACACAAGGGTATTTTCAAGATGCCTGCGTGCCTCTCTGCGGAATTCGTCAAGCGGCATCGGAGGCATGAAACGCAATCTGCCCCCGACCTTGTCACGATAAAGTTGCGTACGCTCAATGGCCATGATGACATCGGTGCGGTCGGACTTATGTATGTCCAGTACGCTGTACTGCGACAAGTCCGCCATATATTCCTTGCCTGCTTCTTTCTGGATTCTGGCATTCAAGTTGTTCAGATATTGGATGTACGAAAGCTTGGTGAATGCTATCGTCAAGGCATCCATTGCATGGTGCCTATGGTCATTCCTCTTTGTCCAATCCTTGATTTTCTTTATTCTCCTTCCGTCATGGTCCTGAACAATTTCAGTAAGGCCGAGCCTGTCATATTTGTCCCAGTTAAGTTCTTTCATGACATCGACAAGCTGCCAGTCTTCCCTCAACCTGTCTGTAACAGAGCCGGTAGTGGAAACGACATGCCTTGCAATTTCCTTCAGCATGGACTTGGCCTTACGTGCAATATACTGAGAATCGCGGAGGTCGCGTGCAATGAAGTCTGAAGGGATATCCGCCATTTGCATCAGCAGCTTGTTCCGCTTGGCTTTGCTGATACCGCCAGCTTTATACAATTGCTCTACGCGGGCTACGTATTTCTCAACTTCAGTCTCCCCATATTTGTTGTTCACATAATCGTATGCAGTGGCATTTCCCTTGTCTAAGTTCACCTGCCTGGCCTCCAGCGTCTTATTGGAGAATGAATCATCGAAAAGCCGTGACTGAGGTATAATATGTTCTATGTCAAATTCTTTGGAAAAGATTTTTTCACGCGGAATATAAGTGTCTGAATACAATGACTTGTATCCGTTATCCTTCAGCTCCTCGTAAAGCCTGTATCTGATGACATCATTCCTGCTCGGACTGGCAATACCGAAGTCTTTCTGCAACATTTCTTTTATTGCTTTATGCTTTTTGTCAGCATCATTTACAGCCTTGCTCAGCTCCTCACGTTCTGCAGCACTTTTCTTCAGTTCGCGGGCAAGCTCTATCCTTATCTCGTCCGGCCTGCCGTATTCATCAATCACCGCATTGACAACGTTGACCATCTGATTCAGAATCTTTTCGACCACAGGATTCCGCAGGCTGTTCTTCGGCAATATTTCGAGATGCTCTTTGAGTATTTTCGATTCAATCTGCTCCTTGGTCAATGAATTCTTTGAATGATTATACCCGGCATATGCACATGCAAGACTATACTCATTGCCCTCTTTCATAAAAGTAAGTATTCTCCTCATTGCCTTTGTGCTTAGGCTGCCATAGTCTGGCGCAAAGGTGACATTTGCAAGAACTTTTGCATATTCCGGTTCAAAGCCTGTGATTTCAGATATCTTGGAAATAAGCTTTTCATTCCCGGAAACGGATTTGTCACCCTCGTATGAGTACAGGAGGTGCCACAGCCTGTATGACGCCTGCTCTTCAAATGCCTTGCCCTCAAGCGAAGAGTCAAAATGCAGGAAATCAGTCCTGTAGCCAAGACCTGCAAATATATCTGAAATGATGCCTGCTGCTTTTGAAAAAGGCATTTTGCTGAAGTCATATTCATCGTGCCCGGTCAACATGATGATTTTCGCGTATGCCCTGAATAATGCAGCCATTGTCCTGTTCCCGTCAATCTCCTTATAATTCAGGACGATTTCCTTTTTCTTGTTTTCAAGGCGCACGAGAACTTCATCCTCGTATATCTCCTCAGGGGCAAACAATGAATCCTGACTGCGTTCCCTGACGGATTTTTCCGGAGAAAGGCATTTGATGATTTCTGCTTTGGAAAGTTTGTCGCATGTACAAAGCCTGTCAAACAGACGTTCTTTCTCCTCTTGTGACAGATATCTCTTGTTAGCTGTAAGGTTGTTGAGCACCTGCCAAATCTTGAACTCCTGGAACAGTGGAGAAGATTTTGGACAGACTTTCGGGCCGACCAGCTTTTTCTTTGTCTTTCCGTCACAGGTGACCTCAATCTCACGTCCTTCAAGTTCACATATGCTTACAAGCCCTTTCTGACTTTTGAGAGGGCGCTGGTAAAATATGATGATGTCCCGTACACGTTTTTTAAGCTCATCCGTAAGTTCCGGATGATGCTTCGCTTGCACAGACCAGATTCTTTCGAACTCGTCCATATAGTCCTGCCTGTAGAAGACCGTGTTCTTCAGGCTGAAATGAGAATCTCCGCTTATCTTTTGAGCAAGATATTGGCCCACAGTCTGATTGTTGAAATACAATTCTTTGCTGCGGTCGCTGATTGCTCCGAGATATCCGCTTGAACCGTTTATCTGGGAGTTTATCTTCTGAAAGACTACGGCCAGGGATTCAAGATCCATCTGTTCCTCAACGGCTTTTGCCCTCCAGAAATAATTTTCTTTCTTGAGTTCCTCTCCTTTGGTCGTGCGGCTTATTCCGTTTATCCGGAAATGCTTTTCACATATTGCCCATGTCTGTTTCTCGTTCTTGCCTTCCAGCTCGCTTTTCAGAGCGTCAGTGAATATTTCAGGATAAAACTTTTTCTGGCAGTTCCATACTTTGTCAAATTCGGCCTGCAAGTCTGACCTGTAGAAATCCGGAATATACTTCTTCCCGGACTTGATGAGTTGATATACATATTGTCCGGGAGTTAGGCCGTTTTCATATAGGGCTTTCGCAACCGTCATTCCGTCTATGAACTGCCCGTCTTCATCATTATTCACTTTGCGGCTGCTCTTATATCCCCGCTTTTTGTTTATCATCAAGAGGATGCGTGCAAATTCTTCAAGAGAAACCTCGTCTGTAGCCGATTGTGCCCTCAGTCTTAGGGTTTCAAATGTGCTTCCCGGGCCTTGTTCCGAAAGAATTGCCGTGTCACTTATCAGGCCTGCATTCTTTAGTTCGTTTATAAGGTATGCTCTACGCAGTTTGTAGCGTTGCAGGTTTCTTCTGGCTCCACGTTTGAGTGTGCGTTCTGCATTGGTGGTGATAGGCTTTCCTTTATTGAAATTTGCCTGCTCATCGACTGTAAGCGGGTTGACTCTGACTCCTATCTTGACGATGGATGACTTTTCTTCTGACGTTTCAGCTTCTTTTACAAATGCCCAACCTATAGATGTGGTTCCAAGATCAAGGCCGAGGATATTTTTCATGATGTAAAATGTGTTCTGTTATACTTATGCAGTTTGCTTGTAAATTTAGAGAAATCTCGTGTGAAAATCAAATAATAATGTCTGCAATAGAATGCAATGTTGGTGTCGGTAATAGTAAGTGATTGATTGTCAATTAAATTTTAAACGAGACTTCTTGCGCCATTGTGTAAAAGAACCAAATAGAAAGCGAGACCAAGAGGCCCCGCTTTAAATGTTTGCACAACGGAATAATCCTTATTGTGAATTGCTTCAAACTTTTGCAAAAATACGCAGTTTTCTGTAAAAAGCAAATATGGAACCGGAAAGATTGCTCTTTATCAGGAAATGGAGGCATGTTTGGGGTGGTTACATTATATTCATGGATTATTTTGAATCCTGCTTGGGCATAATGTCCTCGCTATAAATTGTTTGTGTCTTGACGGGTGTGCCGGTTACATATTCATAGTTGTGTAAGTATTTAAGGGTTAAATTGTTGTGAATTGCTATCAAACATTGTATCTTTGACCTGCTGATAACAATCAAATGAAATATTAAAGAGATGAAAACGTTATATGATGCAGCTAAAAAGGCGGGGTTTATGGGAGCCGTGTTGTTGTCTTTGGCTTTTCTTGCGGTTAGTCGTGAAAATGACGGGGACAGGCAATGCGGAAGGGAGCCGGAGGTGATTGAGGTGGAGATTGACGGGGCTGTCGGTAAGTTGGCCGGGATTGTTTGTCGGCCCGGAGTGGCGGAAGGGGAGACTGTCCCGATGGTTATTCTTATGCATGGATTCATGTCTGACAAGCAGTCGCGGGTTATTGGTGACATTGCGGAAAAGCTGATGGAGAAGGGGATTGCGAGTATCCGGTTTGATTTCAACGGGCATGGGGAGAGCGATGGGGAGTTCGGGAATATGACTGTGGCCAATGAGATTGAGGATGCCGCGAAAGTTTATGAATATGTGAGGTCGCTGGATTTTGTGGGGTCTGTCGCTTTGCTGGGGCATTCGCAGGGCGGGGTCGTCGCAAGCATGCTGGCTGGAGAATTGGGGGCGGAGAAGGTCGCGTCGCTTGTTTTGATGGCTCCTGCTGCGGTTCTCAGGGATGATGCTTTGAACGGAGTCATGTTCGGTGTCAGGTATGATCCTCATGATATACCGGAATATGTGCCTGTGTCTGGACATCGTGTGGGACGTGAATATGTCAAGGTGGCCCAGGCATTGCCGATATATGAAACGGCCGCGCTGTATGGCGGGCCTGTCTGCATAATTCATGGAATGTCTGACGATATTGTTCCTTATAGCTATTCGGAAAGGTACAAGGATGGATACAAGGATGCCGTGCTGCATCTTATAGAAGGTGAGGACCACGGCTTTTCTGCCAGGTGCGATGAGGTGACGGATATGGCGGTGCAGTTTTTGGCGGGACCGGGAAAATGATTACAGCAGATTTTCCAGTTCTTTCATTTTTTTCCTTGCAGATGCCTTTTTGTACAGGACTTCATATACCATGTCGGCTATCGGCATGTCTATCTTGTGCCTGAAGTTGATGTGCCTTATGCAATCGCTGGCAAAATAGCCCTCCGCTACCATTGTCATCTCGTTCAGCGCGCTTTTGACTGTGTGGCCGCGTCCTATCAGAAGGCCCAGGCGGCGGTTCCGGCTGTAGCTGGAGTAGCATGTCACAAGCAGGTCTCCGAGATAGGCCGAGTTCATAGTGTCCCGTGCGTCAGGATAGCTTTCCGACAGGAATCTTGTCATTTCTTTCGCGCAATTTGATATAAGGACAGCAAGGAAATTGTCACCATAGCCCAGGCCGACAGCCAAGCCTACCGAAAGGGCGTAGATGTTTTTCAGTATGGCCGCATATTCTACCCCGTACAGGTCGGTCGAGTAGCTCAGTTTTATATAGTCAGTGGAAATCTTGTTTCCGATTATGGCGGAATTATCTGAATCAGTGCATACTATGGTCAAGTATGACAGTTTTCTCCGTGACACTTCTTCCGCATGTGACGGGCCTGATATGATGCCGATTTGCCTGTATGTGAGACCGTATCGGTCGTGGATATATTCAACTGCGGTCTTGTAGTCGCCGGGGATTATGCCTTTTATGGCCGAGACTATGAATTTGTCTTTTAGAGGGACGGTCATTCCTTCAAGAAAATCTTTCAGGTAGGCTGACGGGGCTGCCATTATGATTATGTCGGCATTTGAAACGACTTCATCAATGTCACCGCTTGGACGTATCCTGCTCATGTCAAATTCGAGGTCATTCAGATATTTGGGATTCCGGCCTTCAGAAACAAGAGTTCCGAGCACTTCAGGATTCTTGATATACCACCATACTTCTTTTTCGTTCCCGGCCAGAAGGCTTACGATTGCCGTGGCCCAGCTGCCGTGTCCGATTACGGCGCAAACTGATTTGTCGCTTAATTTATGTTCCATAATATCCTGTTTCATAATATGCCAGCCTTTTCCGGCCCCTGTAAGTCAGGCAAAGTTAAGATTTTATATTGTACAGGCAGTGGAAACAGGAGAAATTTGTCTGCATTTATTAAAAAATCAAACAAATTTCTGAACATAAAATGGCATTTGGCATTAGTGTAGTGCCGATTTTTACAAATATCCGTGTACTTTTTCGTTACGCGGATGGCAATCCCGAATTTTGCATCCGTAAACATTTGGAAGATAATAATATGGGAATTTATCAGAAACGTTACGTTCCGCTTACGACGGATGCCGGCTTCAAGGCTGTGTTTGCCGACAGGGCCAACAAGCCGCTGCTGATCAGGCTGCTTAATAACCTGCTTCCGGAAGGGGTGATTGTCAAGGATATCGTGGAGTATTGTGACCGGGAACAGTGTCAGGACACGATTGTGTCGAAGAAAACGGTGCTTGACCTCATATGCAGGGGTGATGACGGCTCCCAATTCATTGTGGAGGTGCAGAACAGGCCTTATAATGATTTTTTCAAGCGTGTTGTGTTCTATGGCGCGGGGACGTTCCATCTGCAGCTTGGGCAAGGGGAGGATTATGCGGACCTTCATCCTGTATATGTGGTGAGCATTTTGAACCATAAGCTCAGGCATCATGATGAAAGACAATGGGATACGGACTGTGTGGTGTCACATTATGAATTTATGGAAATCCGTACAAAAGAAGTTGCACCTATGACAATTTCTATTACCTTTGCAGAGTTGGCGCGATTCGCAAAGACACTTGACGAATGCAGTTCTGAGCAGGATTACCTGTTCTATTGGTTCATAAACGGAGGAAATGCCGATGTCATTCCGGATGCAATCAAGAATAGGACATTTGTCAGCCAGTTGGCCGGTGCATGTGAATATGCGGCACTCACAAAGGAGCATAGACTTAGATTTGAAGCAAACATGATAAACGAATTGGATATCTTATACGGTAAGCGGCAGGAATTCAAGAACGGCCGCGAAGAAGGGTTTGCTGCGGGGATGGAAGAAGGAGAAATCAAAGGAGAGGCAAAGGGAATCCGCAAGATGGCTCTTGCAATGAAAAATGCCGGAATGCAATTCCGGCAGATAAGTGAGATGACAGGACTGTCCGTGCAGGAAGTCGCGGAACTTTAGGCTTCAGGATAGAATAGGTGCACCAGAGTTTTTTGGCCTGCTCGAGTTCTTTCACGAACAGGCCTATATGGTGAACTCCTTCCATTACCTCTTGTTTTTCAGCCAGCGCTCTGTGAGATATTTGCGGACCGGCATATCGTACAATTTCAGGCAGGCGTATGCAATGCCTATTGACAATATGATGCTTCCCGCCGCTACCGTGATGTGGGCATAGGCCGGAGCATCCGGATGTGACCACGCCCAGTTCATCTGTACATACATGACAGGGTAGTGCGTGATGTAGAGCGGATATGACAATTCTCCGAGGAAAGTGCAGATTCTTGTGCTTTTTTCTCCCTTGATCCTGCTTCCTGCTCCCATGGCGACAACGACAGGGAAGAGGACCAGGATGCACGCGGCATTATAGATGCCGTTAGCGACATTGCCTTCGCCTCCTATGCACGGAATTGAGAATATGGCGGCAAGAATCAGTGAGCACCACCAGAATGCGCCTTTGACTGTGATGGATTTGCCGATGCGTGACAAGAGAAGTCCGCTCAGGAAAGGATATGCGAGCCTTGTGAATCCGATATACATCTGTTCGGGGGTAATGCTCCATCCGCCTATCACGGTGTAGGCGGATGCACTTGCGACACGTCCTTCTGTAAGCAGGCCGAAAACATTCCAATTCAGGCACAGGTCAAGCGTGCAGAATGCGGCAGCTGCAGTCAGGACTCCAAGTATAGCCTTAGGAAGCCTTCTAAGGACAAGGGCATAAAGAATGTTTGCCGCATATTCCCATGTGAGAGACCAGTTAGGGCCGTTGAAGGAGTTCATCTCGCCCCATCCGCGTATGTCCATCTTCGGACCGCACGGAATCATCAGGCATCCCATGACAAAGGCCAGGAGCAGTTTCCAGCCTGGGATGTTTCCGATTATCGGAAAGCCGTCTCCCTGTCCGAAGAAAT